>CACHEI010000006.1 GCA_902578815.1 uncultured SAR116 cluster alpha proteobacterium | reverse complement strand
ACCGTGGTGTTGTAAGGCTGCAATGGCGGGCAGATGGCTGATGACTGGCCTAAAAGAGATCATCAGCAGAAACGGGTCGAGGTTAATCCCTTGGCCCTTTTTCAACCTCACTTCCATTCGTTATCAAATTCAGCTCACAACCACTCCTCCATCAACCTTCGCATCCTTGGGCTGGGTAGGTAGAGGGTGATTTGCTGTTCTTTCCTGACCCTCGACCTCCAGACCCACTGGATCAGTTCGGTGAGGGCGTAGGCGTCATCAAACGCTCTTGAGTTGTCTTCCAGCCAACCGGCGACCAGAGGGTTCATGTGCTGGTCGTAGAGGTAGATGAGGTGCGAGCAGTGTGCGTAGTCGTTGGTCCCTCTGGTAACCAGAGTTACACTAGTATCCATGGTCTTTACTTGTAAGGTAGAGGTGGTCATCAACGATGGACCACTCACTCACTGGGGTTGGCCCCTGGCATACTAGAAACCGTAAGACAATGTCTGATCATGACTATGATGAGCTAAAGAACGCAAGGTACATGAGCCTGTCGTGTCCACCTTCGTCACCTCAGTCCAAGGCACTGGTGGGAGCCATCATCGACATCATCCTCAATACAGAAGAAAGCTGTAGGGCAAGGACAAAAGACAACGCTGCCTCGTTCCAAGATGCTGTCGGTAAGATCGCAGGTGACCTGTTGATCGGACATGATGTCAAAGATGCTGGTTGATCACATCATCCCATCGCTACCTCAGCCTTCAGTGACAGACCAGTCGGATACAAGACGTTCAAGTCCATCATGGAGACAATGGAGAAGGCTGGTCTGATCGAAGTGTCTTTGGGCCATAATGCAAAAGGTGTGCAGTTTGAGGGAATGACCACCACCACCTTCCATCCCAGCCTAGCCACAAGGTTCAAGCCAACCATGGTTTTAATTGGGCTGGCGGAAGAGGCGACCATCGTTGAAAAAGGCGCGAGCAAGCATTTCCTGCACCAACTGCCAAAGAAGGTGATCGAGGTAAGAGGAAGGTCATCCACGGTCCGCGGTATCAAGACAAAGGGCGCAAAGATACGCTTTACCCATACTAACAAAAGCCTAGCTATGGAGGCTGAAATCAAGGAGTTGAATAGCTTCCTTGTCAGCTTTGAGCTTGATGGAGCTGGGTTCTCAGGATACCGCCGATTATTCAACGATGGCGATGTTGAGGGTTTTGATTTCCAATGGGGTGGTCGTGTCTATGCTGTTGGAGACCACAGTTACCAAGGCATGAAGCAGCAAGACAGGGCCAGAATGAGGATAGGTGGTGAGGAGGTGGTCGAGATCGACATCAACGCCTCTTACCTTACTATCTTGCAAGGTATCTCCGGATATGCTCTTCCCGAAAGGGACGACATCTACGACATATCAGGAATAGACTGTACCATTGTGAAGGCTTGGATCACATCGACCATTGGTCACCACAGTTTCCACTCAAGGTGGCCAAAGAACGCTCTGGCTGAGATCAAGGCCGCTGGGATAGACAAGCCCAAAAGCATGACCATGGCCTCTCTTCTACCGACCATCCTTGACCACTTCCCAATGCTATCGGACTGGTCATCACAAAAGATAACTTGGGCTGATCTCATGTTCATCGAAAGCGAGATAGTCATAGGCACGATGGTTGAGTTGATGCGGAGTTATGGAGCTCCTTGTTTCTCGGTTCACGACAGCATCATCGTTAGAAAGAAAGACCAGAAAATTGCTATCGAAACACTTGAGAACCAGTTCCTCGGGAGGGCCAGTGTTGACCGCCTACTATTGAACAAATCTAAGTCACTAATGCGAAATTAAACGTTGATGTAAATACCTTGCTGTTGTGAGTTTTCATCACAAACTGGGACGTAATAACGAGCATCAATCAGCTCACAGTTATCAGAAATTTTTCCATCGTAGCCTAAGGTGCGACAGTATGTCCTACACTTCGGAGTTCGCCAACACCCTTCGTAACCAAAAGGCAGGTACCCATGAACTACAAGGAAATGTTTCATACTATTGTCTCAACCAATGGTCTTCACGCACCAGAGCGCAGAAGAGGTCCAAGCGGCATTAAGAGATTGCTAGTATTGATTTTGATGTCCATCGGTTTAATTGCAATCGGATCTACGTTCCTCCATTTCAGTAGCGTTCTAACGTAATTAAGTGTGATCGAAACATTCATCGTGATGTTTTCAATTGGTGTGGCTGGCGTAAGCCTTTACTGGACTTTTGGTGACGGAAAATTGCGCAATCAGCAACTTGCTAACGTCCTAATTTATCTTTGGATGTTTATTCTGAGTGGACTTATGATTGGATTTATAGATTGGCTTTTTGTTTAATGTCAGAGAATTCAGTTGATAATGAAGGGATCCAAACCAATGACAGCTCTGACCTTTCTGTTTATTTTTTACTTGGGTAAGCCAGTCTTTGAAAGCAGAGGCATCTCCGACCGTCACAGGTTTTTTACGGCACTAACTTTAGGTTTAATCCTCGAAACCATTGTTTTTTCTTACACTGGAACGTTGGGTTACAAATTGCATTAACCCCATCGACTAAATTAGACACACGCAGCCTCTATGTACCAACCTGATTGCAAATGGACGATTTACGCAAGCATGATAGAAAAAAGAGAGACCAGAAGATTGCGTTCGGCCTGGTAGAGAGCCATTTCGTTGGGAGTACTATCATAGAGCCAAAGCTCAAGGCTAAGCAAAGCTGAGACAAACACCTTGATAAAGACGATTAGAGGGTCGCTTAGAGGGGTCTTTGGTTTCTTTTGTAGGGCTTGCTCAGAAGAGAGCGAAGGGCCGCAAGTGACCCTCAGAACGCCAGCTCTGGTTTTCTAATATTGAGTCAGTCTGAGTTACGGTTACGCAATAAAATCCTGGTTGCACTGTATCGGTTAAAGTGCTCAGTTTGAATTGAACTTTGTTTGTTTGTAGACGTCCTTGGCGTCGTAGCTGGTCAGACATCTTGGCTTTGCATTACCATAGTGTTGAGTAAGGTAGAGTTCCTCTGCTGCATCGCTAAATTGTTCTAGCTGCGCAGCAGCTGAAGTTTTTGCTCGTCGTACCCAGGAGCCACTGACGTCCATTACCAAATCATCTTCCATGTAAGCTGAAACGACATCAGTACAAATCAGTTTAGTTAAGCGTTGATAATCAAGTGCAATCATATTGGTTTATTAGAACAACTCTGTAACCAATCGACTGCTCTTATGTCTAATCCCCGTCTCCACATAACAGGAGTTTTAGGGAGTGCACTGCCTGTCTCCATGCATAAGGCGTAGTCGCTGTGGTCCGGGATGTTATCGCTGGTTTTGGCAGGGCCAAAGATTGTGAGGCTATTCTGGTTTAAAGACAGGAGTGTTACGCCCTTGGCGTCTGGTCCGTTAGCAATTTTACAGGATACTGAAGTCAAGGTGAGGACTGATCAGATCGTAATACCAAAGTCCAATTTTAATGGTTTAGATAGTGCCCGCGGCCAACGATGAAGCTCACGTTTTTCAAGGCAATACAATAATTTTGCAGCACATCCATAGTGTGAACAATGTCAATATAACTGTGCTGAGGAATCCAAGTTTTCGTATTATTACTTAATTCCATCAACACAAATGTTGCGCCGACTTTTAGATAATTAGAAAACGCATTTGGTAGAAGAAACACCTTCAGGCTCCCCCGTACAAAACGTACACCTGAAGGAAAATGCAGCATGCATGACAAGGTCCGCAGTGGCAATGCGACAAAACGCCATAATTGTTTTAGTTCGTGCCGGACAGCGACCGACCTTGGAGGAGAAAGGCGCAGCCTTTTAAACACTCCCGACTACAGAACCTTTTCAAACTGCGATTAAAACGTCAAACAGTCGTGATCAATTAGATCGAAGCGCTTGAGTATATTACAATGGCTATTGTCACCCAAGTTGAGGGTATGTGAACTACTCAGCGGGAATTTACCTGATAAATGGAAAACAAATAAAAGGTTTATTCACTGCGTTGGGCGTGAATTGGCCGTCAGCGTTGCATATCCTAACACATGGTGGCATACGCATCCACTATATTTGAAACGTAGTATTTTTGGTCTAACGATCTCAACAGAACATGGACTAATTATTCGGTTGAATTAAAGATCCCGCCGCCGATTTCCATTACTTTTCGAAAGTTCCCAATTATCTCATAACACTTTGGTAAAAAGTTAATTTTGGGGCGCGTTTTAGACATGTTTTTGGATAATTTACATTGTGGTTAAGCTTTCAATGATAATAAGAAATTTATTTCAAGTGGTTCTTTTTTGAAGGGTTTGTTGGATCTGTAAACTTGAGAGACTTGGTAAACTGGGCTGCTATCCAAATTGTTATTCAAAATCGGCGGTTGGCTGGCTATTGATAGTCATCTAAAATATTGAAAAAATTGAAAGTAATGTCGCGACTAGGGATGTTAAAAATATTAAAGCCAGCCAAGTAGCGTGAAAAATGTAAGGTTAAATTTTTTTGGGAGAGGCCAAACCAGATGGTCATCAAGGAAGTAAATTTATTTCATGTGCGAATGCCTTTACTAGAACCATGGATTACTGCCTATGGATCACAGAATGAAATCGAAAGTCTATTTGTAAATCTAAAATCTGACGAAGTAGAAGGTTGGGGCGAGTGCGCGCCTGCACCGTTGCCGCTATATAACACTGAGTACACAAAAGGAGCCTTTGCGGTTGCACGTGATGTTTTTGCGCCGCAGTTAATCGGCAAGTACATCTCAGCGCCCAATCAACTGCAATCAATATTCAGAGAATTCAAGGGACATGAATTTGCTCGATCAGCGTTTGACTCTGCCTGGTGGGATGCTTACGCGCATAAATGCGATAAGCCACTTTGGTCCTTAATTGGCGGGGTCAATCAAAACGTTGCTGTCGGCGCAGATATACCTGTCTTGCCAAATGCTGCGGAATTAATTGACAGGGTCAGAAAGGCAATCGATCAGGGTTATCCAAGGGTGAAGATTAAGTTCAATCGACACTGTGGTGTTCAAATGATCGAGCAAGTCCGCAACACATTCCCTGATTTGGTAATGCATATAGACTGCAACAGTGGCTTCACGCTCGATGATGTTGAGATATTTCGGAGCCTAGATCAACTCGATCTGAAAATGATCGAACAGCCACTCGGGTACGATGATTTAATCGACCATGCAGAGCTACAGAAGGAATTACTAACGCCCATCTGCCTTGATGAGAGCATTACCTCGGTAAACCGTGCGGCCAAAGCGATCAAAATTGGTGCATGCAGATGGATCAACATAAAGACAAGTCGTGTTGGAGGGCTCACCAATGCCTTGGTGATCCATGATCTGTGTATGGCTAAAAATATTCCAACTTGGGTTGGTGGAATGTTGGAGTCAGCCGTCGGTCAAGGCCCTTCCATTGCCCTGGCGACAAAAGACAATATTAGCTATCCATGCGATATATTTCCAAGTAGCAGGTTTTTTGGCGAAGATTTTTCAGCTCCCGAGATCATCTGTTCAGGAAAAGGACAAATCACCGCACCGGCAACCTCCGGCGCTGGTTTCAATCCAAAAATGGATTTTCTGAAAAGACACAATTTGGCCACGGCAACAATTAAAAAGGCAAGATAATGTCAGATGAATACGGCGTGTATTCTCTAGTCTTCAAAGATGGGCCTTAAAGCCTGCTTGTGGCGTTGGTTGGAAAGTAACCAAAAATTAACCATCTACCATGGCCCCTGACCATCCACCGTCTGATGGATTGCCTTGATCACCTATCGCTCACCGCTGTCACATCGACAAATCAGCCCTATTGGCGCGAGTACGCATTGGCATAAAGCGCAATATGCTTGACCGGTGACGAGTTCCTATTGAGCATACAACTTTGCGGCATGATTTGATTTGCAAGAGAGACGTTTGTCAGCCGATCGACTGAACGGGGTTAACTGTTTACCTTGCACCACCTGTGAGGGTACAAGGCGCAAACATCGCCATTTAATAAGCTCGCCACTCGCAATCGAAAGATAGTCTAAGTCTGCAACCTGATTCAGCAACTTCGGTTCGCTACGCGTAGCGCTCGGACCTCGGGTTGAAGAAAATATCGAAGACAAGCCTCGTGCGCTGATTGATTCATGTAGTCATATAAAATATTGAAATGGATAGAATTTTTTGAATTGGCCTGGCCTCAGTGAGGAATTGAACTTCGCTCCTAGGAACCATTTTTTCACTGTCTTTGCATTACTTACCTGATTTTCATTCATTTTGATGTTTGATATTAGGAATAGTGATCCAAACTAATTATCTTGTTATGGCATATTACGCTCGCTTATAGACAACTGTTGTCTAGCAAATGGTCTTTTAGACCGCCGTAAAGAAATTCTGACTCCACGAAATATATCCTTATTTAGTCGTTTTAACGTGCAAATATAACTAATTCTTATCCACACTGATCAAAAATCGTAAATTGACGAATCTGTGAATAAATCGAGCTGTATGGAAAATTAAATTATTCCGATTTGTCTTCCTTTCTCTACTAGCACCTCTGCCTGTCTGATTGAAGCTAGATCCACCAATTTACCATTAAGAGAGACTGCCCCTCTGCCGGTTCGTTTTGCCTCGTCCATAGCTTCGAGAATAGCAACGGCCTGAGTAATATCTTCTTTGGCTGGCGTCATTACTGCATTTGCTAAATTTATTTGGGAGGGATGTATTGCCCATTTTCCTTCGAAACCTAATGTGGCCGCTCTATTGGCTGCTGCCAAGAATCCATCACCATCAGAGAAGTCGCCAAATGGTCCATCTATTGGGCGTAAGCCATTAGCCCTTGCTGTAACTACGAGCCGAGATAGTGCGTAATGCCACATATCACCCCAATGTATCTCACGTGCCCTCTCAGTATCCCCGTCTGTTAAGACTGAATACTTTTCGTTGACACCACCGATAGCAGTTGTCCTCGCTTTTGTGGAAGCGGCGTAATCTGCTACGCCAAAGTGCAGGCTCTCATTTCGCTTTGAAGCGGCTGCAATACTTTCGATATTTTGCATGCCGAGTGCAGTTTCAATGATATGTTCAAATCCAATAGGTTTCTTGATTGAAGAAGCGTTTTCGATCTGGCTGACCAGCATGTCCAAGGCATAAACATCTGAAGCGGTGCCAACTTTTGGTATCATTATAAGGTCTAACTTATCACCTGCTTTTTCTAAAACATCAACAACGTCTCGATACATATAATGTGTATCAAGGCCATTAATTCTTACCGATATAGTTTTTTCTGACCAATCAATATCGTTTAAACCCTCGATGACATTTTGGCGTGCTCGCAATTTTTGTTCAGGTGCTACAGCGTCCTCTAAATCAAGAAAAATTACATCAGCGTCAGATTTAGCGGCTTTTTCAAAAAGCTCAGGTTGGCTGCCTGGAACAGCAAGTTCTGATCTGTTCAGCCGAGCAGGGGCATTCATAATTTCAAAAAAGCTCATGTTACCACCATGAAAAAAGTTATTGAACGATGCGTATAATTCGAACTTGGTAGATGAAACTCTTTAATTTAATATCGAGGCGATTGTCTTTCCAATTACTGCAGGATTTGGAGCGACAGTTACACCTACTGAACTAAGCATTTCAACTTTTTCTTCAGCAGTTTCTCCGTAAGCGGAGATAATCGCACCAGCGTGGCCCATAGTTTTACCTCTTGGCGCTGTCAGGCCGGCAACATATGCAACCACTGGCTTAGATATATGCTTACCAATAAATTCCGCTCCTTCTGCCTCCTGTGGACCGCCAATTTCACCGATCAAAGCAATGATTTTGGTTTCGTCATCTTCATTAAACCTTTCTAAAATATCGCGAAAAGAGGAACCGTTGATAGGGTCGCCGCCAATCCCAACAGAGGTGGATATACCAATTCCCAACTCTTTTAACTGGTAAGCTGCTTCGTAACCTAGTGTGCCAGAACGGCTAACCACACCTACAGAACCCTGTTTATAGATGTGGCCAGGCATTATGCCTAAAAGTGATTTCCCAGGGCTTATGGTGCCTGCACAATTTGGCCCGGTTAGGATCATGCGTTTCTCTCTTGGGTAACGCATCATATATCTTTTGACATAGATCATATCTTGGGCCGGGATGCCGTCAGTAATACACACGCAAAATTGCAACCCTGCGTCCGCAGCCTCCATGATACTATCTGCCGCAAACGGCGGAGGCACAAAAATTAAACTTGCCGTGGCTCCTGTTTCCTTCGCAGCTTCTTTAACTGTATTGAATACGGGTATTGCGTCAACTTTTTCTCCACCTCTCCCAGGCACCACGCCTGCCACAACTTTCGTTCCATAGTCAACCATTTCTGACGTATGGAACCTTGCCAATTTACCGGTTATACCCTGAACCATGACACGCGTGTTTTCGTTGAGCAGGATACTCATATCTATTTGCCTTTCCTCACTTATAAGGTAGGAAATTATATATTTAATTTTACAAATTCTGCCAAATTTGGACTGATTTTGTAGCGGCTTCCATTAGGTCATCCGCCTGGATAATAGGCTGTTTCGACTTTTTAATTATCTCCTTGCCTTCTTTAACGTTGGTGCCAGCCAATCTGACAACAACAGGATGAGTAAAATCTAGGTTTTCCATAGCATCGACCACTCCTTGAGCGACCCAGTCACATCTGTTAATTCCCGCAAATATATTCACGAGTATCACTTTGACACGCTGATCGGATAAAATGAGCTTGAAAGCTTTAGTGACACGCTCTGGAGTAGCTCCACCGCCAATGTCCAAGAAGTTTGCCGGTTCACCACCTGCTAACTTTATTGTGTCCATGGTTGCCATTGCTAACCCTGCGCCATTTACTATACAGCCAATTTCACCTGTTAAACCGACATAATTCAGTCCTCGATCGGCAGCATTTCTCTCACGAGGGTCCTCTTGAGATTTATCCCTTAATTCTGCAATTCTAGGGTGGCGAAAAAGAGCATTTTCATCAAACGTCATTTTAGCATCTAACGCTACGATACTCTTATCTTTTGTTATCGCTAATGGATTTATTTCGAGCATTGTCGCGTCAAGGGTTCGAAAAGCGCTATAACAGCCCATCAAAGTTTTTTGCAACTGCTGAACCAGGCTTGCATCTACACCTAATTCAAAAGCTATTTCTCTGGCTTGGAATTCTCTTAGGCCAACCGCAGGCTCTACCTTGCAACGGACAATTGACTCAGGTTTTTTCTCAGAAATCTCCTCTATTTCCATTCCACCTTCACCTGAGGTAACAAGCATTATTCTTTGGGTGGATCGGTCGAGAACAAATCCTAAGTAAAGTTCCTTTTCTATCTCAACCGCGCCCTCAACATAAACACGATATATGCCTTTACCGATGTCACCAGTTTGATGAGTTATTAGCTTTCGCCCAAACATATCGTCAGCGGCTGCTAGAACTTCTGGTTCACTGTGGCATATTTTCACTCCCCCAGCCTTCCCCCGACCACCTGCGTGAACCTGAGCCTTTACTAACCAAGCTTTTCCACCTATTTCGTGTGCGCGATAAACAGCCTGCTCTGGCGAGTAAGAAATCGCTCCCGTTGGGATTTTAATGCCGTACTCTTCCAAAATTTCTTTTGCTTGATATTCGTGAATATCCACTTTAGTTCCTCCAGCCTCACTTAACACTATGGGCTAAATTAATTTTTTCCCAGCTTTAAAGGGTTATGAGGATCATTTAAATTTTAAGGCTAGTTTCATACTAAACTACACATTAAAAAAACTCAGTTTTCAACTTTCCTTTGTCTTTTATAATATTATCTCCTGAAATTAGGAGTTTAATTGGGGTTTGCCTACGGTGCTAGCACTCCCACCCAATGGTACTGTCATCTGCAATTAAATAACGATCTGGGCCAGAAAACAGCATGAGTAAAACCTGCCCCTGGAGTTAGGTGCTCGGAACTTGGGCTGTTATCAGACATAAGGCGTTTGGCTTTAAACTGTATTTTTCAAAGTTATTGAATAAATGGAAAATAAGAGCTGAAATGGTACTTGAGTGGGCTATCGAACTTAGGCCTCAGCAACCACGTTACCGCGCGCGGATTCTTTTTAGACCTTTGCTCACAGCCTTATGTCGGTTGTTTTCCTTGTATCAATGATTTCGACGAACATGATGGGTTATTACTCAAAATCATAAATAAAGTGTATGAGGAGTGACCGAAGACAACTGAATTTTATTGGTTGTAACCAAGGGTGCTTCCGCTGAAGTACGAATGACGCCGGTCCATTGTTGCTTGCCACTAACATGGCCTAAGCTGACGCTTCGCCGTCCTTTGGATTTGCGACCTTAGAAGAATGATGTGTAGTGGTCTTTTGATGTTGCTTCTTTTGCTTACAGCATTGTTTCATTAGCAAGACAGCACCAGCACCTATGGCGACCCCAGACAATAAATTGAGTTTTGCAGTAAAGAACATTTGCACCTCCATTTATACGCTTTTACCTAGGACGACAGATATACAATGTTTTCTTCAAAACAAGGCGATGCGACGAAGAGTTACAGGTTAAACAACGTACCTGTCTAAAATGCGAATTTATAGGAAGCAGCTAACCAGTATATTCCACCTATGCATTATGACAAGCTGGTCCGGAGGGTTGTCGGCCATTTAAAAAAGAGTGTGCAAAATAATTGGCGTTACTCATACATAGATCACCTCTGAACACTATCTTGGTCAAAGATTTGTTGCAGCAATAAACGACCCAAAGAAAACGTTAGTTTTTCCGACCACGCTGGAAAACCGAATTCATAGGCCCAAGTTCAAGCGTTTGGTTAGCGGAAGGTCGAAGTATACGTTACTTTATTGGACGACTAGAGTTTAATGCCCTCCAAATAATTAAAAACTCATCATCAGATCATTGGTATTTAGTTGTTTTCAGCATTTGAGGGAAATGTCACTGTGTTATGAAGCCCCGTTGATGGCATATCGGCAGGCACTTGATTAAGCCCTGCCTTTAAAATCCATCTCTGATTTCAAGACGCGTGGAATGGATAAATTTTGAAGGTTTTATCTTTGACCACCTTTCCCTTCATCAATTGAATCGTTCAAAGCCAGAGACACCCTCGTAGTGAGAATCTTGGCTTTTCCAACATTCTTCAAATTGCAATCTTTTTAGAAATTGCAAAGTATCGGCTCTAAAAGGCGCTCCAGATAATTAAATCAGCAATTAACATCGTTTTTTTTACTTACATTGTGCTTGCTAAAATTATACAGGCATTATCGTTGATTTTAAAAATGTGCATATTTTTATGTTGTAGGACGCAAAATTCGCGTCACTAGTCCGCAAGTTTTGCGACTGCCAACTGGACATTGGTAACTTTTGCTCGTTTTCATGTACTAACAATTAGGAAAGGCTTAACTGTCTAGTATTTGCAAACCGCAAGATTTGATAGGATGCCTTTTCATAATGGTCGATATTAAATGGAGCAAATATGGTTGAAATTTTTGAATTTAAGAGGAAGGCCACATTTGGACCCACCGAGGCGCAATTGATAACAGCAGAAGATGCTATCGCCGGTGGAAATTGGCCTTGGGAATACCAAGTCAATGTATACTTCAGGTTAACTGGTTCTGATGTAAGACGAGCTGATCTTCGTGAATTCATAGCGCAAAACTATCCGTTGGATAGAGAAGGAAATCCTATTGATTGTGCTGCGATCAACGTCTCGTTATTTACTCCCGTTGATCGAACCGTTGAGGGCATAAACCTCCGACTTGATAAGCTAGATGGAGAGTGGGAGTTATGTTTGGTCTTAGATTACTCGTTGGAGAGTAAATTCGCTCTGGATCGCCCGGCCTTGATTGACTTTGTTGAATCGCTTCCAGAAGTCCAATGGCAAATTGATAGTGGTTGGATTTACGTCTCATAGCGACCAATGCGTCTTTAAACGCCTCGGCGTAAAATGCTTTGAGAATGATCATAAAGCCAGACACTATCCACATGCTATGGCTCTTTGTTTAACCTGCTCCTCAGCGGCTAAGCCTTTGGAAACTGGATAATGTTGGCGTCAGCCGCTTTTTCAACAGGCGCATCATGAGTTACGCGTTCGAGCTTGTATCTGCTAGCCTGCACTTGCTTAAACAAATGCAGCCAATGGCTAACTGAAGCAACCACGTCCTTATTCCCAAGTAGTTGCTTCTCGTGCTTCCACCACTGGCTGTCACCATTATTAATCGTAGCTATCCAATTTTGCCCATCTTTTTTGCGGTGCAACCCAACGATTGCATCAATACCCTCATAATCAATCAGCGTCACATGAATAAAATTCGTGTTCCATAAGTGACTCTCTAAATGAACTCGTACATTTGATACGTTTGAAAGGTCGACCCCCAGCCTCAAAGCAGCGCGAGTCTTAGCGCGATCGTTAATGGGCAGCCAAATAGTAGGGTTAATGGAAAATTCATCATAGTGCTGCATAAGGAAATTTTTTGTGTCTTCAGAGAGATCCCTTTCAAATTTGTCTTGGCGGTCCAGTGCCTTTTTGTAACGATCATGCTCAGCTTCAATATTTTCGTTCTCATCAAGACTCCGCGCCCACTGTTCCATGTTCCATATGCGTTCAAAGACCAACTGCTCGACCGTCTTTGGGGCTTTCTCACCATCCCCAGGAACTTTAAGCAGCGGCGCGCTAGGCGGATCCACATAGATTTCGTTAAAGTATGAGAGATGGGAAGACCCAAGGGCGCATCGTGACACCACATTCATCTCTAGAGCCTTATATTTTTCGCACTTAAAAAGAACGTTTGGCCAACGGTGATACTGCTTCTTCATAAAGAGCTCGACACTTTCTTCGTTACGAATGTAAATCCATCCATCATCCTGTCCAACATGAACAATACGGCCGAATTCGAACAAAGTTGTTCGACGGTTATTAAGAGTTAAAAGTCGACGCGGTTTCATCCATTTCACTTAGGTTCCAAGCGTTAAAAGAACAAGTTATGAGCAAGGAAAAAAGACCTCAATTGATGAAATCGAAGTTAGTTAGTTTCTTATTTTGGAGAAAACACAATAAAAGGTGAGAAACAGTTACCTGATTGACCCTCAAGTGAACAGGCCCACGTTTGCTCCAAGACACTGCAATTTTTTCACTATCAGTAATGTCCACCAAGCCTATCCACCGATAGTTATTACTGACAATGTCTTCGCTGCAGATTTCTAGTTGCTATACGTATTTATTCAACAATATCAGAGGGACAGAACTCTCACTAAAGTAAAAAAATTACAACCATCTAAGTTTTTTCATTATAATAGTACCCGTTAGAAGCTGGCCAAGAAAGATCAGCAAAAGCCAGACCGAGTTCAAGGAAAGAAATTTGAAAAATATGATTACTCCGATAGACGACATCGCAACATCGATGTTTGGCCAACTGCGGTAGCCCGTGCCGCCTAAGCCCCTAAATGGTATCGATTGCGCAAAAGGCTTTTTCAAGAAATTTAGTGCTGCAACCTTATAATTAAATCTCTCACTCATCTATTTAGCGGCGTAATCTGAAGAAGTTGCTGGGCGTCCAAAAGTGCATCCATCAATAATAGTTGCTTCTGGCTGCACGAAGCCAGCTCTTCTATACCCACCAGTGCAATCGGAAAAGCTTACTTTTCGTTACTAGTAACTTTGGGGTTGAAAATTTTTAAAAAGCACCCAGCTCTCGATAAATGCAACGAGTCAGGCATGCGGGATCACATATTTGTTATTTAGATCAGCATTTCGGATGTTGACCACAACCCACGAACACACATCGTGGGCGTCAAAACTTGCTATGCTAATCTCCAAATAGTCGACTGGACACGATGCGTCATCTTTGCAAGCTCCGTTGGTTATTGGCGCGTCTTTGGATTGGGGGGCATCGCCCCCTCACTTTACCTATTTGGGTTAACAATCAACGTAGGTACATTTGATACCATCTTATCAAAATATGCTCTTGAATGGCACCTGTAGACCAGTTAGATACAAAAACACATTCCAAATCGTAAATGGGCAAATTAATGGAAGCCAAAATCGCGACACTTATAAACCTCGCGGAGAAATTACTGCTCGCTGCAATAGCGCTATTGGCAATCTTTGCAACTGGTCAAGAAATTCTAACAATTATTGAAAATCGAAATATCCAACTTGCCGACTTGCTTTTGCTTTTTATTTACACAGAAGTTCTTGGAATGATCGGGATTTTTTTTGTGAGCAAGCGTATACCGATCACGTTACCAATTTTCATTGCAATCACCGCTATCACTCGTTTGATTATTTTGCAGGGGAAAGATATGGATATGATATCGTTGCTATTTGAGTCTGGAGCGATCTTTGTACTTTCACTTGCGATTTTAGCTGTTAGGTTCCGACCGAAAAATTATTACTCGTACCAGACAGATGAATAACTCTTACGTCGTGGAGTTGTGAATTAACTGGTCTACCAATGGACGTCATTAATTGTTCGTGTGAAACAATTAGCCTGTTGCCAAAAAGTTGACGGATGTAAGGTTATATCTTAATTGCCAAAAATTAAGGTTAAAGTTGGTGTTTGCGGTAATGGAACGGATTATTATTTGTCCTGGCCGAGAGACTTAATTTGAGTAAAATTAAATACAGCGAGCACCTAATTTTATGGCTTGCCTTTTTTTCACAAATTCCATTTGGTGAGAGGAAAAATGGATAGGGGTAAACCTTTGCCAGTTATACATCCGATAGCGTCTGGCAATCAGCGGGTGACTTGTTAAATCGAGCTGAATTAGACACCTCTGGATAGGCGCACAAGTGAGCTGATGTACACAGAATGTCTACCTCGGACATCCAGAGTGCAACGGTTTTGCTGATGTGCTTTAGACAATGTGCAATATAATGTAAAAAATGACTTGCGCACGGCTCAGCTGGAATGATTAATCGTAGTCAATAATGCAATATGAAAAGCACATCTATATTGCAGTCTCTTCACCATAAATTCGGGGCTTTGAGCGGTAATTATGAACGAAAAAATCACCGCTTGGTGTATATCTATTGGATTAAAGATAACCACTCCAGGTCGCAAACCATAATAGTCTCAACTCTCTCTCCACTTCCAGTTGGAAGTTTTTCGTCAGACAATTCTGTTTTCAGAACATCGATTGTCTCGATACCACCTTTCGCTAATGCATCACGGACAAATTGTGGGGTGCCATGTCTAATCGCGTCAATTACAATGCGTGGTGGTTGATCAATGCTAACAGTTTGTTGAGCGCTCCCGTCTTGTTTCATAAATTGAATGATTGTTCCGATCATTTTATTTACTCTCAAGCTACCAGTTTACTCGTCAAAAGCTCTAGGTGTATTCCATTTTAATACACGCCAAAAAACTAGTGCCCCAAGCAAAGCGCCGATCAACAGGTTAGCTGTTGATGAGAGTAACTCTGGGAAAAGAAAATTGGCTCCAAAAACAAAAAACAAGGTTACGATGCCACCAGCCCAAATAGCCAAAATTTTTCTGATCATGTTTTCTGTCTCTATCATGAGAGATGAACTATCACATTATCTCAAGCTTGGAGCTGATTGCCTTAAGTGTTTTTATTGCATTAAAGTTACGTTGCGTAGAAGCATACTCTCCAGCAAACAAATAACACAGGATTTCGTTTTCCAATGCCGCTTGCTGATTGACCTCTGTATCCTCAATGGCTATTGTCTTTTCAGGTAAAATAACTAACTCTGACAATGCAAAGTTATAAATCTCACCGCTTGGTTTTTCTTTAATCACATCTGACTTAGTTGTGATCAAGTCAAACTGCGAAAAATCAATGGATTTCTTAAGAGCGTGTTTCAATGCGTTGATATTATTATGAGATGTGGTAGTTACAAACCCAATTTTTATGTTCTTTTTTTTGCATATTTCGATGCACTCCACGACACCATCTCTAGGCTTAAGGCCTAATTTGAGTTGGTCATAGAATATTTTCTCTTTTCTCTCATGTATGCTTTCAATGATGTTATCAGGTATGGTTACATTAGAAAATTCTTTGATACGTTTTTTTCCACCAGGAGATTTTAATAACTCACAGTAGTTAGCTACACTCCAATACCAATCCAAACCATGATCTTCAAAGGATTGGTTAAACGCCCGACGTTGAATTTCGGATGTCTCTGCCAATACTCCAATTGACCCAAATAATAATGCATCCACCATATGGTCTGCTCACATCAAAGCGAAACGAAAAGGAACACCTCATTTCAATGTCTTAACACATGCTGTGATTGGAAAAGTGGTGCGTGGTTATTGAGTGTGTTCCCTGGTATAGGCACCAGACCACCACTTAAACGAACTCATGCATATGATCTCACGTGTCATTGTAATCGTCAATGCCCTGTTATGGTCTACCCATTGGGTTATCCAGTGTTCCACTCAAACTTAAGCACACACCAGACCCTGCGCTACTGTTTTAGACAGACTTGCAATACCAACTCAGCTAGTACTGTGCTTAGCAAATGGTTTAGAATTAGACTGACTAATTATGCAGTTGAGCCTAGTCTCCATGATTTTATGCAAGACGAGCTTCGTGCTGTTTAAGGTCCATCAGACAGCATTGATCAGATTGGAGTTTGGTCATGATTTTTTGTGGTTTTACCCTATGGCAAAGGCTATCAAACGCCCGTGCTGCTAAGTGGATGAAGATGATGTAATTTCGGAGCCGCGTTATTGAAGACCCTTTACTACAATTAAGGTACTATCTTTAAGAAGTACCTAGCAACACCATCGGCATCAATTAGCAGAAAAACTAAATCAACCCACTTTGCTGGAGGTGCGGTTCGCAACCACGCAAGATAAATTCAAATCAAAAAAATGGAAAACACAGAAACATATGCAGTGGATGATAATCAAAAATGAGTGCTTTAGCGCGTAATAATCCAAGTACTAAAGCATTAACCTTTCATAACTTTCCTGTATTTATGGGAATTTCAGAAGGCAAGAAAAACCTAAGAATTGCGTTGACTGTGTTGTCAATTAATAACGACATCCTAGTCGAATTTTGATTATTTATTCTAATGCCTCAAATCACTCGAATTCAGCAATGATTAATTAACTGCTTGGATCAAGGCGTGTTACATCTATTATTTGATGAGAGGTAGTGCCCAATGGCAATATTTGATCCTTATTTTTGTGCCAGCTAGATGCCTAATTCTATGCAAAGTCCAGAGTCTTATTCATCACGCGTGCGTTCAAGATTCATCAGTCACAGGAATGGCAGAGAAAATGCAACGTCCCCCATCAAGACAATCGCCAGATGTTAATAAAATGACTGTTATTCTTGTCATTTGTGTCATTGGAGTGTTCTATTTCTTCGATAATATAAAGAGTTTCAACGATGCAATTTCATTTAAATGGCTTCCAAAGCGGTGACCCACGTAAGTGTAAAATTGCAGCAGAGCGGCTTAGTCGCGACAACCGATGTGATGTCATTATCATTGGCAGCGGACCTGCTGGCTTGATTTTGGCTACCCAACTCTCTGCCCACAAAGAAATCACAACGAGAGTTTTTGAGCAAAAATTGGGTCCCCTTCAAATCGGCCAGGCCGATGGGATTGCCTGTCGGTCACTTGAAATGTTCGAGGCTATAGGTATTGCCGATGAGATTTTGCGTGAGTCCTATTGGGTTAACGAAACGTGTTTTTGGAACACCAGTGAAAAAACAGGCCGTATATGTCGGGTGGACAGGATTCAGGATGTTGAAGATGATCTCTCAGAATTTCCCCACGTAATTTTAAGCCAAGCAAGAGTTCATGATCTGCTGCTTGAGAAAATGAGCTATGGTCCAAAATCAATATCACCGGAATATGGTTCCCAATTCTCACACTTTGAGATGACTGGAGAAAAAGACTATCCAATTAGCGCTCATTTTTTGAAACTTGATGGCCAAAAGGAAGAGGTAATTAAGACAAGATTTCTTGTTGGGTGTGATGGTGCTCGGAGTAAAGTGCGTCATTCGATTGGTCAAAAACTCAGTGGACAATCTACCCTTCAACTTTGGGGCGTTATGGACGTGCTTGCGGTTACTGATTTTCCAGATATTCGATTGAAATGTGCTATCCAAGCAGGTGATGTAGGAAGTCTTTTGATAATTCCCCGCGAAGGTGGCTATTTGGTTCGGCTTTATGTAGAACTCGGAGAATTGTCATATGGTGAACGTGCCTTAGAAAAAAATATTACTGCGGAAATGCTTGAGAAGAAAGTTAAGGAAATACTTTCACCATACTCTTTTGAATGTTTGCAAATTCCATGGTTTTCCGTTTACGAGGTGGGTCAGAGGCTTTGTGATCATTTTGACAACGGTAAAGGCACCTCATCTTCTTGCGGCTTTCCTAATATTTTTATTACAGGTGATGCTTGCCATACACATAGTCCAAAGGCTGGACAGGGCATGAACGTAAGTATGGCTGACAGCTTTAATCTTGGCTGGAAGCTGGCCGCTGTATTGAAAAAACAATCATCCAAAAGGATTCTAAAAACCTATACAGAAGAACGGCAGACGATTGCTAAAGAGCTAATCGATTTTGACCGAGAAATTGCAAAATTATTCAGCAGAAAAACCTCATGGCACAGAAAGGAAAATCGGTTCCAGACTTATTTCCAAAAATTTGGTCGTTACACTGCTGGGGTTGAGACATGTTATGGCAAATCAATTCTTGTTCTATCAGATGAACACCAGTCACTGGCAGTGGGTTGGAAGATCGGTATGCGCTTTCACTCGGCTCCCGTAGTGAGGCTTGCCGATGCAAAACGAATACAACTTGGTCACATTTGAGAGGCTGATGGGCGTTGGCGACTTTTTGCTTTTGCAGAAAAAAATGATTTTGGTCAGGATACGGGCATCATAAGCGATCTTGTTAAATTCCTTTATGATGACCCAATGAGCCCGATTCGAAAATATACAGCAAAAGGCGATGATTGTGATGCAACGGTAGATTTTAGGGTTGTGTTTCAACAGCGTCATAATGAATTGGACATCAGTAGACTAGCATCGCATTTGCTTCCAAAAAAAGGCCGCTTTGGATTGGTTGATTATGAAAAAATTTTCTGTTCGGACCACAAAACAGGTCCAGATATTTTTGATGTTAGAGGGATAGACCGGAACTCTGGCGCTCTCATAATCGTGCGTCCTGATCAATATGTGGCGGCAATAATGCCGTTAACTGATTGGACTGGCGTGTGCAAATTTTTTGATGGCTTCATGATAGAGCAAAGTTGAGTTTCATTGTTGCTCAGTTTCATATATATCATTGGGAGCAATATCTTGTCCCACATTACTGAAATGTATCTTACGAAGAGAATTCTTGCCAGATGACTAGCGCAAATCGATGCACCGCCCGTCAAGGCTTATCACAGGCACTCATCTCGCAGTGTCATAACTCTTGCTTTTTAGCAACCAGTCATCAATCAAACGTCTGGAAATTGACAATTTTCGCGGAAGGTGAAAATTACCTCCTTCAAACAGACCTATTTCTTCACGGGTGAACCAGCCTGCCATTTCAACCTCATCTGTGTTCACAGCTAATTCAATAGACTCTGCCTCACTTGTAAACCCAAGCATTAACGAAGCTGGGAATGGCCAAGGTTGTGAGTATTTATATACGATGTTTTTAGTTAACACACCAGCCTCTTCAAAAACCTCACGAGCTGCAGCGTGCTCAGGTGTTTCACCAGGCTCTACAAATCCAGCGAGAACAGACAACATGCCTTTTGGCCAGTCCGCTTGTCTACCAAGCAAAATTTGATTTTCGAACGTGACAGCTATAATGACAGCCGGGTCAGTGCGAGGAAAAAGGGTGGCGCCGCAATCATTTTTCTTACATTTCCTATGGTGGCCCGAATTAGCCGAGATGGTAACACTGCCACAAGAAGAGCAATGCTTATTTTGTTGGTGCCAATGGCAGATCGCTCTCGCGTATCCCATTATGGAACCATCGTCACCACTTATTGAAACGTCAGCCTCCCGAAGATCACCAAAGACCCCAAAATTGTTCAACGGTTCAAGCATTTTCGGTTCGACTTTTGATAAATCAAGGCAAACGTGTGCATCTTGATTTCTATCACGACCTAAATAGATTATTTCTGCCATTTCGATGAATCTTGAAACATTTTTTAATTTAATCACGCGCATTGCCGATAGCGGCTTTCCGTGTTTAGAAAAAAAATTTTGGGAACGCCAGACTGGCACAAACTTAGTTTTTGGATCGGATAATAATTGACCTAGTAATTTAGGTGATTTCCGGCTGACGTCATCTCGGTCCAAACCACTGTAATCAAGATGATAAGGTTTGGCCGGGTGTATTTTAAAAGGATCAAAAATTGCCATAAACAAAAACGCCTTTGTCTTTGCGCAGAAAATTAAGGTGTACTTAACGATAGTGCAACTAACTGAAGTATCACTAAATTCCAGAGCACTGAAAGTTTGTGTAACCCAAGCCAACCTAAAAGCTTGTCACATAGCAGTATCAGCCAAGTGCACAGCGAGCCATCTATAAAATGCATTCCAAGGCGCCGTGTTTTAAAAACATGGAATGTTCCATCAAAAGGGATGAAGATTGTTAAAAGGACTAATAACCCGATCAAAGACATAACCAAAACGATTTTATGCAAAGCATAATTGCCAGATAGGAACTTGACTGACGCATCTTTAACTGAAAAGAACAATACAGCCAAAGTGGTACGAAGAGCGGCTATCCCTGTAGCACTAATTGGGAGTTAGCTAACTCTACCAAAAAACATTCCTCTTTTGAGAATTTAATTTGAAGCCCTGTCACTAAAATAACAAAAAAGCTTACCGTACTTACCTGTGACAAGAATGCGTTCAGGTTGGCTTGGGACGAGCTAGCGGCACGTGTGGGTCGAGAAACTTTAGGTTTTAACACCTTCGTCACGAAGCTATTAGTAGGTTCTTTGAGATGGGGCTGATCACGCCTGAAATTGCTGTCATATAAAATCTCAGTAATGACGATATGCTATCAAAATTCACTTATCTCAGAAAACGTATTCCCGAAAAGAGGGCCTTTTGCCCAAGATGAATTATCAGGTAAAATTACTCACCATGATGGAAATATTAATCGACATTAGTGCGCTTTGGCTGCGTACCTTTTTGATCGTAACGATTATCGTAGTTACATTGGCATTGATCTTCATGAGCTACAAGTAAGAGAGGCAGGAGAAAAGTTATGGCGTCAATCATGGCAACCTACGCTCAGGACTTTGCAACCAAATGGGAGCTGGAGGCTCAGAACAAGAGAGACTTGGAGACTTTTGACAAACTATCAGACCAGTTGATTGCATTAGGTATGACTTCCGCAAGGCACGGCATTTTGTTCAATCAGAAAGACAAACACCGATTAATTGCGATAATGGAATTTAAGAACACAGAAGCCTTCAAAAATTGCATGAATTTAATTGAGGAAACAGATTGGAATAGAGAGATAAACAGAGTTGAGAGGCTAGAAAGCTACGTGATTGATGCTGAGTTGGATGTTTAAATAAAGAAGTTGACATTTCGTCCTACATCTCAAAAAACACCGCCATGCCCCTCTATAAGCGACCAGTTTTAAAGAAGGTTGAGAGAGTTAATTTGTAGTTAACTGTTCTGCCTCCTAATTCAATTTGTATCCCCATTCATCACAGATGTGTTGCCAGCAACTGAAGAAAGCTAAGTGCAAGTGCCAGCAAACATCTGGATGACCAAACTTGCCTTGCACTTGACGTGATCGGGTACTGGCATACCACTCTCACCACGATAGATCATTACTAGCGAGGAAATAGTCATCAGCCCGACTGGTATCCACATGTTTCGGCTCAATCTTAACTCCTCGCCATATCATGCCTTCTCTATTGTGGTTCATAATAACACGAACATTTGTGATTCCTGTGATATCTATGATCTATGGAATGGAGAGGGGAAAACTACCTGACAGTGACTTCGAGCTTAACGGAACAATTTTCTCCGTTTGGCCATGTGCCAGTTGTGCTGTTTGTGGGCATTGTGATGGCAGTCAAACAACGCTGACATTAGATCAAAGGATCGATCAATTAAGTTGCCGAGATTGTGTAGATGCGTTTCCGATACAGATAAGTAAGCTTGAGAATTGACAGAAAGGAATACAGCTGACAGTGCGGCATCTCACAAGTGGACAAGAACTACGGACGATTTTTGAAGCCCAAATAAATCAGGTAAATCGAAGTATGGCATAAGAAAACGGAGCGCTGGTGCGTCTGTCCCAATGACATTTTTGGTGTGCAGTTACTAGCTCAGCTTACCTGCACCGCGATGTAGATGCAAAGAGCGATTATCAGCAGCTTACCATAGTCTAAGTCGAAAGCTGTTCCCTCACCAAAGTTTCGTTCAAAAGCGTTTTTCTCACGCGTGAATGTTTCTGGACTTGGAGCCGATGGCACAGGGTGGCCCTGCACTTTCTTCGGCCTGCCGCGTTTTTTCTTTGCCGCCGCTTTTGTGATCGCCTTTTTAGCTAATTTCTCTGCCATTTAATTCTCCTTGACTCACTACTCTAAATTGATTCTGGTTCTTAATCTAAACAAAAGAACAACGCAATCCACCCCGTTTGAGGGTCAGCTATTTTGCCGCATTGCTTATCGCTTTTGTCAGGTCCACCGTTAAAGTGTCGGACAGCCGTAGAAAGACTGAGCTACTCTCCCCCTAGTTTAGTTGCTGTCCGACAGCCAATAACACTACGGCGTTTTGTCGCATGTTAAGAACGCACGGCGTCATGCACCGTAGAAAAACCTTTCAGGTGTACTTCAAGTACGGGGGAGCCTGAAAGGTTTTTTGTTTTATTCATCCGACCTTCTAGATGAAAATACCGCCGACTATAAACGGTGCACTGGTCGATCTATTTGTAACTTCAATTATAAGATGAAGCGCTCTACTATCTAATTAGTAAAGTCAACTGATAGATTGTTACTGCTATTTTCTGCTAACAACTGCCGTAGCATAAAACCACGGATTGTCTATTAATTGGGAAATATTCCATACAGACACTTTAACACGCCGTGATTTTTTACTCACCGGGTCGTCTCTGAGCTAAAAAAACTCCAAGCCCTATAAGGATAATGCCAAGTAGCTTAAATGGGTCGAATATGTCATCACCCACAAAAACCATAACCCCCATAACGTAAAATGGGACAGCATTTAGGTGAAACGACGCGATGGCGATCCCCAAACCACGAGCACCTGCAATCCAGCACGGTTGAGATATCGAGACAGACAACACAGAAAACGCGAACATGACGATTAATGTCTCGCTATCAAATGAACCGTATTGCCGCTGCTCAGGGAAAATGAACGCTGCAAAACTCAATATAATGCTTACAAACGTAGCTGCGCCAATCAACGTTATAACAGTCTGACCAAGAGAGGAAAACTGAGAGAGACGGCGGTTTGTCTCCCGAGTAGCCCAAGCGTAAAGACACACAGCAGACAGACACCAGAAAAACCCGATATTCAACTTGTAGTCATTCAACCCAACTCCAGCAGCGATTAATCCACCAATCACAGCGCAGAGCAATCCTAAGATAAAAGTGCGTGAGATTTGTTTTTTATCAAAAAATACCTCAAGCAACGCACCAGCTACGGGCATCATCGCAGCAGCAACGGCTGGCGTAACTGGATTTGATTTTTCTTGACCATAAAGCAACAGTGTTGTCCCCAGCCCAAATCCGACACCGCCAACAGATAAACCCTTTATCAATGAGTTGGCGTCGACATTTATGCAGCCTTCGACCAATCTCCAGAAAACTAATAGAGCAAGAGTTCCAGGAACCAATCGTAAAACTACCAGCGTAAGCAGGTCCCATGACCCCATAAGGCTTTCTCCAGCAGGAAAGCCTAGAGACCATGAAAAGGCGGCCAAAAAACAGAGTAGGTTAGCTTTCAAACGTTACGGTCCAGACATGTTTGAAGTTCAGAACTAAATGCCTACGCCTAAATTTGAGCTCAGCTTGGTTGTTTGGTGTGGAGTTATCACCGCCTTTTGGTGCAGGCGTTAAAGAATACCACGTTATTGACTAACATGATTACAAAAAAGGCACCCAGCGGTGAAACCGAAGGAGGCCAGAGCTTTGCCTCGGAGGAAACATGAAAATTGGCAACTTTGTCCTACCTAATTGTCGCTCAAGGGACTAGAGCCGTGTTTGACCCACGACACTGCAGTTTTTGCACTGCTAACGATTTACTAGTTATCCAATCACTCCCAAAACACCTCCGCATCTATTTCTAAACCGAGGCTCGGGACTCAAGAAAAGCGAGCTGTGCAACACGACTCATGGCCCAGGGGTCCTGAGGCTGCTTCCTGATAAAGGCAATTAAAAGATGGCAAAAGAAAGATTTTTAGATAATCAACAACTAAAAATATCAAATATTTTTTGAAATAGAACACAATGTTTTTAGGTAAGTGTGTGTAAATGAATCATGGTTAATGTGTCTTCCATTTTTTACTAGATGCCTGCCTGCAGACCATACGTCGTTTACTAACAGATCATCACCAGCGAAAACAAAAATGTCAAGAATTGTGTCATCCTCATAGCTGGCTAGATTAGTGGCATTGCTATCCAGTGCCAAAAAATCAGCCCAAAAGCCAACCGAAATCTTGCCGGTTTTTCGGCCGGCGGCATTAGCGCCCCCATCGACTATTTCATCAAAAATCCTGCGTCCGGTTGATTTGTCATCGCTGGCCAACGCGGCGCGCGAACGATCACGAAGGCGCTGCGAATATTCGAGTGTCCGAATTTCCTCCGACAGAGAAATACGGATATTTGAATCTGAACCGATGGCAATCGCTCCTCCGGAGTCAAGCCATCTAACACCCTCAAAAATTCCATCGCCGAGGCTTGCCTCGGTAATTGGACAAAGGCCGGCAATAGCGCCACTTTTTGCCAATCCCTGGATCTCATGCGGCTGCATTTGCGTACAGTGAATGAAACAGCAGCTATCATCAATCTCCATATTGTTCAGAACCCATTCAACTGGGCGCGCGCCAAGATGCTGTTTCACCTCCTCAACCTCCGCCAGCTGTTCGGCCAGATGCACATGATATGGGCCACCTTTGGCTAGTGCACGGGTTGCGGCAAAACTATCTGGTGCAACAGCGCGCAGGCTGTGTGGCGCAACGCCAAAGTTGGTATCAGCCGGCAGTGTGGCAAGTCCTGGCTGGATGGCGTCACACAAATCCGCAAACCCGTCCAAATCATTATGAAAGCGGCACTGACCCTTTGCTAGAGGTTGGAAATCACATCCACCATATTGATAATGTACTGGCAGCAGGGTCAACCCGATGCCAGTACGTTCGGCTGCTGCCATGACCCGGTTGGCCATTTCGCCAAGGTTATTATATGGTCTGCCATCCGGCCCATGATGCAGATAGTGAAACTCAACATTGGTGGCATATCCGGCCTCGAGCATCTCCATCTGGACAAAAGCGGCAATGGCCTCAATATCATCTGGCGCCAATTGGTCCAGAAAGCGGAACATTAACTCGCGCCAGGTCCAAAAACTGTCACCGCTGTTGCTGCCTCGATACTCTGTCAGGCCGGCCATGGCCCGTTGAAAGGCGTGGCTGTGGGCGTTGACAGGCGCTGGCAACAGAAGTCTGACATAAGTGTCGGGCTTGCCGCTCTCAGTGCTTGTCGTGACCTTATCAATCTTCCCGAGGCTGTTAATATGCACAAACACATTACTCTGCCAGCCATCTGGTAGAAGCGCAGTTTCAGCCCTGATGATGAACATTCCCAATTTCCGTTGTTTGTGTATTGTGTAACTATAACGAAAGAAACCTTCTGATGGGTGACCGTACCCTATGCAGACGCTGATAACAAATGCGGTAATCGCGACGCTGGATGACCGACCGGACAGTTTGGGAGGTGATGATCCTTACGGCCTGATCGATAGAGGCTATCTTTTGATTAAAAGCAACCAGATTGCTGCGCTTGGTCCGATGGAAAAGTTGTCAGCTGGTCACACCAACATTGGTAGGGCTGCAGTTTTTGACGCTGGAGGCAGGCTGCTAACACCGGCATTAATCGACTGCCACACGCATATTGTTCATGGGAGCCATCGTGCCGCTGAGTTTGAGCTGCGACTGAATGGGGCTAGTTATGAGGAGGTAGCGCGTGCTGGTGGCGGCATTGTCTCAACAGTCACCGCCACTCGTGTGATGTCTGAGGCTGAATTGGTGACTGCTGCTCTGCCCCGTGTCGACGCCTTGCTGGCAGAGGGTGTGAGTATGATTGAGGTGAAATCTGGGTATGGTTTGGATATTGAGACCGAATTACGGATGCTGCGCGCTGCCCGAGCGCTCTCTGATAAACGGCCGGTGCGTATTATAACTAGCTTTCTTGGCGCGCATGCGCTGCCTGCGGAATATGCGGCTGATCCCGATGACTATATTGACAATATCTGTATTCCTGCTCTGTACCAGGCGCATGAGCAGGGGCTTGTTGACGCAGTTGATGGGTTTTGTGAGACAATAGCCTTCACCGCAGCACAGATCGAGCGTGTTTTTGCTGTCGCTAGGGACCTTGGCCTGCCAGTTAAGCTGCATGCTGAACAATTGTCCCAATCTGGTGGCTGTCAGCTGGCAGCGAAATATGGTGCGCTCTCGGTAGATCACGTCGAATATGCCGATGCCGCGGATGCCCGAGCGTTGTCGGCGGCTGGCAGTGTTGCGGTGCTGTTGCCCGGAGCATTCTACACGCTGCGTGAGACAAAGATGCCGCCGATTGACCTGTTTCGTGGAGCCAATGTAATGATGGCACTGGCCAGCGACGCCAATCCCGGTTCATCACCGTTGACTTCGCTGCTGCTAGCAATGAATATGGGCTGCACATTGTTCCGGATGACACCAGCAGAAGCGCTGGCAGGTGTGACCAGACATGCGGCAAAGGCATTGGGCCTGTTTGATTGTGGCAGGCTTCGCGTTGGTATGCGCGCCGATATGGTATTGTGGGATGTCCGTCACCCAGCGGAATTGTCTTACCGTATTGGTTTCAATCCTTTGAAACGCCGATTTTTTGGTGGGGTTGCGCAATGATAATTTTGGTTCCAGGTGAGACCAGCCTTCCCCAGTTGGAGTCCATCTGGCGTGGTGAATATGACGTAGCACTGCACGGCGATATGCGGGATCCGGTTGAGGCAGCGGCCACACACGTGAGGGCGGCCGCAAATGGTGATAAGGCTGTCTATGGTGTGAATACCGGTTTTGGCAAGCTGGCAAATGTTACGATTGCTGCTGACGCCACCGCTAGCCTGCAGCGTAATCTCATACTCTCACATTGTTGTGGTGTTGGTGAGGCTCTGGACATGCCAACAACACGGTTAATGATGGTGCTAAAACTGCTGTCACTGGGCCGGGGCGCGTCGGGGGTTTCCTGGAAAACGGTGACGCTGATTACGGCGATGATCAATAGGGATGTTTTGCCGGTTGTGCCTGTTCAGGGGTCAGTCGGCGCGTCTGGTGATTTGGCTCCATTGGCGCATATGGCTGCGGTGATGATTGGCGAAGGCGAGGCCAGCCATAAGGGACAGGTGATGTCGGGAGGTGCAGCACTTGCCGCCGCTGGCCTGGCACCAGTGACACTCGGTCCTAAGGAGGGGCTGGCCCTAATTAATGGCACGCAATTTTCGACTGCCTGTGCTTTGTCAGCGCTTTTCGGGGCGTGGCGCAATGCCAGTGGCTGCGTTGTCACTGCGGCGTTGTCCACCGATGCCATTATGGGATCGACCGCACCGCTTGTTGATGAAATCCATATTCTTCGTGGTCATCCCGGGCAGATTGCCGTTGCCCGCGCCCAGCGCAGCATAATGCAGGGCTCTGAAATTCGTGAAAGTCACCGTGATGACGATTCCCGTGTGCAGGACCCTTATTGTATTCGCTGCCAGCCTCAGGTGACTGGTGCGGCGATGGATCTGCTTCATTTTGCTGGCCGTACCCTGACCATTGAGGCGAATGCCGTGACTGATAATCCGCTAGTTCTGACTGCTACTGGCCGCATCGTGTCAGGTGGCAATTTTCACGCTGAGCCGGTTGCCTTTGCCGCTGACCAGATCGCGCTCGCCCTTGCCGAGATAGGAGCAATTGCCCAGCGGCGAGTGGCGTTAATGGTTGATCCGGCACTCAGCTTTGATTTACCACCCTTCCTCACTCCCGACCCAGGCCTCAATTCTGGGTTGATGATTGCCGAGGTGACAACCGCTGCGCTGATGAGTGAGAACAAGCATCTGGCCAATCCTTGCTCGACCGACAGTACGCCCACCTCAGCCAATCAAGAAGATCATGTCAGCATGGCTGCTCACGCGGCCCGCAGACTGGTACGAATGAACAACAATCTAAATGTCATTTTGGGAGTAGAGCTAATCTGCGCCGCGCAGGGTATTAGGTTTCGAGCGCCACTATCTACTAGCCCAATGTTACAGGCAGTGATTAACATCGCAAGAGAGGTGATCGCACCGCTGGATGAGGATCGTTACATAGCACCAGATTTGTGCGCGGCAGCCAAATTGATCCGGGATGGTCGGCTTTTGATGGGCCTTGATTTGCCGGACTACATTTTGGGACAAAGCCCAAATGGAAGGACGCTCTAATAACATCACACCAGGAGATAAGATAGATGCAGGACTCCCGACATAATATCCGCGATGTTTTTTCGCCTACTGGCAACGAAATTACTGCGAAAAGTTGGCTGACTGAGGCGCCAATGCGGATGTTGATGAATAATCTGCATCCTGATGTTGCGGAGAATCCCCATGCATTGGTGGTTTATGGTGGTATCGGCAGGGCAGCGCGCACATGGGAAGATTTTGACATGATCGTTGCCACTCTGCGTGATCTTGAGTCTGATGAAACGCTTCTTGTGCAATCGGGAAAACCGGTTGGTGTATTTCGCACCCATACCGATGCTCCGCGGGTGTTGATAGCTAATTCCAATCTTGTGCCGCATTGGGCAAATTGGGACCATTTCAACGAATTAGACAAGCGTGGTCTTGCCATGTATGGCCAGATGACAGCGGGGTCATGGATTTATATTGGCACACAAGGGATTGTTCAGGGTACTTATGAAACTTTTGTAGAGGCTGGACGACAGCATTATGGGGGAAATCTTACTGGCCGTTGGATACTGACAGCTGGCCTTGGAGGTATGGGTGGGGCTCAGCCACTCGCAGCGGTCATGGCCGGTGCTAGCTGTCTGGCTGTCGAATGCGATGAAACACGCGCTGATTTCCGTCTGCGCACGCGCTATGTCGATGAAAAGACACATTCGCTGGATGAGGCGCTGGCAATGATTGATGCTTGGACTAAAACTGGTGCAGCAAAATCTGTGGCGTTGATAGGCAATGCTGCCGATGTGTTTCCGGAATTGGTGCGTCGTGGAGTGAAGCCGGATATGGTTACGGACCAGACTTCTGCACATGATCCACTTCATGGTTATCTGCCGCAGGGTTGGTCGGTTGGTGAATGGCGGGCCAAACAAGAAAGCCACCCAAAGGAAGTGGAGAGCGCCGCGCGAGCCTCTATGAAAACTCACGTCGCCGCGATGGTCGATTTCTGGAACAATGGAGTGCCGACGCTGGATTATGGAAATAACATTCGTCAGGTGGCAAGCGAGGAAGGATTGACAACAGCTTTTAGCTTTCCCGGTTTTGTGCCGGCCTATATCCGCCCCTTGTTTTGTCGCGGTATTGGACCGTTTCGCTGGTGCGCTCTCTCAGGAGATCCCGAAGACATTTACAGGACAGATGCTAAGGTTAAGAGACTCGTCGATGATGCGCATCTTCACAACTGGCTGGATTTGGCTCGGGAAAGGATTGCTTTTCAGGGTCTACCGGCCCGAATTTGCTGGGTTGGACTCGGCGTCCGCCATCGGCTAGGACTGGCATTCAATGAGATGGTTCGCACGGGTGAATTATCAGCTCCAGTGGTGATTGGCCGTGATCATCTTGACAGTGGTTCTGTCGCTTCGCCTAACCGTGAGACTGAGGCTATGAAAGATGGCTCAGATGCAGTTTCTGATTGGCCATTGCTTAATGCTTTATTGAACACGGCTAGTGGTGCAACTTGGGTGTCGCTGCATCATGGCGGCGGTGTTGGTATGGGCTTTTCTCAGCATTCAGGGATGGTGATATGCTGCGATGGTACTGAGGATGCAGATAGACGAATTGCTAACGTATTGTGGAATGATCCGGCGACTGGTGTTATGCGCCATGCCGACGCAGGCTATGACGCGGCACTGGCGTGCGCCCGGGAGCAGGGCCTCAAACTACCAAGGATCCTTGGCTAAGCAGAGTATTTTTGACCTAGCAATTAATAGAGTAATCAGTGTTGCAATATCTTTGAGAGAAACACTTGGGCACGTTCACCCCTTCCACCAGTAAAAAATTCGTCTTTGCTGCAATTCTCTTCTACTCGCCCCTCATCCATGAACACAACGCGGTCAGCAACTTCGCGGGCAAAACCCATTTCATGCGTCACTACCATCATGGTCATACCTTCATCGGCTAGCTCAGTCATCACATCGAGAACTTCGTTGATCATTTCTGGATCCAGAGCAGATGTTGGTTCGTCAAAAAGCATCACCCGTGGCTTCATTGCAAGCGCTCGCGCGATTGCAACGCGCTGTTGTTGGCCACCTGACAGCTGACTTGGAAATTTATCTGCCTGATCCGCGATTTGCACCCTTTCGAGATAATGCAGTGCAATCTCATTTGCTTCGTCGCGTGATAGCTTGATGTTTCTGACTGGTGCAAGTGTTACATTTTCCAGGATGGACATATGCGGGAACAGGTTGAAACTCTGAAATACCATGCCAACCTCACGACGCACTTTTTCCAGATCTTTCATGTTGCCATAGACCTCACGCCCACATACATGGATTAATCCCTGCTGATGGGTCTCCAGTTGATTGACACAACGGATCATGGTCGATTTTCCAGATCCAGAGGGGCCGCAAACAACAACGCGCTCTCCCTGTTTGACTGAAAGATTGATGTCTTTTAGTGCCTTAAAATTATCGAACCATTTACTTACACCATCGAAGGAAATCAGAATATCGGAATTTGTTTTTGAGGCTATGGTTGGCGTGCGTGACATTGTGACTCCTAACGGCGTGCGCGCATAGAGCGTTTTTCAAGATGGCCAAACAGCGTGGCAAAGGAATAGCAAAGAACAAAATACATCGCCCCAACAATAATCCATGTTTCAAAAACTTTCGTCGTTGTTGATGCAACCTCTGTAGCAAGGAAGGTCAGCTCTTGAATGGAGATCAGCGAGACAATCGCTGAGTCCTTAATGAGGGTTATGAATTGACCGGCAAGTGGCGGCAATATCTTGCGAATTGCCTGCGGGAAGATAATATCACGCAGAACATTCAGAGGTGACAGGCCGACAGCACGAGCCGCTTCCCACTGGCCCTTGGTGATGGATTGAATGCCTGCTCGCACAATTTCGGTGATGTAGGCACCTTCAAAAAGTGCAAGACACAAGGCCCCCGCTAAAAAATTTGAAAATAACCTTGGATCACCAAACAGCGTGTAAAAAAGGCTAGAATTCACGAAATCGCCATTCCTATCAAGATCGTCAATGCCGATTAGTGGCATCAACTGACCTGATAGAAAAAAATAAAAAATAAAAATAAAAACTACGGGCGGGATGTTACGCACCAACTCCACATAACAGCGACTGACCATTCGCATAGCGAGGTTATTGCTAGTTCGCATATAGCCCATAACAAGACCGATGGTTGCGGCGACGATTGTGGCCCAGAACGCTAGGCGCAGTGTCGTTGCGATACCTTCAAGTAGAAGATTGGGCACATAGCGTGCCGTTTCCTCATCGTAATAAATGACAAAATTAAAAACTCGGGACCAGTTCCAGTTATAAACAAGGACATCGCTTACCCGGTAAACCGCATAGGCAATCACGACACCCACTACACCAAAACAAATATAATCAACGATCGTTAGTCTACGTCGCGTCTGTAAAGGTGGCTCAGTCATGCGGTGTCTCTTTTATCGGGGTGACCACCGGCAGGAATTCCTGCCGGTGGTCATACTCATGTGACTTTTTTGAGTCTGATGTTGAGCTACTGCTCCAGCTTCACCATGTCTTTCCAGCCTGAACGGTTTTTGAACCAGAAATCATGACGCTCTTTCAGCCATCCGCTGCTGGTGTTTACAACAATCCAGTTGCTAAAGAAATTCATTGCATCTGAGTCACCTTTGCGAAGGGCGAAGCCCTCATTTCCACGAGTCAGATTTTCACCGTCAAAAGCAACGAACACGTCATCTGGATAAGCCTCGGACCAAAAGCGTGGCTTTGGTGCGCTTGAAATCATAGCATGCGCATTGCCGTTTACAACTTCCTGGAATGCCTGTGCATCGTCATCAAACTGGCGCAGCGTTGACTTTGGAAACAGCTTTTGTGCGGCCTTACAGGGCGTCGCACCACGGCGGCAAGCAATGGTTACGCTTGCTTGGTTAAAGTCGTCCATTGTTGTATAATTGCCAGCGAGTTTAGTGTTTGCAGCCATCATCTGGCCCGAATGCGCGTATGGTGTGGTGAAGTTCACAGTCAGGTTACGCTGTGGCGTGATCGACATACCTCCTATGATGACGTCAAATTTTTTCGCCAGAAGCGCGGGAATGATACCGCTCCATGCAGTTGGCACAAATTCAACTTCGACGCCCATATCTTCTGCCACCTTGGTGGCAACGTCAATTTCAAAGCCAATCAGATCGCCCTTTTTGTCACGCATCGCCCAAGGAACGAATGTTGACATACCGACCTTTAGGGTTCCGCGTTTTTGGATGTCTGCAATCAGATCATCAGCTACTGCTGGCAATGACGTTGCAGCAACTCCGAAGATCGCCACAAGAGCCATGATGCTCCGTGCTTTCAAGATTTTAGTGAATTTCATTTGTATCTCCTTTTTCTAGGTGGTTTTTAATTGTGGTGTGATCATCGTGGCCTGTTCATCTTTACTTCAAGGATGTTGACCAGCACTGAAAGGCTAGTTGTCAGGACAAGATACATTCCGGCAACGATGAACCAGATTTCAAATGCCATGTAGGTGTCAGATATCAGATTGAGCCCTTCGGTCGTTAATTCTGCGACGGCGATGACGCTAACAATGGCAGAATGTTTGATAAGTGATATGAGAAGGCCAGTTAATGGTGGCAGAATGAGTGGCAGCGCCTGCGGGACAATTACATAACGATATTTGTCAAATTTCGAGAGGCCAGTTGCATCACCAGCCTCATATTGACCGCGTTCGACAGCCTGAATGCCTCCCCGGATGATTTCTGCGGCGAAAGACCCCTCAAAGGCGGCAAGGCACAAAACACCAGCCCAGAACCGATCAATGCCGAAAATTGGTGCTAATACGAAATAGAACATGAAAAGCTGAACGAGCAAAGGAGTATTGCGAATGATCTCGAGGTAGGTGGTGGCAATGGCGCGCCCGGCTATCGAACTTGACAGTCTGCCGATGGCCGTGAGTGCGCCAATTAAAATGGATAAAACACTGCTGATCGCCGCCAGTTCCAAGGTCACGATGATGCCTTTAATCAATGGGCCGGGTATAAATTCACCATCAATGATCCGGTAAAAGAACGGACCCACGCGGTACCATTGCCAGCGATACTCCATCGCGGCAGCACCGGCATGTATCAGCCATGCAATGACGGCAAACAGAATGATCGCTTGCGCAATTTGCCACAGTGAGCGTGCGACTTGAGCCGATACGGGGTCCCTTGGATGCCGCACACCCTCGACCCCGAGCAGTTTTGCTAGAAACGGCATTTTATTATGGATCTGTGTCACTTATCTAGATCCCCCCATCTTGTAAATGCCACCTTCATAAACAATATCTGTAATCAATAGATGGCTATCTATTAATCCACGCTATGAATTAAAGCTGGCCTCGAGCAATCTGACAAGAGCGAAGTGTTATCGCGATATTTCGGCAGGATACCTCTGTTATGTGGACCCTCCCGGCCCCTTTGGTAATAAGGATAAAAATGAAAATCACCCTCCGCCAGATCGATGCCTTTCAAACGCTTATTGCCTCGGGAACGGTAACCAAGACAGCATCTATTCTTGGAACCTCCCAACCAGCGGTCAGCCGGTTGCTTTCAGACCTTGAAAAAACCGCAGGGTTCAAGCTTTTCAAAAGGTCTGGCCGAAAGCTTGAGCCAACTTTTGAGGCACGCCTTTTTTTTGAGGAAGTAGCGAAATCCATGTCCGGATTACAGCGGATCGAACAGGCGGCGCAAAACATCCGTGATTTCAATCATGTGCAGCTTCGTCTGGTCAGTACTCCATCCTTTGCCCCCACCCTGGCGCCCTTATTGATTAAAAAATTTTCCAAACGACATCCCAATGTCAATGTCTGCCTTGATGTACAATCGGATGATGAACGGATTGAGTGGATGGTGCTAGAAAATCAGAGTTTCGGCCTTGCTGTCTCGACAGGAAGCAACCGAAACATTGCTACGCATAATCTGATTAGTACTGAGGCCGTGTGTCTTTTGCCTGCATCGCACCATCTCGCTGACAGAAAAAACATTTCGCCAGAGGATCTTGCCGGTGAAAATTTCGTGTCCTATTTAGAAGGATCAATTTTCAAGGCTGATATTGACAAGGCCTTTAATAAGGCAAGGGTCCAACGCTTAACCCGCTACGAAGGCAAAACAACGGGTGCTATTATCGGTATGGTCGGGGCCGGGCTCGGCGTTTCCATCATTGATTCGGGCTTCGGCTCTGGATCGTTTGACCAAAGATGCGCAGCTGTGCCCTTCACCCCGTCCATCCCTTATACAGCTGAGCTTTTATGGTCAACGCAGCGCGGCCTTTCGGCCATTCAGAACGAGTTTTTGGAAATGGTCAGGGATGAGTATCCCAATGCCGACAGCTAAGCCGCTCACCCGTCAATGCGGTTAAGCGCAGCGCGGAATTTTTCGCGTGTTGCCTCGCTATGGATATAGGCATAATCGCGCGGATAGGCCTCTCCGGGGATGATCTTCAGCACTGCCATCACCGGCCCGTCCGCGGTCAGTAACGTGGGCAATGCTGCCTTAAACGCCTCCAATTCGGAAAAGCACGCCGCGTTCTTATAGCCCGCAGCCCTTGCCATAGCGGCAAAATCCACATGCCCTGCTCCCGGTGTGGGATGCTCACCATTTACCTCATAAACGCCGTTTTCAAACACGAGATGAAGAAAATGCTGTGGACGCACAGTGGCAATGGTGACCAAGCTGCCAAGATTCATCAAGAGACTGCCATCACCGTCTAGCACAATCACTTGCCGGTCAGGACTTCCGATAGCTAACCCCAGCGCATGCGATGAGGCCTGTCCCATGGCACCTGTCGACACGTAATTGAGGTCACGTGGGCAGAGCGCCAGCCAGTCAAAACAACTTTGATACACCGCCACCACAAGATCGCGCGGTTTGATGAGGCCTTGCAATGCGCACAGGGCAAAATCACGCCGGATCATGCGCGCCCTCCGGTCCAAACGGGCGACTGGCCGATCAGGAAACACAGTGCATCACTGGTTTCATACGCGTTGTTAATCGCGGGTCCAATGCGGGGTGTGTCGGTGTTGGTTTCGATGCCAACATGCGTTAGTGCCATGGCATCAAGAATTGGTGGAATGATCCGCACACCATAGCTTGCCGATCCCAAAACTGTCTCGCCCGGTGCTTTTCCCTGCAAGCCAACCATCATGCACACCGGTTGATGGTAATCCATGGCGATGGCGCGAATTGCGTTTAGCGAATCCATTAATCCTGTCTGCTGCATCAACAGCAAAGCCCGTTTATTACTGTAGGAGAGGGCGGCACAAATGGACACGCCTTCATCTTCCTTACATACTCGGATCAGTTGAAAATCTGGGTCTTTGCTAATTGGCCATAAAAGCCCGTCACTTGTCACGATATCAGGCACGGAAACGATGACCCCCACACCAGCCTCTTTCAGTTGGGCGATGATGGCCGTTCCATTGGGCGGCGCTGGATTGTCGGGTTCAACCGATGCGCTCATGGCCTTGCCTCCCGCATATCTTGGTAGAGGCGGATGATTGCGTCGGTGGCGGTGCGCGTTTCATCATGTTGGCCGAGTGTCATCCGTAGACACCTGTCAAATGCGGGAGATGCGAAACGCCGCAGTGAAATGCCCTCTGCCCGCAAAGCCGAGTCCATATCGCGCGCTAGTCTTGTAGGGCCGTCCATTTCCATCAGTATGAAGTTGCCGTGTGCGGGATAGACATGAATGCCGGCACTGGCCAGTCTTTTCGTTGCCTCATCACGCAACAAAGCTGTTTCATTCCGCACATAATCGCGATGTTTCCGATCCTTCAATGCGGCAATCGCCGCATGTAATGAGGGCGTGGCAAGCGGAAAGGTCAGGCCGATGCGGTTGATTGTGTCGATTACATGTGGTGGCCCATAGACCCAGCCAACACGCGCTCCAGCAAGGCCATGTATTTTTGAAAAACTGCGCGTCACGACCACATTGTCATGCGCCCTGACAAGCGCCTCACCATCCTCATAAGCAGGATTGGTTACATATTCTGAATAGGCACCATCAACCACCAAAAGCACATCGCGGGGAAGGCCTGCATGCAGACGGCGCAACTCCGTGCCTGGCAACATAGCGCCTGATGGATTGTCTGGATTGGCTAAGTAGACAATCCGTGTTTCTGGTGTCAGGCAAGACAGCATGGCATCAACATCGGTGCAAAAGTTCCTATCTGGCGCGGCCACCGCGTCGGCATCATTACCATAGGCGTAATTTGGCACCTTTAAATAGCTGTTCTGGCTTCGCAACAACGCCGTGCCGGGTTGCAGATATGCACGCGCAATTCGGGCTAGCAGATCATCTGAGCCAAAACCAATGGCTATCCGTTCAGATTCAAGATCGTATGTCTTTGAAAGTTCGGGCACAAGAATGCTTGCTGGATTCTCAACATAGCGCTCAAGCGAATTTGCTGCATTTTTTGCTGCATCTATCGCTTTTTGTGACGGACCAAATGAATTTTCATTAGAGTCAAGGACTATGTTCTGGTCTTTTTTTGTGATTAAGCTTGATGACACCATGTGAGGCTTAATTTTTTGAATACCCGCCTTGGCTACCGGCAATTTATTATCTTGTTTTGTATTCATCTTTAAACCTGATTATCTGAAAGCGATTTTTTCTTCTCTGAAGGTGCATTCGACTTGGAACTACACTCTCGACCCATTTGATTTTTTTCACTTGCGGTGTACCTTTGTGGCCTCAATCAATCTAACAACTTGGGAGGTAAAAATGAAAGGAGTTGTTTTAAAGGTCTTAGTTTTTTTATCTGCGGCGTTTGTTTGGTCTTCTGCAAATGCAAAAGAATTACGTATTGGCGTGCTTACCGAGGCAGCGAGCATTGACCCTCATCTTACGGAAATCGCGTCAGACGTCCAAATTAAGAAGACGATATTCGAAGCCCTAATCCATTCTGGACAATATCAAGGATTGGAACCTGAGCTAGCTGAAAGTTGGAGCGTTACTGACGATCCTTTGGTATGGGAGTTTAAACTCCGAAAAGGCGTAAAATTTCATGATGGTAGCACCTTTGACGCTGACGATGTTGCATATTCATTCAAAAGGGCTCCTGGTACAAAAGAAAAACCGACGAGATATGCGCGTTCGATGAAATCCATTGATACGGTGTCTGTAGTTGACCCATATACAATTCACATCAAAACGAAAGCCTTCGACCCGCTTCTGCCAGCTTATTTGACTGGTATCATGATTGTTAGTAGTGACATCGGTGAGGTTGAGCCAGCTGACTTTAATAGTGGAAAAGCAACTATTGGCACAGGACCCTATAAGTTTATCACTTACAAACCAGGTGAAAAAATCGAATTTGAAGCGTTCAGTGATTACTGGGGAAAGAAAGCAGAGTGGAGTAAGGTTACGGTTTTGCCAATAACTAGCAATCCATCTCGCGTGTCAGCATTACTATCTGGCGACGTGGATGTTATAAATGCTGTTCCTACAACGGAGATGGAACGCTTATCTAAGGACGTTAACATTGATATGGTGCAGACGGAGTCTAACCGGGTGATTTTTTGGGTTCCAGATATTGCTCGAGAAGACACTCCTCATGTTAGGGATAATGATGGCTCAAAAATCAAAAACCCAATGAGTGACCTTAGAGTACGCCAAGCATTTACCCTTGCAATTGACCGTGATGGTATTGTCGATGACGTAATGCAAGGTTGGGCTGTTCCTGCTAACCAGGTGGTTCCCGAGCAGCTTGGTGGTCATAACCCAGATATTGAAATCCCTGACTATAATCTTGATAAAGCCAGAAAATTAATGGCAGAAGCGGGATATGCCGACGGGTTTAAGATGACGATTCATGGCACCAACAATCGTTACATTAACGATGGAAAATTGGCACAGGCTGTTGGTCAAATGCTTGCTCGCTTAAATATAGATGTCACTGTAGAGACCCAACCTGTGACCGGCTATTACAACAAGGCGAGAGGAAAAGAAATGTCGATGTTTATGGTTGGATGGGGAAGCACTTCTGGAGAAGCATCAAAGGTTATGCGTCCTGCCTTAACGTCTGGAAGCATAAATAATTACGGTGGATACGAAAATAAAAAATTCAATGAAATTTTCACCGAGGCTTCGCAAACATTAGATGATGAGAAGAGAAACCAGCTTCTAGGTGAGGCAATGCAAATCGCCATGGAGGAGGTAGCAATAATACCTACACATTTCCAAGTCAATGTTTGGGCCTCGAGAAAAGGTTTCAAGGTAATCCCTAGAACTGATGAATTGACATTGCCTACGTATATCATTGGATCAAACTAACTGATCTGATGCGTCATAACGACTGATGTAAAAAATCTACATCAGTCGTTTTTCCAGGGTGGTGTAAATGCTAGCTTTCATAATTAAAAGAATAGCCCAAAGCATTTTTGTTGTGGTTTCAGTATCTTTATTGGTTTTCCTAGCTCTTTACGCAGTGGGAAGTCCTGTGGATATGCTGCTGCCTCCAGACGCTGACGAAGAAGACATCATAAAGTATTCGATAGCTCTTGGCTTGGATAAGCCGATTTGGGATCAATATCTTATTTTCTTAAAAAATATCTTAAAGGGCGATTTGGGTTATTCGTTCTTTCATGAAGTACCAGCGCTCGGTTTAGTAATTGAGAGGATGCCAGCAACTTTGGAGCTGGCGGGTACTGCAATTATTTTGGCAATTTTAATTGGTGTGCCGTTGGGGATTTATGCCGGCCTTTACCCGGGTTCTAAAATGTCTCAATCCATCATGGGTATTTCAATATTTGGGGTAAGCATCCCAAATTTTTGGCAAGGTGTTATGTTGATCTTGCTTTTCTCAGTTAGTTTAAACTGGCTGCCATCAACGGGTAGAGGAGAGGTGGGGCACTTCTTGGGCATAGAGTCGAGTGTTTTCACTATTGATGGCATTAAACATCTGATTTTGCCTGCTTTCAATTTAGCACTTTTTTACGCGGCGCTTTTGTTAAGGCTTACCAGAGCAAATGTTATGGAGGTTGCACAACTAGACTATATAAAGACAGCTTATGCGAAAGGACTATCGGGCAAAAGAGTAGTCTTAGTACACATCCTCAAAAATGTCTCAATTCCTCTTGTGACCGTCATTGGACTGGAATTTGGATCTTTAATCGCTTTTTCAATAATAACGGAAACAATTTTCTCTTGGCCAGGCATGGGTAAATTAATCATCGACAGCATATTTCTCCTCGATAGGCCAGTAATAGTAAGTTATCTGATAGTGGTTGCTGTTCTATTCTCTTTGCTAAATTTAACGGTTGATCTGCTTTACTCCCTGCTAGACCCAAGAATTAGGGTTGGTTCTGCATCATGATTTTTTGGAAGAAAAATTGGAATGAAAGCGATTTGTTGTCCTCTTTTTTTGGGAGCTATCTGGCCTCATTTGGCTTTGCATTGCTTGTATTAATAATTCTGGGCGGTTTGTTAGCACCAATCCTATCTCCACAAAATCCTTATGATTTAACGAGTATAAGTATTTCTGACGGAAGGCTACCGCCTGGCAGTAAAAAATTTACTGACGCACCAACCCAAATACTTAAATTAAAACTCAATCTACCCAAAGAACTAACAGAGACACCTAGGATAGAAAGTTTAAGTGGACGGAACGAAACATTTTTAAATGACTTAGATATTTCTATTCGAAGAATGGATTTTTCCAATGCATTCAAATTAGAGTTCGCTAACCATCCAGATTTGAAAGCTTCAGCTATCAAGGAGATTAAAATAAGAAGGCTTGCGAAGGGAGCCATAGTCGAGGTTGGAGAGAAACACAAATTTAAGAGAGAATGGAGTTTAAAATTTGATGACCTTGAAAATTTGGTCATTTCATTTGGTCGAAATATGAAAGAAAAACAGAAAGTTGAGATGTTATTTGTTGGGAGCAAGCAAAATCACTTGTTTACATTTTGGCTAGGAAGCGATGATCAGGGTCGAGATATGCTGAGCGCAATTCTGTACGGTGTTCGTATTAGTCTGTTAGTAGCTGGCTCAAGCGTCCTAATTGCGTGTTTTTTGGGTTCACTTGCGGGTTTGTCTGCAGCTTACTTTGGAGGGTTCACTGGTATAGTGGTAATGAGGCTTATTGACTTAAAGCTTAGCTTTCCAAGCATACTAATTGCACTTATTCTTTTGGCGCTTTTGGGTAAGGGGGTCGGGAATGTTGTACTGGCGATAGTACTTGCACAATGGCCCTTATATGCGAGGTTGGTTCGCGGTGTTGCATTGTCGGAAAGTGCAAAAGAGTATGTTGAAGCTGCACGAAGTCTAGGCTTTAGTCCATTACGAATAATGTTTCGACATATCATGCCAAATTGTATGGCACCACTAATTGTGCTGGCGACTTTACAGATTGCAAATGCGATAAGTTTGGAGGCCACATTAAGCTTCCTTGGACTTGGCCTGCCAGTCACTGAACCATCATTGGGCTCTTTAATTGCAAACGGTTTTGAATATTTGCTTTCCGGCCAGCCGTGGATTAGCATTTTACCGGGAGTAGCGCTTTTACTCACCGTGGTGAGTGTGAATTTGGTTGGTGATCAACTAAGAGATATTCTTAATCCGCGGCTTCAAAAAAAATTTAACAAATAGAAAAAGGAGCATCTGATGTTACAGTGTTCTATCGATTTGGACAAAGGCGGAACTCAAACCGGTTATTTAAAACTTATACATTCTGATGATCGCTATAGCTGTAGTACCATCCCTGTTCCTATAATCTCTATGAAAAATGGAGATGGTCCAGTCATTTTTTTGAGCGCCGGAGTCCATGGAGATGAATACGCTGGCATCGCTGCGATAAGGCATTTTCTTTTTCACCAAAAATTAGAGACAATTAAAGGCCAACTGATATTCATGCCTATGACTAACTACCCTGCATTCTGTGCAGTTTCTAGGGTGTCTCCTTTAGATAACTTGAATTTGAATCGCATTTTTCCGGGAAATCCTGTTGGTTCTCCAACTGAACAAATCGCATCGTTCATCGACACGCAGATTTTGCCGAGAGTGGATTTTGTTTTAGATTTTCACACAGGAGCATCTAAATCAGATTGGATCCCTTGCACCTTTATTTATGGTATCAAAAATAATTTGATGCAGGAGAAGGTCGACGCCGTAAGTTGTTTTGGAACAGATTATTCAATGGTTATACCCGGAGGTGGATCCGCGGGTTCATTATTGTCGGCGTGTGAGAAGCACAATGTACCAAGTATTTCTACCGAAATCAGAGGTGGCGCAACGCTTGTATCCGAAGCTTTCCATATAGCATTGGCTGGTCTATACCGCGTTTTAAAATTGAGGGGAGTATTGGAGGAAATTCCGATACGCAGCCACGATAGCGGTACGTCTTTTTTACAGTTTCAGAAGATAGAGAGTTTAATGGCACCGATAGATGGCATGCTAGTTCCCGAATACACTCTTGGAGAAAAAGTTAACGAAGGCCAACTAGCTGGACGTATTTACCCAATTGATGACCTCACGAGATCACCCGTAGATATCCGCTACGACTGTGAGGGGCTTATTTCAATGTGTAGCACTAGCACTCTAAAAAAACGGGGTGACTATATTTGTAACGTTGCGAATGAAATAGACATTTCTGAATACCTGTAGAATGCTCTAAGAGCTTAGTCGAATTTTAGAAGGAGCATAAAAAATTTTTTAAATATTCTTTTGTCTGGAGGTTTGAAATAGGATCAAGCACGAGCTAGAAACTATAACTGTTGCGCCTAAAATTTCTGATTTTGAGAGTGTTTCGGAAAATAAAATAAAAGCAGTGAGTGCAGCGAGAGGGACCCGAAGGTACCCTAAACATGAAACGACAACGGCATCCAAAAAATAGTAAGCATTTGTTAAAAGTATTTGTGTAATCGAGACTAGGATACCCAAAATCATTAAAAGTGAAAATTCCTCAACAGACGGTCTAACGAGCAAAGTGGGTTTTGCAAAAATTACAAGTCCGATAGTGATAGCTCCAAATAAGTTATAAATCAGGGCCACCGTTGCAGGATGATCGGTCTTGCCCAACTTTCGAAGTGAAACTGATAGGCACGCTCCACAAATTGCTGAACAGACGCCAAAAATGACATTTATTGAAAAATTTTCACCTAAGGGATTAGTGAGTAGAAAAACTCCAAACAAGCCAGTCAATGAAGCCAGAAACCTGATTATTGTTGTACGCTCATTTAAGAAAATAGGAGCAAGGAAAGCCACAAAAAGAACTGATGAATGAAAGAGTGCAGTGGCAAGACCTAACGACAATGTCTTTATTGCCAAAATCCAAAACACTAGTCCAGAAATCCCAAAAACAACTCGTAAAAACATAACCAATTTGTCATTTATTAAGTAGAATTGGGCACCACAAGCAAACAAAGAAAATCCGATCAGTAAGGGCAGAGAGAATAAAAAACGATAAAAAAGAATGGTGACTAAATTAACGTTCGTCGTAAGCATTTTTATAACGATAGAAATAGCTATGCCAACAAGTATTCCAGTGAGCGCGATTAGCGTACCTTTTGTTAGATTTTTGAGAGTTTCGTCCATGTAAATGTTTGCTCTCGGCAGTGTATATCTTTTGTGAGTGAGATTTTTTGGATAAAATTTTCCGATAAGTTCTTAAAGTAGTCGTCTTTTTTGGTTATACCTTTCTAATCAAGAGATTTGCTGGAAATAAATTTTTTCTGTTAGTGTCAGGGCCTGCCTTTTTAACAATTTTTGATGCGCAGATATGAAATGATTATTTGGTGCATTGGTAAAATACGGACAGTGAGTATCTAATGTCCTGAAAGTTATATCGTCTATTCAAAATTAGAATGATTTTTTTGGTAACCTGTGAACTTTTCGCACCACATACCTACACAGCAATAAGGTGCCCAGGGTTAATCTCTTTATAAGTTGACTTCTGGGGCTCAACGTCGAGTGGTCTAATTGCGCTAGGTATCTCCTCAACCGCAATTGCACGTTTGATCTTACGCTTGCAAGGATCTGCGATGGGAACAGCAGAAAGCAATCTTTTTGTATAGCTATGGCCTGGGTTTTCAAAAACTAACTCTCTCGGGCCAATCTCAACAATTTGACCAAGATACATTACTGCTACGCGGTGGCTGATCCTTTCTACAACAGCCATGTCGTGACTAATGAAAAGGTAGGAAAGCCCAAAATTGATTTGCAAGTCCATCAGTAGATTGATGACCTGCGCTTTCACTGTGACATCAAGAGCTGAAACAGCTTCGTCGCAAATTATCATTTTTGGATCTACCGCTAAGGCTCGGGCAATCGAAATCCGTTGACGTTGACCACCGCTGAACTCATGGGGGTAACGATTGGCCACATTTGAGGGTAAATTCACATGATCAAGAAGGTCCATTACGTGTTTTTTGATTTTTGCTGGCTCTCGCAGTTTATGAACACGGATTGGTTCGGAAATCGCTTCCATAATTGTCAATCTTGGGTTTAAAGAAGAGAAGGGGTCTTGAAATACCATTTGGATCGACTGACTAAGTTTCCTTTTCTGAGAACTTTTGGAGTAGTTAATCAATTCCCCCTCAAAAAAAACCTCTCCAAAGCTACGTTCCTCTAGTCCTAATATTGTCCTTCCAGTCGTCGTTTTGCCGCAGCCACTCTCACCCACAAGGCTTAGAGTTTCTCCGACATTTATGTCAAAAGAAACATCTTGGACCGCATGTATTTTAGCATAAGGCCTCCCAAGTAAGCCTCTTTTAAGACTAAATTCTGTGGATAGGTTTTTAACCCTTAAAAGGGGATTCGATTTTTGCATTTTGAGAGACCTTCTTTACTAAGCAACACATTGACTTAGTACTCCACAGGGAATTTTTCTGGGTTTTTTTTCCCTGTCATCGAGCCAATTTTGGGGACAGCACTTATTAACTTCTTAGTATAATCGTGCTGCGGATTATTGAATATCTGACCAACTGGGCCCTGCTCTACGATTTTTCCATCTAACATTACAATAACGCGATCCGCCATTTCAGCGATTACCGCCATATCGTGAGTAACAAAAAGCACAGATGTCCCAAAATCACTTTGCATTTCTTTTATCAAATCCAAAATTTGTGCTTGTATAGTCACGTCCAACGCTGTCGTTGGTTCATCAGCAATTAATAGAGATGGCTGACACCCAAGAGCGATTGCAATCATAATTCTCTGACGCATACCGCCAGACAGATTGTGTGGATATTGTGATAACTTAGCAACTGGGTCGGGTATCCTCAATTTTTCAAGCAGTTCTAACATTCGCATTTTCAAATTTAAATTCTCATCATGAAGATGTGTTTCCAGAGCTTCATATAACTGAAGCTGAATATTTAGGACCGGATTTAGACATGTCATGGGTTCCTGAAAAATCATTCCGATTTCTCGTCCTCTAATCTTTCTAATCTCTTGATTTTCGAGTTTAGTTATGTCGACTGACCCGAGGCGATCGCTATTAAAAATTATGTTACCGGCTGACACAAATGCGCCTGCGATATGGTTTAATCCAAGAATTGACATGGATGTTACGGATTTGCCGGAGCCAGACTCTCCAACTACACCAAGAGTTTCACCTCGAAATATTTTGAAGCTTATTCCTCTCACCGCGTCGATCGGCTTTCCTCTATTTGGAAACCTAACGTTTAAATCCTGTATGTCGATTAAGGTGCTATTAAACATATTTTTAAAACTTACTTCATTTGGTGATTACCATTTTGAAGCACCTAACTACTGAAAACAATTCTTTGTATTTGTTTAGCTTATTTGAGTAATTATTTCCGCCCTGGTGCCGTCATAGAATAATTCTAATAGCACTACCATCGTTTGAAACGTTATAGAGAGTAATACTTTACCTGTATTTCCTCATTAAGTTTGTACTAAAAAATTAGGTTTATTCAGATTTTTCTGCTTTCAATGAAGTTTTGGTGATGTTGTTACGCTTTGACGAACCCCAAGATTGGTGTTTATGGTTTAAAGGAAGTGGTTTTTTAGTCAAAAGGCCATAATAGGCAAGCAAAATAAAAAATGATTGATGTTGATGCAGAATATATCTTCGACAGTTGGTATGTAGCTGGATTGAGCAGTGATTTTAAACAATCATTGAAGTCTCTGAAACTGCTGGAAGAGTCGATTGTGTTTTTTAGAACGAAGAGTGGCGAACCTGTGGCGCTAGAAGACGCATGCCCTCACAGAAAGCTGCCTTTATCATGCGGCCGTCTTGATGATGGCGTTGTTGAATGTGGTTACCATGGATTGACATTTGATAAAACTGGACGTTGTGTTTACTCGCCGACACAGCCGGAATCTGTTCCAAATGTCGGGGTTAAGTCCTACCCAGTCGTTGATCGTTATGGCCTATTATGGATCTGGATGGGAGACGTTAGTGCCGCCGATCCAGATGAAATCTTTCATATTGAAAATTACGACAATCCGAATTGGGGAAAAACTGCGAGTGGCAGTATGGATATCGCCTGTCACTATTTATACGTCACCGATAATTTACTTGATCCATCGCATGTTGCTTGGGTGCATGTATCCTCTTTTGCTGGCGGTGGGACAGAAGATGTTCCTTTGAAAGTTGACAAATTAGAAAGTGGAGTGGTGGTGTCGCGCTGGATGCAGAATCGCGAGCCACCGCCTTATTATGCGCCAATGCTCAAATTTAAAGGTAATTGTGATCGCAAACAGCATTATGAATGCCGTGTACCATCGATTGCTATTAATAAATCGATCTTTACGCCTGTTGGAAAAGGTGGTGATGACGCAGCCCTGCCAGACAACAGCTTTGTCAATATCTCCTACAATTTCATGACCCCGGTAGATGCCGATAACACCCGTTATTTTTGGTTTCAGCATAGAAATGGAGACCCAGACAACGAGGCACTTTCGAAGCAGATGTTTGAAGCTGCCAAAATTGCCTTCATTGAGGACCGTGACATTCTTGTCGAAGTGCACAAGGGTATGAAATATAAGCGCAGCCGGAATATTAATCTTGGCATTGACGCAGGCTCAATGCGTTTTCGCAAGCTGATTGAGAAACGAATCTCCACCGCCAGAAACGGGGTTTAGCGACTGCCCGTCGTTATCTTGTCGAAATAGGCGGTGATCATGTCGGCATAGCTTCGCTCAACCGCGGTAAGGTAGCCGTCAGGCCAGCGCAACACTAGCCCTCGAATGCCAAAAAATTCGGTATAAGTGGCCCCGTCAATTGGGAAATTCTGTTGTCGTGTGTTTAGCGGACTTGCAATCGCTAGAATGTCATCGGCATGGTTTCCAGTGACCGTAAATAATGTGTAGGCATCGCTGACATGAACAATGCGACAATCAAGCGATGAATTTTGCGGGTCGAGCCTCTCCAGCAGCTGAAATTCCATCTCAACAGGGGCTAGCAAAAGCCAATGGTCTTCGCCAATCCAACAGAGATGTTGACCGTTCTTTGCATATGCTGTGTTTGCGCTGGAAGGCAAAGATAGGCCAATATCAGCCACACGTTTTGCCACTACGCTAGCGTTGCCCTTGATGTCGAAGATCGCCCACACAGCCTGTTTCTTGATGGTTGCTTGATACCCCATATCTATCCCCGCAACCTCTCACCCTTTGGATCATAGAAACAAGGTTTTGTTACAACAGCATCTATCACTCTCTCCCGGTCACGGATGATGATTGTTTCCCCAATTCGCGCGCGGCCATCGGTCAAAAGCCCAAGCGCGATGATCTGTTTATTGACCACACTCCAGACGCAGGCGGACACAAATCCTTCGCTTGCCACACGATCACCATTTGGAGTGATGGGTGCACCTTCGGCGACAAGCTCACCGCCTGTTTTGGGCATTAGACCAACGAGCTCACGGCGCGGCTTGCCTGAAGATCTGCGAATATCGACCGAACGGCGGCCAATGGCATGCGTCTTGGTTCGGGACATTATCCAATCCATTCCCAAATCATAGGGGTCTGCAGTCTCATCAACCTCATGCCCAAGCGACAGGAACCCTTTTTCAACGCGTAGGACATGGCTGGTTTCCGAGCCAACTGGCAAAATTCCAAAAGGAGCACCAATTTCCATGATACGTCGCCACATCGCTTTGGCATGGCGCGGCCAAACATTTATCTCAAAGCTGACCTCGCCGGTAAAGCTGACGCGGCAGATGCGCGCTGGCGTGCCGGCAACAATTGCCTCGCGCATGGCCATGAAAGGGAACGCGTCATTGCCTATGTCGATTGAAACGCCAAGCGCTTCCAGAACATCACGTGCTTTTGGTCCGCAAATGGTGGCATTACACCATTGCGAGGTGACTGGCGTGATCCAGACCTGCCAGCTCTCACATTCGATCTGCAACAAATATTCCATATGGCGAAAGACAACATCGGCAAAGCCAGTCGATGTCGACATAAGATAATGATTTTCGGCAAGCTTAAAGGTAACACCATCATCAAGGATCATGCCATCGTCACTCAGCATGATGCCATAACGGCCCATACCGATTTCCAGATCGGCAAAGTCATTCGTGTAAAGTAGATCAATAAACGCCGCTGCGTCGCGCCCGCTTATGTCAAATTTGCCAAGCGGCGAGCCATCATAAACGCCAACACCATAGCGCACAGCCTCAGCTTCGGCATTGATCGCATCCTGCATGTTGCCACCATTAATTGGGAAATAGCCTGGGCGTTGCCAGCGTGCACCAGCCTCATACATAACCGCGCCGCGGTCCTTGTTCCATTGGGTTATTGGGGTATGCCGAAAGGGCAGCACTGTCGCGCCATTTCGCTGCCCAGCAATTGATCCAAAATCAACAGGGGTGAAGGGCGAACGAAAAGTTGTTGTGCCAATTTCATCGGGCTTTTTGTTGCTGGCCTTGGCGATATTGCCGATCACATTTACATTGCCAGTCTTGCCCTGATCAATGCCCATACCAGCAGTTGTGTAGCGCTTTACATGTTCAACAGTGTCAAAGCCCTCACGCATGGCAAGGCCAATATCATCAAGCGTGACATCATTCTGAATATCGACAAACGCTTTGTCGCCTGGCTTCATGCCATCAACATGCCATAGAGGTTGCAGATGGTAATCGGGTAAGGCGGTGAATGAAGGCAAAGAAAAGGCTGAGGGTTTAAAATTATCTTCACTAAGGCAGGCGGTAACCGTGCTGAGTGTGTCTGCGATTGCCGAAACCAAATTCATTTTGCCAGCCGCCGCACCAACACATGCTAGCCTCTGCATCGCCTTATCAGGAACAAAACTCGCCAGCGCATCATCATAGGCAAGGGTGCCGCGTGCCTGTGAGAATAGATGCACAGCTGGATTCCATCCGCCAGATACCGCCAGAAGATCACAATCAACTCGCTTTGTGCTGCCATCTGCGGCGCGGATGGTGACTGCGCGCAGATGTTTGCCGCCATGTGCCGCCTGTAATTGATTTGCGGCATAGAGCGGAATATCCAGCCCGTCCTTTTCTGCACCAATGGCATTAGATGGGCGGCTGTCAACGATGCCGGCGATCATTGTGCCTCCGGCCTGTAAATCATGGGCCAGCGAATAGGCACTGCTATTATTTGTAAAGATCATGGCATGGCGGCCGGGGATCACGCCGAATTCATGGTAATAGGTTTGCACCGCTGATGCCAGCATGACGCCTGGCAGGTCATTATTAGCAAAAACAAGATTGCGTTCGATTGCGCCCGTGGCAAGGATTACCCGTCCAGCGCGGGCCTTCCAACCCCTTTGGAACACATGAGTTTCGGCGGGGCTGCGCTCTGTCACCATCAGCAGATTATCCTCCCGATAGCCCCATGCGGTTGCATCTTGCAGGCGGGTAACTTCCGGATTAGCGTCAAGCTCGGCACAAACCGCCTCAGCCCATTCTATTGCTGGCCGTTCGTCAATTTTGGTCTGGCTTGACCGCAGGCAGCCTCCAGGAAGAGGGTGGTCATCGACAATCATCACACGTGCACCGCTGCGGCTGGCAATCAGCGCCGCCAGCAACCCTGATGAACCGGCTCCTACAACAAGAACATCACCATGCCAATAACGTGTCTCAAAATGTTGATACGGGATTTGGTCGTCGGGTGCTGCCGCAAGACCAGCCGCTCGCCGAATTGACGGTTCAAACAAATGCCAGTTTGGCCACATAAAGGTCTTATAATAAAATCCGGCCGGTAAAAGTCGTGCGAAAAGCTGGTTGATACTCATCAGGTCAAAACTGGGTGAAGGCCAGCAATTGACTGATTTTGCCTTCAGGCCTGGTCGCAGTTGCACCGTCGTCGCCGCATAGTTTCCACCTGCATCCGCGCCAAGCAGTTCGACAAGGCATGAAGGCTCCTCAACACCGGCGCCCATGATACCGCGTGGGCGATGATATTTGAATGAACGAGCGTTCAGGAACACGCCATTTGCCAAAAGGGCCGAGGCAAGCGTATCTCCTTTATATCCGGAATAGCGCTTGCCGTTGAATTCAAATTCAACACAGCTGTTGCGGTCGATCCGGCCGCCTGCTTTCTGCCGAAAGGGATTGTGCGTCATGCGCTGTCCTCTTCTGGCATCATGATTTGGTGGGTGACTGTGTGGCGTTTGATCGTGAAAAATTTGCCGCACCCCTTTGCGTGCCACCATTTTTCCTCGACATAGCCGACCGGATTTTCCGGCACGGTCAACCAATTGATCCACTCACTGTCTGTCACATCGGAGCTGGGTCGTGCTGGCTTGGTGGGGCCAGCATTCAGGAACTCTGTCTCATCGCGCTGTCCACAAAAGGGGCAAGGTAGAGTTAGCATGATCTGGCCTTTCCTATCTGGCGGTTGTCGTTCCGGATTCCACGATGAAATCAAGGTGACGAAAACGATTAAGAGTGAATGGGGCGGCGACTTGATGCGGTTGCCCAGTGGCAATCAGATGGGCGAGCGTATAGCCCCCAGCTGGCACAGCCTTGAACCCTCCCCACCATCCGCAGGACACAAACAAACCGGAAATGTCAGTTGCAGAAATGATGGGCGAGGCGTCATGTGCAATGTCTAGAACTCCTCCCCATTGCCGCAGCAGCTTCAAACGCCTGAATGCCGGAAATAATTCCAGCATAGTGACGACCGCATCTTCAAAGACACTCTGTTTCATATCGCGGCGGAATGATTGACCGGCATCGGGGGCACCGCCAATGACTAGCTCGCCCTTATCAGATTGATTGAGGTAGACGCCGAGATCAGGGCAGTTCACAATCACATCAATTAACGGCTTTACCGGCTCAGAAACAAAAGCCGCCAGATTGAAGGATTTGACCGGTAAGGAAAGGCCGGCAGTCTCTGTGATTGTCGTTGTATGCCCGGAAACCACTACGGCTACCTTATCCGCTAAAACGGTTCCGCGGTTTGTCTCAACGCCCTTGATCTGTCCATCCTTGTCTCGGAGTAAGTTTTTCACCTCTGTTTGCTGGTGAATTTCAACACCGCGTTCACTAGCTGAGCGCGCATAGCCCCACGCGACACCATCATGCCGACACACAGCTGCTTCCTTATGCACCATCGCTCCAATGATTGGCAGTCGTGAGTCTGGACCACCACCGGTCAGCGCTGGCACCCGGCGGCGCAATTCGCCAACATCAATCGGTGTATAGCTCGATCCGTGAAGATAGCCATTCATCATGCGGCGGCGAATTTCCCGCATTTTAGAATAGGTTTGAACTACATCAATCATACTCCGTTTGGAATACATCAGATTGAAGTTCAGCTCCTTTGCGAGCCTCTCAAACAAGGACACGCTTTTAACAAAAAACGGAATGCTCTCATCGCGCAGGTAATTGGAACGGATGGTTACTGTGTTGCGGGCTATATTGCCGCCTCCAAGCCATCCTTTTTCCAGAACAGCAACATTGTTAATGCCATGGTTTTTGGCAAGATAATGGGCGCATGCAAGCCCATGTCCGCCAGCGCCAATAATCAAGACGTCATATTTTTTGGCGAGTGGTGGGTTTTGCCAATAGCGCGCCCATTTCTGGTGATGGCTAAGGGCATTCCAGGCAAGGCTGAACGCGGAAAACCTACCCATTAAACATTACCTCTGACATGCGTAAACACTAAAAACGCTTCGCTTAATATGGTTCTAGAACGAACCCCCGAGGCCAATCTCGCCAATCGGTGCGGCAAAGGCAATGGCAAGTTCGGGGTAGTCTCGCAGAACTACCATAGTCTGGGCAAAGCGTTCGGGATGCAATCGTCCGTTTTCCCATAGGGCGACATCATCTATGGTAATGGTTGGATCAATGATCATCCAGCAGATTTCGCCTGGTGGTCCCAACCCGCAGGTATGAAAATGAAGGACCCTTGGATTAGAGAACACTGTCTGTGACCACCGTTCAGGATCTGCAGATGCAGGCATATCATACCCCATCAATGGGTGAATTCCCGCATGCCATGAGTCAATGTTGAAAGCTTCCAATCCGAATTGTGCAGCAACCTGCTGGTGGTGCCCTTTGACGGCCGCAACAAGATCGGCTGGACCATTAATGTCGACCATGCTGGTGCCGTCAATCTGCACAGTCACAATTTTAGGAAGCTCCAGATAGGCTGGCTCGTATACTTTTGAGCCTGCAGAGGTCAAATAACGTGAGAGCTTGACCACACCAGTGAATCCATTCGCAAGCACAGGCTTTGGCACACCCATTGGATAGCGACTAACAACCACCTCATTACCCTCGGTCAAGCTTTCCCCTGGTGATCCCTTAACATTTGTGCCAAGCGGGCAGGTGATTTGGATTTGATGCGCGCCAAGCGTAATTTTATCAATAGCGTCTTTTAGTGCAACCATTGCACGATGAGACAGCAGACCATATCCGCTTGAGAGCATGGAAGCATTTCTCGTATAGCACATAACCGCGCAAAATCGACCACTCTGAGACGTAAAGCTATATTGTGATTTGAAACGGCCTTGATCTCCTATGCGCGCGAAGAATAGCGCTTCGTCTACCCTGTCAATAGCTTCTTGCACAACAGGAAGAGCGTCATTTTCTGGCGCGCCAACCATCAATATTTTGACTATTGCGCCCATCTCTCTAAGTAAGTTTGCAACACTTGCCGGAGCAGCGGCATCGTACCAGCCAAGCTTCGGGTCTTCTGCTACGATTAGAATCTCTTTGCCAACCACATCTCCAAGGCAGCCTTCAATAAGATTTAGTGCTCCTAATTTTAGCAGATCATCGTTTACATACCCGTTTATTCCAGCAGGCTCCCAGGTCTTCGCGAGTGATTTGATCATGATTATTCTCCCCCTATTTAGAATAAACTTGACTCTGTCTCTGATCGCCGCTGCTCACTGGCTATTCAAATTGGTATTAACTTATGCCAACGAAGTTGACCAAGCTGCAGCTTTTGGCGTTATGGCTTCATAAATTAATTATCCTTTCGAATTTTGCTACGAACAATAAATTTATAACAAAAGGTAAGGAACAGACGGTAAATTTTGTGCTTTCTGTTATGGTTTGTCAATAGCTGTTTTGACGCTTCAGCGCGGCATGTTTAGCAGTGTTTTCAACAGCCTGTTTATATTCAAAAGTGAAAATTTTTAAGCGAAAAGGTTCATAAATGTCAGGTACAATTTCCTGATACCGGTAGAAAAGGCCAGTAATGATTAACCGATTAGAGTCAGATTTTTATCGCGAGCGATACTTGAGAATTGTTGAGCGTTAATTCCTCACTATCGCGGGTAGAATAACGGCACCAATTATAGTTTATCTCAGAGTAACTTTTGCAGCGGTTGAGTCTTGTCCTGCAATTTTTGGAATCGTTAGGCCATGAGGGGTGTTTTGGTGCAACAGTCTTAACGATCAAGAGGTTATTCTGAGTAAAAACCAACGATGTCCCCTGCTGTTGTAACACCAAGACCATTTAAGCTGCGGTTCACGTAGTTAAAATAACATATGATCTGATTGGCTTCGAGAATTTGACCATCATCCAGCCCCTCTTCACGCAGCGCGGACACGTCACTTTCTTCCATAAGTCCTGGTGTGACTGTTAGCTTTTCCGCGTAACGTAATAACGCCAATTCTGCACCCTTAAACGCAGCTTCGAGCCTTCTCGTGGCAAGAGCGGCCTCAATTTCACTTGCGCGCTCGGCATCTTTAATCAAATGCGCCGCGTTTTTCCAGTGATTGGCATATGAATAATCACACGCATTCAAGACAGAGACGTAGGAACTGATTACCTCTTGTAGCCAGCTTGGCAGAGTGTTTGCAGGATCGTGAAGCGCTGCACGGTAGAGAGCGCAATGACCATGCATGGTATTAGGCCTATGTGAATGCACGCGCATCACATTATCAACAGTGCCATGTGGTGTGCGCGCCACCTCCAATGCTGCCCGCAAATCAGGGCTGGCACTCTCATCTGAAATCATGGAAATCCATGCTGACATCTCTGCAAACTCCGACTGTGTGATCAATCTGCGCCGAGCGTGGACGCTCATAGCACCGCTGAGGATGATACCAGTGCATCACCACTGTCAACCAACTCGAAAACTGAGACATAACACTTTTATGTTCCGGTGCCAGGGTTTCCTTAGCTTCAGCCATGTGCCCCGTAATGGGCCGAGATCATTTGTGTTATGGTGAGGATGATTCGCTGGTTGGCGTCAAGCGGTTGCAAAATTTGCTCGTCAATGACACTGTAATTTCCGGCGTTTGACTGCGAATAATCCTCGGTTTCGCCCAATTCGTCCCTAGATGAAGCCGCATAACCGACGGTAAATGCTGACTGGATGATTTCTATAGCCGTTTCGAAATCAAGGCGCAGCCCCAACGCAAGTATGTCAGCATTACTATATTGATTACTCTCACCAAGATTGGGCGTCTGACAGATCAGGGTCAGACTGTCGATAATCACTGCGATACGGATAGCATGTAGCAAATCAAGTGTACTGCGGTCGTCGCCAGTAATGCGGATGCTTCCATCCCCAATCCTTTCAACCAGCCGGTATAGATCAACAAGGTCATCTCGCAGCCGCCAGACTGTGTGCCTGATCCCCGCCGCCTGCGTATCATTTTGCAGATGCTGTCCGAGCTTACGGAAAGCACGTTGATTTTTATATTGCTTGCCGTGATAGGCACGATTGACCCAGAAACCGGCGTCAATCATCCGGCAATAGGCCAGCACAGTATTGAGCGAGCCGAGTGATTTTGCTGTCCTTACATGGCCAAGACATTGCTGCAAGCGGGGTGAGCGTTGATAGATTTCAAGGAAATGTTCGCTGTTGATATAGGCTGCGCTACCCATTCCCGAGATGACATTCGCCAAAAATCCTAGCTGTTGCAAAATCGCATTATGAGGGATTGCCCGCATTTTTGATGGATCTCTGCGCTCATTTCCGGCTTGGACAACGCGCTTTGTTGGGCGTGATCCGGCTTTTGGCAGCAAGTTGTTGGAAAACATATCCAATAGATTGGAATAGGAGGCATCAGCGAAAAGGGTTTCATGCCAGCTCTTGAGTGAGAGGAATAAATCCAATGAAAAGTCAGTTTGGTGGTAGAATGGATCGGCTAGCCACGCTGGCGAGGCAGGTGCCACTTCTGCGGCAAAGATACCGCTGATCGTTGCTTGTGCCAGTGCTGGTGTACCAAAAAGGCGATAGCCATCACCGCCCTGAAAGCTAGACTGGTGATAGAGTGGTACACCCATCTCTGCCACCTTGGCCCGCACGAAAGGTGTCATGATGAAATTCTGCCTATCCACCATTGTTGATTGGGCACCACCGCGGCCAAGCGACTCACCATGGGTATTAAAAAACAGCAGGGCAATCTCATCTCGAAGACGGCTTTTCAGGCATTGAGCAATTTTAATCTGCAATCTCTCTATCGCCATATTGGCGGCGATCTGTCCGATGAAGCGTCCAGCGTCAGAAAATCCTGTCTGGATGGCAAGTCTGCCGCGACGCCGTATGTAGTCGACGTAGGGTTGATGTGTTAAAAGCTGGTCAATCACTTGTTCACCATGCTCCAAACCATAGCTAGTCTCAAACAGTGGTGAAATATCGAGCTTGTCGGCAATTCCAAGCTTGTGTGCAAGATAGAGCGCTGACATTAACGTCAGTGGTTTCTCACATTCGGCAATCAGCAGGCGGATCGGCTGATCGCAATCAATATGTTTAAGGAACTGCGTTGCTAACATCAGCTGCCGCCGAGCTGTCGCGCTCTCATTATCTAGATTTTTGAAATTAATCTGCCAAGGTGGCTCACTTGCGATGCGCGATGAAAGGCGGTCAATAAGGCTGCGTGACGATACCATTCCGTCGCTGACGGAGATACCACGCCCATCGACTGGCCGCATAGCATTACGCAACTGCACCGCGTTGATTCGCAAATGCACCTCGGCCATGCCAAAACCATGTGTCCTGACATCGGAGGCGATCACCATCAACTCCCTTGCTTCAGCATCATCGTCAAGGCTTTTGGCAATAGTATGGATTTCATCAGCAATCGCGACGCTGGAGGTCAGTTTGTTCTCGCGCTCCGTTAGTGCGTTGACAGTTGTGGCAAAGTTAATCTGAGCCGCTCCAAGTCTTTCAAAACGGGCGATATCGTCTCTGGTAGCTGATAGTTCGGCATCAAGTTTTTCGCTAACTGGCAAGATAGCAGAAATTCCAGTTGTTCTTAGCGCAGCAAGATAGATCTTGAGCGCCTGTGCTTTTTCTGTCAGCCGTAGTCGAAAACTGTCCGCCCAGCTGATATCGGATCGACCATCAAGGTCATAGCCAACCCAAGTCGAAACTCCCAGCATTTGCGGCAGGCTAGTGCGCCAATCATCTGGCTGGTGTTCCTGGCGCTGCTTAAGGATTGTGGCGTTCAAATCGCAAATTGCGCGTCTTGCGTTACAGATTGCCCCCATCGCCTCTGCATGCTCATCATCTAGTGTAACCTCTCTTCGCTGGTCATAGGGCTGGTTCGGCATCCGCGCTTTGTTGGCTGAAGCATCGCTGCATAAGGCCATTGACACATCATGGCGCAGGGCGAACACCGGATGTGCGGTAAAGACCGCGCGGTAGACCGGCTGGGTGATGTCGTGATTGCTCAAATCCGGCAGTGGCGTTGATTTGTTGGCAACGCCGGTTTGAAGGCGCAGATGCTGGCGTTGACGGGCCCATAGATCGCAACTTATCTGCTCCAGGGTGGTATTAAGATCATTTCGGTTAATCTCGCCAGCATAAAGCTGCTCGCAGATAATGTCTGCCAATGCAGCCACCGGGTTTATGTCGCTGATCCGCATTCCCTGTTCGCGGAAATCAATCAGATGGGAAAGCCAGTTTTTTCTCAGTTGAGCCATAAAGCTTTGCTCGGGGTTGTCCTATTGACTTGAAAGTTAACTAATTGACGAGGTAAAGCGCATCACTTTGGTTGAATGCTGGCGTTCACCGGGTTTTATGTAGTGTTTCGCCTAAAGCGATACTGCGCAAAAATTACATACGTAACTTGGGTCAATTTACATATAAACACAAGACGAACTTGTAGATTGGCAATGTTTAGTCGGGCGGGCTTATTTTGGCAAGGCCTGCCCTCTTGAAACGACTGTGTTGGAGCTTTCTGGTCCATTGACTTTCAAGGTTATCGTTGCAAACTGCGTTTTGACTTGTGAACATCTGTTATTTTTTGTTTGGCTCTAATGCGCGCGGCCTGCAGGATAATCGGTATTAACATTCAGATTACAGATTAGGCGCGTCAGCCCTTTTGGTGGTGAAGTTTAGTCAACGAGGAACAGAGCCCATGCACACTGTCATCAAGACTCTAACCAGCATGTTATTAATTACTTTGGTCGCTATTGGACTGGTTGAATTTGGACTCCACAAATAACAGGAAATTACATCAAGCAAGGTGTGAAATAAAGGCGAATGCACAGCAATGAAGAAGAGGCTCCCCTGACCGAACATCTGCTCGAGCAATTTGCGGGGTGGTATCTGATTTCTGTCATGGCGGTGCGGGCGTTGGAACATGCCAGGTCACTCCATAACAGACGTAAAGGGGGCCAGCCCGACGTGTCATCGGCCAGAACCTGAACGTCCACTGTCGTGACTGACCGCAAAGACATCTTGGAGAATCTTCAATACTTTTTGCCAAAGCGCATGAATTACGAGAAATTCTGAATGTCGATTATGTAACGCATCTTGATTGTTCGGTCTCAAGTGACCACTATTCCACCGCCCAGATCCCTAGCCTGTCCAAAGCGAGCCGACCCCTTCTTGTCCGCTATAATCTTAACGGGATGAGGAATGAGGTCAGCAAGCAGAATATTGCCACCTCGGCCACCAACTGTTTCTAGCGCTATATGCCAATGCCGCAGGTGACAAAGCCGCATCAGCTTTAGTGAGGTGATCACACCCCTGATAGCACTGACCTCAAGTCCAACCATGCTCGACGGCTTCTCTGGCAAAGCTAAAGCCAAGGGTTGGGGAATGTTGGCGACAGGCTCTTTTAAAGCGTGTGGCTTCGCCCTTGCCGTCAAAGACCATCAGATCATCCAGATCCGTACTGATATTGCCCGTGGGGATGGCGTTCTGCTCTGCCCAGAGGGTACGGCGACAGGTCAGTTGGTAATAAAACAGGCGCTGGTCACAGGTGATGGGAATGCAATTCCTTTCAATCTTGCAACTGTGCTGAAATATTCGGTGCCGCCCGTTGCTGGGACGTTGGAAAAGGACCAACCGATTAACTAAGCACGATTTGCCGCCCGATCAAAAAAATCGAACAGCATCTGGTGATTCGGGAGTGCAGCACCTATTTCACACGTCATGCAGAATGACATTTCAGATGAGATGCTAGATTTGATTCCACTAGAAACGCGGTTTGATGACCGTGCGGCGCTGGCAGCACATGTTGCCAACCTCTCAAATCTAACGCCGCCAGCTGAACCAAGTCCGATCATTGGTGGCCGGGCGGCAGCGGTGTCTATGCTTGCAGCGATCAACCCTGTTCAATATTCTGCCACCCGAAACCATCTGGACGGTGCTGTTACAAGGCTGTCTGCCTATATCCGGCATGGGGTGCTGACGTTGGATGAGGTTCGCAATCACGCGCTTGACACCGTAACAACACCGAAGCAGGCAGAAAAATTTATTCAGGAACTGGCCTGGCGTGACTACTGGCAACGGCTTTACACCGCCAGCCCTGATGCCATCTGGGTCGATATTGAGGCCTATAAAACCGGCTTTGTCGCTAGTGACTATGCAGATGATCTGCCAGCTGACATTGCAAGGGGTGAAACCGGTGTTGCCTGTATTGACGCTTTTATCAATATGTTGCTTGAAACCGGATATCTGCACAATCATGCGCGCATGTATGTTGCTGCTTATGTCGTGCACTGGCGGCAGATCAAATGGCAGACCGGTGCCAAGTGGTTTCTGCAGAACCTTATTGATGGCGATCCGGCAAGCAATAATCTGTCATGGCAATGGATTGCCAGTACCTTTGCCAACAAACCCTATTTCTTCAATCTGGAAAATGTGGCGCGTTATGCGGGACCAAACATTAATGTGTCTGTAACTGACAATCTGCCGCTTGCACATTCCTATGAGCGACTCGCGGAATTGCTTTTTCCCAATCTTCCCAGCGCGGCGGTATCGTGATGGCGGGGTTGGTCTGGCTGCATGAAGAGGCGCTGCGCGCTGACCATCCAGTTTTTGCTGCTATTCCAGGGACAAAGGCCCTGTTTTGCTGGGATATCGATTATATGGCAGCGGCTGACATCGGTTTGCGGCGACAGATATTCATATATGAATCCCTGCTTGACCTCGATGTAACGATCATTCGGGGTTCCGCCTCTCAGGTGCTACCGCTGCTGGCGCAACGTCATCAGGCCACGCGGCTTTGTGTTCCGGATACGCCAAACCCTTTGATCCGGCAAGAGCTATCGAAGGTTAAGGCCGCGCTTGAAGGCATTACGGTGGAGTTGGTGTCCGATCGACCTTTTGTTCAGCTTGCGGCTTCACCTGACCTTGGCCGGTTTTTCCGCTATTGGAACAAGGCCCGAAAACAGGCGCTGCGCAGAGGTGGTGTTTAGGCGGCTGGCCCTCGCTTTTGCAAAAATCATTGCGGTTGCAGCCTGCTTTCCGATAAAGTCACGACTCCATTAAACAAGTGCCGGGCTCTTATGACTGATATTCTTGCGCAACTTGAAGGCAAGCGGGATCTCGCCCGGCTGGGTGGTGGTCAAAAACGAATTGATAACCAACACAGCAAAGGCAAGTTGACCGCTCGTGAGCGCATTCACCTGCTCCTTGATGAAAATTCCTTCGAGGAATGGGATATGTTTGTTGAACATCGTTGCTATGATTTCGGTATGGAAGAGACCAGAGTGCCAGGCGATGGTGTTGTTACTGGCTATGGCACAATCGCTGGCCGCCCGACCTTTGTCTACAGTCAGGATTTTACTGTTCTTGGTGGTTCGTTGTCAGAGACGCATGCCGCAAAAATATGCAAGATTATGGATCAGGCGATTAAGACCGGTATCCCGCTAATCGGCCTAAATGACTCTGGTGGCGCACGCATTCAAGAGGGCGTCGCCTCGCTCGGTGGCTATGCCGAGGTGTTCCAACGCAATGTGCTGGCATCTGGTGTCGTGCCGCAGATTTCTTTGGTTATGGGGCCATGTGCTGGCGGTGCTGTCTACTCGCCGGCAATCACCGATTTCATTTTCATGGTCGAGGGGTCGAGCTATATGTTTGTCACAGGGCCGGATGTGGTAAAGACAGTCACTCATGAAGATCTGACGGCTGAGGAGTTGGGTGGGGCAACAATGCACAGCCGTACCTCGGGCGTAGCACATGGCGCCTTTGCAAATGATGTTGAAATGCTGATGCAGACAAGGGCGTTGATGTCATATTTGCCATTGTCCAACCGCGAGGGTGCGCCCAGCGTGCCGTGCCATGATCCGATCGACAGGCCATCGGCGGTTCTTGACCAGATCATCCCGGACAACCCAAATACGCCCTATGATATGCGTCAAGTAATTCTACAGATTGTGGATAATGCCGAATTCTTTGAAATTCACCGTGATTTTGCCACCAACATTATTGTCGGTTTTGGCCGTATTGATGGCCAGAGCGTCGGTGTTGTAGCTAATCAACCGATGGTTCTAGCTGGTTGCCTTGATATCAATGCGTCGCGCAAGGCGGCGAGGTTTGCCCGCTTCTGCGATGCCTTCAACATCCCAATACTGACACTGGTCGATGTTCCCGGTTTCATGCCGGGTCTGGCTCAGGAAACCGGTGGTATCATCTCACAGGGCGCAAAGCTGTTGTATGCCTATGCCGAGGCGACGGTGCCAAAAGTCACGGTTATCACACGCAAGGCCTATGGCGGTGCCTATGATGTAATGGCTTCGAAACATCTGCGTGGCGACGTAAACTATGCCTGGCCAAGCGCTGAAATTGCGGTGATGGGGCCGGAAGGCGCGGCGCGGATCATTTTCCGGGATGCGGCGGCTGATCCGGATCAGTTAACCGCCAAGACTGATGAATATCGGGAAAAATTCGCCAATCCATTTGTTGCTGCTAGCAGGGGCTATCTAGATGACATTATCATGCCGCGCAATACAAGGCGCCGGATTGCCCGGGCGCTTGTCATGCTGAAGAATAAAAAGCTCGAAAATCCACCGCGCAAGCATGATAACCTGCCACTTTAATAACCAGTTGTCTGTTCGCGGAAATTGCCTGAGGTCTTGTTGATGTTTTCAAAAATCCTCATTGCCAATCGTGGTGAAATTGCCTGTCGGATCATGCGCACGGCAAAATCAATGGGCATTGCAACCGTCGCTGTCTATTCGGACGTCGATGCAGGAACGCCGCATATGATGATGGCTGATGAAGCGGTTAATATTGGCGGCGCCGCGTCGGCGGACTCCTATTTGCGTGTTGAGCGAATTATCAAAGCGGCGCAGGATACAGGTGCCGAGGCAATTCATCCTGGCTTTGGGTTTCTATCTGAAAATGCTGATTTTGTTGAGGCGGTTGAGGCTGCTGGTCTAGTGTTTATCGGTCCAGGAATGCGTGCCATTCAGGTAATGGGAGACAAGATCGAGTCAAAAGCTCTTGCGAGTAGTGTCGGCGTTTCAACCGTGCCTGGAACCGATGGCGCCGTCAGTGATGCCGATGAGGCTTTGGTGGCGGCCAATTCCATTGGCTTTCCTGTCATTGTTAAGGCGTCAGCAGGTGGCGGTGGCAAGGGCATGCGTGTAGTTGAAACCCCTGAGGCACTCGTGGATGGCATGCGTGCGGCGATGGCGGAGGCGCAGAATGCGTTTGGTGACAACCGGGTGTTTGTTGAGAAATTTGTCGTTCAGCCACGACATATCGAAATTCAGGTTCTTGCCGACCAGCATGGCAATATCATTTTCCTTGGTGAGCGCGAATGCTCGATCCAGCGCCGCCATCAGAAGGTAATCGAGGAGGCACCAAGCCCTTTTATTTCGCCAAAAACACGAGCCGCAATGGGGGCGCAGGCTGTGGAGTTGGCGCGTGCTGTTAATTACCGGTCAGCGGGAACGGTCGAATTTATTGTTGGTGCAGATCAGGATTTTTATTTTCTTGAAATGAATACGCGGTTGCAGGTTGAACATCCGGTAACTGAAATGGTTTATGGCCTGGATCTGGTCGAGTGGATGATCCGAATTGCCGTTGGTGAGACACTTGCTATCAAACAGGCCGATGTACTGCCAAGAGGCTGGGCTGTTGAGGCCCGCCTTTATGCTGAGGACCCGGAACGGGGGTTCCTGCCATCGATCGGCCAGTTGACTCGCTATCGCGAGCCAGTTGGTGATGGTGTACGCGTTGACACGGGTGTCGCTGAGGGCGGTGCCATTTCGATGTTTTATGACCCGATGATTTCCAAACTCATTGCCTTTGCACCGAGCAGGGCTGAGGCGATTACACGCCTACATCTGGCGCTTGATCATTATGAAATTGACGGCGTTGTTAGCAATCGGCAGTTTCTATCGGCAGTTCTGGAAAATGACTCTTTTAAGGCAGGCACTATCACCACCGGGTTTATTGACGCCGAATTCAATGGTGGTTTTGTGGCCGCGCTGCCTGAAGGGAAAACACGTGCACAGCTGTTAGCGCTTGGTACGGCGATTGTCGCTGGCCAGATGGCCGAGCGCAGCCAAGCTAGTCCGGACCGCGACTTTGTTGCCATCGACCAAGCTGGCAATCGAGCTGAAACAAGTTGGCAGCAGGATGCAAATGGGCAGATATCGGTTGTAGTTGATGGTAGAAAACAGAATATTTTTGGCAGGGTGATGGCGCCTATCAGTCTATTTGACGGGACCATCAACGAAGTGCCGCTTGCCATTCAGGTGCGCCATTCCGGGCATCATGTAAATCTGTCAATCGGAGCGGCGCGTTTGTCAATGTCAATTCTGCCAAAACGATTTGCGGCTATGCTGGATCACATGCCGGTGGCAAGCAACGGCACCGGCGCTGATGAAATTTGCGCTCCGATGCCTGGACAGTTGACAAGATTACTAGTGGCAGTAGGCGATGATATTCTGCCTGGACAGGATGTTGTGATCATTGAAGCAATGAAGATGGAAAATGTGCTGAAGTCGGAAGTGAAGGGCTCTGTAAGCAAGGTGCATGTTGCTGAAGGTGATAAATTGAATGTTGATGATTTGATCCTGTCAATTGATCTGGTAGACTAGGGCTATCTGCCCTCATTGTTATTCAGTGTGGTCAAAAGCCAGCGTTTCCTTGATCAGCGTCGCGATATAACTTGCGCCGGGAACGAGGATTTCGTTATTGAAATCATAATCTATTGCGTGCAGTGGGCGCGCATTGGCTCTTGAAATACCGTTTCCGATTAGCATGAAACAGCCGGGGGCAGCATTGCTCATATGAGCAAAATCCTTCGAAAACAACATGGGATCACAATCCGCATTCACCTTGCTGGCACCAGCAGATGACCGAGCGGCATGCGCTGCGGCGGCAACGGCATACTGATGGTTTTGAATGACAGCAAACCCCGTCTCTTATGCAACGATGACGCTAAAATCATGCGTTCTGGCGGTGCCGTTCGCAATCTGCTGAATGTGGGTCTCAATGGCGGCATTGGTGGCGGGCGTCAGGGCGCGGGCGTTACCTTTGAAAATGGCGGCGCCGGGCAGAAAATTGCGACTTCCATTGGCTATGAACTCTGTGACTGAGACAACGCCATGCTGGGCTGGGTCCAGCTTGCGGGCAACCATGCTCTGTAGCGCCGTTACTAATTCGGCGCCCACAAGAATAGCATCAACACCCATATGTGGTAGTGCTGCGTGACCACCACGCGCGGTAATGGTGATCTCGGATAGCGCCTCAGTGGCCGTCATTGTGCCGATGCGGGTGGCAAAATGACCGGCCTCCATACCGGGGATATTGTGCATGGCGAATAAAGCGTCGGCGCCGAACCTGGTGAACAGCCCTGCATTAATCATTGCCTTCGCGCCAAAGCCGTTGTCCGCATTGAGCTGAAAGATGAAGATTGCTCGTCCGTTGAATCACCGGCCTCAGCAAGATATTTGGCTGCACCAAGCAGCATGCTTTTATGCCCGTCATGGCCACAGGCGTGCGTCACTTCATCATGCGTGGATTTATGGTCACAATCTTCTGTTTTGTGGAGGGGCGGAGCATCCATATCAGCCCTAAAGGCAACACTGCACGTGTCATTACCGCGCGCAGAACACAAATGACGCCGGTGCCACCAATTTTTTCACATACCTCGAGACCAAAGGATGTGAGTAGCTCGGCAAAAATCCTTGATGTTCTCTCTTCTTGAAAGCCAAGTTCAGGATGGCGGTGATAATCATGTCGCCATGCGGTCATATCTGCTTCTAGCGCGTCACGTTTCATAAAGCTGTCCTTCTTATGTTGGCGGCATCCTCGCGGATCATGACTGCGGCTTTTTCTGCAATCATGATGGTGGGTGCGTTGGTGTTGCCCGAAACGAGTTCTGGCATGATTGAGGCATCTACAACGCGCAGGCCGTTAATGCCATGAACGCGCAGGCGCGCGTCGACCACATCGCCCTGTTCTGGTGATGGTCCCATTCGGCACGTTGATACCGGATGATAGAGTGTGACGCCCGTCTCCCGCGCATAGGCCAGCAATTCATTATCACTGTTAAGGTCGGCTCCGGGCTTCATTTCCTGGTTGACGAAGGGTGCCATGATCTCGCTTTGCATGATTTCACGGGCAATTCGCATGCCAGCGACATGCACCCGTGCATCCTCGGCTGTTGCCAGATAATTTGGTCGGATCGCCGGCGCGGCAAAAGGATCGGCAGATTTGATGTGAACGCTCCCACGGCTCTCCGGCCGCAGTTGACAAGGGCCGAAGGTCATTCCAGGAAAATTGTCAAAAACGCGCATGGCCGGGTTGGCAAAGCTCGCGTTGGCGATGTGATATTGGATATCTGGCCCGACTAGGCCCTTACGGCTGCGCACGAAGCAGGCGAGAATTCCTGCCGGCAATGACAGGCTTCCACGGCGTGTCACGCCAAAGCGGATGATCTCCTGAAGCAATTGCACTCCATGGGCTTTTTTATTGATTGAGATGTCCTCGCCCAATCGCCACGAAAGGCGCGAGATATAATGATCGGCAAGATTTTCGCCAACACCCTTTAAATCAGTCATCACCCGGATGCCATGATTGCGCAGATGCTCAGCTCTCCCAATACCCGAAAGCTCAAGTATCTGTGGTGACTGGAAGGCGCCCGCGCTAAGGATGACGGATCTGTTAGTCCGGATCTGACGGCTATTTGACTTGTAGCTGAAACGCACGCCGATGACGTGTTTGTCATGTACGTCGTGATCGGCAAAGATCAGGCCGGTAACATGCGCTCTTGTTATTACCTGCAAATTCTTGCGGTTGCGGACAGGTTGCAGATAGGCTTTTTTGGCTGAGAAACGAAGGCCATTTTTCTGTGTTACCTGATAGTAGCCGAAACCGTCCTGAACACCGTTGTTGTAATCAGCGTTATGCGGGTAGCCGAAGTTTTTTGCAGCGTCAATCACCTTGTCGAGAGCAAAATAGGTATTGCGGACATTGGCGACATTCAGCGGTCCGTTGGTGCCGCGTGTTGTCGCCTCTGCCGATGCAAACTCGCAGGTCTCTGCCTTGCGAAAAAACGGTAGTACATCATTATAACTCCAGCCGTGATTGCCACGTTGTGACCAGCCGTCATAATCTGCGGGCTGTCCGCGCACATAGAGCATGGCATTGATTGCTGATGATCCTCCAAGCACCTTACCGCGGGGCATTGTCAGCACACGGTCGGCAGTGCCAGCCTCGGGCTCGGTTTCAAACATCCAGTTGATGGCCGGGTTTATCATGGTTTTGACATAGCCAGCGGGGACATGGATCAGAGGATTGCTGTCCTCACCACCGGCCTCAAGTAGAACAACGTTTGTTTTTGGATCTTCGGACAGGCGTGCTGCGAGAACACATCCTGCCGACCCTCCGCCAATTATGACATAATCAACGGTTTTTTCGAATTCCATTACTACCTCAATTGACATGATCTAACCAAATGATTTTGCATAGAAAATAAGGTAAAGCAACCTGCTTGTTGACATCATTTCTAAACGACAGGGCAAGACAGCAGCGACGATGGAGACATGAAAAATGGACGCGGAAGATGGCAAACTAAGTTTTTTTTGAAAGTTGGCCAGGACAGTATTTGCTTGCCGCCTACCAGGCGACTAAAGGGGACGCAGGGTGGGTTGTGCTAGGATACTGTCCTGAGGAAGCGCTATGGGTATTGGCAAGAAATTCTTGATTTTAGCTATGCTGGTGTTGTGGTAAGTGACGATGCGGCACTTGAGGAGCTGAGAATTACCCGCCATCACCTAAAGATTTATAGTAAACAGTCGAAAGCGCGGGTCATTATGGAATCCTTATGTGAATTTGGCATTTTTTTAAACTATGCCTGTCGTCATTTTTTTGGTATTCCAAAGATCAATGATCAGGTACATTTGTGCTTGTTCCGCGGGAAATCATAAGTGATATTTCGCAGATAGCGGGCCACTTCCTTGCGATTGCCAATCTCCCGCAATTCCTTGCTGTTGACTGGTTTTCGCATTGTCAGCGAGATCGTCGTCCCCATCAATTTACAAATCTCACGGAACATCAGTGAATATCCCAGCGTCTGGCTGAGCCGCCGCGCCGCTTGAAACAGAACGGAATTACGACCATCGAACAGAAACGGAACGGTGACAGTGTTCCTGTGCGTGGCCAATTTAGCTGCAAATGATTTCCATTCGATATCATAGGCATCGCCTACCAATTTTGGTGCCAATGAAATCGAACCGGCTGGGAATATGATTACTGCACCGTCATTTTTCAAATGCTGAGTTGCGGCAATCCGTGTTTCAAGGTTTGTTGCGAGTGCCACTTCGGTTTCATCAAAATCAATGGGGAGGATCATGTCTTTGGTAGCCGGTGCCTGACATAGCACGCGATGCGTTATGATTTTGTAGTCAGAGCGAATTTGTGACATGAGTGAGCACAAAACCAGACCGTCAATCACGCCATAAGGGTGATTGGCCACAGCAACCACAGGACCATGTGCCGGAATGAACGCCCCATCCTCTCTCGACAAATCAATGGTGATGCCGAGCCTGTCGAGTGCGTCAGACCAGAAATTTGCAGCGGGCAGGTCAGCGTCGACATAGTCAAAATATAGTTTGCGGATTTTTGGTTGGCCGCTAATTTTCTCGACTGATCTGATTATGTGGCTCGCAATTGGCCCCATCTCGGCATCAGCGAACGAAAAAATGGGATGCGATGGCTGCGTATCCTGCTTCACGTCGAATCTCTATGTTAAATACGGACCGAGAAATATCTCAGAAACGTTACGAAAACGCGACAGCAGTTTTTAGCTAAAAAGCATTTGGCCGCAAAATGGAGGTCTAATGTTTGAAACAACTTGCCATACATACCATACTATCAACGAAAACAAACACACGCTGTTCCATCTCACACACGTCGTTTTGGATTAATCCAAATTATCGACGGAGCAATAAAGCGCGACTTAATCAAAAGAACGGCGCTCGGTTTTTCACTTTTTGTTTTTTTGGAACCGGGTAACGATTCCCCGAAAATTCCTTTTCGCTATTTCACTTTGTTGAGTTAATGACGACCTAAATACTACTTAATCACAGAGACTGAACTTCTTGCAATAAAATCAGCGGTATAATTCTCAAAAATAACGACACAAAACACTGCAATTATCAGTACTGTTAATAACATTAGAGCTTTTTTTGAATTATCAGAAAGATTTGAATTGGTGGCTTTCGTAAGAAAGAACAAGCAAAGACCCGTAAATACTAGGAAGCCAAGCCCACTAAATAACACCATTTGAAAATTCATTTCAAAGGTCCATTCACTTTGTCTATTACAACCTTTGCGTAATTCGTATTGATCAAATCAGAGCTCCAAACGTTATGAGCCCACAGATAAAAGCACTTATGATAGCATAATTACTGGCTACATCAGCCGTGTATCTCTCCACGAAAACCCATCTAAAGAAATAGAAGAGAAAAAAACCAAAAGTTGCTGAGTATATTGCGGGGGAAATCATTCAAATACCCTTTTTGCAGTAAGAAATAATTTGAGCCTATACCTAATTATAACTCTCTTTAGCCATCAAAATTTTTATACAAAATGAAAAGAATTAACAGGTAGACTCCGGCATAATATTTTAATCTATTTCGATGAAAGGACATGGCTATTCTTGGCTCATGTCGGGTTTCATGATGGACAGCGTCTTGCCTATTTTTTGATATCATTTGGAGATCCTATAGAAGTAGGGTTGTCCAGTTTTTTTGTAAACGCCGGCTTGTTTTCCGACGGGTGTATGGTTGATGCGTTCATAGCTAAATGTCTAACCGCTCAAAAAAGATTTTGGAAAGTTTAAAACGCAGAAATGATGAAAAATTCAAAAAAATTCTTTATTATTACAAAAAATAATCAATTTTAATTTTACTAAAAAACGGACTAAGTAATTAAAAAACAAATAAATTTTACGATTTCATATCGTGCGACCCTCAAATGTTGCGCATTTAACAAAACTGTTTTTATTTTTATAAGTTACTGTAAAAAATATAAAATTATAAAAATCGTATGTAAATAATTAAAAATTGTCGCTTATTGTTTGCCACGCGCCAAAAACCCTTTATAGAGTAATGTGGCTGTGTGTGAGACATAATGTCGCGCGACGAAGCGTGTCACATTCCAGCGATTTCGTTAACGGAGGTAAATTATGAAAATCAGTTCTGGCAAGGCCCTCATGGCGTTGGCAACTTCAGCACTGTTACTCTCGCCGACTGTGGCGAGCGCAGAAACAGTTATGTTGGCGCCAAACGACTTTGTTGGCATTTCTTTCTGGACCATCTCTATGGCAATGGTAGCCGCTTCTATCTTTTTCTTGATGGAAGCCGGGAGATTTTCCACAAAATGGCGGACTTCAATGGTAGTAGGTTCGCTAGTGACGATTATTGCCGCAGTTCACTACTTCTACATGAGAGACGTGTGGGTATCCACAGGGGAAACCCCTACGGTTTATAGATATGTGGATTGGCTAATAACAGTACCGCTACAAATGGTTGAATTCTACTTCATTCTCGCAGCAGTTGCTGCCGTGAGTGCAGGTATATTCTGGCGTCTTCTCATAGGGTCTTTGGTGATGCTAGTTGGAGGATATCTAGGTGAAGCTGGAATGATTAACATCTGGCTTGGTTTTGTTATTGGAATGGCTGGATGGGCCTATATCCTGTATGAAATTTTTGCTGGTGAAGCTGGCAAGGTGTCTGCAGAAAGTGCGCCTGAATCAGTCAAAGCTGCGTTTGGGACAATGCGGCTCATCGTAACAGTCGGGTGGGCTATTTATCCGCTTGGCTATTTCTTCAGTTACCTTGGTGGAGCTGCAGATCCAGTAATGCTAAACGTGATTTATAACGTCGCTGACGTGATAAATAAAATTGCATTCGTTGCGGTTATCTGGGCAGCAGCAAACAAAGAGACTGCTTAAAAAATTGTCGGGGCAGCTTGTGTGGGCTGCCCCACATTCTTTAGAAAAAGAAATGAACTAATTTTTACAAGGTAACGATCGAGCCAAACGAATTTCTAGAGTGAACTTAATCGAAGAGGTTTTAGGTAATGATGGAACTGTCACCGTTGGTGAACTCTTTTGTTGAGGATAATCCAGTAAACTTAGCAGGACATCAATCAACCACAGACCGTTTAGCAAATTTTATCAAAGCTCGCCTGCCTAAGGCTGAGATGCCGTTGGCCGAGGCAGCCAACCACCATTTTGCCAAGCCGGGCAAGATGTTGCGGGCGAAAATGGCTCTCCGTGCCTCTAACCTTTTGAATGTGGATCGTGCTGCCGCTCTTCATTGGGCAGTTGCAATCGAAGTTTTGCATAATGCCTCGCTGATCCATGATGATATTTGTGACGGGGACCGACTCCGTCGCGGGCGCCCTGCCATTTGGGCAAAATATGGCCGTGATATTGCGCTAACATTTGGGGACTGGCTAGTTGCACTGTCTTTTGAACTTGCTGCAGAGGCGGCACAGCGTTCTCAGACGCCAATGTTGGTGAAAATTCTTGCCGATCACATGAAGACAACAACCATGGGTGAGGCTCGCGAGTTTGATATTAAGCGAAGTTGCGACTGGCAGACCTATGTTGAAATCGCAGCTGACAAGACAGCACCGCTGTTGACTGCGCCACTCGAAGGCGTTGCCGCTATGGCGCTTCATGGTGGAGCATCTGCGAATGTTGGTGCTTATTTTCGCTGCCTTGGCAACGCCTACCAAATCGCCAATGACATTTTGAATTTCCAAGGTGATGATGGCGCCGCGACGATTGGCTCTGATCTTGGAAGACGCGCGCCAAACGCGGTTGTCGTATTGTTCAGGGAAAGTCTAGCAGACGAAAAGCGGATCATATTCGATGGCTGGTATGCTTCAGGCAGCGTTGTACAGCTGGCGAAATGGCGGGACGCAATCATGGGATCGGCAGCTATAAAAGTTGCCACTGTCAGGATGCAAGGTATGCTTGATGAAAGCGAGCGGCTAGCTGCATCTCTGCCTGACGAGCTGATGGAGGTAATCATGCCTGTACAGCAGATGCTGGAACAGGTCTGTCAGAAGTCAGTCCGAGCTTTGGCTCCGCAGAACTGCGTCTTCTAAAGATCGATTGCCATGAAGAAACCTTCTCGCGTACACACCGTCAAAGACGGAGTGGATGCGTTTAACGACAGTGATGTTCTTGTTATCGGCGCAGGCTTTGGCGGCATTGCAGCTGCCCTTAGAATGCGCGCTAAAGGCTATTCGGTGACGCTGGTTGATAGGTTAAAGGCTATCGGTGGCCGCGCACAGGTGTTTGAGCGGGGAGGCTTTCGCCATGATGCGGGCCCGACTGTAATCACGGCACCGTTTCTGTTTGACGAGTTGTTTGCGCTGTTTGGCGAGCGCCTTGAGGACCATCTCGAATTCCGTCCTCTGGATCCCTGGTACCGCTTTCAATTTCACGATGGACAGCAATTCGACTATCGACCATCAATTGAGGATACCAATGAAGAAATACGGCGATTTAACATTCATGATGTTGAAGGCTACGCGGGTTTGCTTAAAACCTCAAAGCAGATTTTCGAGATTGGCTTTGAAAAGCTTGCTGACCAGCCCTTTACTCAGTTCTGGACAATGATAGCACAAGTGCCATCACTTCTGCGGTTGCGCAGCTACAAGACGGTCGCTGGAATTGTTAACAGTCACATAAGACATCCTTTGCTACGTCAGGCATTCTCAATCCATCCTTTGCTAGTTGGAGGGAATCCCTTTACCACAACCTCGATTTACAGTCTGATCCATTACTTAGAGCGCCGATGGGGCGTGTTTTTCTGCATGGGTGGCACGGGGCGACTTGTGGAACAGTTGCACCAGCTGCTGGAACGCGCGGGCGTGCAGGTGGTTTTGAATACTGATATCGAGGAAATAACAATGAAAGGATGCTACGCAACCGGGGCGAAGGCCGTCGATGGGCGGGTGTTTTCTGCTGGCCGGGTGATTTGCAATGGCGATCCACCAACGGTTTATGCGGAGATGCTACCAACCGCTGACAGGCGACGCAAACGCGCCTTGCCGGAGGCGGTTACGCAATATTCGATGGGTCTTTATGTGCTGTTCTTTGGCACCCAAAAAAACTATGCGGAAGTTGCCCATCACACGATTTGGATGGGTCCCCGCTTCAAGGAACTGCTTACCGACATCTTTGACAAGAAGATCCTTGCCGATGATTTTTCATTGTATCTGCATCGACCCACCGCAACCGATCCCAGCTTTGCGCCTGAAGGCTGTGACAGTTTTTACGTTCTGTGTCCAGTGCCAAATCTGCTTGGCAAGATTGATTGGCAGGAAACTGGTCCTATATTGCGCGATCGGATTGTTGCGGCCCTGGGCGATACCATTATGCCGGGTCTTGAGGCTGTTATCACTGAGGATTTTTGGATGACGCCCGAACATTTCAAGACAGATTACCGATCGATGCATGGTGCTGGATTTTCAATCTCGCCGATATTTGCACAGTCAGCATGGTTTCGCTACCATAACCGAGATCCACATATTCCAAACCTCTATTTTTCTGCTGCTGGCGCGCATCCGGGTGCTGGGATGCCAGGTGTGCTTTGTTCTGCTAAGGTGGTTGAAGCTTTGATAGATGAGGAGGATCAGGCGCGCACAGCTGGCTGATGTCTCCGGATAACGAGAGGTGATGGCCACGTGTGGCCGACAGGGGAATGATCCGCAACGAAACTCTCACACCGCAGGACTCGCTTGCCGTTAATGGGCGCAGTTTCCATTGGGCAACTCGTTTTCTGGGTGCGAGAATGGGCAAAAATGCCACCCGGCTCTACGCGTTTTGCCGGCTTCTTGATGATATGGCAGATGACGATATTCCGGATGGACCCGCTCGCCTAGCTTGCATCAAGGAAGATCTGGCAGCAGGCAGGACGGGTGATGATCCGGCTTTTGCCGCCTTTCGCCCTTTCATGATTGAGATGGAATTTTCACCGGCTGTCCTGACCGCGCTGATCGATGGGCTTTTGCAGGATCAGGCTGATGAGGTCGGTCTTGACGATGAAGTTGCGCTACTGCGCTACGCGTATCGTGTTGCCGGAACTGTTGGATTGCTGATGTGTGACGTTTTAGACTGTCGGGACGCCAACGCTAAAGCCCATGCCATAGATCTTGGTATCGGAATGCAGCTGACCAACATCGCCCGCGATGTTCTAGAGGATGCCCGGATGGGCCGGCGCTACCTGCCCGGGGCGTGGGTCGATGACATGTCACCAGTAGCGATCTGTGCCGCGGCTGATAACCCAAATGGTGCCGACAACCACAAGATTGCCAGGGCGGTTGGGCGGCTCCTGTTGTTAGCAGATCAATTCTATCAAAGTGGTGCGATTGGCTATCTCTATCTACCTTGGCGTGCGCATCTTGGCATTGCTGTTGCGGCCCGTGTCTATCGACAGATTGGTGTGCAGCTTGCCACCAAAGGGTTTGCCTGGCATCGTGGCCGACAGGTAACAAGCAGCCCAACAAAATTATGGTGTTCTGGGCTTGCATTTGGCAGTATGTGTAACCGTGCATTAACGTCGCATCACATTGGTCATGACAGGTCGCTTCATCAAGCCCTGCGAGGTCTACCGCATGTCAGCTAGCGCACAATCCAAGCCTATTCGGCAAATTGTCCACGTCATCGGTGATGGATGCGCGGCCCTGTCTCTTGCTGCGAAGGCTGATGAGGTGCCGCATCACCGGCTGACGCTGGCGCATCCTGACGGGGCGCCGCCACGGCAGGACCATATCTGGGGATTTTGGCAAATGCCTGGGTTGGAGGAAGCGGCAGAACTTGCCCGTCATAGATGGACTTGTTGGCGCGTTTCAACGGCTGAAGGTGAAGCTCTGTTGGCATCACAGAAACATGCCTATCACGCCCTACATCGCAACCGGTGGGAATCTCATTGCACTGAACTGGCTCGTGGCCATGGGGTGAGGTTTGTCAGCCAAAAGACATTGAAGGATGTTCCCACCGCACAGATTCTTGACAGTCGTCCACCTGCGGTACCAGCAGGCCAGATGATCCAGCATTTTATCGGGTGGGAGGTTGCGGCTGCAAAAGGCAGCTTTGATCCGTCCCAGGCGATTCTAATGGATTTTCGCTGCGATCAGTCGCGCGGTATTCATTTCATTTATTTGCTTCCCTTTGATGATAGGACAGCCCTTGTTGAATCGACCATGTTTGCTCCCAAGCGCGAACCTGATGCTTTTTTCGAGACAGCAATCATCCAGTACCTTGCGGCGCATTGCGGCGTTGCCAAATTTACCACCGAAAGAACGGAGGCTGGCGCAATACCCTTAGGACGCCTGCCTCGGTCCGCATCCGCCATGATAGGACTTGGGAGCAATGGTGGGGCCATCAGACCCTCAAGCGGTTATGCCTTTACCTTCATTCAAAGGCAGATCGCCGACACTATTTCTAGAGCTGGCCAGGCCGCAGCGACGACTGACAGAGGTGGCCCGCTGGTTGTGCGTAGCCCCCACAAACCAGTTGATTTGTGGATGGATGAGGTTTTTGTTGCTGTCCTGCGCCATTGGCCGGCGCGCGCTCCAGCTTTATTTCTGAGAATGGCACGGGCGCTTGATGGTGACGAATTTGCACTGTTTTTGAGTGGTGAGGCGGGATGGGTACTCCGACTCAAGGTTATTATGGCAATGCCGAAATGGATTTTCATCAAGGCGGTTTGTTGCCTGATATTTGGGGCTTCTAACCCGAACCTAGCTGGGGTGATTTCCCCTTCTCGTGGGGGTGAGAGGACGTTATGACCATTGAAGCACTGATTACCAGCTTTGGCCTGGTCAATCTGCTGGCGCTGGGTGGTGTGGTGCTTATTGGCCTGCCACATGGGGCGTTTGATGGTGCTATTGCGGCCTGTCTTGGACAGGCTAACCGACCTGTCAAAATGATTCGTTTCATCATTCTATATGTGGTGTTGGCTGGCCTTGTTGTTGGATTGTGGCTGGTCTTTCCTGTGGCCGCGCTGATTGGGTTTCTAGGCATCAGCGTTGTCCATTTTGGTCTTGGTGATACCCGCGCGGGGACCGGATTTTTCCGGTACGTTCAGGTGGTAGCCCATGGCGGTGTCGTTGTCGCTGGCATAAGCCAAAGCCACCGGCCGGAGGTTAATGTCATTTTTGGCTATCTCATTGGGGGTGATGCCGCGTCTGTTTGGATGGCAATTGACTTGGCATCTGTGATGATTGCGGTGGCCCTTGCCATCTACTCATGGCAGGCCTTTTGGGAGGCCCGCTGGCGCCAAGGGTTTTTTGAAGCAGGCTTGCTGATCCTGTTCTTCATAATAGCACCGCCTCTTGTTGGTTTTGCCTTTTACTTCTGCTGTGTTCATTCTGCACGGCATCTCTGGTCTGTTTGGACAGTCGTGAAAGCGGAGTTCCCGCGCCACTTGTTGTTTACTGGGGCCATGGCTTTTACCCTCACAAGCTGGGTTGCTGGCGCAGCTGCGTACTGGTGGTGCGCCAGCTTCATGATGGTGGAATCGGCATTGCTGAGAGTTGTGTTTATAGGGCTCGCTGCTCTTACAGTACCGCATATGTTATTGGTTGACGGCTTTTTTGCGCTAAAGCGGACAATTCCCAGCAAGGAAAATCATCATGTCTGAACAGACGAACAGCTCTGATCGCAAGGATGCTCATATTGCGTTGGCACTTGAACCGCTTGCCATGGCGGCAATTGACGCTGGCTTTGATAATGTCCGTCTCGATCATTGTGCGATCCCTGAATGCAGGCTTGAGGATATAGACCTTGGGATTGAATTGTTGGATCATAATATTTCGGCCCCACTTTTCATTGGCGCAATGACCGGTGGCACGGCACGGGCGACCAGCATCAACCGTGCACTTGCAGAACTTGCTGAGACTCACGGGATTGGCCTTGCTGTCGGCTCACAACGCGCTAGTCTTGAGGCTGGCAGTTCGCAGGCTGATCTGCGCGCACTCGCGCCGTCAATTCCCCTGATCGGCAATCTGGGTGGTATTCAGCTGGCACAGGCTGGTGGTCTCGATCTCGCCAGACGCGCCGTTGATGATTTGCGGGCCGATGCTATTGCCATTCATCTCAACCCCCTGCAGGAAGCTGTCCAGCCCGAGGGCGAGCGTGACTGGCGTCATGTGCTGGCGGCCATTGAACAGGCTGTTGTTGCTCTTCCCTGCAGGGTAATCATCAAGGAGGTTGGTGCTGGTATTGGTGTGGCGGTTGCGCGCCGCCTTTTCGATGTGGGTGTCTGGGCAGTCGATGTGGCGGGTCTCGGGGGTACCAACTGGACACGGATTGAGGCGGCGCGCCGCGAAGACCCAAGTCTTTTTGTGCCGTTTCTTGATTGGGGAACGCCAACGGTGACTTGCCTGCACGAGATCAGCACAGTAATGCCGGAGAAAACGCTCCTGGCTTCTGGTGGGGTGCGAAACGGCCTCGATGCGGCCAAGGCAATCTGGCTTGGCGCGACGGCTGTGTCGCTCGCCAGACCGGTGCTGAAGGCGCTTGTCGGGCTGGAGAATGGCCCACCTGATAGGGTGGCGGCGAGCCGAACACTTGCTGATCTCAAGGCACAGATGGCGTTGGCGTTGTTTCTTACAGGTGCACCGGATATCCCGCACTTTCGCGAGGTTGGTGGCAGGATTGCCGAAGGTGGCTAGAAATTATCCTTGCGGCGCCTGATCTCGGCAAAAACTTCGGCATCGCTGTCATTCGGCATTTCCAAAATTGACCTTATGCCGGGATCCCCCGCCCGCAGAAAGGGGTTCGTTGCCTTTTCCAGAGACATGATCGTCGGCACCGTCGACTCACCGGCAATACGCAGGTCGGTCACTTGCTGCGCTCGATCAATCAACGTCTGATTGTTCGGGTCAACTGATAGCGCGAAGGTCGCGTTTCCGACTGTATATTCATGGCTGCAATAGATGGTCGTGTCATCGGGCAATGCCATCAGCTTGTTCAGGCTGGCCCACATCATTGGTGCATCCCCCTCGAAAAGACGGCCACAGCCCATAGCAAACAACGTGTCGCCGGTAAACACCAGCTTCTCGCTCGGTAGGTAAAAATTGGTCATATCAAGCGTATGCCCGGGCGTTGTCAGCACCCGTACTTCACGTGAGGCAAAGGCGAAATGCGCACTTTCATCCACCTGTTGATCAACACCGGCCACCGGCTTTCCCCCTGTCGCCGGACCAATCACATGCGCATTGTGTGCCGCTTTCAGCGCAGCCAGTCCCATAGTGTGATCACCGTGATGATGGGTAATCCAAATCTGGCTCAGGGGCCAGCCGGTTCTGGCAAGCGCCTGTTCGCCGGCATCGGCGTCGCCCGCATCGACCATGGCCGTCTCACCGCTGTTATGGCAATGCAGCAGCACGCCGTAATTATCGTCACCATAGGGAAATTGATGGATTTCCAGCATCTGCGCGCTCCCCTTCCATTATGGTTTCTGCCATTACTGTTACCAGCTACCGGAATTTTCCATTGACGCCCATGGTTCGGCGGGCGGCAGCGCATCGCCATCCTGCAGCAACTCGATCGATATGTTATCTGGTGATTTGACGAAGGCCATGTGGCCATCGCGTGGTGGCCGGTTGATCGCCACCCCAGCATCCATCAGGCGTTGGCATATCTCGTAGATATTGTCGACCTTGTAGGCAAGGTGACCAAAATTGCGGCCATAGTCATAATCTTCCGTATCCCAGTTATAGGTCAGTTCCAGTTCAGGTGATCCGCTTGCCCGCGCGCTGTCGGCATCCTTGTTTGCTGCCAAAAAAACCAAAGTGAACCTGCCTGATGCCACCTCCTTGCGCCGTGTTTCAACAAGCCCGAGCTTATTGCAGTAGAAATCAAGCGAGTCCTCAAGGCTTTGCACCCTGACCATGGTGTGGAGATATCGCATGTTCAGCCTCCGAATTGACGTCTTATCTGTTGTAAAGGGTAGGCATTTCAGCTTAGCGCGTCCACTAAATCATGCTCAGTAGTCAGCCAATCATGCGTTAATTTTTAGCCATCCAATCCCGGTTGTCAGCGTATCTGCGACCAGATGGAAGGGAGGTGATGGTGGTTTTGCAGCTGGCAACAGATCGGGTATCTGAATGACGCGCAGGCCCGCAGCAAGGGCAGCCCTTACGCCCACTTCCGAATCCTCGAATGCGACACAATCATCAGCGCCCGTGATGCCGCACAATGTCACTAGCTTTTCGATGCTGGCGAGATAGACATCAGGCGCTGGTTTGCCGCGCACAACCTCATCGCTGCCTGTGATAGCCAGCATATGTGCCGCCAGACCGGCTCGGTCCAGAACGTCGCGCGCCTTTTCACCCTGTGACGACGTCGCCACGGCCATCGGTATGTTACACGTGGCAAGCCGGTTGATGACATCGGCAACACCTGTCTTCACTGGTACTGAAGCTGCTAGCCTTTCATTATATTGAGTAACCCATTCAGCCTTGAAGACTGTGGCATCAATGTGCGCGGGCAGAATGCTCCGCAACATGTCAACTCCATCAATCATGTTCAGCCCAAGAATCCGGCTGTAGCTATCGAAGCCGGCGGTAATCCCATATCGATCTGCAGTTTCAACATAGGTTTCAAAGGACAGGGTTTCGCTGTCGAGCAGCAGACCGTCCATGTCAAAGATGATAGCTTTGCAGGGCATAGTTTTAGGTTGAGTGGGCATGAGTGGTAGATAATCAATTAGGAGATTTTATCAAAGAATGTGATGCTGACTTTGTGCAAATTTTCCGCCGAGCAGGTGAAAAAATCATAGTTCATGTATACATATGCCATTTATTCATTTAGTAATTTTTTTGAGGATCAATTTTAGACCCGGAAGCAAAATAAGGATTATGGCTATTATTGTGATTGGCGCAGCAATTGGCCGAGTAAAAAATATTGTAAAAGTCTCGTATTGCATCAGGGTTTGGCGAAGAGCTGGCTCTGCTATGGGTCCAAGTACAATCGCCAAAACTGCGGGCGCCACAGGGTAATCCAACATTCTCATAAAGAACCCACCAAAGCCCACCAGCACCATTAACCAAACGTCAAACATATTCATGTACGCTGCGTATGTTCCGACGAGAGACAAAACGAAAATGATAGGTGATAAAATTGTGAATGGCATTCTCAGCATCCAAAGAAATATTGGAATGAAAGCAAGATTAACCAATAACGCGACTAGATTGGATATGTAGAAAGAACCAATCAACGGCCAGACAAAATCTGGCTGCTCTGAAAACAACAACGGCCCTGGATCGAGCCCCCAAATCACCATTCCCGCGAGTAACACCGCGGTGGTGGGAGAGCCTGGTATCCCGAGTGTCATCATTGGAAGCATCGCACCTGTTGACGCAGAATTGTTTGCAGCTTCTGGGGCAGCCACTCCATCGAGTGCTCCTTTTCCAAATTGTTCAGGAGTTCTGGAAGCCATTTTGGTTATCCCATAACCCATAAGGGAAGCCGGGGTGGCACCAGCAGCAGGTAAAATTCCAATAAA
>CACHEI010000005.1 GCA_902578815.1 uncultured SAR116 cluster alpha proteobacterium | reverse complement strand
AAGAACCGCGTCATTGAACGCCACGCCATGCAACAGTGAGATGCGCAGCCAATCGGCAAGGCTGTCACAATCATCAACATCACCACGTGCAATCGCCGTCTCCAGCCCGCTGGAATAGCTGAAGGCACCAATGGGAAAGACTGACGAGAACCAGTTCTGCAGGATCAACAGGCTCTGTTGCCCGGAAAGTGACGTCCTGTTTCTCATGTCAATGCTCATGGCCATGCGTACGCCCATGGCCGTAAGCCCCGCCTTCGGGCGTAAAGGGTGCAGTGAGTTGTGTCACCGTTGCGCCAAGTTTTTCCAGCATTGCCTGCAGCACCACATCCTGGCGGATCAGAATATGGTCATTGGCAATCTGGCAGGGCGTATGGCGGTTGCCAACATGCCATGCGATGCGCGGCAGATTTTCATGCCACACTGCGAGCAGCGGTTCAGCCGCCGCCTGAACTACAATGACGCGCCCATCATCAAGGCGAAACCCCTCGCCGTGATTGACCGACCTCGTCTCGGCAAGTTCAACCAGGAAGGCCTCGCCGCCATCGCTGACCAACCGCTTACGACGCAGGAACCGTGCCTCGTAATCAAGCGTTACCGTGTCCAACGTCCCTGTGTCCGAATTAGTGCCAGCATAAATGAGCGGCTCGATGTCCTGTGCCAGATGCATGCTACGCTCCCTTAGAACATGAAATAGCGCTGCGCCAACGGCAGCTCCTCCGCTGGCTCACAGGTCAGCAGTTCACCATCGGCGCGCACTTCATAGGTTTCAGGATTGACTTCGATCTGGGGGCAATAGGCATTGTGCACCATGTCAGCCTTGGAGATCGTGCGTGTATTTTCGACCGGTACCGTCGTCTTGGCGAGGCAAAGCTGTTCGGCAATATCATCCGCCTGTGCGGCGGCACTCACAAAGGTCACAGCTGACGCCTCCACCGACCGGCCAAAGGCACCGAACATTGGTCGTGTATAAACAGGCTGCGGTGTTGGGATCGAGGCATTGGGATCGCCCATCTGCGCGCAGGCAATGCTGCCACCAATCAGCACCATTTCGGGTTTGACGCCAAAAAAGGCCGGATGCCAGAGCACCAGATCAGCACGTTTGCCAAGGGCAATCGAGCCAATATGCGCAGAGATGCCATGCGCGATCGCCGGGTTGATTGTGTATTTTGCAACATAGCGTTTCACCCTGACATTGTCATTGTCACCGGTTTCGGCGGCGAGCCTGCCGCGTTGCATCTTCATCTTGTGCGCTGTCTGCCAGGTCCGGATGATCACCTCGCCAACGCGCCCCATCGCCTGGCTGTCAGAAGCAATGATCGAAAAGGCACCCATGTCGTGAAGAATATCCTCGGCGGCGATTGTCTCGCGGCGGATCCGGCTTTCGGCAAAGGCAACATCCTCCGGGATTGATTTGTCGAGATGGTGGCACACCATCAGCATATCCAGATGCTCTTCCAGCGTGTTCACCGTGTAGGGACGTGTCGGGTTGGTCGAGGATGGCAGGACATGGCTCTCACCGCAGATCTTAATGATGTCGGGCGCATGTCCGCCGCCTGCGCCTTCGGTGTGAAAAGCATGGATGACCCGCTCCTTCATCGCAGCGACAGTATTCTCGACAAAGCCGCTTTCGTTAAGCGTGTCCGTGTGAATCATCACCTGAACATCCATCACATCGGCAACCGACAGGCAATTGTCGATGGCGGCTGGTGTTGTCCCCCAATCCTCGTGAAGTTTCAGCGCGCAGGCACCACTGCGAACCTGTTCCTCCAGCGCGGCTGGCAGGGCGGCGTTACCTTTGCCGGCAAAGGCCAGATTCATGACAAATCCGTCAGCCGACTGCAGCATCCTGCCAATATGCCACGGACCGGGCGTGCAGGTTGTCGCCAGCGTGCCATGCGCCGGGCCGGTGCCGCCGCCAAGCATTGTCGTCAAGCCGGAATACAGCGCATCGTCAATCTGCTGCGGACAGATGTAATGGATGTGGCTGTCAAAACCGCCAGCAGTGAGAATATGCCCCTCACCAGCGATCGCCTCGGTTCCCGGGCCGATGACAATATCTACCCCCGGCTGGGTGTCAGGATTGCCCGCCTTGCCGATACCGCAGATCACCCCATCGCGAAGACCGATATCAGCCTTGAAAATGCCCGACACATCGACCACCAGCGCATTGGTGATCACCGTGTCAACGGCGCCATCGGTGCGGCTTGCCTGCGATTGGCCCATCCCATCACGAATCACCTTGCCACCGCCAAATTTCACCTCCTCGCCATAGGTGGTGAAATCCTTTTCAACCTCGATGATCAGATCGGTGTCAGCAAGTCGCAGCCGGTCACCCGTCGTCGGGCCATACATGTCAGCATAGGCAGCTCTGGAAATCTGTTTCGGCATCAAAGCGCTCCCATAATCATCTTATTGAACCCATAGACAAGTCCGGCACCGGACAGGGGCACCAGTACCACTTCGCGTTGCTGGCCGGGTTCAAACCTCACTGCGGTTCCAGCAGCGATGTCAAGGCGCATGCCTCTGGCTGATTGGCGGTCGAAATCAAGCGCTGGATTAGCTTCAGCAAAATGATAGTGGCTGCCAATCTGAACCGGACGATCACCGGTATTGGCGACGATGAGGCTGATCTGTTTAGCTCCCGCATTCAATATAATTTCTCCGTCTGCTGGCAGAATCTCTCCGGGGATCATAATGCGCCTCCTTTGCGGATGGGGTGATGAACGGTGACCAGCTTGGTACCGTCAGGAAAGGTGGCTTCGACCTGAACGTCATGGATCATCTCGGCGATGCCATCCATACATTGGTCGGCCGTAATCACATGCGCTCCCGCCTCCATCAGCTCGGCGACCGATTTGCCATCACGCGCTCCCTCGACAACAAAATCGGTGATCAGGGCAATTGCCTCTGGATGGTTCAGCTTGACGCCACGCTGCAGCCGCGCCCTTGCCACCATTGCGGCAAGGCTGACCAGCATCTTGTCCTTTTCTCTCGGGGTCAATTTCATCATCTACCTCATGATTGCCAGACGCGTGGCACCTGTTGGCAACGCATCGCCTCTATAATTCTTAAAAGATCAGCCTTGCCAGCCATAGCCTGATACGCTAGCAAACGCAAAACGAGTCTGTCCTGCCAGACAGATAATGCCGCTCGTGTTTGCAATGCAGAAAGCATTGGCTCTAACCTGGTTTGTACCCGTTCAAGGTTAGGACCGACATAAACGCACGTCGCTGCCATCTGCGCGCCTGCCACACCTGCACTGGCTCCAAGTAGACAAGCAACATCGTTATCAAGCCGCAACGACTCTGCATGGACCAAATGGCCGTCACGGCGAATACGCCAGCGATCAGTGAAATGGCAATTTAATAGAATCTCACCCATTGCGTGCCGACCAAAAACAAGCGATTCCAAAACCAAACACTCACTGCTGGTATCGAGATCAATTTCGATAGTCCGAGCCAACCGACTCTTGTCGAAAAGGATGGTTTCCTGCGGCACCCAGTGCAATGTAGCACCATTCCTAGCCGACAGATGAATGTGCATGCTGGCGATATCGGTCGTGCTGCTGGCATAGGCGCGTTCGGCGGTCTGAGTGGTGACGAGCATTTGGCTGGAATCAGAAGAACACTCATACCGATAGGCGTCGCCTCCGGTGATGCCGCCGGCGGTATTCACCAGAACAACTTCATGTGCTTGGCCAAAACTGCGCGGCATCAACGCCTTGGCAGCACCCGATTGGTAAAGCCTATCAAGCGTACCTGCGCGAAACGCGACATCTAACATGCCGCGCGATCGCTGAAGTGCAGTTGCAAATATATTGGTTCCGACCATCATCTTGATAATTGATATACCAATTTGCGGCTCATACGCCAACCGACTGGTGCATTCTTGGCTTGTCTAAACCTAAATTGGTGCTGGTATAGACGACCTCACCGCGCGCCATCGCAAAAATCTGATCGGCAAATCATAAGGCAACATCAAAATATTCCTCTACAAGAACGATTGCCTAAGGATGCATGGGGGTGGAAAAAAGCTATCTTCCTTGAATAAAAGAAATGGGGTGCTGACATGGATCGAACCTTTGCCCCTTAAGATGTCAACTTAGCACTATCCCGCTAAACCAAATTCTCGGTTTGGTTTCTGGCAAAAGTATAACGAGCTTAGTACTTTTCGGCCACCATTTAACCTTCGTTCAATTTCCAAATTTCAAAATTGTTTCAAAAATGACTTGAGCAGCTTCATCAATTGTCGTTTGCGTGGTGTCGATGCGGATTTCTGGGTTTTCTGGCGCCTCATATGGGCTATCAATACCGGTAAAGTTTGCAAGTTGTCCTGCTCGGGCCTTAGCGTACAAGCCTTTTACATCCCTTTTCTCCACAGCAGAGAGTGGGGCATCGATGAACACTTCGATAAATTCGCCATCCACCATCATGTTACGCACCATTTCACGTTCCGATCTAAACGGCGAGATGAAAGCAGTAATAACAATTAGACCTGCATCAGTCATCAATTTTGCCACCTCACCTACGCGGCGAATATTCTCAATCCGATCGGCTTCTGTAAAGCCCAAATCCTTATTCAAACCGTGTCGCACGTTATCCCCATCAAGGAGGAAAGTATGCCGGTTTACTTGTGTTAATTTTGATTCAACCGCATTGGCAATTGTGGATTTTCCTGACCCAGATAGACCCGTCATCCAAAGCACAATTGGCTGCTGTTTCTTTAATTGGGCGCGATGATCACGGGTAATGTCGATTTGTTGCCAATGGATGTTTTGTGCTCGACGCAAAGCAAAATTGATCAAACCCGCTCCCACCGTTGCGTTGGTCATCTTGTCAATCAGTATGAAGCCGCCAAGAGTGCAATTCTCAGCATAGGGCGCGAAAGGAATAGACTTGTCCGTGGTTAGGTTGGTCACACCGATCTCGTTCAATTCCAATGTCTTAGTTGCCATATGGCCCAACGTATTGATATTTAATTTATATTTGGGTTCTGCAACCGAGGCCGAAACCGTTTGTGTGCCAATCTTCAAGTGATAGGAACGACCGGGAATCAGTGCCCTGTCATCCATCCAGATCAGAGTTATCTCGAACTGATCCGCGACCTCAAGAGGCGCAGCAGCTGCGGTGATGATTTGACCACGCGAACAATCGACCTCTTCCTTGAGCGTTAGGGTAACGGATTGGCCCGCGCTCGCTGTATTAAGTTCTCCATCGAATGTGACAATACGATCTACCTTACTAATTTTACCCGAGGGGAGAATGCGCACTTCATCCCCCGGCTCAATTGTGCCTGACGCAACCCTGCCGCTAAACCCGCAAAACTCCGAACTAGGACAATTGACCCATTGCACAGGCATACGGAAGTCTTGAGAAACCTCCAAATGATGGTCCAGCTCAAATGTCTCTAAATGGGCAAGGAGAGACAGACCGCTGTACCAAACCATGCTATCTGAACAACCTACGATGTTATCACCTCTTAATCCAGAAATTGGGATCGCGGTATGTTCTGAAATGCCAACAATAGTCGCGAATTTAGTATAATCAGCAACAATCGCCTCAAAAACATCTTGATCATAGCCAACCAAATCCATCTTGTTCACTGCAAGGACAATGTTTCTGATACCTAGCAGATGACACAGATAGCTGTGGCGGCGTGATTGTTCTAATATACCTTTACGCGCGTCAATCACGATCACTGCTAGTTGTGCCGTCGACGCACCACTGACCATATTACGTGTGTATTGTTCGTGACCGGGCGAATCTGCAACAATGAATTTCCGCTTTTGGGTGGCAAAAAAACGATATGCCACGTCGATGGTAATGCCCTGATCGCGTTCAGCCGACAGTCCATCAACTAGCAAGGCAAAGTCGATATTTTGGCCCTGCGTCCCAAACTTTTTGCTGTCTGCCTCAAGCTGCGTCAACTGGTCTTGAAAGACAATGTTGCTGTCATAGAGCAACCGCCCAATCAATGTTGACTTTCCATCATTCACAGACCCGCAGGTGATGAACCGCAAAAGCGATTTATCCTGATTGCTCTCAAGGTATGCATCAATACCTTCAGTAATCGGGGTGCCGGTTTTGTATATCTGATCTGTCATATCGTTTGCCAGCTCAGAAATATCCATGTTGTTTTTTGAATTCCATCGAAGCGCACTGCTTCCTTTCAATCGCTCGACCTTGGCGTTCAGAGGTAGTTGTCAAACACATCTCCTGAATGACCTCTGGTAGCGTTGTGGCCTCAGAGTCAAGCGCACCCGTCAAAGGATAACATCCTAAGGTGCGAAAGCGGATAGAACGCATCATGGGAATCTCCCCTTGCGCAAGCGGAAAACGTTCATCGTCCACCATCAGGAGCACACCATCACGTTCTACAGTCGGACGCGGCGCGGCAAAGTACAGTGGCACGATCTCAATTCTTTCAAGGTAAATGTATTGCCAAATGTCCATTTCTGTCCAATTTGCCAGCGGAAAAACTCGGATGCTCTCCCCAGCGGCGATGTGCGCATTGTAAAGCGACCATAGCTCTGGACGTTGGGCCTTTGAGTCCCAAAGGTGTTGCGCCGAACGAAAGGAAAAAATACGTTCCTTCGACCGGGATATTTCTTCGTCCCGCCGAGCTCCGTCAAGTGTGAGATCAAACCCGTATTTATCAAGCGCCTGTTTTAACCCTTCGATCTTCCACATTTCTGTGTAGAGCGCCCCGTGTTCAAACGGGTTGATACCTTTTTCCATGGCCTCAGAATTTTGATGTATAATTAGGTCCATGCCCACACCTTGAGCGGTTTTATCGCGCAGCTTATAAATCTCTTTGAATTTCCAAGTGGTATCCACATGCATCAGCGGAAAAGGAGGGGAAGACGGAAAAAATGCCTTTTTAGCCAAATGCAGCATCACGGCGCTGTCCTTGCCAGCAGAATACAGCATCACCGGATTCTTTGCCTCAGATACAACCTCGCGCATGATCTCAATAGCATCAGACTCTAAATTTAAAAGATTGTTTTTAGAGGAAGCCATTTGCGTCATGATAACCTAAATAATCCGTCATATTTAAGGGAGGTAAAGCGTAGCCCGCAGCGGCGGCGTCATTAGCATTGATCAAAAACAATCATAGTGATGAAACAATAAATTTACCGATAGAGTATAAGAATACACTGTACAAATACGCGAAACTAAATTCATCAAAGCCAGCGCTCTCAAGAATGACACCAGCTATAAAATGGTGGGCGTGACAGGGATTGAACCTGTGACCCCTACGATGTCAACGTAGTGCTCTCCCGCTGAGCTACACGCCCCATTTCATTTTAAGCAGTAGCTAGACATCCCGCAGCAAGGTTGTCCCCGCGTAGCTATATCTGCACCAACCTCCCCGGTTTCGCAAGCCTTTTTTCTCAATCTAATTGCCGTTTAAGGGCGGCTATCCGCACCTGGCCTCGCGCTTAAAAGCAATCGCCTATTGATACTTATTACCGCAGGGTTAGCTTGGTGATTGAAGGGGCAAAAACAACCGTGTTACGGTTCACCCATGATGAATTCAATCGACATTGCAAGTGCTCAGCAATCACAGGAAACAACAGCCCAGCTAGGCCCTGACGGTTCTCTCGACATTTATGTTGTCCCGACCGAAACACTAAACAGTCCAAGCTATAATTCGCTGACTGTCCATCAGGGAGTCAATCGGCTTTTAGCGCCTGTAGTTGCCTCCTGCCCGCATGCCGGGCGGGATTATCCTGCCACCTTGACCGAGACGGCGACGCTGCCAGTTGGGCAAATGCGCGGGCTGGAGGATTTTGGCGTTGACCAACTGATTTCTGGCCTTGCATCGCATGGCATCACCACAGTGATCAATAAAATTGCGCGAGCTTACATTGATGTCAACCGGCCGGTTGGAGCAATTGATGCGACGATGTTTGACACCCCGGTTGAAGCTGACAAGCCCTCAAGGCACGTCACCGCTGGCTACGGGCTGATTCCACGCCTCTCAGCCATGCGGCAGCCGCTCTATGCCTACCCTCTTCCTGCAGGCGAGGTCAAACACCGCCTTAGCTTTGCCCATCTACCCTATCACAGCATGTTGAGCGCCCAGATTGCCGCTGTAAAGACCAAGCATGGCCATTGTCTGCTGTTGGATTTCCATTCGATGCCCCCCAGTGACCGTACCAATCGGCAGCTGGCTGACATCATTCTGGGGGACTGTCAAGGCAAAACGCTTGATCCTGAGCTTGGCGACGCGATTGCCGGCTTTTTTATTGATGAGGGGCTAAGTGTCGCTTGGAACGAGCCTTATGCTGGCGGTTTCATCACCCGCGAACATGGCCGGATTGGCACACCGAGGCAGTCTATTCAGATCGAAATCAATCGGTCACTTTATATGCGTGATGCGCGCCTGTCTGTGCGTGAACCGCATGCCGTTCCCGAACAGATCAAGCATATCGCGGCAGTGATCAACCGCTTTGGCGCGTTTCTAGTCAAGCTGCGACAGCAGTGAGAACAGCTTAGTGTTCTTTTTTGGCATAGGGATTTTCACTCTTGCGCATCACCATCCTGATTGGAATGCCGCGTAGGCCAAAATCCTGACGCAGACCTGTTGTCAGATAGCGCAAATAGCTCTCCGGCAAATTCGCAGGCTGGCTGACAAACAGGGCAAAAGTCGGCGGCCGGATCTTGATCTGGGTTATGTAGCGGATGCGAATGCGACGCCCCTCGACTAGCGGCGGTGGGTGCGCCTCCAGCATGAGATCGAGCCAGCGGTTTAATCGACCTGTCGAAATTCGTGTGTTCCAAAGATCATACACATCGTCAGCCGCGGCCAACAACTTGCCAAGCCCACGTTTGTAAAGGCCGGATATCTGGATAACCGGCACACCGCGTAGTTGCGCTAGTGATGTCTGCAAACGGTCGGCAATCCTGGCGGCGGCTAACTGCTTGTTGTCAACTGCGTCCCATTTATTAGCACCAATGACAACCGCGCGGCCCTCATCGGCAATCATCCGGGCAATGGCAAGATCCTGTTTGTTCAGCTCGTCAGTGGAATCAAAAAGCAGTACACATAGATGGGCAAATTGGATCGCCCTCAGAGTGTCATCGACTATCAGTTTTTCAACCTTGTCAGCGATCCGCGTCCTGCGGCGCATCCCAGCCGTATCCACCAGCCTATATGGCTGCCCGTGCCACTCAAAAGGCACCTCGATGGCATCCCGCGTGATGCCAGCTTCCGGCCCAGTTAACAACCTATCCTCGCCGATGAGGTTGTTGATCAGAGTGGATTTGCCCATGTTTGGGCGGCCAACAATGGCAATACGCATTGGCTCGCGCACATTGTCATCCTGCAAGGCATGAGCCAGATTGCCATCCTCATTAAAGCTACCGTCCTCATTAATCGGTTCCTTGCTGTCCTCATCGGCAGCAAATAGCAGATCGTCCTCGCCAGTCAGAATGCCGCCAAGCCCTAAATCCTCGGCAGCAGATAGCAGGGCATCGTGCAGTTCAACCATTCCCTCACCATGCGCCGCAGAAATTGGCACCGGCTCACCAAACCCAAGACGCCAGGCCTCGGCCAGACCCGCTGCGCCAGACTTACCCTCACATTTATTGGCTAGAAGAATCACTTTTGCACCCGATTTGCGAATTTCACCAGCAAAGAAACTGTCGACAGGTGTCACCCCCGCCTTGGCATCGACCACCAGCATGGTGATGTCAGCGTCGCGGATGGCCTGTTCAGTTTGCCGACGCATGCGGTCCTCAAGCGAGCCGTTGCTTGCCTCCTCAAGACCGGCAGTGTCGATCACCCGAAACTGCAACGTAGCAAGGGCGCCATCACCCTCACGCCGGTCGCGGGTGACACCGGGCTGATTGTCAACAATCGCGTGCTGGCGACCGATCAACCTATTAAATAGCGTGGACTTGCCAACATTTGGTCGCCCAACAATGGCGTAAGTAACAGTCATGGTTAAGACACCACTTCACAGGCCGCCATCCGGGGCCGAATGCCACAGGCCACAATTAACGAGGCCAGCACCTATTGAAACTCAAAATCTATTCAAACGCACTCAGCGTTCCATTGACACCAACGACGAGTAGCTTACCAGCGGCCAACTGCGGCGGCGTTAGCACGACCAAACCAATGGATCTCGTGCCAATCTTGGCACCATTGTCAGGGTCAAACATATACACCCGCCCCGCTTTGCTGATCACCAACACTTTGTTGCCAGCAACAATGGGTCCAACATAGCGTGGTGGATTCTCAGTAACGACAACATCCGGCGGTGTGGCGTCAGGAAGCGCGGCAACCCAGCGAACCGCACCATCAGATCGCCGCACCGCGTAAAGACGACCATCATGCCCCATCACAAAAAGTGTCTTGCCGGCTAGCCATGGCATTTCAATACCGCCAATACGCTGTTCCCAGACGAGAAGACCACTACGACCACTAAAAGCGGCTAATCTTCCCGACTGACTAACAACAAAGATCAAGCCGCCGTCGTGAATGGGGTGCGCCCTTATATCACCTATAGCCTCAATTGAGGTGCGTGGGCTGAAGGTCGCGACCGAATCCGTCCATAGCAATTCACCATCATCCGCGTTGAAATATAACACCTCACCACGAGCGCCAGCAACAACCAGACCACCATTAGCATAGGCTGGTGCTGGCGCACCAAACATTACTGTTTCACTAGATAGACCAACGCGGTCCCAGACGAGCTCGCCAGTTTCCAGCCGGTAAACATGAATATTACCATCAAGATCGGTTACAACCACAGCCTGATCCTCGATCATTGTCGGGCCGGCGCGCAGCGGCAATTCACTTTTAAGACTCCAGACGATACCGCCGTCGCGAGCATCCAGCAAAGCCAGATTGCGTCCACCAGCATGCACCACAACACCCCTCGGGGAGACAACAATGCCACCGCCAACGCCGGGGAGCGGGTCATCTGAAAGCTGTTCAATGCTGACCGACCAGATGACAGCACCGGTCTCCAGATCGAACGCCGTTACCAAACCATTCGGCGCTACCGCGTAGACTTTATTCTCCGAAACCACAGGTGTCGCAAGATCGATGAGGGAGCTTCCCTCACCGCCGACAGATGCGGACCAGGCGCGTTCCAGCCTTGCCTCAAACTGTAAATGTCCACCGGCATGTCCGGGCCCAAGTCCGACGGCAGGCGCCGCCATCATATTGACTAGCGGCGGCAGACCCGCGCCCTCGGCAAAGGCTTCCGGTACACTGGCAACAACTGTTCGGCTTGGCAAAACTGAAATGCGCTCCCCCTTGAGGATCAACTCATCATCCGCGCACCCCGACACCATGACGGTCACCCCTATCATCAACGCTGCGAACAGCCAACACGTTTGCCGCCTAGGTCCTTGGTTCATATCTGCGCTGAAATCTTGACTGGATGATGTCATCGTGTCTTTCGCTTGGGCTGTATCATATTTTCGTCAAGTGCCGATATCATTATTCTGCTGATTTAAGAATTTTTACCAGCTCGGTCGCCCGCTTACGCAATTCCGGCGGGATTTCTGCAAGGCCAAGAATGGACTCAAATTTTTCGAGCGCCGCTTCCGGATTATTCTTTTCAAGATCGAGGGCAGCGCTATGTTCCAGCGCCAACCCTTGCCACGGACCAGGTGTCGCCGTCAAACGGGCAAGCTGGTCCTGCAATTGTTTCGGATCGGTGCCGTCAGGCGCGTTCATCACCGCCAGCAACAGAGCCACCTGTTGATAAATAGGCTTAATAGCTTTTTCTTGAGCCAACGTCATATAATCGCTGACAGCCCCTTCGCTGTCCCCACCGGCTCCTTTTGCTGCTGCCACACGAAACTGGGCCAGCATCTTGTAGCCCTCGGTCAAATCAGCCATTGCTTGTTCGAACGATGCCACAACATCATTAGAGTCAAGGGCAAGCTGATAGGCATTTGCCGCGGTTTCTACTCGCTTGGTTTTCCAGGCCTTGAAGCCCTGGGCAGAGCCAACAGACAGAATGACTGCGGCCACCCCTGCAATGGCAAATTTGCCATAACGCGCCCACAGCAGATGGACCTTGTCTCTCTTCAGCTCTTCGTCAATTTCATCAAAAATATCAGCCATGGAAATTTCTTCAGTATAGATCGGTCAGGGATGTTTCGCAGAGTCCTAAAGCAAATGCATGATTGACGCCAGCGCAAAGCTGCTCCAACATAAACAAATAGTGAGTAAACAGCCAACTTAAAAACACAGGTACAGCGATCCCGTGTCCAGCATAACCAATCCGAAGAAGTTAAGGCGACAATTATATTTTTCGCGGGCCGAACTCGGTTCAATCCTATCTGCCTATAGTGCCCGGGTGGCGGCTGGTGAATGGCGGGACTATGCGCTTGATTTTCAAAATGGCGTCGCCATGTTTTCAATTTTCCGCCACACTCATGAAACACCAGTTTTCGTTATCGAAAAACGGCGGCGCCACACCAAGGAGGCGACACGGTTTCTGCTACGTGATCGGAATCGTATTCTTTGCAACTCGGGCCAACTCGCCGATCTCATCAAACATTTCAGCAAACTGCCGCGCCTTGTCAGTGGCTAGGCCAAAAATCCTCGTAAACATCTTCTCGTAGTCACGACCCTGACATACCCGTTTGCAAACGTCTTTACCATTGCCCCTCCCATCATTATTTATTTAGTTAGAACAAATCATGAACAAAATTATAGAAGATTGACATGGTGGTGGCATGGGTGGCTTTAAAAATAAAGATGTTAAACGCGGTGAAGACAGAAACCCAACCACCCTTGTGGATCTTGCCAGTGAGAATATGGGGGTTTTCTGCTGGTGCAACCGGTGCAACCACAATGCAGAAGTGACAGCCTCATCATTGATCAACAGCCTGGGCCCACTGTTTCCTGTTCCCGAACTTGGTAGTCTGATGCGTTGTTCAGCATGCAACGGCCGTGATGTTACAACGCGCCCTGCCTGGCCAAGCCATGGGGGAGGTGCGATCGCTCGCCATGATTGATATCAGAATGATTGTAATGTGCCGCTTTCCGACTGAGAGCCTAGCAAAAGGACTGGCACAACGGCAAAATAACATGGACAGGTGACGCTGGATAAGATACGTGTTGGGATGCAAAAGGTACCGCACGTAATATCATCCATCAAGGCGGTCATCTAACAGGCAAACCAAGGAAGAGACTGGTTATGAACGCAAACGATGCAGCCAAGATCCAGCGATACCTCAGGCAACGTTTTAGCAATCACAAGCTAAGCATTGCTCGCCGTGAGACCAAGGATGACTCGGCTGAGTTGATGCTTGAGGATGAGTTCATTGGCGTTGTTTTTCAGGATGATGAGGATGGTGAGACATGCTATCACGTGCAGATCTCAATCCTTGAGGAGGATCTGGAGGAAGTTTGATCCCGGCCACTCATTGTCGCACCACGCTATACCAATCCACCTGCCCGCAGCATCGACAGTGCCAGCACAAACATAATGACTGCAATGCCTGCATCCAGAATGCGCCAAGCATTTGGCCGTTCCATGTAAGGAGCCAGAAGTCTCGCTCCATAGCCCAGCGAGAAGAAGAACAAAAAGCTGGAAGTCGCGGCGCCAAGCCCATAAAAGAGCTTATTAATCGCCTCGAACTGGAGGGACACTGCTCCAATCAACACAACAGTATCCAAATAGACATGAGGATTGCCAAAGGTCAGCATGGCGGTGATTGAAAGCGTTTGAACAAGACCCGTCTGCGTTCCACTGTGATGAGCGATATGGCTATCGCCTTGGATTGCATCACGTAATCGCAAGGCTCCATAGATCGCAAGCCACAGGCTGGCAAAACTAAAAAATAGAGCTGAATGGCGGGCAGAAATTTCTGCAACGACAGAAATACCGCAAACACCGGCGGCAATCAATAGCGCATCAGCCCCCGCGCAGAACAGCGCAACGGCAAAGATATGGTGGCGCAATAATCCTTGGCGCAGTATGAAAACATTCTGAGCACCAATCGCCATTATCAGCGAAAAACCAATCGCAAGGCCAGTTCCAAACGGAATAATCGCCCCTGACATTTAAAACCATCGAAGCATACCGATGATGCCGGCGATTCCATAGAAAAACTGTAAAAATAATATACCCAAATGCCGACCTTTGTAAGCCCAGAGCCCTATGGAAATAGCAGAGATCAATAGTAATGAAAAACCCACAAACTCAGCACCGATATTTAACGCGACCAGCAAGGAATAAATTATCGCCGTTACGACGCCAAACCATTCTAAAAGTTTACTATTTGAAACCATAAGTCATCCCTTACCTGTTTCATCTCTCGTCAGGCCAGCATTGAACATCTAAGGTTCATTACAACTATAATTTGGACAGACCTTTCGCTGAGACACAACTATTGCCCGTCACGGTGTTAGGCTTCAAGCCCCAACGTTAAAAGCTTTCTTTTTCGTTGCCTAATTTGCCCAGAAGTCTGTACGCTTGAGTGACTGATGGCCAATTAGCAGATAATTTTGGTATTTAGAGACGAGACAGTTTTTTGGTTTGAAGAAAAATTAAAGCGCAGGTTTCTAGTCTTTTGAAACTAGAGAATTACTAGTTAGGTTAGGCAGTGGTTGCTTAAGATACAGAGACCGAGAGTTTCAGTTTTACATAACCTAACAAGCATAATTATAATCCGGAGAACATGCTCAACAGTGCTTGGCTTGGGAAGACGAGCTAATTGAATAATTCTTCCAAGTATGCTGGCATCAGGTTGATTTTGTTAACAGTGTGTCATCAATTCAGGAAATGTTTACCTAGGCCAAACTAGTTACCACTGTTGCCAAATCAAGCTGGATATATTTGACAGGTAATTTGGCGCTATTTGATCTGAATTTTTTGAATTATTAGCAGATGCTTACCGCTTTTTTTGCAATCGCTTGGAATCAACAAAAACCAAATATCCTTCGTCCAGGCCAAAAATTAGGAAAAAGTGCCTTCAGCAGGTGGCTAGCAGGATGTTTACAGGGGCCCGGCATTCTATTGGGGATCTTAGTGTTGAAAACATTGACACGGGTTTTGCCTAATTTTGAAAACATCAATTTGAAAAAAAAACATACTTTACTTAACTCGAAATAAATATGCAGAAAACTTCACGGATCACCTTTTTAGCCTAAACCTCCGAATTTTGTGTCACAAATTATATTAGAATAAATGAAGTAAAATTTGGGAATACAAATGGTGTGTCGGATACCGGTATTGCCGCAGTTTTGGACTAATAAACTTTAATATTCTAGACTGGATGATCGCTACCTTATAATAACTTTCGCAAAAAAATATGTGTAACTTCGAAAAATCAAACTAGGCTGAATTTGAACAAGATCAAAATGTCCTCCATGCGGAAAATTTCTAGATTTTTTGCATTTAAAGTGAAAAAAGCAGAGCATATTTTCAATTAGTTTATAGCCTGATGAAGGGTGGATTAAATCTCTCAAAACGAAGAAAACGCTAATACTGCTGATCATAAAACAATCAGGTTTTGGAAGCGTTGTTGTTCACAAATTCCAATACAATAGTTTCTGAGATTTGGTCAGTAGATAGACGTTGAATGAAGCTTATAAATAATCCTTATTGCGTTTTTATTGAAAATTTCATCTATTGCTCATCAGCGAATAACGTTGAGAATTGATATTTGAAGAGGAAAACGGTTTGGCGGCATGATTTTTAGAAAGAAACCCCACCATGTTCTGGCATAAATTTTTGCCTCATTTGTTTAGTCCTATAACGCTATTCATCATTATTTTGTTTTTTTGTTTGGTGATTAAAGCGAGAAAAACTGCTTTTTTAGCTTTATTCGCGTTTGCATTTTCCTCCACGCCACTAATTTCAAATGAATTGATGATATGGATCGAGCGTGATCATCAACCGTTGGCCATCAACAGCCTAAAAAAAGCGGATGGTATAATTGTTTTAAGCGGTATGACAACAAAGGTTAGATCGCTGCAGAACTCTTTACGAGATTTCAACGGATCAGTAGATAGAATTTTTGCAACCATCAAATTATACAAAAGTAACATCGCTCCAAAAATAATTATTGCAAGCGGGTATCCTGCAACGAAACAAAGTGACACAGAAGGTTACCTTCTTTCAATGATAGCTCAGTCACAAGGAGTACCAAGCAGGTCGATAAAATTGTTAACGCCAGCCAGGAACACTGAAGAGGAGGCCATCGCCGTCAAAGCAATGGGAGTGCAAGGTAGCAACCATTTTTACCTCGTTACCTCCGCTTTTCACATGAATCGTGCCATAAACATTTTTGAGCACTACGGAATCTCAGTTAAGCCTTTTGCAGCAGACTTCAGGCAAGAGAACAATAGTATCTCATTGTTAAACTTTATTCCCCAGGCCAGCGCGCTGACCAAGACAAGCATCGTAGTGAGAGAACTAATAGGACGGAGTTATTACAAATTGAAGTTTTATTTAAGTGGCTAGATGTTAGCAAACTCTTTACTCGCCCGCCGGACTTTTCCCAAAAATACGTTTATCGGTCTAGGTCGAAGCTTTTTCGGAATTTTAAATTTAGCAACTTTATAGTCAAGTCGAATGACCTTACGGACTGAGTTTTCGTACAAGTGCCCAGCAAAATGGGGGGTATTCGTATCAAAGAAGACCATCGTACCAGCATTACCCACGCAAGGGACATAATTTTTAGTGTCCCAGCCCCCAACACCGTTTTCCAATTTTTTTGGTAAGATCAACTCAAGCCAAGCCGTTGCTTTTCAAAAATCTCCGGATTCTCATCTAACAGATGAATTGGTCCTGACTCCAGCGTCACATCATTAATATAAACCATCACCTTTTTATATCTGTAACCTTCGATGTGAGGGACGTAAGGCAACCCTTGCATTTTTTCTTTGGCTATAGCCAATGTTGCGTTGTTAGATTTAACAAATCGTACTTCGCTTAAAACGGCACCTTTACCATGTAGCTGGAACTTGTTTTCAGCGATTTCAACTAAACTCCTCACGCTCGGATTCAGCGCCCATTCACCATCTTTAAACTCAATCGTGCTGTCAAATTTTATTCTGTCTCGAAAATAATCGAATATAAAGTCAAACTCCCTGCCCAATGCTAGGATGGACCTTTTCGATAATACGCCTTTCACAATATTAAAATTTTAATAAGTCATAAAAATCGTAACCTTTTTGCGATATTCACAAGAGAGTAATAGAACGAACAGCAGGTTATCAACCCAAGACACGAGCTTATTCAATGATACAGATAATTTCAACAACGGCGGGGTTATCAACTAGGAAACTTAAGTTGCATTGGAACCTCTAGATTGCCATTACGAAAAACTCTTAAATTTTGCTGATGTGCAAAATCAAATAAAGCTTTCGTCTCTGAACCTTGCACATGTTCATCGATACAAATGATAGCTCCCGAGGACATATGACTCCGAAACGCAATCTTACTTTTTAAGGCTGGCTCGTAAGCATTACAGTCTATATAAAGAAGGGCAAACTTAGACATGCCTGACTGCATCATTTCACTTTCATAATTCTCAAGAAAATCTGGGACTGTCTTAATTGCGTCACCTTGTATCAAAGTACATGTTTTGCCTAGATTGTTTTTCTTTATCCTTTTTTTCACACTATTTATTGAATTAGCTGGGCCTGTAAATGCGCTCTGTTTTAGATGCTTATTATTTTTCAAGTCACGTTCCAAAAAACCCGAGAAAGTGTCGAACCCGAAATAGTGTCGAGTGCTTTTCTGGCCACAATTTCAATAAGCTTGCCAAACAAGACAGTATTTCTACCTGAAGCGACCCCAATTTCCGCGATATGTCCAGGAACTCTCTCAATTTGAATAAAGAGATTCAACAGCCACAGATGATATTCGAGCTCTTCGTCACGGACTACATCATACCTTTGTAATAACCTAAATTTAAGTTTCTTCAATTTTTCAACAAGTTCACTCATAGTTTTCCAAATATCTCATAGCACAAGATTTTCTTTTAACTTCGCTTATGACAACACTCTCGATTAATTTATCCTTCAGCAATAATTCAATACTAATTTTGTAAAGATTTTTCTATGTGCCGATTTCAGGTCTTCTTAAAGTTGATTTATTCAAAATGTCCTAAACATCGAGATGGTTTGTTATTGATCCGAGCAACAACACGACATGAATGTACTAGGGAAACTCCAATATTTTCATGAGAAGTTAAACCACTATTGCATCCAATAATTTATTTTAAAACAATCTATCAAATAACTCTGCAATTTTTGTTCATAAGTCTAATTAGCTTTTATAAGCCCAAGTATGAAGGCAAACATTAATAGATTTTTGCTCAATGTTTATCTATAAAACATCAAACCTTTTTAAGTCTTTCCGTTTCTGTTAGCCCTATAGCAGCTGTTTTAGTGTCTTAGTAACAACTTGGAGGTCTCAATGTCTAGCTATCCACAATGGGAATGTAGATTTGGCAAAATTGAATTCTCTAAATTAGGTCTAACGCGCCCGCCTTTCTTTAAAAAAGCGAGTAAAACATTCTATGACGCTATCTACAAAGAAATGTCAGAAGAAACAATAAACTATCAGAACTTACCAGAATATTTCACCAAAGCAAAAACCGAAACTGCTGCAAATTTGAAAAGCCATTTAAAGGATAAACGGATTCTGAGTTGGGGCTGTGGCACAGCTTACATGGAAAATGTTCATTTTCCAGATGAAGACATAACCCTCGTTGATCTTAGTTTGCCAGCAAAAAATTTAGGCGAACGGCAAGTTTTTAAGGCAACTGAAATTACAGGATGGAGGGGCGATGTGGTAATTGGTATTCAAATGGTTTTTCATCTGAGCAACGAAGAGGTCAATCAATTTTTTAAAAATTGTGGCCAGCTTTTGGTGACGGGTGGAAAAGTAATTATCACACACACTGCAGCCAAATCCTTTTATTTTGATTTCTTCAAAACAATGAAAAATTTTGCTAAAGTGCTAATTCAACGTCGAAAATTCTATGTTCTTTGGGGATGGCGACGGCAAAACTCAACATACGCGTCCATCGCATTTAAAAATGGGTTTAGACTCGTTGATGTGGTTACCAACAAAGTAAATAAAGAGCAAATTATGGTTTTCACAAAGCAAGATGATCCCTAGAGATGAAAAAAGCGTTTGGCTAGATAGAAATAAATTCCTTTGCCAGTGGAGAAAAATAGCTTGTTAACAGATTCTACCTTTACCGAGATGATTGCAACGGTTTGGCGAAGACGTATTTTTGTTGGCTTTTGCGTTTTTATTGCTTTTCTGGCGGGTACCGCGCATTTGCTGCAGTCATACACTTCAGCCAACAGTTACACGACCTCATTCATTACACTTCAAGGAATAATTGATAAGAAATATCCCAACAAAACGGCTTTCTCACCAGCGGATTTAAAACACCCAAAAGTTATCAATCAACTCGCAATACAAATGGGTATTGAGGATGTCACGGGGCTTGAAAATGCCATTAGCATTCAGAACGGAAGCCCGACTACGGAGTTTGTCATTGAGAAATATCGTCAAAAGCTAAAAAATAGACGTCTATCAGTTGCTCAGATAGACAAATTGAATAAAGATTTCGCTGAAGAGTTAAAATTAACTACAGAATTTAGTCTCCAACTCACAGTACTCCACGAGAATCTTGGCGTTTCAGCGAACGCGGGGAAGTTGATCGCTTCGACATTACCTAAAATCTGGAATACAATTTTTGTGGAACAATTTGGTGTGAGTAGCACCTATGACCCTGCCAAGATTCCTGCGGCAATCGATTTTTCACGACCCAGTGAGATTATCTCGTTTGTTGAACCACTTAGCCAAATCAAAAGAGATTTGTTGTATTTGGCTGAGAACCCGAATTTAAATGCTATTAGATCAGAAAAATACGAGCAAAATGCTTTTGAACTTTTAGCAAAATGGAATGCGTTTGAAACTGGTATTTTTAACCCTATACTTTATTCTTTGATCACTAATGGCAATGCTCACGCTAATCACCTGCTTTTTGAGCTGAAGACAGAGCGAGACGCAAATTTCAAACAGATTGCATACAAAGAACATGTTTTAGAAATGTTATTTAATCAGGCCACGTCACAGCAGGCCGGGCAAACCACCAGTAACTTTGGTATACAAACCGAAAATTCAAATCCGGTTCAACTTGCTGTTGGAGACCTTAATAGAATCCTAGAATTAACCAAAACAATTGAGCGAAATGAGCTAATTACTACAACTCTTGAAGAGCTAGATACTATTAGAGGAAGGAACCGGCCCCTGGAAAAAATAATATCAGCTAAAACTTACTCAAATAGCAACGGGCCAACTATTGATATTGAATATGCGAATGATACGTTACTTTCTGTTTTGGATTTTTCCGAGAATTACTTTGAGACCGTCAGAGCTAATCCCCGATCAACGGATTTACTTTTTGACATGACTGCGCCTGCCAGTACTAAATCAAATATCGATACAAAGTATTTTGGTTTGACCTTAGTCTTATACATCACCGTTGGGCTAATCATCGGTTTGGTCACTTCCATAGTAACGCCGGTAAAAAATGAAAATTCTCCAATTTGATATGACGGTAATTCGAGAAATGCCGCGCAGGACCCATCACAACAAAAAAGAATTATGATATCGTTAAAGATCGAATTCTTTTTGGCTGAGAGTACTCACCAAAATTTGATCTGATTTTTGCACCTCGCCTGCTTAATTTTTTTCTTAATGCATTAATATTTGTATTGGTAAAGCCAACTACCTTTGGGAAATCAAGAATGGCAATTAGAGATTTAGATGAATTAAGACTTGCGGTTATTGGTATTGGCTACGTTGGATTACCTTTATTAGTTGAATTCGCCAAGAAAAGAGAGATAGTTGGATATGATGTTTCAAAATCACGCGTTCGAAGTTTACAACAAGGAAGAGATGAAAATGGAGAAGTAAAAAGCATACCCCAAAATATCAAAAAAAATATTCACTTCACTGACTCTGAAGACGACTTATCAGATGCAAACACATACATCATAACTGTCCCTACACCCGTTGATGATTTTAGAAAACCAGACCTCTCTTTTGTTATTGCTGCAACGAAAACAGTGGCAAAATTTATTAACACAGGCGATTTAATTATATACGAGTCCACTGTTTATCCTGGGGTCACGGAGCAAGTCTGCGCTCCTATAATTGAAAAAATTTCAGGCAAGAAATATTTGATCGCCGACGAAGATGACCGTGGATTTTATCTAGGGTATAGCCCAGAGCGTCTGAGTCCGGGAGACACGTCGAAGGGTGTTGCTGATATCGTCAAGGTAACATCTGGGTCCACACCAAAAATTGCAAATTTGATCGACTCCCTTTATGCGTCGATTTCCAATGTAGGCACCTATAAGAGTCCATCCATTTCAGTAGCTGAAGCCGCAAAAGTAATTGAAAACACTCAAAGAGATGTGAATATTGCTTTTATGAATGAACTATCCATAATATTCAATGAGATAGGCATAGATACGCAAGAGGTAATTAAAGCCGCTCAAACTAAATGGAATTTCTTACCGTTTTCACCAGGTTTGGTAGGAGGGCACTGCATTGGAGTTGACCCCTATTATTTAGCACACCTTGGCATTCAAAAAGGCCATAGACCGGATATTTTGCTCGCTGCGAGAAATGTTAATGAATCCATGGGCAAAAGAATAGTGGATAGAGTAACTCAACTGATGATCCAAAAAGGCATTGGTTTCCCCGGCGCAAATATTTTGATACTAGGTTTGACTTTCAAAGAAAACTGCAAAGACACGAGAAATTCCAAAGTTTTTGAAATAATTCGAGAATTTACAAAACTCCGCTGCAACATAAATGTTTTTGATCCTTTTGTTGGCTCTTCATCTCAAGAAAAAGTTTGCCCAGCTAAGATAATTGATGAGTTAGGTGACGAAAAATATGACGCTATTGTATTAACTGTGGCTCACACCTATTTCAAAGACATGGGTATTGATGCGCTCAAAACAATCGCAAAGAAACCGTCTGTGATATATGATGTTAAATCAATATTTCCCCGGCATTCCGTCGACGGGAGACTTTAGTTGGAAATCAGTTGCACAGGAACTTTTAAAAAACATAAGCAAAAACAAAACAATTAAATGCTGTGAATTAACACACCCCTAAGTTACAAAGTTACTCATAGAGGCTTTCTTATAAATGCTGGCACATTGTAAAAAGGGAGCTTCTCAAGCCTTAGTTTGTGAAGAGTTGCAAAATTATCCGCGGATATCGTTTCACCACTAACAGCGTTGTAATCATCAAACATTATTACCCCTCCAGGAACTACTCTGTTGTACAACAACTCAAGCGCATAATCAGTTGGTTCTTTAGTATCCATATCCAGATGTAGTAGGGCAATACGTGTTTCAGGGTTGTCTTCGAGGTATAAAGAGAGTGTATCAAAAACGTCTCCCTTGACTAAAGTAACGTTCTCGAAGCCCTTTGCTGCAAGAATGTCGAATATTTCTTCTTTTTCAAGCCCATGACCGGCAGCATTTTCAAATTTTTTGATGAACTTTAAATCATTATCTATTTTCAAATTATTTGTTGGGAATGCACCAAATGCATCAAAACCTATAATCTTTCTAGAGAAGTCATTTTCCAACAGATCTCTAAAGGTAGCAAATCTGACGAGTGAAGCACCTTTATAAACTCCACACTCAATTATATGACCAGGAACATCTATTATTGTTTTATAAATCTCATAATGTGCCAACATTTTATTAATACGAGACTTTGAAGAGAACCAATAAAAAGCATTCTCATAATCCCAAACATTCTCACGGTTCAAATTTCTTAAAGTGTCTGTCACTTTTTTCTCATCCCTTAACACACCAATCATCGAAACAAGACATTAGCATTCCATTTCCACGCAATCCGAAGGTTTCTTGAGAAATCGTATTGGGATTTTGTGGTTAAACCAATCTGTTTGCTCATCTCAGTTTAACTTGACAAATGCATCGAGTTCTGATGCCGAAGTTGCGCGAAGCAAGAGAGTCAAGCGCACCTTAGGTGAATTGTTGACTCCACTACGATGCGGTCGTTTGAAATCAAAAGCCACAACTTGTCCCAACTCAGATTCTGCAACAACGTAGTCTTCAGGCTCTTCACATTCAGCACGCAAAAATTTCTCCCGATCGGGATCCATGAATTTTTTTGAATGTTCAAGCAAGCGAGAATGTGCACTGGAACTCATGTGCAACGCTCCTTCGTGCTCCTCACAATCATGCAAGTACATCGACATTACAATACTGTCTGGGGTGCAATCACCTTTGTCGATATAATAACCTGCCTCCTGATGCCACGGTAAAGATATCTTCTTTTTATCGGCCGCAAAACGCGACGGTAAGTCAATTCTGAAATGTGGATAGACAATCATAACGTCGTCTTCGCTGATGCTCATTAGTTCTGCAGCAAATGATATAAAACGCTTATCATTGACTAACTTTTTGAATTCTTGAGAGTTTGAAATTTCATCTTGGAGACGTCCTGCGGAAGACTGATCTGATTCATGGCGCTTTATCAGTTCTTGGGAAAAAGCAGAGTGTGAATTTGTCTTCAGCAAACTGAAAACAAAACTCTGGAAATCCTCTATCGGCCTGATGTCATCCAATTTCTTGATAATAAACAAATCCCTCATTACACCCTCCAATACGCTGCCATTGATGCTTCGTAGACCCTCTCCAAATGAATATTTTTGAGTCCAATTTCTTCCATCACTGCTATTGTTTCGCCGGGGTAATCATCATGGTTAATTTCGTCAAAAATTACGATTGCGCCTTTAGGCATTCGTTCAAGAGCGAGTTGCAAAACAGCTTTAGTTGGGGCATATAAATCTAAATCAAGGTGGAGTAGTCCGATAACTGCTGACGGGTGATCAGTCAGGTACCTAGGCAAGGTATCCGCAATATCCCCTTTAAAAAGACTTATTTTCGATACATTTCCAATCATCCGATTTTCATCATAAAATTTTATAGCATCAGAAAGATACTGATAGCTATCGTAGTGCAATCCACCCTCTTTCAGATGTTTTGCCCCCGAAGACTGATCTTCATTTGAAGGCTCCATAAATCCTTTAAATGTATCAAAACCAACGATTTTTCTTGTATAATGATGAGGCTCGTAAATCGAGCTAAAATGCGCCATTGCAAACAAAAAATCACCACCAGCTACGCCGCACTCGATGATATTGCCAGGTACATTCTTGATCAACTCCCAATATCTCAAGGTTTCAACAAATCTAGTAATTTTTTGCCGCGTAGAAAAAACACTAAAATTATTCGCAATATTTGTAACCCCGACATTATTAAGAAAACTATCGCGCCGTTTATACCAATCTAATTGACTTTTTGTATTTCGAGTTTTTTCGATATTTTTGTCTGTTTTGCTCATAGCCATTCACCTGGGTAAGAGACGTCTTGTTAATCGGATCGGTATCTACCGTGTCATCAATTTGTTTATTCTGCAAAGTTAAGACAGCATTTTTGTTTCTCACTGCGGAACTAGACCGTTATTTATAAGAACCTCTTGCATCATTCCCAATCAACTCTTCCAAGGCCGATTTAATGTCTTCGAAGATGACTTTTAATTCACTATGACGAATGTCAGATAAAATCGGATGGGGGAAACGTTCATACCTTTTTCCATAACCAAAGTACTCCAATGCGGTCTTATGTGCCAGATGCCACCCATGTTTCTCCACAACTTTTTCAAAAAATGGCTTTTCTACATTTTCAATAAAAAATGCAACAATTTCTGATTGGTTAGTCGTGATAGCATCGTAAATGATGTCAATGACTTTGGGATAAAACATAGTAGACCCATTTAACCAAGTCTTTAATCCTTTACCGACAAACTTAAGGGCTCGACGCTTTCCACCGCCTGCAAGAATACAAGTCACTCCTTTTTTATTACATTCATCCAAAACGAGTTGAGCTATCGAGTCATCTTTTGAGTCTTCCTTAACCCCAATAACTGACTCCAATTGAATAGCTTTCCTAAGCAGATTTTCTGGCCAATTAATTAACTCTCCATTTAGACCAGAAACCAATTTCATTTCATGTAGTATTACCTTCAGTCCAAACTTTGAAGGAATAGACAAGAACTCTAGAATTGGATCATCGATCCCAAAATATCTCTCAGGATACAACATTGAAATGCCGGCAGGATTGTACCTTTTAATTTCTATCAAATAATCTTCTAAGCTCCGTCGATTGAATACATATGGATGCCCGACAAAGCAGTTCAGCTTGTGTTTGTGGGCTAAACTTAAGATTTCTTTATTTACCTCAAGAACCTCAGTAGCATTTAACATCCTGTAACGAGTGTTATATGCCATGCTGTAAATAGCTGTAATACGATTCTGTGTTCCCAAATCCGCGATATATCGACTCAAAACCGTATAATCGATTGATTCATCCTTGTTAAAAAAAAGGGGAATGCTCACCGTCAACCCTGAGATGTTTTTATTCATTGGTTTTTCTATTCGCAAGTAATTGTTCACAAATTAAAAAATCTAAATTGGTGTCCACATCTATTGATTCTTCCCTCGTCATTAAAAACACATCAGCGAATGTATAAAGTGTCTTATTTTCGATGTTGTCAACATGTTGGAGGTACATAGCACCGTTGGGCCGATAGGTGTTTGGGATATCCTGAGATCTAGTGTTACCGGTGATCATTGGTGATTGTTCTGAAATCGCCTTCCACCCCCGTCCATTTGCAGACAAATTAAAAGCGAATTGAGTAGCAAATTCATACGCCACAGCGGAAAAGATAGGGCGCCAATCAAGTTTCCACTGGTCGAGTAAGGATCTAACAACTTTGTGATCTCGTAGAGGGCACGTAGGTAAGCACTGGATATACCATGGTGTTTTTACAACCCCGGTTTTTACCAAACGTTTGATTTCATCATAGACTTTGGCTGTGTCATTAGCATATTCTGGAGGTCGGCACTCGTAACAAATAGTGTCACCGTATGTTTCTTTAGCCAGGTCAATATATTTTTCTGAGTCAGTGGTTAAGATAACGCTATTTATCTCTTCATGACCCAGAACAGCATCAATAGTGTAAAACATCAACGGTCTACCAGACAGATTTTTAATGTTTTTGCCCTGTAGTCGTTTTGATCCTGATCTTGCAGGGATTATTGCTGTTATCATCCTTTAATATCCAAATTTGTTTAATCTTTCCAACGCTATCCTAAAGCCGTCACCCAAGTTATCGTGCCCTTGCCAGATCTCCGGTAACAAAGTTACGTCGGCTGGAAGAGCGTTAAAAGCCTTTCTAATCATTCCAAAATCGAGAGTCCCTTCACCCACCTGCATGCCTTCTTCAGACTCCCCAGCCGCGTCGGAGATGTGTATGTGTGAAACGTGTGGTGCTATTTTTTCAATAAATTTTTCAAAATTTTCATTTGAATAATTGCACCACATGTAAGAATGGGAGATATCCAAACATAATTCGAGCGGCTGTTGAGATTTCGACAAGATTGACAGAATATTATCTGAGCTAGTAAATTGGTTGTGAAAAGACTGACCGCCAAAATGCCACGGGTATGGTGGCATAGTCTGTGCCAAAAAGCGGCAGTCCGACAAGTCAACTTTTTGAATGTTTTTTATAAAATTATCAACTCTGCGCTCTGCCTCGTATTGTGATAAAAAAGCGTCATGCGTATGACCACCACAATTGACAACAACCTTTGGATAACCCTTGTACCCTAAAAGTTGGCTTATATTCCGAGCCTTTCTAAAGATCTCGTCTAAAAGTGATATCGTTTTTTGAGTGGTTGTAACGTCCTCAGAGAATAAATCTAGAATAAAATCATCGTCGAACTGTTCTGGAGAATGGATAATAACTTCGGTATTCAGAGGGTCTATCAATGTATCTTTATCATTGATTTTCAGATCTTTGAACGATAAATGAAATTCAATAGCTGGAGGTTTAAACACGTTATACAATTTATAAACATCGCGGTGCCTAACGGGGATGCACCATTTGAAGTGTTTTGGTAGCGTCAACGATTTTATTTCTTTATGGCCGTCTAGATCAGTTTGGAAAAATGCTTCGCCAATGTCGATATCTCGGCTCGAAATTTTTCCCACCAAAGCTCTTTTCATTCTAGGACTCAAGCCATTTCCTGGGGACCGAATAACAATGTTCTCATCTTTAATTAATTCACCTCGACCCACCGGTTTGGCGCAAAAAATTGACTTAGATAACGCAATTTTGTTAGTCGCTTCGCCCTGTGTGATTTGACGCTTATAGCCAATTCCCATTGCCTCAGATAGGTCTGCAAGAGCCTGGCTTAGCATCAAAAATTCAGATGGTAATAAACTAACTTTATGATCGTTTCCCTCTAAAGTCTTATCTAATGTGAAATGCTTTTCGATGACTTGGGCTCCTTTTGTAAAAGCACCAAGCGGTATGTGCCAGCCTCTCTCATGACCTGAATAACCAATTACCGAAGAAGTGCGACTTTTGAGATTATCAATATAATTAAGGTGAACATCCGAAAAAGGTGCAGGGTAGGTCGAGTTAGCATGACATATTACATAGTTGACATAGTGCCTCTCCAACAACGAGATGGCTTCATCAATCTCGCCATCAGTGGACATTCCAGTAGACACGATTAGTGGCTTGTTTGTTTTTACTAAAGCCTCAAGCAATTCATGATTAGTCAAATCTGCAGAAGCAACTTTATAGCCCTCCATCCCATAATTTTCGAGCGTCTGAAGGCTATTCAGGTCAAAAGGAGTGCACAGCGGTGTAATGCCAACTTCTTTGCAAAAATCAAAGCACCTGATCATATCTTCGTCAGATAGAGAAACTTTTTGTAAAAGATTTATTACATATTCCGTTGATAAATCATGGGATACACTAGTATCGCCATAGAGGGTAGACATATCGCGCATTTGGAATTTTGCTATGTGTGCTCCACTATTTTTGGCTGACCGAATTAATTCAAAAGCTTTTTCGATACAACCATTATGGTTGTTACCGATTTCCGCGACCAATAGATAATCCCCGCTTCGTTGAATAGAATGATTACCAATGTAGAACTCTCTTTGGCCCGCCAAACCCTGAACAAGCATTTTTAATCTGCCCAACTCATCAACAACAGGTACAAATCTATATTCCTCCAAATTATGCTTCAGAGTTGATAGTGATGCCCCATCGTTTATTGCGTGAAATTCTTTATTCATCAAAGTCGATATGGAATTTTCACCCGATATTGATTTAGCTGTGGCACGCGCAATGTCTCCAAGCGAAATAACGCCGACTAACTCATGCTGATTATTTACTACGCAATAGAATCTTGGTTTGTCTTTCACAAAGTGCTTTAAAAAAGCTGAGACCGACATTTGTTCACTTACACAATAGCGCCCAACATTTTTTTCAAAATACATGTCTGCCTACCTCAATCAATAACACTTGGATAGCCACAATTTTTCTGTAAGACTGCTATTTACCTTGGTTCTAGGTGGCATCACCCAACGGCTTTTATTAACCATAATGCAAATAAAAGTTCGTTTGGAAAAAGAACCAATAAAGCTTACCCATCAACTAGTTTTCTCTTCCAACTCTTAAATAATGCAGGGGATTGAGAGCCAAACATTGTTCTTCTGTTTTGTCGCGTAGTAATTAGTTTGAACCAATGTAAAAAATTAAAGTTAAAACTTAAAAGTCTTGGAAATTTTTCTAAGAAGCGTAGCTCCCAATTATTCCAAAAACCATATCAAATACATTTGTATCATAAATATCCATTAGCAGACCTCCTTATTGATTGTACAGATATCACTCATGTGAAAACATAAAAATAATTTGTAAAAAAATCTGTAAGATGCGATTTGACTGATCAATCAGCTAGCACGGGTGTGGAAAGTCTTCCAAAATTTTCTCATCAAAACCAGATGCAAACTCAGGGTAAAAGAATTGATTGTTTAATTTGGTGTAGTAACGACCGTCTCGAGAAATTTGTGGTGGAGTTTACTGTTAATTTTTTTTAGCTAGATGCAAACGCATTCTGTGTGATGTGATACATAAAGTAGCATTGCGTTAGAAGGATAGAATCCGAGCAATTATTTTAACGTATACGAAGACCTGTTTATGCCTCAGGTTTATTGCTTGATTCTCAAATCACAAGTGCAAACCAAAACAGAAAGCTACTCTGAAACCGTTTTTTGAATCTCCCACTATTTATTAAGCGTCAAAACGACAGCCAAAAAATAAAAAATTTAAAACCTGGATTTTCTAAAGATAATGTTAAGTGTCTATTGTAAATAAAAATACTCATCGCATAAGCTTGAAAATAAAGTTTTTATGAAACGATTTATCTATCCATTAAAATTTCAGTTTATTGGATATCTTTAACTCCTCAACAAGGGATTTTCAGGCAAAAAATGTCTAAGAAGTTAATATTTACAGATAAGTTTGAAGAACTTGCTGGTTATGCTTTTCAATCTGAAAATAAATTGAAGAAATTTAAGCAGTCATTGATCTTCGAATATGAGACTGTGGAACGGTGGCAATCAATCGGCGATCAGTTCAATCTTTCAGGATGGTTAAGAGACAGACTGTGGCAAAGACAATTGTATAAATCGGAAGTGAACATTCAAACTCATTTTTTTTTCCTCGGATTATTCGTAAAATCAATAATCCGCCTTGTACGGCTCTACATAGTTTTTTTCTTAAAAAAACTTTTACCGAAAAAAAGTGAGTTTCATTTAAAAAAATACGTAAGACTCTGCTACGGAGTTAGAGACGTTGAAATTGAGTTTTCTTCAAAAGAGACAGATATTGATGTCGAATGTCCGCCAGTTGATACAAGGTATGACGCAAGTGATATAATTATAAGAAACGGCCAAATACCAACAAAAATAATTGCCGAGTTGTATCTTGGCGAATTGAACTCTACACTTTTAACGTTTGCTAAGTCTTTCTTAAATATCAGATTTTTGAAGCCAGTAGAATACACTTATTTTTTAAAAGAGGTATTCGACAACCACTGCTTACAAATGCTTCTACTAGCAAGATATCTAAAGAGAAAAAATTCAATACCAATCTATATATCTGAAGGATTTCCCAGAGAAAAATTAATTAAGTCTACATTGCAGGAAGTAATAGAAGTTCACAACAGCCCTACTTTTAATTTTTATAGACGTAACCTTTTTTTAGAAAACAACTCTCTAAGATTAAGAAAAGACTACACCCATAAAGAAAAAAATAATCCAAAGTTAAAAAGAGGTGGTTTTCCAATCGAACCATTAACCTATCGTTGCAAACGAATTGTCTTGTGTTGCGGGGTTCGTCAAGAAAGTGTTTTAGCGGTCAAAAAATTTAGGGCATTGTTAATCAACAGTCTCGGGTTTGATGAAAGTAGCATCAAACTTAAAATGCACCCAAGAAGCACCCCTGTTCAAGAAGCAATAACAGAAGAAAAAGACGATTTATTTATAGTCTGCACCTCAACAACATATGGGGTGAATCTTTTATTGAGAAAATACAAGAAAATTATTTATTTCATGGCCTTAAAAGACTTTGATTACAATCCTGCTCCGCATTTAGATATAGCTTGCCTGAATAGCGATAGTATAATAGACATCGTCAGGATTAATCTTAGCATCACCAAGCTTTGACCTCTAATGGCTAAGTGTTTACTTCATTATCTTGGAATATTGGCCGCTTTTTTTGTATCTAGCGATCTATTGGTGTTAGTGAGTACACAATGGTAAAAACACAAGCGAGAAAATATATCGACAACCAGAATTTCAACTTCCTTACAAAATATCTTCATTCGGTTCGCTATAAAAACCTGTTAAAGGTCGCAAAACCTTTACATAAAAAATTAGGACGCAGGCTTAAAGTGGCTGATATTGGTTGTGGTTACTGTAAGGCATATGAGATTCTAAACGAAAGTATAGAAATCGACTACATCGGCATAGACCCCCGAGTTGATTTTAGCGAAGTAGCATTAGAACTTTATAATCAACAAAAAAACTTCCGATATGTAGTTGGCAATGCTGAAAGACACACCAAAGAATTCATGGATGCTGACTTGATCGTAGCTTTGGAATGTTTTGAGCACATACCAGGAATGATACTCCTAAATCTACTGAGCACATTTTCAAAAATGAATAAAACACATTTTTTTATTACAGTGCCTAATGAGGTCGGACCAATTCTTGGTGTGAAAAACATTGGCAGTTTTTTGATGGGCTACAACCGTTGGCGAGAATATACGTGGGCTGAAACCTTAAGAGCAAGTACTTTTAACCTCAACAAACTGCCGCCCCACGAAGACGGACATAAGGGATTTGATTGGCGTTGGCTTGAACATTCATTAAGGCTAAATCTGTCTGTCGAATATAGACTTGGTTCACCGTTTACCTGGATGCCAAGTTTATTGTCACCGTCGATAGCTTTTCTTTGTTCTGACAAGAAAGCAAAATGAGCTTTTATTTTCTGCCCGAAAACACCCTCAAACTACTTTCTGTGTCACGGGCAACGGACATAATTTTTCTTGCTGCGTCGATTGTTACCCTCGCTCTGGTTGAGTTAGCAGGTGTTGGCGGATTATCATTGATAGCAATTAATTTAATTGCTGAAACAAAATCACCTTTAAATATTTCTTACAATACGATTGTTTTGATAGCGATCTTCATTATTTTCGCTCGCACTTTCCTTGGAATATGGCTGAATTATTATTTGGTAAAATTTGCTTATCAATGTAGGCGCAACTGGCTGAGAAATATTTTGTCAAACTATAAAAACCTTGAATTTCAGACGTTTGATCGCCAAGAAAGAAAACCCATATTCATATTGCAAGAAGTGACTCGGCAGTTGTGTGAACTTTGGTTACTACCCGGTTTGAGAATGCTGTTGGACGCTACCATTCTAATCGCACTATTAGGATTCCTCGCATTTAATAATGTACAAATAACATTGGTTTTGATGGTATTTTTTTCTGGAATTTTATTCCTCTATACTGCCTGTTTTAAGAGTTATTTGTTGCAACTAGGTAAGGAGGCCAATGATACGAACGCCATTTTTCTAACAGGCATATCCAACATGATATCAAATGTTATTCAGATAAAATTGCTTAATAAGTATGACAATATATTCTCAATAATTGAAGGCCAATTTGCGCTTCACGCAGATAGGGTAATTCTTCGACAGCTTGTTTCAATCGCTACGCGTTACGCCTTTGAATTTTTGGGGTTAGTATTGATCATAGTCGGCTTGGTGAGCGTGAAAATTTTTGATCTTTCTGAAGAAGTTCTCACAAGTTTGATTTTCGCTATGGTTTCGTCTGCTCGTGCCATACCCCTAATAAACAATGTGTCAAGATGTTGGGGACAGATTGTTATACAAGGGAATTCGAAAAACATGGTCACCAGCGAACTCAAGTTGGAACTTGAGCCTTCTTTTTATGTTGACACTGAAGTAAATGTTATTGAATGCGTTGACGTTAGGCATTCATACATAAACTCACCCAAGAGCATTTACGCAAAAATATGTAGAGGCGACATTGTGGCTGTCAGAGGTCCGAGCGGAGTTGGAAAATCAACCCTCATGAAGATTATGTTAAACATTCTTTATCCATCATCAGGGAAGGTATTGATCAACGGAAATGAGCAAAATAAAAATACGATCCACAACGATTTCGGATATTGTGAACCCAACGCTAATATTTTTACCGGAACAATCGCAGAAAACGTTACGTTTTTTCAAGAACAGAATTTGAACAAAGAGCTTAGAGAAATTTTTCGGATCGTAGATCTAAACTTGAAAGATTTTAAAAACGAAGAACCTACTGATTGGAGTGGCGGTGAAAAACAAAAGCTAAACTTGGCAAGGTTATTGTATTCAAAAAAATCATTTCTGTTTTTAGATGAAACATTTGCTAATATTGACCATAATTCGATTACCAAAATTTTAGATAATTTCCGTAACTTAGGTAAGACTGTTGTGTTTGTTTCCCACGATAGGCGCGTTAGTGATTTAGCAGATAAAGTCATCTCATTCAATGAATGAAATTTTGGCAATTTTTGGACTTATTATCTACTCGTCTGGCATTTATTTCATTTCAAGAAATATATTTCACTACAATATAATTTTGTCTTTTTCTTTCGGTATTCCTTTATTGTTTTTTATATTCGACCCGTTTGGAAACCATTTCCTACCAATAAATCCAGAATTTTACCTCTATCTCTCGGTCTTTCTACTCATAATGGCCGTTCCATGTGTCTTTTCCCCACAACACAGTCCAACTTGTGCAAACTATAAACTTCAATGCAGCGCACCCTTCATACCTATACTAATCATTTCTTTAACCGCTTTCATTTTTAAGCTTAACCAATACTACAGTTGGCCAGAAATCCTAGATCCAAATATTTTTGACAAAATTTTAAAAGACAATGAACGTAAATATATCAATATGCAAAGTGGCTTCTCATTGCTCCATTATTTGGGATACTACAGCTTATACCTTTTCGGAGTGGATCAAACACTTCAATCCAGAATTACATCTTATGTTTTAATTGTTTTATATCTCCTATCTTTGCTCTTTTTAGGTGTTAAAGTTCAGTTTATCATCGGTTTGTTGATCCTATTTTACTCCTATTGTTTGCATGGAAATTGGCCCAGGCTTGTTGGATTGGCAGTCCCTTTGCTCACAGTGTGCCTCGCCGTTATTTTTTACGATAATTTCAGACTAACAAGCGCAAGTGATCAAGATATTAGGTTAAACCTCGGCCTAAGAAACATCGGGACATATGTCGTTGGGTCAATTATTAATTTTGGGCAGTATCTTGGAAATAATCATTATATAGACACTGGCAATCTCCCATTGTGGCAATACCTCGAAAGATTTTACTCTCATTTTACCAACTATCCCGTAGATTATGCTCAAATAAAAAAACCTTCTATTATCATAAGTGAAAATGGAAACCATACGAACACAGCAACGATGTTCATTAATGCCTCTGTATACGGAAATTTATTCTTCTTCTTTTTTTGTATAACACTGTCGACCGTGTCTGCTCTTATTCAACATCATAGCTTCAAACAGAACTACATAAGTCTGGTTTATGTCCTAATGCTGACATCATTTACAATGGCATTTATGGGAACTATCTTCAAAAAAGAAGACATTTTGATGTTAGCAGCGTTTGGTTTTTTTCTAGAGAAAGTATACTTAAACCGATGCCAGATCTAACGATAGTGATTACTACATTTAATAGATATGTCTATTTAACAGAACTTATTTCCTCTATCTTAAAACTCCAGAAAAATGACACAGAGTTAATAATCGTCAACAATGGTAGCAATGATAGAACTGCCTCTCTTCTGAAGCGCTTAAAAACTAAAACAGATTTCGATCTCATTTCAATACCCGAGAATATTCGGTATACCAAAGCTCGTAATCTAGGGCTGGAAAAGGTGAATACAGAATATGTGATGTTTATTGATGATGATGACTTGCTTTTGCCTCACAAAATTGAAAATACACTTATTACCTTCAGAAAATCCTCTGCAGATTTAGTTTGTGGGGCGTGCATCGCATTCAAGGATGATTTGGCTCTAGAAATTTACAAGGCAAAAAATAAATCTTCTTTCATGAGAGAAATAGATATCTATAAAAAAAATCCAATTCAATGGGCATCTGTAGCTTTCAGAACCTCAGCACTAAGGGACACAGGTGGGTTTCCAGAAGATTTTGCACTCATACCTGACTGGGTGTTATTCAGAAAATTCATAAAAAGACACTCAATATATTATACAGATGAAGTTCTAGGGCTATATAGACTCCACGACACCAACTTTTCACTTGATACAGATTTTCTTGCCGAAGACGTACAGAAAGCTCAAAGACTCGGCTTCGACTTAAGGCATTTTCTTATCAAAGCCAAGGTATCTCGAGCCATTTGTCGAAATGAATTTTTAAGTTACGACAAAGTTCCAATAAACATCTCTTTATTAATCATTACTAACATAATGATTTTCCTTGGGGTCGCAAAATTGCTTAGAAAATGTTGGTCAAGCGAAAATAGACATGAAAATATTGACATTACAAAGTTTATCCAAGCAGTCAAATTAGATGCAAAGTGCTTAAGGAACTTATGATGTGTGGAATATTTGGAGTGTTTGGGCGCGATCCTCTGGACAAAGAAACATTAGAAAATTCCAAAAAATCAATTAAGAAAATTGAAAATCGTGGGCCCGATAAGAGCGGCGTTGTAAATATTGATGATGTTTTTCTTGGGCACACCCGACTTGCTATTCAAGATTTGAATTCGACCGGTGACCAACCCATGTGGGACCGATCACAAAGATATGTAATAGTATTTAATGGAGAAATTTATAATTTTCTGAAACTCAGGAAAATACTTACGAACGCAAAAATTACTTTGAGGGGAACGTCAGATACAGAAGTGCTAATTAATCTTTTTGCCCTGTTGGGGGCTAAATGTTTCCAATTGTTAAATGGAATATTTGCATTAGCGATTTATGATAGGATCGAGAAAAAAATGTATTTGGCAAGAGATAGATTTGGTGTCAAACCACTATTTTATCAGTGTCTTAAAAACCGATTAATTTTTGCCTCACACTTAGACTGTTTTGATGCTTTTAGCTACAAGTCTATCAATCGTTCAGCTGTCTGTGACTTTTTGTTTTTCTCATCTCCGTTAAAAGATGAAACATTTTTTTCAGGCATCAAAAGCCTTGAAAAAAACACCTACGCAGTCATTAGCGGTGGCGAGGTAAAATATAAAAAACAAATTCCAAAGATGAACGAAATCAGTAAAAAAAATAACTTTAACGAGTTATTTTCTGATGTGATGAAACAGCAAACCTTAAGTGACGTAAAATTAACTTGCCTATTCAGTGGTGGCTTAGACAGTTTGGCGATTGCTCATTACATGTACACAAACAAAGTGGATAGCGACTTTATATTCGCCAACTTTGAAGGAAAAAATAAAGAGGACCTCTTTTATGCCATGGAACTCAACAAAAAAATTGGCTTTGAACTAGAGGTCATCAATATCTCAATCTCAGATCTTACAAATCAAATCAAAAACGTTTACGCAAGTCATGGTCAACCATTTGGTGACCCAGCATCACTCGCTCTTATGGCTTTATATGAAAATATATCAGAAAAAGTCGTGCTACAAGGCGATGGCGGTGATGAAACTTTTTTAGGTTATGACCGTTATTGGTCTCCAAAACCAACCAGAACCACCAGCTTTATTGCAGGATATTTGGACAGGTTATTGGGAGGTCGGACTTCTTTGGGTCGTTATGCAAAGATTTACGCATCCTCTGATAACATGAAGTTCTTGTTTAACGCTTCAAGTCAAGTTTCCCATCATCCAAAGGTACGCTCATTGTATGACTTTGAAAAAATTCAAAGCACTTTTGAACGATTTTGTGAATCTGCAGCCGGAGCAGAATCTTTGAATCAAATCGACTTTGAAGTTCTTTTACCTTTCACCTACCTTCCCAAAGTCGACAGAGCTTCTATGTTTTACGGTGTAGAAGCCCGCGTTCCTTTTCTGGACAATCTATTCTTTACTTCTAGATTTTCCGAAAAACGGAATTCGCAGCTTTCAGCGAAGCAACTGATAAAAGATAGCCTGGTAAAGATATATGGCTCAAAATTAGTCAACAGGAAAAAGTCTGGTTTTTCTGTTCCAATAGACCTAGTTGTGAAGGCTAATAAAGAATTCCTGCTAGATACTCTTGAAAACAATTATTTATTAGAAGTATGTGACAAAAAAATTGTGCGAAAATTTTTGGAGTATTTTTTCAACTCAACGAGACATTCTTATTTGAATCACCATCTGGTTTACAAGTTCATGATGATGGGGCATCTCAGGTGAAAACAAATCATTTAGTCGGACCTTTGCCATCAAAAAATCACCAAAACGGTGGCGCGAGGATCAGTTTTCAAGAGTACTGTGATTTTTTCAATAAATCATCTGACTACAAGGTTTTGGTCTATGACACTGGGTCCCTAGGTTTCGCCAAGCTAAGAATAATCCTACTTGCGCTCCGGCTATTAATGAATTTGAGAAGTGGCCATATCTTATTCTTAAATTTGTCAGCTCCAAGGTACTGGATGTTCGTGATTTCGATCTTCCCCGTATTCTTTTATCCAAATTTAGACTTGCGAATTAGATTTTTTGGTGGCGACTTTCGAAGTCTCTACACTTCCAGTAAAGTCTACAGAACAGTCTCTAACAGACTGCTTCCCTTATTCAATAAAATTTACATTCAAATAAAAGCCGATGCAGACTTTTTTTCTTCCAGATGGAGGGTGTATCACCTTCCAACAACCAGGCAGTTTTTACCGAAAAAAAATGTAACAAAATTGCAAAAAGTAATCGCCATCAATGATGTAAAAAAACCTTATACAGTTGCGATCGTTGAGTTTTTGGCAAATCACTATCCTGATGTTAAATTCACAATCGTAGGCAACAAAGTTGCTCGTAAAAGTAAGAATGTCAAATATCTTCCATTCCTTAGTAGGCCTAAAATGCTTGAGGAAATGTCTACTGCAAAGGTTGTCTTGTTCCCCACCATTTGGAAAGGTGAAGGCGTGCCTGGTACTATTATCGAAGCTCTTATTTGCGGCAATTATGTCATAGCGTCTGCTAAGCCAGGAATATTGGAATGCATAAATTCTTCTACTGGTAAAACTGTAGAAACGTTAGACCCAAAGGATTGGCTAAAAGCGTTTTCAACATTCAACTTTGAAAATGCGTCTTTTAAGACAAAAAGTGATCCTAGTAAAAATTTATTAACCTATGAAGTTCTTGGAGCTTATTTTTGATGTGTGGTTTTACTTGCATTGTATCTAAAACAGGTGATTGCAGACACAAAGATTGTGACAGCATGCTCCAAACAATTCGACATCGAGGCCCAGATTCATATGGAAATCTCTCAGTCGGAAATGTTCACTTAGGTCATGTACGCTTGTCAATTATCGATCTAAGCAATCGATCTAACCAACCTTTGTCGAGTAATGATGGCAAGCACTTGGTATTTAATGGGGAAATTTATAATTATAAAGAAATCTCTTCTACATTTGGCCTCCAAGACCGAATAAGTGACACAACTACTCTTTTAGAATTTCTAAGCAAGCGGCCGATTGATGAGGTTCTAAGTAATCTTAATGGGATGTTTTCATTCATTTATTTCGACTCAAAAGAAAAAAAGCTTTTTGCCTGTCGTGATAGATTTGGAATTAAACCTTTATATTTTTACGAAGATGACACCGCAATTTATTTTGCTAGTGAGCTAAAAGCCTTCACAACCTTGCATACCTTTAGGCCTCGGCTTAACCGAGAATTGTTACCAGAATACCTAATGTTCAGACACACTAGGTCCACAGACACTCTTCTTCATGGAGTAAAAAAAATTGGTCCTGGTGAGATACTATCCGTAAGTCTACAAGCATCTGACAAGCCCAACAAAATATGCAATAGACAATATTGGAATGGTCTCGATTTGGCCAAAACTTCTAACATAAATAAAAATCTTTTAGAAAATGCTGTCGGATTAAATTGCATAAGTGATGTCTTACTTGGTGTCATGTATTCAGCTGGCGTGGACTCTTCAGTGATTTTGAGTTTCTTAGATGAAAATAGACTTGATGCCCACACTTTCACTGCGGTAGACCAACATTCTGATAAAGTTAAAGCTGAGCAAATATTATTAAAAAAGAACAAATTCACATCCCATTTTGTTGATAATCAAGCCTGCACAATTAGCGAGCTTCGAAAACTGGTATATTATTTAGACGAACCTACGCCAGCACCGGTAATCATGCCAACAAACGCTATTGCTAAAAAATGTAATCGCGAAAATATAAAAGTTTTGCTTTCAGGCGAAGGGGCTGACGAATTTTTTGTTGGTTACGACAAAATGAAGTTATTCACTCTTCTATCACTGTTTGAAAAAAACAAATTTTTTCGTATTGTTTTGCGATGGATAATTAAGGTTTGTCCGAAGGGGCTTTTAAGTGAAAAAAACAAAACAGAACTTATGCTTCGCATGCGCAATAATGCGCCACTGTTTTGGGGCAATAGCCTAGATTTCACAAGCGAGGAAATAGTGTCTCTATTGGGATTAGAAATTAATCCCGTAAAGCTGAACAATCTGATTTTCCGAGATAATATTTTGCCTTACTATGAATCTTTTAACACCTCAAAAGATAAATTTTCCCCTTTAAAATGGCCAATATTTCTTGAGTCAGTAAGAAGAATACCCAACCTAATCTGCAATCGCCTTGACAAAACGTTAATGCAACACTCTGTCGAAGGCCGGGTTCCATTTTTGGATCATCGACTTTACGAATTTGCAATGGGCCAAAAAGGGTTCAAGTTTTTTAAAAATTGTTTTAACAAAAATTTCATAAGGCGCTCTCATCTTTCTAAACGAATAGGAGTATCTCATTTAAAAAAGGCAGGCTTCACTGTTAAATTAAACAAACAAGGGACTTTATTCCACGACGGAAAAGCGTTCATAATTAGATCTAATCGATATAATAAACTTTTCAATCAATCTTACCTTGAAAAAATCTTGACCGCTGAAGATAGGCGGTTTTTTAATATTTTGGCTTTATTCCTATGGATAGATGTATTTATTGCCACTAATAGTCCAAATGATGATTAATTATTACTTGGTTGTTGGCATAGGTAGGTCTGGGACGACACTTTTATTGCGAGAAATTGGACGTCTTGCCAATGCGCACCCAATTCCAGAAATCTCATTCTTGAAATCATATTTATGGAAAGAAACGCCAAAAATCAGTTCATCTCTCATAGCAAATCTACAGACCATCAACCTATCATTTAATCAATTTAAAAGTCTCCTAGGTTCTGATGAACCGATTTCAGAATTTAGGTCACATCTTGGATTAAGCGCTCGAACATCAATAATTGAAAAAGATAGCCGCCACATTTTTCGGCTTGACCTTATTCAAAAAGTTGCCCCCTGTACGAAACTAATTCTCATCATAAGGGACCCTGCAGATGTTTTTTTATCAAGGCGTGCAGCAAATTGGTCGAATAAACGTTGGCCAGCCTTTGACTTTTTGTTCTGCTTTTATCAGCAATGGCTGATTAGCAAATTTATTAAAAAGCATCACACGCAGTGTAAAGTTATCCACTATGAGGATCTGATATCTCTTCCCACTGACCATTTAAGTGAATTATTCCCAGAATTGGGTCTGCCATCAATGTTAAAGAATAAAGTTTCTATTTTTGCCAACGAACATGACGCGCAATGGAAAACAAAAATCCATGAACCAATTTCCAGTGAAAATAAAAACAAATGGTATTCGATGAATAGCAACTTAATTCTTATCTTTGCAAAGTTTTATGAAATTTTCCCTGAAACAAGGGCATATACGAAAAACTACAACTCTTCAGCGGTTTTGAGTTCCCCACTTAATCACTGGAAATGCTTATATTTTATGATAAGCCGATTGACATTTTTTATGTTACCTTTGGCACATTTATCGATAAAAATTTTACTCCGTTTCAGAAACACATAGAGCGTGGAAAACATTAAAAAACTTTTTTATGGGTCTAGAAAACTTTGGCCCGTTGCCCAAATTTTGAGGATCGGTCCGCGACACATTTATGAGAACGCCGGTTTTACTTATATTGTTTATAGGAATAAGATTGTTTTACAAAAGCAAGGTGCTTATCAATTCACAAAATGGTTAAAGTGTAACCCATTGTCTTGTTCAGTTGATGAGAATGGATGCTTATTTTTTGGCGATTACAAAACAAAAAAAGGAAGTCGTAAAGCGTCAACCATTTTCAAACTTTGTCCATTCTCAAGAAAACTTGACGCTTTGTTAACAATTTTGGGAGTAAGACACATCCACCACGTCGAGTGTTCAAAAGGTGAACTTATTTTTACCACTGGTGACGCCGACGAGGAGTCGGGCATATTTTTTTACAGTTATAACAATGGTCAGCTTAGTGAAATATTTTCTGGAAACCAAAATTTTAGGATTATTCAGCCTCATGTTGAAGAAAAATCCTTGTATTTTGGTACTGACTCGCCTGATGGGCCAAATTTTTTCTTCTACAGTGATTGGAGAAGTCCTCTGCGCTGCCTGGGATCAGTTGAAAGTCCTGTGTATTACAAAATACTTCTCGAAGGATCGCTTTATTTTTTTACTTTTGCGGAAAAGGCAAAAGCAAAATTTGGAATATGGCGGGTCAGTTCAAATGGCATAACTAATGTGGTGAGTTCTTCTGCAACGATTTTTTGTGGTAAAATCTTTCAATATGAAGGTTTTAAGCCTATTCCTAAATCACCGAAAACAGCCTACCTCATAAAATTTGGTGGTTTCGATCATCACAAAATTTTTGTATTCGATCCTTCATCGATAGAAAAACTTAAGACATTATGACATTAGTTCTAGATATAATCGTTGGCACGCGGCCAAACTTTATTAAGTGTTGGTCGATAGTCAACAATATTCAAAAAAATAGAAAATTTAAGGAGAAATTTAATTTTAGGCTGATACACACTGGACAGCATTTTTCTGAAGAAATGAGTAAATTAATATTCAAAGAGCTCAAGTTACCAAAGCCTCATTACCATTTCCAAAATGAGCCTGGAACCAGTATGACCCAACTAGCATCATTTTCCTCACAATATGAGAGACTACTAGAGGTTCATCGACCTGATGGAATGCTAGTGTTTGGAGATGTAACTTCAACGCTTGCTGGTGGCCTAACGGGTAGAATGAACAATATACCTGTTTTTCACGTTGAAAGCGGACTCCGTTCTTTTGACAATACGATGCCTGAAGAGATTAATCGAAAGCTTGTTGATAATCTTTCCACACTTCTTTTTACGTCAATGGACTCTGCAGACAGAAACCTCAGCCTAGAGGGTTTCAACAGCAATATTATTTTTCCTGTTGGGAACATAATGATCGATACATTGAAATATGTGTTAGAAAAGAATAATGTTAGGTGCACTCCAACAAATCAAGTGATGTTAACCATTCATCGGCCATCAAACGCCGACAGCAAGTTAAAGCTGAATCAGCTTGTTAATCAAATTTGTCAGATACTTCCAGATAGAAAAATAATTTTTCCGGTCCATCCAAGGACCTTAAAAAATATCCAACCTGGAACTCTTCTCAATAAAAATTTAACAACAACAAAACCGATGGGATATGTTGAATTCATCAAAAAAATAACAAGATGCTCATTGGTGGTTACAGACTCAGGTGGACTTTCCGAAGAAACAACGTATTTGGGGGTGCCCTGCGTTACTCTAAGGGATAATACTGAACGCCCAGAAACTGTTAATCTCGGAACCAATCTTTTAGCTAATGAGAAAAACTTAAAAGAAGTAATTAATTCGCAATTAAAAAGAAGTAAAAGAACAATCTCGGATCATCAGATACCGAGATGGGATGGAAAAACCGGCTTTCGTGTTCTAGAGCATCTGGTTGCGTTTTATGATTAATTACATTTTTGCCATTTGTAATCTATCACCTAGACAAGTATTTTATCGGATTTATTATTACTTCTTTGTCCACTTCGTTATTCAATATTCAAAATTTACAAAATATACAATCGTAGAAAAACCACACCTTCCTTTCTTATTCTCCACACTTTCGGCTCCTGAAGAAGCTCAATTGTCAGTGTTGAAAATTACAAACATCCAAGTCAATCCTATCTTAGAGACTTGGAAACCGGCAAGTCTCTGCAAATTAGGAATTTTTGAGTTAAATTACCTAGATTTCCTCTCCTATGGAAAATCGAGATCGACTTCAACCAAACTTTACAAAAACTGGTTGATGTTTAATGCATCTTGCAACGACCGTGATATTTGGCATTCTTATGTAGTTTCAAGGCGTATTGAAAACTTGACTTTTTTTTATTCGAAAAATCCGAAGTTATTAGACAAAAAAATAGTTAGTCGACACATTTGTATCAACTTATTGCTGCCTGAGTTTAATATCGGCGGAAACCATCTCATAACAAATTGCAAAGCGATCCTGATCTGCGGTCAAATTGTTGAGAATAATAAAAAAATTTTGGAAAAATTTTATCGATTACTGGATGATGTGATTGAGACCCAGTTTGACAGTGAAGGTTCCCATTTTGAAAATTCCACAATTTATCAATTAATCGTTACAGCTGAACTATTAGATGTGTACCATATCTTGCTGGATCGAAACCTAAGTATACCGCAAAATTTTAAAATTCTTTTACCTAAACTTTATAAAAAATTGCACGCAATTACGGTTAATAAGAGACTGACCTATTTTAATGATGCTTGGGAAGATCAAAAGTACACACCAGATAAATTGGATACTTACTTTCTCAAGCTCGGCTTCAAAAAAGAGAGCGGCTCTATAAGCACCCAACTCAGCGGCGTACAACGTTTTTCAAAAGGTGGTTGGGATGTTTTATTTAATTTTGACAACGATTTGGCTAAAATACTTCCGGCGCACCTTCACAGCTCAACATTTGCTTTAGAAATTTACTTTGACGGATCACCACTTTTCGTTAATTCAGGTTGCTCTACTTATCACGATCTCCCCAAACGGATGATAGAAAAAAGTATCATTAGCCAAAATGCGTTTTGTGTCTCTGGTCAAATGTCAGATGTTTTTTGGATGCCCTTTAGACGCGGAAAAAAGGCGAAAACCATAAATCGTTTTTATAGATCTGACGATAGCCAAGTCATTTTAGGCGGGACTCAATCTGGTTTTGGAAGGTGCAACCTCTTGGGCCCTCACACAAGGACATTAACAATAACTAACAATAGAATTATAATAGAGGATCAATTGATGTGCAGCGAGATCCTTCCTTGTACCAACTACTTTCACCTACACCCCGACATCAAAGTCCAACGAATAAATTCCTATTCATTATCAATCATGCTCAATCATACTTGTTTCAAGTTTTCAACTAAAAACAGTCGCATGAGCGTTGCAAAAGGAACTCACTCTTTAGGCTTTAATCAAGTTGAAGAAAATGTGTTAGTAATTCTTGAAAACAATGTAGACAACCTCATTTCCTGTAATCTCGAACTGATATGAACATCGCAATCATCACCTCTTATCCGTGCCCTCATGACTCAGCGACTTCAAATAGAGTGCTGTCATTTGCAAGCGCTTTAAACAAATCACACAATGAGACCACAATAATTTGTCCTAACACAAAAAATAAAAAAGATATTCCACTAGATTTAAATTTTACATTTGTAAAAACCTTAGCTGGATCGCCTAAGAATATTTTTGTAAGAGCTGTTTTTGAATTTATAAATGCAGTACGTCTCTGCAAAAACATAAGGAAAAATACAAGCAGAATAGTTATCACAATACCTTCACCGCTATTAATATTAATTTTGGTTGTTGCACCAAATGCCAAAATTATTGTGGATATTAGGGATAATATTTTTGGATATTTGAAAGCCCAAACTAAACTCAATACGCTACTCTTTGTGATTACCCTGGTTGAGAAGGTCTTTAATTTTCTCCTAAAAAAGGCCTACCTAATAATTGTCACCAATGAATTTGAACAAAGTTACTTCAAAAAACTAGGCATAAGCACCGTCATAATAAAAAATGGTTTAGATGGTCAAAAATTTAAAATACTATCTAATATTGAGTGTTCTAACCATTGCGACACTTACACAAAAATTCTTTATTATGGTAACATAGGACAGGCGCAGGGCTTGGCGCCCGTAATCCTTGCTGCTGCCGAAAATCCAAAAATTGAGCTTCGTTTAATTGGAAGCGGTAAGTTATTTTCGAGCCTAGAAAAATTAATCAACAAAAAGGAAATAAGAAACGTAACTTTAATCAAACATAAACCCTGGGGGGAAATTTTGATAGAAATTGAAAAGGCTGATATATTATTAGGGTGTTTGAGTGCCGCATTTGTGTCGGCCATTCCATCAAAAATTTTCGAATATGTTTCGACTGGCAAACCGTCATTATTTTATTTTCCAGAGGGCGCGGCGAGCGAGGTAGCCAAAAAATTTCCTTCTGCGTTTCATTTTGATTATCATGAAGTCTCTATGTTGTCTCGTCATGTTGCCACTATAAAGAACGAGTTTTCTTGCTATAAGGGTATTAAAAGTCGTGGAATAGTGGAACAAGAATTTTTGAGAGAAACAATTGCGAAAGAGGGCTTCAAATGCCTGGATTGGTAACATTTATTCAACTAAATGAATTTTACTTTGATGCACTTGAGGCTTATGACATTCCTGGCAAATACCCGAACTTGTCGCACGTGGTGTCAAACTTACAAAAAACTTCAAGTGAAAAAGCATATGAAGAATTGGAGCCATGGATACAGTGGCCATCAATCTATTCAGGCTTAACAGCGTCGGAACATAAACTTAAAAGACTTGGGGACAAAGGTCATGAAAAAATTGAGTGGTTACACGACTTCATCGAAAGAAAAGCAAAAAGCTACGTCGTGTTAGCACCAATGAATTGTGATGCAAACCTGACAAACCCAAAAAATATTTTTGTTCCCGACCCTTGGAGCGGTGCGGTCTCCTCAAGCCATTGGGCAGCTAGGACGACTACCGCTCTCCTCAAACAAGCAGTTATTGAAAATTCAACTAAAAGGTTAAGCCCGGCGTCGATTTTAGCACTTGTTTTTTTGTTTTTAAAATTCGTCAGAGTAAAAAACTATGCTAAGTTTGCGTTGTTGCTTTTTAAATCATTGAAATTTCGCTGGTTTCGCGCATTATTTTTGGATCTTCTTATAAACGAGATACATGTAGCGCTAATCAGCAGAGAAAATCCAGATTATAGCTCAGTATTTTTTAACTCATTTGCCCACATCCAGCATCATTACATGCGCAATTCAAAACTTGCCTCATCGCTTTACAGGAGGAATCCAGAGCCCGTTTGTAAAAATAATTGTGACCCTTTTGAGGATTCATTGAGGGTCTTAGATTGGATTTTAGATGATTATTTTGATGAAGATAAGAAACGGATACTTATTCTCGCAACTGGTCTAAGCCAAGAATTGGATCAAAGAGGCATAAATTATTACAGGCTAGAGAATGCGGGCGTTTTTTTTTCGCGATTTGATATTTTCCCAAAGCAAATCAACTACCGGATGTCTAGGGATTTGACTCTTGTTTTTTCGAACAAAAACCTCGCTAACGATGCGTTAAATATTTTGTCAAAGATAACAGTGTCGGGGATAAGCCTTTTTGAGGAATTCGCCTTGGATGGAAACCGTTTACATTTTAGCGTTGGTTTTTCTAAAAAGCTGACCCCTGAGATGATAGCAACAGATCAAAGGGTCTCAACAAAAATGTTAGGCTTTTATTCCTTTGTTGCCATCAAAAATACTATTCACGCACCAACTGGCTACTATTATTGCTCAGAGGAAATTCCTGAAACCAATAAACCGAAGCACATCACTCAGATTTATCAGAAAATTAAATCTTTTTTAGATGAATCTAATGTTTGACTTCGCGGATAAGAAAATTTTGATTACTGGGAATACTGGCTTTAAAGGAAGTTGGATGTCGACGGTACTTCTGCAAATGGGTGCCAAAGTTTTCGGTTTTTCAGATTGTATTCCAACAAAACCATCTTTGTTTGAAGTCTTGAACTTGGATGTCAAAGTTCAAACTCACTTTGGTGATATCGCCATGACCAATTTTATTTCAATAATTGATGAGATTAAGCCTGATTTCATTGTTCATATGGCTGCTCAGCCAATCGTAATTAACTCAATTGAAAATCCGCGCAAAAATTGGAACACCAATCTTTTTGGTACCTTGAATTTACTGGAAGGTCTTAGGGAGACCGAACATCCTGTTTCAGTCTTGATAGTAACCAGTGACAAATGTTACGAGAACGTTAGTCAGCTTTGGGGATATCGAGAGTGCGATAGGCTTGGAGGGGAAGACCCATATAGCGCATCCAAAGCCGCAGTCGAAATAATGGTCAACTCTTACTTTAAAACGTTTTTTGGCGACGGCAGAGTTAATATTGCGACAGCGCGAGCTGGTAACGTAATTGGGGGCGGTGATTGGTCTGACAAACGATTATTACCAGACATTTTTCGAGCGTGGGACACGGGCGAAGAGTTGCTAATTAGACATCCCCATTCAACTCGGCCTTGGCAACATGTCTTAGAACCAGTTTTTGGCTATTTAGAAATTTTATCGAACATGGATATTACTAACGGAGAATCCTATAATATTGCGCCAGGTGGAAATTTGCGAAACATCCCGGTCATAGACCTCGTTACTGAACTCAGCAGTTATTGGCCTGGCCTGGCATGGAACATTGGCCTTCCCAAAGAGTCTATCGAACACAATCTACTACAACTCAGCAGTGAAAAGATTTTTCATCACCTTAATTGGAGTGCAAAACTCGATTATTCACAGACAGTTTCAATGACGGCAAATTGGTATAAGGCTTTCAGAAATGGAGAAAAAATAGACGATCTTCATTGCAAGCAAATAGACGCATATATGTCGGTATGAGAAATGAAGTTCGAACAGAAGTTAGAAAAAATTCAGACGCTAAACGGTGAAGTGTTAAAAATTTTCAGGTCCAATGGAAAAGGGGCCCGCGAAATTTATTGTTCATCAAACAAAATAAACGCGATTAATGCTTGGAAATTAAACATTCGACTTAAGCAACATCTCGTGGTGATTACTGGCAAAGTTCACATTGCTGTTTTTAATCAGAATTTTGAGATCGAAGCCGACGAAATTTTGTCAAAACATCGTTACACATGTTTGAACATTCCACCTAACTATTGGTACGGTTTTAAAACTTTAGAGGACGACTCTATTATTCTAAATTACCTTGACGAACCTTTCGATGCCAAGTTGACGAGAAAGAAAAATATTGGAGACATAGAATTTAATTGGGAAAAATCATGAAAACGGTAATCCTAGCTGGAGGGTATGGTACACGATTGGGGGAATATACCACCACTATCCCAAAACCAATGGTGACTATCAATGGCATTCCAATAATTCAAAAAATAATGAATATATATTCAAAGTTTGGTCACTCAGATTTTTTAATTGCCGGAGGTTATAAGTGTGACGTGATTAAACAATATTTCTCCAATTTTTCGAATTTTTACAATGACATTGAAATAGATTTCTCGTCTGGAAACGTATCAATAATCGATGCTAAGAAAAGTAAAAACTGGAAAGTTACAATTATAGACACAGGGGAAAATGTAATGACGGGTGGTCGTCTAAAGCGCTTAGAAAAGTATTTGGATGAGCCTTTTTTTCTTACTTACGGCGATGGTGTCTGCGACATAGATATCAATAAGCTTCGCGACTTTCATTATAAGCATGGGAAAATGGCAACCGTGACAGCAGTGAGACCTAATCCAAGATTTGGTGAATTAAAAATTGACGGAGAAAACGTGAGGGTATTTGCGGAAAAACCACAAATTTCACAAGGATGGATCAATGGCGGATTTTTTGTTTTCGAACCAGATTTTCTTGATAATATCGACGATGACAACACAGTGCTTGAGAGGAAGCCATTAGAAATGGCTGCAGCCAACGGTAAGCTTATGGCGTTTAAAAACGAAGGTTTTTGGATGTGCATGGACACAAAACGAGACCTGGATGCATTGAGCAACTTGGAAAAAAATGGACATCTGACTTTTTGTGATGATTAGGCTGTCCAAATGTTCAATAGATGAAACAGACTATGATTCTGTAGCTGGTGCATTACGAAGTGAGTACCTTGGAATGGGTCCTCTAACAATCGAATTCGAGCAAAAATTAGCATTATTTTTAAATTGCGACCCAGAAAATTTATGCACCGTCAACACCGGCACTTCAGCGCTACACGCTGCAATTGAGTCACTTCGACTTCCAAAACCATCAAAAATTGCTGTGCCAAATATTACCTACGTAGCGTCACTTCAGAGTATATTAATGTCAGGACATGAACCAGTTATCGTTGATGTTGATCCAAAAACATTAGAAGTATCCTCCGAAACAATATCTCATTTGAATGGATCTGGAGTAGTGGCGCTAATACATGTTCACCACTCTGGCAAGATTGTAAATTACGAAAATATCGCCGATGCGTGTAAATATGCTGGTATAACTCTAATTAATGACGCCGCTCAGTCTTTCGGCTCCTACTATCTTAAGGACAACCGTATCCCAAATGATAATTCCATTGTTTGCTTTAGTTTCGACGGGATAAAAAACATCACATGCGGAGAGGGTGGAGCGGTTTTTTCAAACAATGTTGACTTTATAAATTGGATAAAAGACTTTCGTCTACTAGGTGTGCAAAACGACACTCTTGCACGTTCCCGAGGTGATCGGTCTTTCCAATTCAACGTTAAAGACACTGGTTTTAGATATCACTTAAGCAGTATTAACGCTGCGCTGGGTTTATCCCAATTAGCACGTTTCGATTTTTTTGCAAAAAAAAGGTTAGAGTTAGTTGCCGAATACGAAAAACAGCTAGTCATGCTGGACAAAGTTCAGTCTCTGTACCATCCTCAATGTACAGCTTGTCCCCATATTTACGTTATATGGTGCGAAAATAGGAATGAATTAAGGGATTTTCTGAATAAAAACGACGTGCAAACTGGAATACATTATCAACCACTTTCATATCTTGATGTTAGTAACACGAATTCCGATTTTCCTAATTCTGAAAAAGTGTTTCAACATATCCTTACCCTTCCACTGCACGTGGACCTCGACGCCGTCGAAGTAACTAAAATATGCGAATTAATCAGATTATTTTATTCTTCTTAGTTTGAGATTGTGATGCGATATTTCATTCAAAAAGACAGTCATCAAGGTCCTCAATGGTAAGAAAAATTGGAAGAAATTATCAATCCATCAACACTCATGTCATTTGCGATTTCTCTTTTGATCGCAGGAATTATTGTATTATCCAAGCAGTTTCATATCAAGTTCACTGCTAAGGGCCACCGGTCTACTGCAATCCAATCCTCCCACACCGATCCGACTCCTAGAATAGGCGGTATGGCGGTAATGTTTGGCTGCTTGATCGCCTGCACTTTTGCTGAGCAAAGTGTGAAGTATTTCTTGATTATTCTTGCGCTTTCAAGCGCACCTGTTGCAATTGGCGGATTTTTAGAGGATTTTGGTATGCAAGCATCACCATTAGAACGATTAGCTCTGGCAATTTTGTCAAGTATAGTCGCTGGATTCATGCTTGAAATGTGGATACCGAGGCTTGATGTGCAAAAATTAGATTCTATGCTCACGATCAGCTTTTTCACAGTAACTCTGACAGTTTTAGTAACTGCAGGCGTAAGCCAAGCTTTCAATATCATAGATGGTCTTCATGGACTATCTATTGGCACTTCAGTGATGGTCGCCTTGTGTTTGGCCTTAATTTCAGCAACACTTGGTGACTCAGCAATGTTCCAAACCTTAATTATTTTTATAGGGGCAATGCTTGGTTTATTGTTTTTTAATTATCCTTTTGGGAAAATCTTTCTTGGCGATGGTGGCAGTTACATTTTAGGGCACTCACTAGGATGGATAGGGATAATTCTTTTAAATAGGCACCCCGACATCGCCCCTTTTTCAATCTTGCTTGTGTTTTTTTGGCCAATCGCTGATTTATGTTTTGCTATTTTAAGAAGAATTTATTCCAGAAAATCTTTAATCAAACCCGATCGCTTACATTTACATCAACTCGTGAGACGTGGTCTCGAACTGATGTTCTATGCTCAAAAAAAACGACACATTACTAATCCTGTAGCTACGCTAATTATACTTCCGCTGGCAGGTCTCCCAATGATTGCAGGTCTAATCACTTTGCATAACAACCTTGCAGCAATAGCCTATTTGATGGTTGCAATCATCGGCTATACATCATGTTATTACGGGGTTTTAAAGGTCGCAAAGTCAATAAGAGTTACTCATGAAGCCAATCCTTGCAAATTAACGAAGTGACTGAGTTGGACAGCAGATGCATTGTAACTGTGTGAGATTTTTTTGAAGAAGAAACAGATCCAGGCTATTAAAAAAAGTATTTGCAAGGCTCGGATTAATCCAAATATCTGGGATTTTTGCTACATCTCCAGCCGCTCAAATCTTAGAACCTTATTAGAGTTCAGAAACGCAACTTCAAAATCACAATCCATTCTTGATTTGGGGTGTGGCAACATGCCGTTTAGGTGTCTTTTTTCTGACAAAAAATATTTAGGTTTAGATTTTAAGCCAGAAGTTGCTGGTGCTATCAAACACGATCTTACAGAACCTCTTCCATTCGAAAATGACACTCAACAAGCCATTATTATTTCTGAAGTACTCGAGCATATTCCTGATCCGTTTAGTTTTTTGGATGAAGTGAATCGTGTTATGAGGGACAGTGGATTCATTTACTTTTCCACCCCCTTTGCATTCCCAGTGCATGGATCCCCTTTTGACTTTTTCCGTTATACACCCTTTTTCTACCAGTTACTGGAGGAGCGATATGAATGGAAGATCGTCAAAATCAGAGCGACTAACACCATACTTAGCACACCTCTTTTAACAATTAACCAAATAATCCTTGGTGTCACCGCACCACATTTCTTTTTTTATCCAGTTTGGTTAATCATAAATACGCTCGCTGTTTTAATTGACACGCTTGTTTTAGTTTGTCCAAGGCATATCAAAGATAAACTTCAACTGTCTTGCCCTGTCGGTTTTAGTGTTCTAGTAAAAGTGAAAAAAGCGAAAAACATGAGTTAAGGCTCCGAGTCCAGAGTTCTTCCAGCTGCCAGTGATAAAGCGATAGCACTCCACATGAAGCAATTATTCCACTGGCCAAATAAATCAGCTGTTGAGGCTATCGGCCAAAAGAGGGCCAACGGTATCACAAAAGCGGTTGCAGCGGCTACATCGTGTCTCTTTGAATAACCCTGGCAAAATACTGTGAAGATAATTGAAAGAAAAAATGTAACTCCAAATAAGAAACCAAATAGGCCGGTCTCACCCAGAAGTTGAACATAAAAATTATGTGGGTGTGTAGAACAACGCAATTTTGGTTTATCCAAAACGATTTCTGGGCAAAGTTGCCTAAAATTACCTGTCCCAATTCCAAACAAAGGCGCACTTTCAAACGCGAGTATTCCAGGTTTCATTATTTGCACGTAAGCACTTTCTGAATTCGTTGGTAATTCGTTAATCAAATGCTTTACGTAACGTTTTTCCAGTTGAGGAACAGTAACAAAAACTACAACGACCGCTAAAACTTCAACTAGCAACAAGAAACCATATTTTTTCCATGACGGCTTCCACAACAAGCCTGCTAACATACCCCCGCAAGCTCTAATCAAAAAATTTACCCGTTCTCCAGTCATTACGGATATGACCATAGTAAACAATGCAAAAGTACCCGCGGCCCATGTATTTGGCGCTTTTGATGATACTGCAATAGCAATCATAATAGTGAAAGCTGGCAAACCAACTTTTGAAATATAACTACCTGGCACATTATCACCGTAAGGCCATGTGAGACGTCTACCAAAATGATCAGTCACAAATATCTCAGCTAACAAAATGCCACACATTATTAGCAAACCTATACCCGTCATCACCATCATCGCGTTAAACAACCTTTTGTCTTTTCCAAGCCAAAAAACTGTAGCAACCGCGAAAAGAGGAAACCTTATCCAGACAAAAGCTTCGCCCAGGGAATATAATTTTTGAGAGGACAAAACACTTGAGACAAGTAGCACTATCCAGAAACACAACCCCATTTTCACCCAAAATGCCTTGATAAAAGAGAAGTCTCGACTTCTGATCGTTTTAAATATAAAAGCCAAACCAAAGAACGTTATCCATATGTCTGCTGGACTTCGTTCAATTAAGAAGATTAACGGACCCATGAGCCAAAAATAGTGAAGCGCTCTCTCCACTACACTCATCTCCGATAAAGCCAGAAGTGCTGAGGATTTTACTTTTAGTAAGCCCTTTTTTTCAAAAACGTCTTGAAGGTAGAACTTAGACATGACACTCAGACTTCCTTAGATGATTCTGATGGCGTATTTATCAACACTTATAGAATAAAAGAATAGCGCTACATCAGGTTTAAAACTTCTCTTGTTTTTTTCAATCAAGCGGCCATTTCGTTATAATCAAACAAAGCGATAAACCGAAGCTGAAGAACTCTCGGTACAACCATCTTGACGAGAAAACCCATACAATAATATCAGCAGAGCGTAAAATTTCGTTTTTCAGTCACCTGTTAGAAATGATTACCCAATAATGTGGCTCTCATAAGCATTCTGTCTAATCGGTGATTGTAGGAAAGGCCATCATTTTAGATTCAACTTTACAGAGGAAGCACAACGTAGAAAAAATGATATCGACGAAAATGGTTGTTCCAAGCCCAAAAGTTTAAACCACTTAGATAAATTAACCGGATATAAAATTACTTAACTTGTATCCCCGTTAATTTGCGACGATTGTTTTTTTAATATTCACGCTTCAGCTAAGAATATGATGGCGTCGTAACAAAAATCTCAACGCGCAAATCGCGAAGCAAATCAAATTAAGTCGCCCCGAGGTATCTAATAAATCGAAACCCGACATGTGAGAAAGATAAACCAGAAATTCATTGGATCTAAGGAGTTTAGAGCTAATTCATGGGAAGCAATAGGTTCTCAAAATTCATTCCGCAAAACCCCATTTTCTCTCAATAACCACTTCATCGTAAAAAATTATTAATAAAATTTTTGCCGGATCGGAAATCCTTTACCGTGTAACATTAAACATTTCACTTCGGAAAATCGTATTTCGGTATAAAGTATCACTAATTTCCGTAGGGATTAAATATCCAGTTGCGATATCCCAGCTTTATTTAATTGAATTTTAAAACGCCCCAGACGAGCTATCAAAACCTACTGTATTTGTCCTCATAACGTTTAATATCATCCTCGCCAAAATAACTACCAGTTTGAATTTCAATGAGCACTATTGGTTCAGACCCAAGGTTTTCTAGTCTATGAATTGCCCCAGCAGGCACGAAAGTAGATTGTCCTTTGCTCAACTGAGATACAGAACCATCAACTGTAACATTGGCGACACCCTCCACAACGATCCAATGTTCTGAGCGATATTTGTGGCTTTGGAGACTTAGTGATGCAAAAGGCTTTACATTTAAACGCTTAACATGGAAGTTTTTTTCAATAATTAGACTTTCAAAAGTTCCCCACGGCCTTTGCCATAGCGGATGCTCCTCTGCTTGTCTCACACCTTTACGTTGGAGTTTCTCAACGATTGCCTTTACTGATTGGGTTTTGTCTTTGTGAGCTAATAAAACAGCGTCAGACATTGATATCGCTACAATATCTCGCAGACCAAGCCCAACTAGCTGCTGACCAGGACTGTCGCAACGGAGAAGAACATCTTCGCAATCCACTGCTAAAACGTTTCCCTCTGTTACAACCCCTTCAAGCGCCAACTTCTTTTTTTCCAACCAAACAGTGTGCCAATCTCCTAAATCTGACCACTCGGCTTGTAGTTGAACAACCATCAAATTTTTTGTTCTTTCCATAATGGCATAATCAATTGAATTGCTATCACAATTCAACCACGCTTCAGGGTCCAAGCGCCAAAAACCAAAATCAGCAAAGCCATTGTGTACTGCATCCTCAACACTCCTAAGCAAATTTGGTTCAAAAAAAGAAGAAGCCTTTATCATGTCGCGCGCGCGAAACAAAAATATGCCAGTGTTCCAAAGATAACCACCCTCGTCTAACATTGCTCGCGCTGCACAGATGTCTGGCTTCTCCACAAAACTGCTGATAGCAATGGGAAACTCTGTGGTGTTCGAAATAGGTTTTAAATAACCATATCCTGTCTCCGGCCTTGTCGGCGTTACACCAAATGTTACAAATTTTCCCTCAGAAATTACGTCTAAACCCCTATTTACCGCATCGTGAAGTGCATACCGATCACTCATGAAATGGTCTACCGGCGATACTAAGATAACCGCCTCAGGATCGCTTTTCATTAGAAAGATACATGCCGCAAGAATTGCTGGCGCAGTGTTCTTACTCTCTGGCTCAATTAGGATGGTTCCTGGGTCAACACCAATAGACTGTAATTGGTCAGCAACAACAAAACGGTGCTCGTTATTTGTGACTGTAAGTGGGGAAGCAAAATTTAGAATATCAGACTTGCACACGCGCATAACACTTTGCTGATACAATGTTACGTCACCATTAAAATTTACAAATTGCTTTGGATAAGACTTCCTTGATACCGGCCAAAGACGGGTCCCACTACCTCCCGCAAGCAATACTGGCGTGACCTTTGTTTCATTTTTCATATTTAAATTACATCGCGCGACTTATTTACCGTTTATTGTTTTCTACCCTAGACTAAAGGAAGTCATTTTACTGCCTAAAAAAAACTCAAAAGCTGATTATTTGAATAATCAACTCATTTACTGTTGACCTAATGGTATGTAACAGCGTTTAAGACCAAACAGGAGCCAAAATAGTTGTTAAACCAAGCTCACGCAATGAAAATTCTTTATCGCATTTTTTAATATTATTCAGCCCAAAACTGAATTTTCTTTAATCGCCAGTTTATATAACTTGACATTGAATCAGCCTAAGAAATTATCACTTACCGAGAGTATTTCGAAATTTGCTCTCAGCGTCACTCTTTTAAATAAAACCCCACATCGCATAGTTTCGTTGACATACTGTTACAGATTTTCAAATTTTTATTTTGAGATTTATCAAAACAAATTATCCAAATCCCGCATGATATTGGACTGTTTTGTGTTTTAAGAAATTTGCAACTGGTTAATGAGCCAATGCTGAATCACATTTAACTCTTCTTATCTTTTTTCAAGCTTTTCCGTTGGAAAAAAAATACCATTGAACTGCCAACACAAATATTGATCAAGTTAGAACAGTGATTATTCCGAACTAATGAAAAAACGTAAATGCCGTTCAATAAGATAAACTTAAAATGACGATCTATTAAGTTAGAAAAACTTGATCGCGCTTTTTGGAAATAGATATCAAGTCATGCAGATAAAATATTTGGTAAGTAGATTACAGACCTGGTCACTTAACCTACTCAATGACTTTTGATATATACACGTGCAATCACTTAATTTTTGGCTGTATATTTTGCAGCTGCTGTAGAATGTTCGATATATTAACCAACGCTTCTCACCTTCAATTTGTAAGGTTTAAGTCTATTTTTTTCAAACATGAGCCGCATGATTTTAAGAGGTACTACGAAATCCCAAAAACTTTAATTTAGAAAAAATTATGATTAAAATTTTGTATCAAATGCTGTTGGATCTGCGGTAGCAATCTGGATGACTCCTGAATGCAGTTGCGCTAACTTTTTTCGTATTCACTCTGATTTCGTGGCTGGCGTGTAAATGGAATAAGTTTGTTGAGGTAAACCAATCGTAATAACATAAACAAGAAGTAGGGGATAATGTTGAAAAAAGGCTTTCTTGGTAAGGTATTGAGTGTTGAAAAGAAAGAACACGACAATCTTTACAGCTCCCAGCAAAAAGCCTTGCTTTCAAAGCCGATGACTTGGAGTTTTTTTAACAAAAAATTTTGCATCGCACCGCACAATAGTGGAACCTTGTATGGGTATGACACAAGAATTTTCTCAGAAATGATTGAAAATGAAGTCAGAAATAATGAAGATTTGAGAATATTGGATTATGCCTGTGGTACGGGAATTCTAGGAATTGCAGTTGCCTCATTAGGACATCGAGTGAATGGCTTCGATTTATCTTCTCAAGGTGTGAAGGTTGCAAGAAAATTGGCTGATCTGACAAAGGTTTCAGACAAAACAGAGTTTGTTTAGGCCAATGCCCAAGACCTTCCCTACGAAGATGATAGCTTTGACTTTATTTTTGGAAGAGCTGTCCTTCATCATGTTATAAAGTATCCTGGCGTCCGAGAGGAACTCTACCGGATTTTAAAGCCTCATGGAAAAGCAATTTTCATGGAAGGAGGATCCTCCAATCCGTTAATTAGAATGGTAAGATTATTTACTATTGAAAAAAATTTGGGTGACGTTCCACTTACAATTGGTGGATTGCGAAAATTTGGGCAACCATTTAGACAAACTACGATACAAGACTATCATTTTTTGTACATGTTTAAGCGTTTCGGATATTATTCCGCCGACGAATTATTAGAACATCAAGGCAAAAACACCCTAGGAAATCACAGCTATTTTAAGATTTTCCTAAAAATTGCTCTATTTTTTGATGATTTATTTGTGAACCGAAAAAGATTCGGGTTGTGGTTAGCAGGCAGATATTTTGTGACGCTGGTAAAATAGTAAATGCTCAAAATTAGTGTGCTTTTGTGGCATTCCAAAATAAACTAAGAAATAACTTGCATTTGATAGAGGCGTGCATTCGTTATTGGTATTACTTGCTTAAATGGCGCGTTCTTGCAGGTATAAGGATAAAAATCTTCACATTCATCGTTTATAAATGGCGCTCAAAGGATCGCATCATTGCCTTTGTCTAATCGTGGCAGTCGCTTAAAAGTGAGACCATCTATGTGTTTGTGACCATTATTGTGACAACATTTTATAAAAGCATTGATGGTGCTTTGTTCGTTTAAGCTGTGACTTGTTTGACTTTGGAATTGGTCAATTTTTGACGTTGATAAAAATAATTTTCACAGCCAGTGCGTTCTGACTCTTTAATTTTTGTATCTTTGCCAATGAAACTGAGACAGTGCTTTAAGCACGTGACTATTATTGCGAGTCTACCACTTAAAATACGTCCCAGTTCTGCATCACGTTTGCGAAAGTCTAGGTACTGTTGCACGCCCTCTTTGGTGGTGACTGAAAAGTGGGTTTTAACTTGCTGGAGATTTGCATAAATATCTAAGTTGGCTTCTTTGCCACGCTCGACTGCTGTTGTTTGACATTGAGTGCGTGGGCTCTTTCGTGCGTATTTGATTTCTTTCGCAAGCCACATACGAAACTGCCAATACTCCCCACGCTTAAATACACAAGCTTCGTTGAGGACTGGAATTTCGCCGTCTTTGAATTTCTGCTTTTCGAGTGCCAAATTCCGCCTACGAGTTACTATTAGTTCCAATAGTCGCGCATCTTTGGAACATTCTATATATTCGTGATACGAATTCTCAACAAAATTAATTTATTAGACTTAATGTGAAAGTTTTGTGAAAGGAAGGAAGTAATATAAATCGGTTAGTCATATATCCATTTCTATTCCCACTCAATTGTGCCAGGTGGCTTTGATGTAACATCATAGGTGACGCGGTTGATACCCTTGACCTCATTCACAATCCGAGTGGCAGTGCGCGAGAGAAACTCATGAGTAAACGGGTAACTATCGGCTGTCATGCCATCCGTTGAAGAGACAGCCCGCAATGCACAGGCATAATCATAAGACCTGGCATCACCCATCACGCCAACGGTTCGCACCGGTAATAACACGGCAAAGGCCTGCCAGATTTCATTATAAAGCCCAGCATTGCGAATCTCTTCAAGATAGACGGCATCAGCCTCTCTAAGAATATCGAGCTTTTCGCGGGTGATCGTGCCTGGAACGCGGATGGCAAGCCCCGGCCCCGGAAAAGGATGGCGCGAGACCAAAATTTCAGGAAGGCCAATCTCACGTCCTAGGGCCCGAACCTCATCCTTAAATAACTCCCGCAAAGGCTCCACCAACTCTAATGCCATGTCATTGGGAAGGCCGCCAACATTGTGGTGTGACTTTATTGTCACCGCGTCAACGCCAGCAGCTGAGATGCTCTCAATCACGTCAGGATAGAGGGTTCCCTGCGCCAGAAACCGCGCCCCGTCGATCTTCGCCGCCTCGACGTCAAACACCTCGATGAAGCTGTTGCCGATGATCTTGCGTTTCTGCTCCGGATCACTGACGCCATCCAAGCGGCTAAGAAACAGCTCCGCCACGTTCTTGTGGATCAGCGGAATGTTGTAATGTCCTCCAAAAAGCCTGACCACCTCCTCAGCCTCGCCAGCCCGCAACAAGCCATGATCGACAAACACACAGGTCAATTGCTTGCCAATCGCCTCATGGATCAGCACGGCGGCAACAGATGAATCAACACCGCCAGACAGGCCACAAATCACCTTGCCATCACCAACCTGCTTGCGAATGGCAGCAATCGCCCGCTGCCGATAGCCAGCCATCGACCAGCTGCCGGAACAACCACAGATGCCAATGGCAAAGCGCGAGAGCAAGCGCTCTCCACCCTTCGTGTGAGCAACCTCAGGATGGAACTGAACACCATAATAGTGACGTGTCTCATCAGCAACAGCGGCGAAGTGCGCACCGGCAGATTTTGCCACCACGCGAAATCCATCAGGAAGCGCAGCAACGTGATCACCATGGCTCATCCAGACAGTGTGATGCGAGGTGGCACTATCCCACACCCCTTCAAACAGGGCCGATGGTTCGATGATCTGCAACTCGGCACGGCCAAATTCGCGGCTTGTTCCCGGTTCAACGCGTCCGCCGAGCTGCTGACACATTGTCTGCTGGCCATAACAGATGCCAAGCACCGGCACCGCCAAATCAAAAACGATTTGCGGGGCGCGCGGCGTATCCGACATCGCCACCGATGCCGGTCCACCCGATAGAATAATCCCCCGCGGCCGCACAGTACTGATTTTGTCTGCTGTCGTGGTGCAGGGCAAAATCTCGGTATAGACACCCGCCTCCCGCAGACGCCGTGCAATCAGCTGCGTCACCTGCGAGCCAAAATCAATAATCAGAATTGAATCATTCGTCATCTTACCTATCCCAACCTTGTTATTACGCAGATCCCCAAACGCCATCAGCGCAGAAGCGCCTGCAATACCGCGATGAAAAACCCATCCGTGCCGTCACGTCCAGGAAGCAGCCGCAGCATCCCCCTGTCCAATGTCGGACAGGCACCACCTTGCTGCTTGCCAATCGTGTCCTGCCAGATTTCACCTATATCGGCTAGCTCCAGTTCCGGCGCTTCTGCCAGCAGCCGATCAATCTGCTGTGCGCCCTCACTGGCCAGAACCGAACAGGTGATATAGATGATCCGGCCGCCGGGCACGACCATGGCACGCCCCTTGTCGAGCAATTGCGCCTGCAGGCTGGTATAACGGGCAAGGTCGTCACTGCTGCATCGCCAGCGGGCGTCAACCTGACGTCGCCATGTGCCAGACCCTGAACAGGGCGCATCAATCACCACCCGGTCAAACTTGCCACGCCAGCGCTTCGTCCCCCAACTGTCACCGACATGTTTTCGTTCAATATTGTGGGCGCCAGCACGACGCATCCGCTCACCGCCACGTTCCAGCCGTTCAGCATCGGAATCAAGCGCCAGAACGCGCCCCCTGTTCTGCATCTGCGCCGCCATCACAAGCGCCTTGCCACCAGCACCGGCGCACATATCGACAACCTGCATGCCTGGCCGTGCGTCACAAAGAAGTGCCGCAATCTGCGATCCCTCATCCTGATACTCAAACAGCCCCTTCTTCCATTCAGGAAAATTCTCCGTGCGGTTGCGTTTTTCAAGCCGAATGCCAATGGGCGAGAGCGTGTTGAGATGACATTTGAGACCACGGCCGGCAAATTTTTCCCGCAACACACGCCTGTCATCAATTTTTAACGGGTTAATCCGGACATCTGTTGCCGCTTCGCCCCGCAAGGCCAGTAATTCGGCATCGGCCGACTCACCAAGTGCAGCAATAGCATCTGCCATCAAAAACTCAGGCCATTCAAGTGCCACATTACGAGGCATCTCAGGGTGATCCAGCTGCCGATCGACTAATTGCGCAACAAGCTCCAGCTCATCAGCACTAAGTGCTGCAGCATTATGCTTGTCATCGCCGCCGAACAGCGCAGAGATTGCCGCTGGCAGCTGCCGGTTAACCAGCATCAGAGCGGCGATAGAGATGCTACGGGCGGTGACCTGACATCCACATTGCTGCAAATGCCAAAAAAGGCGCGCCCACGCCCGATGCACCTGCCAGAACATGGCAGAGATAGCCTGCCGGTCTCCTGACCCTGCATAGCGCCGCCGCTGCAATCCCTTTCGCAACCCATAGCCGGCGAGATGGGTCTCCTCGATCTCGTCGATAATCTCGATTAAGGTGGCAAGCCGTGCGGCTGGCTTCATGAATTCTACCTCTGAAGGGAACCGCCAACTCAACGGTGCCAAAAAATATCAACCATGATCATTGGTCTTTGGTGATCAAATCTTCATTTGGCTAGGATCGCCTATATTCCAGGTCTATAATTTGGTGCCTCGCGCGTGATTGTCACGTCATGAACATGCGACTCCGCAAGGCCAGCCCCTGTGATGCGAAGGAATTGCGCGTTCGTCTGCATGTCGGTAATCTTGGCATTGCCGGTATAGCCCATCGCTGCCCGTAGGCCACCCAGCAGCTGATGCAGGACATTTTCGGTGGCACCCTTATAGGGCACCTGCCCTTCAATGCCTTCAGGCACCAGCTTGAGTGGCTGCGAGATTTCTGCCTGAAAATAGCGATCCGCTGAACCGCGGGCCATGGCACCGGTTGAACCCATGCCGCGATAGGCCTTGTAAGATCGCCCTTGATGTAGATAGACTTCGCCGGGCGTTTCATCAGTTCCGGCCAGGAGTGAACCAATCATTGCAACATCGCCGCCAGCAGCGATTGCTTTTGCGAGATCACCGGAATATTTGATCCCGCCATCGGCAATGACAGGCACGCCCTCGCCATGGCATATTTCCGCCGCGTCCATGATGGCGGTTAATTGTGGCACGCCGACGCCAGCCACCATACGCGTCGTGCAGATCGACCCTGGACCAATCCCAACCTTTATCGCATCAGCCCCCGCATCGATCAATGCCTTCGCACCATCGTAGGTGGCCACATTGCCGCCAATCACCTGCACCGCATTTGCCATTTTGCGGACTGCGGAGACGGCATTGAGAACGCCTTCGGAATGGCCATGCGCGGTATCAACAACTATGACGTCGACGCCAGCGTCGATCAAGGCCTCAGCACGGGCGAGACCGTCACTGCCAGCGCCTGTAGCGGCCGCAACAAGCAACCGGCCCGCGCTATCCTTTGAGGCCATCGGATGATTTTTCGCTTTTTCCATATCCTTGACAGTGATCAAACCTGTACAGCGCCCCTCTGAGTCAACCACCACCAGCTTTTCAATCCGATTTTCATGCAGCAATCTCTTAGCGTCATCCTGCGTTGCTCCGTCGCGCACCGTGACGACCTTGCGCGTCATCAAATCGCCGACCCTCTGGCCCATGTCGCTGGCAAAGCGTACATCCCGGTTGGTCAGGATTCCAACAAGCCGGTGCGGGCCAACACCAACGCCGGCAACCACCGGAACGCCGCTGATATGATGATTCTTCATCATTGCCAGAGCATCACCCAATGACTTGTCTGCGGTGATTGTTAGCGGATTGACAACCATCCCAGATTCAAACCTCTTAACCTTGGCAATCTCGCCGGCCTGTTCCTCAATTGACAGGTTTTTGTGAATGACACCTATACCACCAGCTTGTGCCATAGCGATTGCAAGACGGTGCTCGGTTACGGTGTCCATTGCAGCTGAGATCAACGGTATGTTGAGGTCGAGCGACCGCGTCAACCGGGTTTTCAGATTGGTGTCGGCTGGCAGAATAGCCGAGCGTGCGGGTTGAAGAAGTACATCGTCAAACGTCAGTGCTTCGCGGATTTTCATGGGGCGCCTTTCGTCACACAGGCCCATCAGGACCGCTGTTCGGTGGCTCCGCACTATATCCAAGCATGGTTTCGAATCATAGCCTTAAATCGGGGAAAATCCGCTTTCGTCAACCTTCTTTTCCAGCCCTGCATCATTGTCATGCGGCGCTGCATTTTCATTTTTGCTGCAAAGATCATCAGCATGAAAGCCTGTTGCCAAGACATAGCTCTCTATGGACTCCTGCCTACTTGCGGCAGGTTTTACATGACGCACCGTGGCAAAGTTGCGCTGCATTACGTTAAGGACAGTTCGCTCGGCACCACCGCGAAAACATTTCGCCAGAAAGAACCCATTCCTTTTAAGAATTTCCAGCGCAAACACCAGCGCCGCCTCAAGCAGCGCCGTGGTTCGAAGATGGTCCGTTGGCCGATGGCCAGTCGTAGCGGCCGCCATATCGCTCAAAACCCCGTCGGCGGCTTCACCAACAGCTTCACGTACAAGAGCCAGCATGCCATTATCCATCATGTCACCAACAAAAGTATCGGCGTCGACGATAACCTCTGTCTCCACCAGATCAACGCCTACAAGGCGGGCAGGCCCCTGCCCCAGTCGTATCCGCTTTGAGGCAACCTGCATCCAGCCACCAGGCGCACAACCAAGATCGACAATGGCCATGCCAGGCTGGAAAAGTCTGTAACGGTCATCAATCTGTTCAAGTTTCAACGCTGCACGCGAGCGAAATCCACGGGATTTAGCCTCAGCAACGAAGGGGTCATTCAGCTGTCGAGCCAGCCAGCGCTGTGACGAAACCTTGCGGCCACGCATCTTTTTTGGTTGGCGCGTAAGACCAGCCTTGCCTCGATAGCTGCGCCCTGATGACCCCTTTTTGCCATCTGATCGGTCTATTCCTTTACCACCGCCTTTCATCGCACTCGATACCTTTCAGATGGGGAGCCGCCCGTGACGGCATATACTTTCCTGGACAATTAACGTAATAACAAGTTGTTTTCAATGTTGGCAAAAACATTGCAACCCAGCCATTTTATTTAATCTTTTGCCGCGCCAGACGCCACAATTCTGAGGCTCCAAATCCGAAATGACGACAGCATCAGAAAAGACAGGCGACAGCATACAACGGTCAAGGCAAGTGCTTTCGTGGGCCTATCATCACTGGCAGAATATAAAACTGGCGATGCCAATTGTCATCGGTGCGCTGTCAGTTATTGGCATTGCGACGGCAGACGTCATTGCAATGGGCCGAATCGACAGCATCAATTTGGCGGCAGGATCACTCGGCCAGCGTTACTATCAGCCAGTCTATTTCTTTGCACTTGGAATGACATTGCCAGTTGGCGCACTTATCGCCCAGGCGCTGGGCGCCTGTGATGACCGCCAGATCCGGCGCACTTTACGGCAGGGACTAGTGATAGGCGCTGCCATCGGCATTTTGTTTGCGCCACTGGTGGTTGCCGGCCCGACGATTCTTGTCTGGCTGGGACAGGACCCGGAGCTGTCGCATATGGCGACAGATTTCCTTATCTGGTCAGCAATCGGCTTGCCCTTCAATTTCATCTTCTTTGTGCTGCGCCAATATATCGTGGCGCATCAGCAGCCGCTACCTCAGGTTATTGCCACCCTCCTGGGACTTGGCTTCAACATCATTGGCAATAATGCCTTCATTCACGGCGTTGGACCGGTGCCGGCAATGGGATTGGCTGGAGTCGCGCTAGCAACCAGCCTGACCTGGTTGCTGGTCAGCATCGGCCTGATGATTTATATCGCCACCTCGGAGCCCTATAGATCTTCCAAACCCTTTCAGCGACTCTGGATCATGGATTGGCAGATTACCCGCCGGATTGCGGCATTGGGATTCCCCATTGGACTCACAATTGTTGCCGAAAGTGGCATGTTCATCGCCATTGGCCTTATCATTGGCCTGTTTGGTACCGCCGGGCTGGCGGCCAGTGCGATTGCCAACCAGATTGCCGCGGTGGCTTTCATGGTACCAATAGCGTTGGGGCAGGCCGGAACCGTCCGCGTCGCACACTATGCCGGCAGGCAGGACAGGCAAAATCTTGAACGAAGCGCACATTCGGTGATGCTGGTTGGCATTCTAGTGACCTCGATTACCATGGCGATTCTGCTAATTTGGCCAGAGGCACTTGTTGAAATCTATCTCAATCAAAAAGATCCGCTGCTGAAAAAGGTTATCTCACTGGCCCTGCCAATGGTGTTGATTGTTGCCCTGTTTCAGATTCCTGACGGATTGCAGGGCATCGCCAATTCGGTTCTGCGTGGGTTGAACGACACCCGCATCCCTGCCCTGCTGGCCATTGGCAGTTTCTGGCTTTTTGGCGTTGGTGGTGGAACTTTGATGGGCTTTACCCTTGGATTGGGGCCCGTGGGCGTTTGGGCTGGCTTGGTGGTTGGCCTTTCTACCTCGGCGCTAACACTGACATGGCGGATGTATCGCGGCCTTGACAGAATGAAGGCTGGAGGACGGATCCTGTCAGGATGATCTGGTTTGCCGGATGATCTGGTTGTATGTCTGCTGTGCTTCGCTATGCTCGCGTGATGACCAATGATCCAGCGCTTATCGAAAACAACCGGCTGTGCCCCGGTCTGCCTATCATCCCGGCACATCTGCGACCGATCCATGCTGATCTTGTGTCTTGGGCCAACATTGTTCTAGGTGATGCTGACACCGGCGTTTCGGCGGACGCGCTTGCAGCCATGCTGGTGCATTCCCGCCATCTCCGGACACTAGCGCGGCGACATCAGCACGCCATCGTGCCCATACTGCAGGGACAGGGAGCCGCAATAGTCACTGCCGCTTGTGATGAACTGAAAGCGACAACGCCAACAATCAAGGATGACACCGCCATGATGCGGGCCATTCGCCAGCTACGTCAGCGCAGTGCGCTTGCCGTTGCGGTGTCTGATCTCGCCACAAAGGCAGATGTTGCAACGCAGATGCAATGGCTTAGCAGCGCCGCCGAGACCGCGGTTCGCGCGACGGTGCGGTACCTGTTTGACCGGGCGGCGGGGCGTGGCCAATGCCCTCCACCCGCCAAGGATATGGCAGATTGTGGATGGGTCCTCCTTGCGCTTGGCAAATTGGGGGCGTCGGAATTAAATTACTCATCCGACATTGACCTGATCATTCTTCACGATCCTGACAGCACGCCGCTATTTGACGCCGACGAGGCCCAGCAATTCTATGTTGAGCAGACACGCGCCCTAGTTCGACTGTTGTCGCAGAATACTGGGGATGGTATTGGCTGGCGGGTTGATTTGCGCTTACGTCCAGACCCAGGGGCGACAGCTGTCAGCATCCAGATTGGCGCGGCACTAGGCTATTATGAATCAATTGCCCGCACCTGGGAGAGAGCGGCCTTCATCCGAGCCAGGCCAATCGCCGGCGATCTTGCGCTTGGTACCGCTTTTCTCGCCAATCTTCAGCCTTTCATCTGGCGGCGGACGCTGGATTACACGGTGATGCAAGATATGAATTCGATGCTGCGCCGGCCAGTGCAGACATCCGATTGGCATGGCTATAACCTGAAAACCGGCAAGAATGGCGTTCGCCAGATTGAATTCTTTACCCATGTTCTGCAACTGGTCACAGGGGGCCGTGGTTCCGCCATCCGTCAGGCCCGCACACTAACTGCCCTCAAGGCGTTGGCTGATGAAGACTGGATTAGCCCAGACCAGGCGCGCAATCTGATGGATCTCTATCTAGCCATCCGCCGTGTCGAACACCGCCTCCAGATGCTTAGCGACGCCCAGACGCATTCGTTGCCACGCAGCGAGGCCGAACTGACGCAATTCGTCCAGTTCCTCGGCCATGAAGACAGCGAGAGTTTCCTTGCCGTGCTTGCGAGCGTGATGCGGGCTATCGGCACGAACACCACACACAAACTTCTCGAGGACACTAAGCAGACCAGCATCGCCAGCGAGGGCGAAGGTTTGAACCTGCTGCTTGATGACACTGAGCAACTCATGCAATGGCTAACGGTGCATGGGTTCCAACGACCGAGTGATGTCTGTGCCACTCTAGATGGCTGGATGGCTGGCCGGATTGCCACTACAAGAGGGGAGAGGGCGCGTTCCTTGCTGAATCGGCTAATGCCAACCATTCTTGGCCATCTGGCAGGTGGCCCCTCACCAGATGACAAATTCGCCGCCTTCGCCCAATTCACCGAAGCGCTGCCAGCAAGTGTGCAGATCTTCTCGCTTCTCGACCATAACCGGCAATTGACGAAATTGCTGTGTGACATGCTGGTTCTCTCGCCACGGATGGCATCCTATCTGCGCCGCAACCCAGCTCTGTTTGATCTTGTCCTGTTTGCCGATTTCTTCGACCCTCTGCCCGATGGCACCGTTTTGGCAGAGCAGATGCAAGCCACTATCGCCGATTTGTCAGTCGAGGAAGCGCTTGACGCAATAAAGCGACGGGCGCGTGAATGGCGTTTCCAATGTGAGGTCCAGGCGTTGAGCCATATTCTGCATCCGGCCGATCTTAGCCAGGCGTTGAGCATAATCGCCGATGTTGTCGTTCGTGCCGTGCATCGACTGGCCATTCAGGACATGCAGCGCCGACATGGCAGCATTGATGGCCAGAGCGCAATTCTGGCGCTTGGCCGGCTTGGCACTGGAGCCTTGACCGCGCATTCAGATCTGGATCTTGTGGTCGTCTTTCAAGCCGGGACAAATGCCCAGTCAACGGGTGATCGTACGCTGGGATCTAAGGCCTATTTCACCCGCCTGACCCAGACCTTTGTCAACTGGCTGAGCCGACCAACCGCCGAGGGCAGCTTGTATGAGGTGGACATGCGCCTTCGTCCCGATGGTGACAAGGGAGCCGTCGCCGTCGGTCTTGAAAGGCTTACTGAGTATTACAGAAAAGACGCCTGGGTGTGGGAAAAGCTGGCGCTTGCTAAAGCGCGGATCATCACAGAACCGGCGCAGGCACCGGCCGTGGTGACAGCACTAACCGAGGCCATTTACGAAACAACAAAGCATCCGATCGACCTGCCAATTGTCGGCAATGCAGTCCTTGATATGCGGCAACGCCTTCGCGACGTCTATGGGAGCGCACCGGCGCTGCAGTTGCGCAAACTGCCGGGCGGGATGGACGAACTCGATCTTCTGGTGCAGGGATTGCGCCTTGTCAATGCCGACCTTTTTTCAGGCACAGGTCAAGACCAAATCGAAATCATCTCTAAACTGGTGCGCCATGAGCGCATCAGCCAGACCGATGCTACAAATCTTGAAAGCGCAAGCCAGCTATTCAGCAATGTTTATGCCAGCCTGCGCCTGTGCGTTGGCGCGGTTGGGCAGAATGCCGATGATTTTAACGCTGCCGTTGTCCGGTTCATTGCCCAGAACAATGACGCCGCTGACGAGCCGCATCTGGTCACCATGTTGGATGGCGAACGCGAGAAGGTTGTGGCTGTTTTTGAGGCGACTTTCTCACTGCAGACCGGTTCAGATGGACCCTCTGGCAACCCGTGATCCAGAAAAACTTACTTTGTCTTCAAAACGACTGAATTTTGTTGAATGCGAGACAGACGGCAGGTTTCGCCAAGTCGTAACGAAGCGTATCTTTTCTATTTTTATAGGACACCTGATATTCCGGTTATCACCTTGGTTGTGAACACCGCTTTTTTGGGATTTTTGGAGTTGGATATCGGCCATGCTGAGATCTGCAGCTGCCTCATGGACCCTGTTTTTCGGCCTGTTGCTGATCATGGCGGGAAATGGCCTGCAAATGGTCCTGCTCGGCATTCGCTCATCCGATGCCGGCTTCAGCAATGTCGCAACCGGTCTGATCATGGCCGGTTATTATCTGGGCCTTTTTCTGGGGTCTCTGGGCGTCCCACATATTCTCAACAATGTTGGCCATGTGCGTGTGTTTGGCGCAATGTCGGCCGTTGCCTCTGCCGCGGTTCTGGTGCATGCTGCGATCATTGACCCGTACGTCTGGGCTCTCATGAGAATTCTAACAGGGTTTAGCTTTGCTGGAATGTATATCGTCTGCGAAAGCTGGCTGAATGATCAATCAACCAACAAGACACGTGGGCAGATGTTGTCCCTGTACATGATCGTAACAATGGCAGGCATCGCCAGTGGCCAGCTGATGATCTCGCTGGGCAGCGAGACAGGGGTTGAGCTGTTCCTGCTGGCGTCTGTTCTGGTCTCGCTGGCCGTCGTGCCGATCCTGATCAGCGTCGGCAAGGCACCGGAATTTTCAGCACCCGAACGCATCAGCCTGCGCCGGATCTTCCAGATTTCGCCACTTGCCGTTATCGGCCTGGCTCTGAACGGCATGTCGATCGCGATGGTCTTCGGCATGGGTGCAGTCTATGGTAAGTCAATTGGAATGAGCAGCAGCGAGATCGGTTATTTCATGACAGCCCCGGTGATCGGCGCGATGCTGCTGCAATATCCGGTTGGCCGACTGTCGGACCGGTTTGACAGGCGCGTCGTCATTCTTGGCGTTTCGGCAATGGCTGCCGCCACGTTGCTCCTTGCGTGGCAACTCGAGCTTACTCAATTTGCTCTCCTGCTTGTCTGCATGGTTGTATTCGGCGGGTTTCTTTTTCCTATGTATTCGCTGTGCATTGCCCATGCAAACGATTTTCTGACACCCTCCCAGATGATTGCCGTCGCCTCTGGATTGGTGATGATGAGTGGCGCCGGTGCAGTTGTCGGGTCACCACTTGCGGCATTGTCACTCGAATTTCTGGGTGTTGACAGTTTCTTTCCTCTTCTGGCATCAACACAGATTGCCACCGCGATATTCGTTGTCCTTAGGATGACACGGCGGCGCGCAGTTCCAACAGCAGCGCAGGGCCCCTTTGTCGCCATTCCCGAGGCCTCAAGTGCAGTGGCCGCCAGCTTGAACCCTGAGGCCGAATGGGTGATGTCGGACGAGGAGGCAGGCGATGCCGAGGATCCCTTCAAGGACAACCCCTACGTCAATTAGCGCGCATTTCCTGCGGATGGTCACTCGCCTATCCGCTCAATCTGGCAATGGAAACAATTATTGTGTGCTGAACGTGCATGGACAAGGCCACCTTTCGCGTCATCCAAAAGGTTGTTGCCAACCGATGACCATATCAAACATTGGGGATAGCGCCTGGTTATCAATTGAATTAGATTTTTCTAATGTACTGGAAATTCAGACTGCTTTTGCTGTTCAGTCTCGCCATGGCAATGCCGCATGGCACACAAGCGACGGAGACGACAAACGCCCCGTTTTCCCTGTCCGGGCAAATCGGCGTGACGCGGGTCACCGATGGTGATTCCCTGCGCAGCGGCAGCCTGAAAATTCGTCTGTTCGGAATCGATGCCCCGGAACTCAAACAGCAGTGCGAGACTGATGATGGCTCATCCTGGTCCTGTGGGCTTGCAGCGCGCGATGCGATGCGTGACCTTGCCGCCTCAGCCCCGCAGCTCAGATGTCATCTGCGTGATGTTGACCGATATGGGCGGCTTGTCATGCAGTGTTTTGCCAATGACCTCGATATTGCTGGTGCGCTAGTGGACCGGGGTCTGGCTCTTGCCTACCGCGATTTTTCAATCGCCTATGTGGAGAATGAAACACGCGCCGCGGCAGCAAAGCGCGGCGTGTGGCAGGGGCGCTTCAGCCCGCCATGGGAATGGCGCAGGAAATGACCCCGGCCAGAGGATGTAATAAGCAATATTTGCCAAAACGCCGGAAAACTTCCTGACAAAGTCCGTGCGATTTGGCATATTGCACACAGCGAATCCAGACAGAACGGAGCCTCATCATGGCTGATGAAGATCGCATTACCATTATTGCCGAGAGTTTCGAGGCGGCAGCGCTTGAGTTTCACCGGCGCAATCTGGCGTCCGAGGGCTATCGCATGGCAGGACCGATCTCCATGCAACGCTTCGAGTTGATGAATGGCCCGAAACGCGAACATCTGTTTAATGGCAACCCGATGTTTGCAGTGACCTTTGCCAAGGACGGATCATAAACTAACGGCAGCGACCCCGCATATTTGCCAGCAGGTCCAGTCATTCAGAGTAAAAGGTAGCAGGATTGCGAAAGGCTGTCATATGCGGCTAGAGCAGGCCAAGCTCGCGCAGCTCCGCGGCCATCTCGGCCGGCATCGCTTCGCCAGTATCCGCGCTGACAAGGCTGTCGGCTGGAGCATCCTTTGCCTCAAGATATCGCCAGCCCTGAAAAATCCGCACCCGTAGCGGTTCAACCGCAATCAAGTTAGGGGCAAGTACAATTCCACAGGCAGGACGCCCATCGGCGCGCTGCATCGCACGCAGCTCGGTGATTGGCTGGCGGGCGCACATCACGCCCTTTATCACCCAGAAAATGGAACCACCGTCAAGCACCTCCTGCCAACGGCGCGGCGTATTGCGCGTCAAATGGATCAGTTCCATGCCCGCGGCAAAGCGCGCTGCCTGCCATTCCTGCAGACTGGCGAGCGAGGCTGAACCAACAGAGAGTTTTTTCAGGTGAACAGTCATGGATACCATCATTGCGTCGCCATCAGCAAATGGGCAACTGATCAGGCCAAAAAAAGGGGAGGCAAAAAATATTCAACCGCACAATCGCGCAAAGCCAGATCAGAATGCTAGATCAGATAGAGTGCCGCCAGCCCCAAAAAGACGAAGAACCCGACAACATTGGTGATGGTGGTAACAAAGACGCTTGACGCCACCGCAGGATCAACACCAAGACGCACCAGCCCAAGCGGCACGAGCGTTCCACTAAGCCCGGCAATCATCATATTGGCGAACATCGCTACAGCCATCACGGCCGCAATATCGGCATTGTTGAACCAAAGAAATGCCATCGTTGCCGAGAGCATCGCGAAAACCACACCGTTGAGCGCGGCAACTATCAGCTCGCGCCGCACAAAGGCCGTCGCGGCATCGCGGTCCAACTGGTGAAGGCCAATGGCCCGCACCGCAACAGTCAGAGTCTGGGTTCCGGCATTGCCCCCCATCGAGGCAACGATCGGCATCAGAATGGCAAGCGCCACGAGCCGTTCAATGGTTGCGTCGAACAGACCAATCACCGCTGAGGCGATAATCGCTGTGAACAAATTGATTAATAGCCATGAGGATCGGCCCTGCAGCGTGCCCCAGAGGCTTGAGCGAACATTCGCCTCGCCGACACCAGCCAACGCCATCAAATCCTCCTCCGCCTCCTCGTCGATCACATCAATTATGTCATCAATGGTGATCATGCCGACTAGACGGCCAGAATCATCAACCACACCGGCGCAGAACATGCCGTAGCGGCGAAAAAGGATCGAGACCTCCTCCTGATCCATGGTCACCGGAATCTTCCGGAAATCAGTCTCCATAATCTCCGAGATACGACGGTGACGCTGCGCACGCAACAACTTACTCAGTCTTACCTCACCCACTATGTTGCGTGCCGCATCGACAACAAAAATCAGATAGAATTCCTCTATTTCGAGATCCAAGGCTCGCAAAAAATCAATTGTCTGGCTGACAGTCCAAAAGGTTCGCACCGTTACAATCTCACGCTCCATCATTCGTCCAGCAGAATCCTCAGGAAATGACAGCCCCTCCTCGACCAGAACCCTTTCCTCACAAGGCAGCGCTTCCAGCAAATCGTCAAATTCGTCCTGTTCCAGCTCCTTGACGATCTTAATCACATCATCCACCGGCAAATCAGACAGCTGGCGCGCCAGTATCGTCACGCCTATGATGTCCAAAACTTCCTTACAAGTTGCCTCATCAAGATATGACAGCATTCCAACATCAAGGTCCTCACCGAGCATCCGCACCAACACCTCAGCCTTCCGTCTTGGCAAACGCTCCAAAAGGTCAGCTTGGTCGGCAGGGTGGAGCGGCGCGACCAGAGCCCGTGCGCGGCTTTCCAAATGGCCGTCCACAGCAGCAACAATTGCACCCTCGACCTTTGGCGTCAGGCCATAGAGTGAAGTCAGCCGGTCTCCCGCCTCATCTTTACGCTCACCGCGATCATTGTGGTCTGCAGTGCCTGCCATGATCCGTTCCTATGGGGCGGTCCGGACGTCGAAAGCCAGCCCGCACAACGCCGCTATGCTAGCAGAGTCGACAAGTCAAGAATACCGAACCGCCAGTGGTGGAGTCCAAGGGTAATTTTATTACCCAAATCAACGATATAATGGAAATGAAATATTATTTCATGAAAATCCCGACCGGGAGCAAATTCTTTGACAGGCTGGCAAAGCGATTATTGTCTCAATCCGAGGTCATAAAGGCCGATCCGCCGCATTGGCCCATCAAACCTCACATCATGGCCAACCGGTGGGTGCGCCCGCTGTGTACACTCCATGCGCTCACAGACAGCGCAGCCAATGCCGATGCGATCAAAGGTTGGTCCTTTTATTTGGGCCAGCTGATCGGCATAGACAAGATCGCGTGCATGATGCATCTCACAGCCAAGCGCCACGGCAAATTCTGGTGCCGGCTCATCTGGCCGCGACCAGATACGTGGCACAGTGCGGGCGATTGTGAAGAACTTCTGGCCATTCGGCAATTCGGCTGCCTGAAAGAGCAACTGTTCGGGAGTGCGAAATGCCTTGTGTATATTCCATTTCGGACAGGTGCCGCCATGTTTTGCAAACTGCATTCCGCCAGCAGCAAGTCGTTTCGAAATATTACCCGCATCATCAACACGGACAAAGAAGAATGGGATGCCCCGCGCCGTCGGCGCATTTAGACTGGTCAGGCGGTGACAGACCTGCTCAAAACTGGCGCCAAACCGGCGTCCAAGCAGATCAAGGTCATAGCGCAGTTCCCTTGCCGCCTCGAGAAAAGTGTCATAGGGCATCATCACGGCCGCGGCAAAATAACCAGCCAATGTCATGCGTAACAGGGAACGACAGGCCGCGTCCTCGATGTTATGTTGGGCGCATTCGGCGTCGAGCTGCTCGGCCTGGCTTAAAAGCGCTAGCTGGACAAGTAGATGGAACTGCCGCTGCGGACGGCGCAGCGCTTCACTGAGGAGAATTTCTCGACGGTGCTGATCATAGCGGCGCAGCTGCGACCCCATCACCGCAACGGGTATGATCCGGACGCGCAGGCCCAGCATCTCATCGGCATAGCCGACTAGGCTCTCCATTAGCGCGTCAGCACGCCCTGCGCCTCCAACCGTCGCATTCGCTCGAAAGACTTCCGCCGCTTCCTCGATGATCGCAAAATAGTTGTTCGCCTGCTGCAACACATCACGGATCCGCTCAACAGGGTTGTTCGTCTCGACACCGCTGCGCCCGTCACCAGCGGCGACCTCAAGCTCGGCACGCACCTTGCGATAGGCCTCAAACAGATTGATAACCCCGCGCGCCGCGCCCGGTGCCGCCGTGATCATATCCTGCAATTCACGCCGCGAAATGCGCTCACCTGCAAGGACCGGGTCGGCAAAGACTTCGGTCAGTTCTGTCGACAGCGCCGCGCTGTCATCCTCGGCAAATTCCTTCAGGTCAATGTCGAAGGCACTGCCAAGGCGCAAAAGAAGGCTAACAGTCAAGGGGCGTTGGTTATGCTCAAGCAAGTTTAGATAAGATGGGCTGATGTCTAGGGTCTCCGCCATCACCGTCTGTGACAAATCAATCGATTGACGAAAGCGGCGCAATTTATGCCCTACAAGAATTTTTTCCTGCATGTCTCCTCTCCTCAACCGCAGCGAACAGGGGCGTAAGCCGGTACAATGCAAATCTGTACGGTTTGTTAAAACACCATGAATGTAAAATTGAAAATTGAAAATGTAAAGTTTTTACTGTTTTCAAAATTGCACTTTTTTCCTGGTCTGCATCGTCGAGATAGGCTACCGAGGGACTTTCCTGCGCGCGGCGGAGCGCATGTGAGTAAGACTCTCTTAATGAAGGAACAGGGCCATGACAAACAGACTGGAAGAGAATAGAGCTTTCGAGGAACATACAGGTGCAAAGGCTGGGCGTTTTGACGATGTCGCACGCGACTATTCCATGGAAGATGTAAAAAAGCTGTCTGGGTCAGTACCGATCGAACACTCCCTGGCACGGCATGGTGCAAATAAACTGTGGGACCTCCTGCACACCGATGATTACGTGCACTCACTTGGCGCCATATCGGGAAACCAGGCGATGCAGATGGTGCGGGCAGGCCTCAAGGCGATTTATTTATCGGGCTGGCAGGTTGCCGCAGATGCCAACACCGCCGGCGGCATGTATCCTGACCAATCACTCTATCCGGCCAACTCCGGTCCGGAACTGGCACGCAAAATCAACCGCACTTTGCAACGCGCCGATCAGATCCAAACGCTTGAGGGATCCAGCAATATCGATTGGTTTGCGCCGATTGTAGCAGACGCCGAGGCTGGTTTTGGTGGAGCGCTAAATGCGTTCGAGCTAACGCGTAGCTATATCGAGGCAGGCGCTGCCGGCGTGCATTTCGAGGATCAGCTGGCATCTGAAAAGAAATGCGGTCATATGGGTGGTAAGGTTCTGATTCCTGTGCGGCAGCATATCGCCAATCTCAATGCGGCGCGCCTAGCTGCCGACACTGCCGGAGTGGCTACAATGGTCGTCGCCCGGACCGACGCGGAGAGCGCAAAGCTGATCACATCTGATATCGATGAGCGTGATCATCGCTTCCTTACCGGAGATCGAACTGAAGAAGGTTTTTTTCGCCTTGATCCAAAGGATGCGTTTGAGCGCTGTGTTGTCCGTGGCAACGCCTTCGCCGATTATGCCGATCTTCTGTGGATGGAAACATCAACCCCCAATCTCGATCAGGCAAAACGGTTTGCCGAAGCGATCCACAGGGAGCATCCGAACCAGATGTTGGCCTATAACTGCTCACCAAGTTTCAACTGGTCGGCTAACCTGTCACAAGATGACATCGCCCGCTTTCAGCGTGAAATTGGCGCAATGGGGTATAAGTATCAATTTATTACACTCGCCGGCTTCCACTCAATGAACTATTCAATGTTCGAGCTCGCCTCCGGCTATCGTGAGAGGGGCATGGCCGCCTACTGCGAATTGCAGAAAGCCGAGTTTGACGCCGAGGATCGGGGCTACACCGCAACCCGCCACCAGCGTGAGGTTGGTGCTGGCTGGTTTGATGCGATCTCGATCGCCGTCAAAGGTGGGCAATCCGCAACAACTGCGATGAATGATTCAACCGAGAAGGCACAGTTCCAGGCCGACGAAAAGCTTATGGCGGCTGAATAAAGAAGAAGATCTCTATTTCCTGTTCAGACGTAAGGATGTTCTTTGAGGCCTAGGGAGGCAACTGGCATCGTCGCTAAAAAGGCCTCAAGAACCGGAAGGGTTTTTTGCTTTGCCCCTTACTAGTTCATTATGGGAGGGCTATGAAAATCGCCAGATCACCCAAATTGGTTCCCGTTGGCGGCACTCTCAAAAGCTGATCATGCGCTGAGAGGTAGTGATAGCTGTCGTGGTCTGCCAATGCCCGTGTCACGGCCAGCTGATCGAAGGATGAGCCGGAGTGTATGATGGCACCGGCTGCGTCCGTCGGACCATCGCGTCCATCCGTTCCACCAGCCAGAATCAGCCACCGAGCCGGCGGCCGTGCCATAGCGACCATTTCATCAGCAAAGCCAAGCGCTAGCTCTTGTGACCGGCCACCCTTGCCGCCCAGGCCACTACCGAGTGAGACTGTTGTCTCACCGCCAGTGACACCATAGACCATCTGCCTTTGATGGCGCATCCGTTCGGTGATGCGGCGGGCCATTTCGCGGCCACACTCAGCCGCCTCACCGACGAGCGGACCCACAGCCTCACCTTTCCTCTTAAAGGCCCTCATCAAACTTCTGGCGGCTGCATCCTGACACAGCGCGTTGCTGGCTAGAATCTGACTTTTCACATGGGCGATTTCGGCCTCACCGGGTCGTACTGGTTGGTCAGCCGCCCCCCCAAGCAATGCCTCCACATGGCGCGCAACGAAATCCAGCCTATCAAGCCCAGCATCAGCAATCATTGAGACCGCCACCTCAAGTGGCACCGGATCGCCAACTGCCGGACCGCTTGCAATGGATTCTAGCCTGTCTTCCGGCACATCTGATAGTAGCAATTGAGTGATTTTTGCGGGATGCGCCAGTTTAGCAAGACGTCCACCCTTCAGTGTAGAAAAAAGCCGCCTGATCGCATTCATCTGGTGGATATCCATCCCACTCCCAAGAAGTGCCTCATTGAGCTGTTGCTTTTCCGCCAGCGAAACGCCCGGCACCGGGGCCGGCAACAGGGCTGAGCCACCACCGCTGATCAGCAGCAGCAGATGGTCGTCACCCGTCAGGCTTTTGGCCATTTGTGTCACAGCCGAGGCCGCCTCCAGCCCCCGTTCATCAGGAACTGGATGGGCGCTTGCGTGACAGTCCATGCCATCAACACTAACGAAATTCTCGTCATTTGTGACGATAATGCCTGGAACATCCGGACTGATTGCATCTGAACCGCGCGCGGCAATCGTCATCGAGGCAGCCGCTTTGCCAATTGCGATGATCGCTGTCACCTGGGCGGTAAGTTTGGCCACTGCAGCGCTAGTCAGACGCGCGGGATGCCCAATGTCGAGCGCAGCATTAAACGCCGCAAGCGCTATATGTTGCCAGCCTTGCAGATTGTCTGCCTTTGCAGACATCATGTCACCGGGTCGATGAGATCCTGTCCTGCAGCAAAGGCGCGGGCATTTTCAACCACCTTAAGCCCCATCGCCGTGCGGGTCTCGACAGTTGCCGAACCCAGATGCGGCAAAAGGACAGTGTTACTGGCGGCAAGAATGGCTGGATTGATCTCGGGCTCGCCCTTATAGACATCCAATCCAGCACCGCCAATGGTCCCTGCATTAAGGACTGCGACTAGCGCCGCTTCATCAACAACGTCACCACGGGCGGTGTTAATGACATAGGCGCTTTCATGTAGTGCTGCGAGTGCCTCAGCACCCAGAATTTGAAAGGTATCAGGGCTGGCGGCACAATGCAGGCTGACAAAATCACTATTGGCGCACACTTCGGCAACACTACCCATCTGCTCTGCCTTCATATCATCCACATCACCAACAGGCGAGCGGTTGTAAAAGCATATCTGCATGCCAAACCCAAAATAAGCCCGCCGGGCAACCGCCTTGCCAATCCGGCCCATCCCAATAATACCAAGCCGTTTACCGGTCATTGCTCTGCCGACCAGATGGGTCGGCCTCCAGCCGCTCCATTTCCCAGCGCGGAGCTCACGCTCGCCCTCACCGGCACGGCGGCAGAGCATTAGCATCAGCGTCAAGGTCAAATCTGCTGTTGCATCCGTCAGCACACCGGGTGTGTTGCTAACCAGCATTGAGTGAGTCCTCGCAGCTAGCAAATCAATGTGGTTGACCCCAACACCATAATTTGCAATGAGCCTACAACTCCCTTTGGCACCAGCAGCGATAATATCAGTGTCGATATTGTCAGAAACTGTCGGTGCGGCAATATCATGCCTAGCAAAACCCTCTATCAGCTCCTCTTTTGTCAGTGGCGCATCATTTGTGTTTAAAGTAACGTCAAAGTGGTCACATAAAGCTTCTTCAGCAGCTGCTGGCCAGCGACGCGTCACGAAAATCTTCAATTTTTTTTCGTTCATAACAGAATACCCCAAAAAAATTTATCAGATCTGGTATTAAAAGAGTCCGGACAGATCAAGGGAGCGCCGCTGCAAACGGCGCCCCCATTTTTTAATTCCATGTCGATATATTAGCCCGGAATCTTTCCGTTTACACCCTCAACATAGTAGTTCATGTCATTCCATAGGTTGCCATCATTATAGGCCTCGCCAGCCCGGAGAATGACATTACCCTCATTATCGTTGTAGGGGCCTGTGAAAATATTGTAGCCACCTTTAATCTTAGCTTCTGCTGCTTCTGCAGCCATTTTAACGTCAGCTGGCATGTTCTCAAAATCGGTTAGAACGAGGTAATCATCAGCCATACCAAGCCAAGTATTACCAGCCCAGTGATCTGGACCTTCGCCAGTAGACCATGAACCATCCATCAGCTGCTCGATTTTTGAGATGTAATAGGGTCCCCAGTTGTTTACCGAACTGAAGAGCTGTGCCTTTGGGGCAAACTCCTTCATGTCGCTTGACTGGCCAAAACCATGCACGCCAGCCTTCTCGGCAGTCTGCAGCATGGCCGGGCTGTCTGTGTGTTGGGCCAAAATATCCGCGCCCTCAGCAATGTGTACCTTTGCTGCGTCGGCTTCTTTGACAGGATCATACCAGCTGTTTACCCAGATAATTGACATTTCAGCATTGGGATTAACCGAACGCATTCCAAGCGCGAATGCGTTAATGCCCTGAATAACTTCAGGGATTGGGAAAGAGGCAAGATACCCAATCTTGTTACTCTTTGTCATCATTCCGGCAACAACTCCCTGAACGTAGCGGCCCTCATAAAACCGAATGTTGCCTGTTGCCATATTGCCGGACCGCTTGTAGCCGGTAATATGCTCAAATTTTACATCTGGAAACTCTTTTGACACCTTCAGTGTTGGATCCATATAACCGAATGAGGTTGTAAAAATGATCTTGTTGCCTTGTTTTGCAAGTTCCCGAATGACACGAGCCGCGTCAGGACCTTCAGGAACATTTTCAACATAAGATGTTTCAACCTTGTCACCAAAATGCTCATTGACCTCCAAGCGCGCAACTTCGTGTGCATAGGTCCAGCCATGGTCCCCCGGATTCGTAAGGTATACGAAACCAACTTTGACCTTTGAGTCTCGGAGGGCGACCTTTTCAGTGACCTCTTTTGGCACCAAGAAAAGTGCTAGGCCTGCAAGTAATACCAGACCAAGCAATATGAGTATTAATCTGTTGCTCTGCATGAGTTTCTCCCTGTTTTTTTACTAACTAACTAAAAACCAACAAAACGAATAAAATTCTTACCTATGGAAAATTTTACCAAGGCAAGCCGGCGAATTAGCTAGCGCAAATTCCCTATTCCGCGAGATCAATACCAAAACGATGATCGTCGCTAGATAAGGCAACATCGACAGGAATTGAGATGGAATTGTCCACCCTCTTGCCTGTCCAGCTAGCTGCATAATTGTTATGCCGCCGAAAACCAATGCACCACCTAAAACTCTCCAAGGCCGCCACGACGCAAAGACAACAAGAGCTAGCGCGATCCAGCCACGGCCAGCAGTCATTCCCTCCGCCCAGTGTGGTGTCAAAACCAGCGGGAGATAGGCACCCCCAAGGCCAGCCATCATGCCACCAAACGTTACTGCCAGCAAGCGTACACCAAGCACTGAATATCCAAGAGCATGTGCACTGTCATGATTGTCACCAACAGCTCTAATAATCAGCCCAATACGAGTGACATTTAACACCCATGCACACATGGCAACTATGAAAACGGCCAAATAAACCATTATGTCATGCTGGAACAGAAGCGTCCCTACATACGGGAGGTCGGCAAGTATAGGTAGATGGATCCGCGGCAACCCATCGATGGCTTGACCCACCAATGGCGCCCCAATTAGGCCGGACAACCCCGTGCCAAAGATTGTTAGGGCAAGCCCTGTTGCTACCTGATTGGTTGCCAGACCCAGAGCAAAAAAGGCAAAAATGCCGGCATCGGTTTTGTTCCAGAAGAACGCAATGGCCACGCCGCGGTACCGACAATGTCGCTTGCCGACAACAATCTGCTGACAAGTCATTCGCTTGCTGGTGTGGTGAAAAAGGGTGTCATCGACGAGGATGCAATTCGCCAAGCGTCGGCTGATGTAGCGACGGCCTTTGACGTTCGACTGCCAAATGAGAATCCGCTGGCCTCAGCGCTGTCTGGTGGCAATCTGCAGAAATTTGTCGTTGGGCGGGAAATCGCCAAGTCTCCAAAGGTTCTCGTGGTCTCTCAGCCTACCTGGGGCGTTGATGTTGGTGCGGCGATGTACATACGTGCAGCGATGCTTGAGCTTGCCGCGATGGGATCGGCGGTGGTGATGATTTCGCAGGATCTTGAGGAGGTTTTCACGATCGCGCATCGGATTGCCGTGCTGTACGACGGGTATTTGTCTGCGGCCATGGATGCAACCGACTTGACTGCAGAAAAGGTTGGTCTACTTATGGGTGGCAGTGCCACAGGCGAGGAGGTGGATGCATGATCTCTCTTGTTCCCCGCAAGGATATCTCGCTGGTGCTAACGGTGGTGACACCGGTTCTTGCGATTGCGCTGACCCTTGTTGTTGGTGCGATCATCTTTGCCACTCTGGGTTACGATCCGCTGCAGGCGCTTTATCAATTCTTCGTTGCGCCGGTATCGCGGCCTGATCAGGTCGCCGATTTATTCGTCAAGGCCTGTCCACTAATCA
>CACHEI010000004.1 GCA_902578815.1 uncultured SAR116 cluster alpha proteobacterium | reverse complement strand
GAACGACGGCGGCTTTGCTAGACCATTGTCCCGTGGTAATGTCAGCGGCGATAGCAATTTTCGGCCTAGCCGCATCGGCACGCCGGATTGTTCGCAGTCTCAGCTAGTTAAGATGAGCAGGTTACCTATTTCAGCTCGGTAACGAGTTTCGATGACGTCGTAATTAGCTCGTCAAGACTTAGAAGAGAGGCTGACACCCCAACAAGTTCACAAAACGCAATAACTGCAAAAACAAAAAGCTTTATGCTGCTTCCCTGCGCATGCGCAAAGAAGATTACATGGGGATCATGGGAACGAGCGTAACAAGAATAAGAAGGGTAGCGGCATTGAGGCTCAACCACCGGCAGGGGACAGGTGCAAAACCAAAGTTCTGGGGTGATTAGTCTAGCCCGAAAAGAGGTTCCCGCTAGATAGAATAACATTGACAATTAGTTCTTAAAAAAAAATGTTATGACTTGATTTGAGTCGCTTCGGAGCCAGTCGGAGAGGTCCGATGGGTAATTGTCCTAACGCAGGAGAGAGCGCCAATGAATGAGATGACACCGCATAAAGAGGTTGGCTGGCAATTCTGGGTCGATCGGGGTGGCACTTTCACCGATATTGTGGCACGCACACCGGATGGCAGTCTGAAAACGCACAAACTGCTTTCAGAAAATCCTGAGGCCTATGTGGATGCGGCGGTGCAGGGAATTCGCGACATGCTGGCGCTGGACGATGAGACGCCAATCCCAGAGGCGGCAATCGAGGCGGTAAAGATGGGAACAACGGTGGCCACCAATGCGCTTTTGGAGCGTAAGGGCGACCGGACGCTGCTGGTAGTAACAAAGGGATTTCGTGATCAGTTGCGGATCGCTTACCAGGCGCGGCCACGGCTGTTTGACATGAACATCGTGCTGCCGGAAATGCTCTATGAAAGGATCGAGGAGGCCGATGAACGCGTTGATGCCCGTGATCAGGTTTTGGTTCCCTTGGACGCAGAGGGACTTCGGGGTCGGTTGCAAGCGGCCTTTGATGATGGCATCCGTTCGATTGCGATCGTGTTGATGCATGGCTACCGTGTGCATGTCCATGAAAAACAAATTGCCGAAACTGCGCGTCAGCTTGGCTTTGAGCAAATCTCAACAAGCCATGAAACAAGCGCGATGATCAAATTTGTTGGACGCGGTGACACCACCGTTGCCGATGCCTATCTTTCTCCAATCTTGAGGCGATATATCGACCGGATCGCCGGTGCGCTTGGTAAAGTTAATTTGCAGATGATGCAGTCGAATGGTGGCTTGACCAGGGCGGATCTTTTCCAGGGCAAAGATGCTATTCTGTCCGGCCCAGCAGGCGGCATAGTAGGTGCGGTGAAAACGGCTGAACAGGCTGGTTTTGATAAGGTGATCACCTTTGATATGGGTGGCACTTCGACCGATGTGGCACATTACGACAATGCCTATGAGCGGGTGTTTGAGACATTAGTTGCCGGTGTACGAATTCATGCACCGATGCTTTTGATCCATACGGTTGCAGCAGGCGGTGGCTCGTTGTGCCAATTTGATGGCGCACGGTTTCGTGTCGGACCAGAAAGCGCCGGAGCCAATCCAGGACCAGCCTGTTACCGGCGTGGTGGCCCGCTGGCGGTGACGGACTGTAATGTCATGCTTGGCAAGCTCCAGCCGGATTTCTTTCCCTCTGTCTTTGGCCCTGAGCAGACTGAAAAGCTGGACGCCGATGTGGTGCGCCAGAAATTTGCCAGCCTTGCCGCTGAGGTCTCGCAAGCCACTGGCACGTCGCGAAGCCCGGAGGAAATTGCCGAAGGGTTTTTGCGTATTGCCGTTGAAAACATGTCGAATGCGATCAAGAAAATTTCGGTGCAGCGCGGTTACGACGTCACCGAGTATGTGTTGCAATGTTTTGGCGGTGCTGGTGGGCAGCATGCTTGTCTGATCGCCGATGTGCTGGGAATGAATGTCGTGCTTGTGCATCCGTTTGCTGGCGTGCTGTCGGCCTATGGCATGGGGCTGGCCGATGTGCGAGCGATGCGCGAGCGAACTGTCGAGGCCCCACTTCACGAGGCCTTGATACCGCGCCTCAGAGCGGAGTTTGACGAGCTGGCAGCGATTGTCGGTGATGAAGTGCTAGGACAGAAGATCGCGCCAGAACAAATTGAAATAAAACATTTTGTACACCTGCGGTATGATGGATCTGACACCTCACTCGAGGTGTTGTTCGGATCGGTGCCGGAGATGGTCAGCGCCTATGAAATGGCTTATCGCGCTCGGTTTGGCTTTGTTATGCCGGGCAAGAGGCTGATTGCCGCTACCATCTCAGTCGAGGCGATTGGCAATACATTTGATCTAGAGAGTTCGCGTTTGACGGTTACCGGTGAGCTGACCCCGGTCAGCAGCGTAAAAGCCTATATGGCCGGCGGCTTTGTCACCGCGCGGATCTATGAACGTGACAGGGTGCCGGCGGGAAGCCGGATTGACGGCCCGGCCCTGATCATCGAGGCCACCGGAACGACGATTGTGGAGCCAGAATGGCAGGCAGAGATGACGGTGCTTGGCAATCTAGTACTGCGCCGTTCGGTGGCCCGCACTGCTCGGGTGGCGATCGGCACAACAAGCGATCCGGTGATGCTAGAGGTGTTCAACAATCTGTTTATGTCAATCGCCGAACAGATGGGCTTTACACTGCAGAACACGGCGCTGTCGGTCAATGTCAAGGAACGGCTAGACTTTTCGTGTGCAATTTTTGATGCGACGGGATCGCTCATCGCCAATGCGCCGCATATGCCAGTGCATCTGGGGTCGATGGGTGAGTCGGTACGCGCCGTGATCCGCGACAATGAGGGCACGATCAAAGAAAATGATACCTTCGTCCTAAACAATCCTTACAATGGCGGTACACATCTGCCCGATATCACCGTAGTCACACCGGTGTTTGATCAGGATAAAATCCTGTTTTTTGTAGCCTGCCGGGGGCATCATCCCGACGTTGGTGGCAAGACACCTGGATCAGCCCCGCCGGACTCAGTGCATATCGATGAGGAAGGAGTGCTGATCAACAATTTCAAGCTAGTCGATGCCGGTGAGTTTCGCGAGGCAGAGATGCTTGAGATTTTGAATGGAGCGCTCTATCCAGCGCGCAACCCAGACCAAAATATTGCGGATCTGCGAGCGCAGCTGGCGGCCAATATAAAGGGAGCGCAGGAACTGCATAAGATGCTGGCGCATTATGGGCTGCAGACGGTGTGTGCCTATATGGGGCATGTTCAGGACAATGCTGAGGAGTCGGTGCGCCGGGTGATTGATGCGTTGACAGATGGTAGCTTTACCTATCCGATGGACAATGGCCAGCAAGTCACTGTGGCGATCTCTATTGACCGGAAAAGCCGTTCGGTCATAGTTGATTTCACCGGCACCAGCCAGCAAGGCGCGAATAATTTTAATGCGCCTGCGGCGGTGTGCCGAGCGGCGGTGCTGTATGTGTTCCGCACGCTGGTCAATGATGACATTCCGATGAATGAGGGCTGTCTGAAACCGGTCGAGATCATCCTTCCCGATGATTGCATGCTGCGCGCGCAATACCCAGCGGCGGTGATCGCCGGTAATGTTGAAACCTCGCAGATTGTCACTGACACGCTCTACGGCGCGCTTGGCGTGATGGCTGCAGCGCAGGGGACGATGAATAATTTCATCTATGGCAATGCCGATTATCAATATTATGAAACGCTGTGTGGCGGTTCCGGGGCTGGCCCTTATTTCAACGGGGCTGACGCCGTGCATACACATATGACGAATAGCCGCCTGACCGATCCAGAGGTGTTGGAATGGCGTTATCCGGTGCTGTTGGAGAGTTTTGAAGTGCGTGCCGGCTCCGGCGGGCAAGGCCAGTATCGTGGTGGAGATGGCGTGCGGCGGCGGACGCGCTTTTTGCAGGAGATGGACGCTGTAATACTTGCCAACCACCGGATCGTGCCGCCCTATGGCATGGCCGGTGGCAATGAGGCGGCGGTCGGCCGTAATTGGGTTGAGCGCGTTGATGGCAGCGTTGAGGAATTGACGGCAACCGATCTGCGGGTAATGCAACCAGGCGATGTGTTTGTTATTGAAACGCCGGGTGGTGGCGGTTTTGGACCTGAAAACGGGGGTTCTGAAGACGGTGAGCTGGAATAAGTCGTCAACGTGCCAGAATAATCTCGTCGACGCATCTTGTCTCAGAAAGTGCGGCAGAGCTGAGCGACATCGTATATGTGCTGATCGTCACCGGTAACTCCTTTGGCGTTGATGTCTTTGCAGAGCAGCAGCGGCGACTGCTGAATTTCCGGTTGCCGTTGATCTCGGCGTGGTAGATGTTTTGTGCTCGCTTTCGGTCAATCAACAGGAGCGCGAGAAAAAGTTCGCTAATATCTTTTTCAAGCCAAATAAAGAGGACACGCACATGGTAAATTATGCTCTGAAAATTGATCAAGTCGGGGTTGTTGAGGGCTGCAAACAGGATAAGGAATTGTTGTATGCAAAAAGCGAAATGGTCCGGCATCTATTTTTGTGCTATCGCGATATCCGCGAGATCTGTCTTGTTAACACTTTTTCCGAGCTTGGCGAGGTTGATGCCGAATATCTTGCCAATCTGGTACGGCAATTGCTCGTGCTATCCTGGCTGTATAGGCAGGCCGCCGGCAGCGCAACCAACCTATAGTTGGGAACAGGTGCGATGAGAGCTGTCTGGTATGAGACCAATGGTGCGGCAAGTGAGGTACTGGTTACCGGTGAGATAGAACGGCCCGAGCCACGGGTTGGCGAAGTGTTGGTGCGGCTTCAGGCAAGCGGTGTCAACCCGTCAGATGTGAAGGCGCGGGCTGGCGCGCGGCCAATGGCCTTTGATAGGGTTATTCCACACAGTGATGGCGCTGGTATCGTCGAGGCTGTAGACAGCACCGTTGCGGGTATTGGTATTGGTGACAGGGTGTTTATCCGCAATGGGCAATGGCGCCGAGCTATGGGAAGCGCGGCGGAGTTTATCGCGCTTGATGCCAGGTTGGCGCATCCATTGCCCGATGCGGTGTCATTCACGACCGGAGCGAGCCTTGGTATTCCCGGTCTGACCGCGGCGCACGCGGTCCTAATGGACGGACCGGTTGATGGTGCTAGCCTGCTAGTGCAGGGCGGCGGCGGCACGGTGGCGCGTATTGCTGTGCAGATTGCTAAGGCCAGTGGCGCAAAGGTGATCACAACAAGCAGTCGCGACGACCAGCGGCAATTGCTGATGGAGCTTGGCGCAAGCGCGGCGCTCGATTACCGTGATCCGGAACTGGCACGGCAGATCATTGCCGTAAATGAAGGTAGACAACTTGACCGAGTGATTGATGCCGAGGTCGGGGTCAATCTTGCCACCAGTATTGAGGTGCTCCGTGAGGGTGGTGCCATCGCCGGTTATGGCTCGGTTAGAGCACCAAATCCAGAGCTTCCATTTCTGGCAATGATGTTTAAGAACATTACGATAAGAGCCATTCTCGTATATTTACTTAAAGATTATGAAGCTAAGAAATATGCGGCAATTCTGGGACGGATGCTGGATACGGGGCAGGTACAATTGCCAGTTGCAGCGGCATTCGATCTGGCCGCGGCAGCGCAGGCGCATGAGATGGTTGAGGTAGGCAGCCGCAATGGAGCGGTGGTGTTAAGACTATAGTCTGGCTTGAAGAAACTGGTCATTGTTGTGAGGGTTGGCTTGGTTGCAGACATTGAAAAAGCGTGGGTAAGGACAATCGCCTTGGGCTTGTAAAGCTGCTGTCATTTGGGTAAATCATGACGTCAAGACCTAACGTTTAACTCCGCTCGGAAGATCTCGATGAATCAGCAGAAATCTGTGTTGAAAGTTGGCCTTGCTGGCCTTGGTGTTGTTGGAAGTGAAGTGGCACGGCAATTGACGACGCGTAGTGTGGCGCTTGGCGCGGCGGCAGGTTGTGAATTGCGGCTTGTCGCGATTGCCGCTCGTGACCGGATGGCAAATCGGGGCTTTAATACCTCGACGATGATGTGGGTGGAGAGTGCCGCTGATATGGCGGCGATTGAGGAGTTGGATATTGTTGTCGAGATGATCGGTGGCAGTGAGGGAGTGGCGCTTGATATTGTGCGCAATGCGCTGGTGGCCGGCAAGCATGTGGTGACAGCGAACAAGGCTTTGCTGGCGCATCATGGAAGCGAGCTTGCGACATTGGCCGAGGAAAATGATGTCGGGCTTTTGTTTGAAGCGTCAGTGGCTGGCGGTATTCCAGCGATCAAGACGCTGCGGGAAGGGCTTGCGGGCAATGAGTTTAGCCGTGTATCAGGCATTTTGAACGGCACCTGTAACTATATTCTTACCCGCATGGAAAAAACCGGTGAGGCATTTGATAATGTGCTGGCTGAGGCGCAAAATTTAGGCTATGCCGAAGCGGAGCCTTCTCTTGATGTTGATGGTATTGATGCGGCGCACAAGCTTACACTCTTGGGCGCGATTGCCTTTGGCCAGAAACCAAATTTTGACGCGGTGTTCATTCAAGGTATCCGAGATGTTGCGGCCGTTGATTTCACCTATGCCAATAAGTTGGGCTTTCGGATCAAGCTGGTTGGCGTTGCCGAACCTGGCATGGCGCCGCGTATGCAGACCTGTCTGTTACCGCTTAACTGCCAGCTAGCAAAGGTTAATGGCGTTTTGAATGCGGTAGAATTCCACGGCTCGCCAATCGGCGGCACCCTATCGATTGGGCAAGGCGCTGGAGCTGGTGCAACCGCATCAGCGGTGCTGGCTGATTTGATTGATATTGGCCGGGGGCGGATCACACTTCCATTCGGCCGGCCGGTTGCCGAACTGTCTGAAATTAATAGTACCAGAAAGCAAGATGGCGAGGACACACCGTTCTATCTGCGGTTGATGGTGGTGGATCAGCCAGGGGTTTTGGCCGATGTGACGAAAGTTTTGCAGAACCACCAGATTTCGGTGGAGTCATTGTTGCAACAGGGCCGGTCACCCGATGATGTGGTGCCACTGGTGATGACAACGCATGAAACAAGTGGAACGGCGCTGGCGTCTGCGCTGGTGGCGATTGAGACGCTGGAGGCGGTGCGCGCCAGGCCGGTGGCGATGCCGATTTTACCAGATGAGGTGGAGGGCTAGGTGACAGCAGGCAGCCCGATTGATGCGCCGTTTATGGGGGTCGTCAACTCGGCAAGTGGCGCACGTTGGCAGTATAGGAGGAAAACGTTCAGTGAGACAGATACAGACAGGTTTGCCGCGGGTCTGATCCAGAGCTTTGTTGATCTACCATTGCCGATAGCTAGAATTTTGGCTGCACGCGGTATCACTGCCGAAGCCCTGCCAGCGCACATGGATCCGAAGTTGCGCGATCTGCTGCCTCATCCGTCCAGTTTTCAGGATATGGACCTCGCGACGGCGCGGCTGGCCGATTGTGTTGAAGCGGGCGAATCGATTGGCGTGTTTGGTGATTATGACGTTGATGGAGCGGCAGCGGCGGCGCTGCTGGTGACGGTGATGCGCGATCTTGGCGTGGCTGTCGATGTGCATATTCCCGACCGATTTTCCGAGGGCTATGGGCCGAATGAAACAGCGCTGATGGCGCTTAAGGAACGCGGTGCAAAGCTTTTGGTGACGGTGGATTGCGGGATAACGGCGCATGCGCCGCTGGCCGCGGTAGCCGCCAGCGGCATGGATGTGATTGTAATCGACCATCATGTAGCCGGCCCCGAATTGCCGCCGGCGCATAGTGTGATCAACCCGAATCGGTTGGATGAAACGGGTGAATATGGAATATTATGCGCCGCTGGGGTGTGTTTCATCACACTTGTTGGGTTGTTGCGTGAATTACGCGCCCGGCAGTTTTTCAGCGATCAGCGCTCCGCGCCTGATCTGATGATGCGCCTTGATTTGGTAGCGCTGGCAACGGTGTGCGATGTGGTACCCATTGTTGGGCTCAATCGAGCATTCGTAGCACAGGGGCTTAAGATAATGGCAAGACGGCAGAATCCCGGGCTTGCCAGCCTTGCCGATGTGGCTGGAATGAAGACCGCGCCAAATGCTTATTCACTTGGCTTTTTGCTGGGGCCAAGGATCAATGCTGGAGGCCGCATTGGCGCGCCTGAGACTGGTGTGCGATTGCTGGCAACAGTATCGAGTGACGAGGCGCTAGAACTTGCCGCGCGGCTTGATCGTTACAATCAGGAACGACGGCAGATCGAGGAGGGTATCCGCCAACAAGCGATTGACCGCGTCGAGGCAATGATTGGCGCCACAAAAGAGAGAAGCGCACGAGAGGTCACAGATACGAGAGGCTCAGATGTTCTGGTACTGGCAGATGCGGCATGGCATGAGGGTGTTATCGGCATTGTCGCAGGGCGTCTGCGCGAGCGGTTTGGCAGGCCAGCATGCGTGATCGCGCTTGGCACTGATGGCATTGGGAGGGGGTCGGGGCGATCAATACCGGGGTTTCGGCTTGGCAGCGCCATTATCGCGGCTCATCAAGCGGGGATTCTGCTGGGCGGCGGCGGACATGATATGGCAGCTGGTTTTTCCGTTGAGGAGGGCAAGATTGAAATGTTGCAATTGTTTCTGGCTGAAAGAATGGCACAGGATCTAGCTGGTCAGGCACCGCAGCTTGTGCGCGAGGTGGGCGCGGTGCTTAGCTGCGCCGGGGTGCAGCCGGAGATCGCTGACTGGCTGGAAAGACTGGGACCGTTTGGTAATGGTAATCCTGAGCCGCGCTTTGTTCTGCCCGACTGTCGGATCAAATTTTCCAAGCCGGTTGGCAGTGATGGTTCGCATATTTCCTGTCGGATAGATGATGGTGGCGGAACAGCGCTGAACGCGATTGCATTTCAGGCGGGAGGCACGCCGCTTGGCCAGCTATTGCTGGCGGCAGCTGATGGGCGCTATGTACATGTGTTAGGGCGAATAAGGCGCGATGGGTTCCGCGGTGGCAGGACGATGCAGATAGAAATCGAAGACGCGGCCACACCGCCACAGAACATTTTTGGCGCAAGCGGGGACAGACAGGTAAAAATTGCTTGAAAAGCGGCTTGATTTGCCCCGCGGAATTGACTAAACACTCCGTCAATGGTTAAGTCCCGTTCGTCTAGGGGTCTAGGACACCGCCCTTTCACGGCGGCAACACGAGTTCGAATCTCGTACGGGATGCCAGCCTAATTAACTCATAAAATCAGTGTATTAAATTGCTATCGACCTTCACTGGCTGGGTGCTTTTTTCGCGTTTGGCGACACTTTTGGCAACCCAATCAACTCTAATAAGTTGTTATCGCTAGCGATTCAGGAGTGAAGGTAACCATGTCGAGGCTTCAGGGACAAGGATCATCAAAATACCGTAGACAATCCCAACGCCGACAAAGAGTGGCACTTCGCGGAAAGCTTTTGCCGGGTTCTCCTGAATTACACTTGCACTTGTATAAATCCCTACACAAACCGGTGGAGTGATCATACCAATCCCAGCAAAGGCAACGAATACGACATAAAGATGCAACAAACTTTGATTGAAGGATAATGTGATTGCTGCGAAAATTGGAACCGTGAGATAAAAAACCGGAACGATCTCAACAAAGGTCCCCAGTAATAAGCAAATGATCGCAAGGGCGACCCAAAAAAGGGTGAATGTTGCTCCCATGTCGGTGAAATAGCTGACAATTTGCTGTGGAATCTGGCTATATGTCAACACCACGCTGAGGAATGTGGCTGTCGCAATGATAGCAAAAATGATAGCCGTAATTGTCGCCGTTTCTTTTAACGCCAGACCAAGTGACTTAAAAGTTAGTTCTCTGTAAATGAAAAACCCCATGATTATGGCCCAAACGCCCGCAACCGCGGCCGACTCTGACGGGGTTAGTAAACCGGCGTAAATTCCCCCTAGGATAATCATTGGTGTTATCAGCCCCGGAAGAGCCCCAAGGAAACTCTGCCAACGCTCTGCAGCGGAAGCTGGATCTGGATTGCGTATGTTACGACATTTAATCAGGACAACAACGATCATCAAAAAAAGCAAGATGAGACCTGGGATCACTCCAGCAGCAAAAGTCTTGGAAACCGGAACATTGGTTAATGCACTAAATAAAATAGCCGCATTTGACGGCGGTATGAGCGCTTCAAGTAGAGCCGCCGACGCTGCTAGAACAATTACAAAGGGCTTCGGATAACCCTGTTCCAGCATCTTCGGCATCATGATTGTACCAACCGCTGTAATCGCAGCCAGAATTGAACCGCAGAAAGCAGCAAAGAAGCCCATAGCGATGACCATTGCTATGCCAAGACCACCCGGCCAATGCCCTACGAGTGCCGTTGCAAAATCAACTAGACGCTTTGCGGCCCCTCCCTTGAGCATGACCATGCCAGCAAAAATGAATAGAGGGACAGCTACAAGAATGTGCTTTGTCATCGCTCCAAAAGATACTTGGATCAAAGTTGACCAAGGCAATCCAAGGCCAAGAATAGCAGTAGCCGAGCTGCCTATACCAAAGACCAGAAAGATTGGAACAGAAATCAATAGAAGCAAAATTGATAAGAAAATTGCCAGACTATACATATGCTAGCCTCTCGCCAGATCACGCAGCGTTTTCAGCTCAACTAGCATAAGCTCAGTCGCAAAAAGCGTCATGATTCCAAATCCGGTAGGGAAGGCAAGATATACCCACCAGATTGGAATTTCGATTTCCAGTTCCATGACTTGGCCCAGCATGAAATAGAGGTTTGTTGCTTCTATTCCGGCAATCAAAAACACAATTGACGACAGTAGCGCGATCGTGGCGATCAAAAGCCTGAGGAAAGCGAATTGTCGAGGATTTAGAACATTGTTGAGGAGGTCTACCTTGATATGACTTCCTGATTTGAGAAGCGGTCCTAGGAGTGGAAAGACAAGCCAGCTCGTCAATATTGGTGGCAATTCAATAAACCAGTCATATCCTGTCCCAGACAAATATCTAATGACTGCACTCAAAAACAGAGCAAGCACCATGTTTGCCACAATAAACATGGCCAACAGATAAAGGGCCTTTTCAAGCCTTTTGTTTGCAGCAGAGAGCAGGGCAAGCGTCGTGTTCAACACAGCGCTTGTCCTTCATTAAAGTTTTTGTATTTTGTTTTACTTGCTTGCATAAAGTTGAGCCGCCGATAGGGTATCCTTATCAAACATATCCGCCATAGCGGGCATCACCTTATCTTGCATCAGCTTGTCAAATTTAGCTTTTTCAGCTCCACTGAGTTCAGTCACAATACCGCCACGCTCAATAAATTTCTTCAGAGTGTCTTCTCCAGCGCCCAAAATTGTGTTTGTCGAGACCTGACCAACCTCAGCACCGACTTCAAGAACGAGTTTCCGCAAATCGTCAGGCAGGCTATTCATCCAGTCTTTGTTTGCCATGATGTAGGCATCAGCAAAATACTGATAGGGCTTTTGCCCGTAGGACAGAAATTCCCACCAGCTATATGCTTCAATTGAACCGGGCGGGCTATTGATGGTATCGATCATACCAGTCTGCAGGGATGTGTAGACTTCGCCAGTTGGGAGAGAGACGGCGTTTGCTTCAAGTGCTTTCCACATGGGAAGTTCACTTTTTAACAGGCGTCTCGCCTTTAAGCCTCTCATAACATCTATACTTGTTAGTTCACGTGCACTGCTAAATGTCATAACTGGGCCAACAGGGTTGTACATTATCAGCTGCGAGTTACTTTTTTTGGTTATGTCACTCCAGATTTGTTGTCCTTTTTCTGACTCAAGGAAAAACCCTCGCTGTTGCTCATAAGAGGAAAAAAGGCCTGGGTAAGAGGCAACATTAAAATTCTTGTTTATAGGCGGAAAGCTTACAACGCCAACAACTCCTCCTAATTCAACAGCACCTGATGTGATCGCTCCAAGAACTTCCCTGATCCCAAACAATTGCTTTGACGGATAATACTCAATTTTTAACCGCCCGTTCGACCTTTTTGTTACTTCATCAGCAAACATCTGCGCATGTATGGAACTCTGATGTGTTGGGCTCCAATGTCCTGACATACGAGCCACAATTTCGTCCGCCACAGCATTCCACGAAGTGAATGACATCGCTAAAACTGCCGCTAGCAAGGCAGGCTTTAATATGCCAACCGATCTTTTCAAAAGGAACTTCCGCATTTTTTCCTCCGTTTTTGTTTTAAACATTAGAAGAACGGTTGCAATGCTTTCTTGATCTGTCAATAAAACACGCGCAGCATTCTGTTTTATTGCTGAAGAAATAAGCCTTAACATCTTTGTTAAGCTTTCAAAATGCGCCAGATGTTTCACGCTTGAAACAGTGCCGCTCCTGCACCGGTGGCAATTGCTGTTGGCGCGCCTTTAAGCGTATCTCGGGCAAGGCCGGCGGCTGATTGGCACCTCGCCATTAAGCCTGCAAGTTCGTCCATTGGAATGACATCCTTGACATCTATGAAAATACCTCAACACCGTTCATTTACTGGTTTAGCAACGCAAAGGGGCCGTCGCCGCGGTTGCGCAACATGATTTAAGGTACAGAAGCGTATACGACATCATTAGAGGCTTTCAACGCTGTGGTGTTGACGCCATGCTGGATAAACTTAGCGACAAGGATCCGCGCCTCGATATTCCCTTGCTGGCGCCGTTAGATCCGTGGGATGTATTGGTTGTGCGGCATCACTTATCAATGCAACTGGACCTTAAACCCGTCTGGATACCGGATCACGATCAAGCACGGTTAACCCGAGAACTTATAGCAAAATGTCGCGTAAAGTAGGTGGCTTTGCAGAGAAGAAAAAGAAGGCATAGTTTGGCAACAGTTTTACAGCAAACAACAGCCGATTAAAGCCGACTAGAAGTTCAGTAATCCTCAGAAAACCTACACCAACCCACCAAAAAGCCGCCCTTTTACGGCGGCAACACGAGTTCGAATCTCGTACGGCATGTCAACTTTCCACAGAAGCCCAGCCTTAAAAACAAAACCTCGGCACTCACCGACCAGTCGCTTTTTGTTTGTTTATGTTATGGTTTTTCCTTTTTTATTATTATGTCTGATTTCTCGCATATCATACTTTAAAAAAATGATTAAAATACTGAATATAAATAAAAATTGTGAATTATTTTCTGCCACTGTGGTTACCATCAATTTCGACGAAACTCTATTTTGTCACCGCTTTGCAAAGGAAGATACTTTGGGTTACTTAGTTGCTTTTACGTAGTGAAGTGCCGCGTTATATTTGATTTCGTGATTAACTCGTCTTTTTTTGCATAATTCTAACACTCTACTCTTGATAGCCGACATCTTCTCATCGCTTAAGTTTGATCTGGAGTATAGTTTCGCTCTAGGACCGATACTTAAGAGTATTTCAACGTCTTTTTCAGGGGTGTCCCCGGTAGTAATAGAAGATGAGACTGTGTCGATTTTGATTTCCCGAAATCCCGATAAATCCAAAATTTCCCAAATATATTTTTTGTCACTAAAAGCAAATGCACCTGGCTCCCGTGTTGTTGGAGGTAAATTTTTATCCGTGTAACTTGTCACAATCTCAGAGCCCTCAATAAAAAACTCATTGTCTTTCATATCTGCCCAACAAACAAAGTCCAGTGATCCTCCTGTTTTTATTGATAAATGTATATTCTTAAAAGCTTCTATCGGGTCCTCAAAAAACATAATGCCAAATCTAGAGATCACTTTGTCAAAACTTCCTAATTTGAATTTATAGTTTTGAGCATCGCAGGTGTTGAATTCTAAATTTTCAATGTTTGAAAATTTATTTCTCGCAAAAGTTAATAAGCTTTCTGATATGTCTGCGCCTAGAACATAACCGCTGTTTCCAACATACTGCGAAGCTCTAAAAGATGTTTCACCACAACCACATCCCACATCTAAAACGCGATCGTTTTGAACAATTTTTGACCTTAAAAAAAGTTCATCAGTTAAAACAGAAAAACGCTCATTTATTGCGTCATCAATTTTAATCCACTTGTGGCCAGATTTCTCATTCCAGTACTCTGACTGTTCTACATTTATTATTGTTTTTGACATTGGATGAAAAATATTTCGCTGACACTTTTTTAGTAATTTCCAAACATAAAATTATTTTGTTAGAGAGCGCTACAACAATAATGAAGGCGGTTTGCTGCAAAAGTGCACATGAAGTGACTTTTAAACCCCATTTTAAAACGATTTGTTTAGTGAGTTTATTTAACATGCTAAATAGCATTTTTTAAAACCAGGTTGCTTATGTTTATACGGCTATCCGAGAGGGCTTTTAACTGTTATAATTTGTTAAAGTTTGAGCCTTTGCCAAAGAATTATCTGGCTTGTCAAAATCAGAACGAAACTGAACGCCTCGGCTTTCAGCACGCTGAAGAGCTGCTTCTATCATAAGATCTGCCAAACGTGCCATTTGCTGTAACTCGAAGACATCCTTGTTTCGTTCATCCAGGTCTTTAATTTCAAGCCACAAGTTGGAGAGCTGTGTCTTGCCTTCAGTTAGGCTTAACTCATTTCTGATAATGCCTAAACTATTGCCCACAATGTCTTTAACCCTATCTACCAAGGCCTCCATGTCATTGTTGACGTTTGAGACCTGACTTTGCTCTGTAAAAATGTTCAACGACTTTTTCAGTTGTTCGAAGCTAACAGTTTTTTTAGCCATAACACTTTTACGGTTGCGCCGAGCATTCTTGGCATACCCACTAGCGTTTTTGCCACAAGTTAGGCCCATTACGGCGCAGGCTGTTAGACCATTACCGCTCAGCCGGCCAGCGCCGTGGATACCTGTAGCATTCTCCCCAGCAGCAAAAACACCTGGTATTGTAGTTTGAGAATTAATGTCGATCTCAAGACCCGCTAGAACAGAGTGGGCGGCAGGTATAACCTCTATCTTTTCGGTTCGGTAGTCACAGCCAGCTTCAGTCAGCTTATCCAGGGTTGTGGTGCCTTGACTGCCCTCAAACTCCTGCCAAATAACCTCTGCGAAGTGAGTGCAATCGAGGTAAATTGGTCCTTTATTGTTTAAGATTTCTTTTTCAACCAATCGCATAATTTCAGCACGACCAATTTGCTCAGATTTTTTATTTGGAAAATGAAGCTCAAAGAGGTCTTCGCCAAGGCTGTTTATTAGCTTTCCACCCCATGATAGAAATGGAGCCATACCTGCAATACGAAGTATTTTAGACTTAACACGATAAATAAGTGTAAATTCTACAAATTCTAAATTTTTGAGTGTGGCCCCGATATCGTAACCAAGCATTATACTGGTGCCGATATTGCCCTCGTCACCGCTAACGGTTGGAAAAAGTCCTGTTGCACCCCCGGCGGCCAAAACAGCGGCGCCAGTCGTTATCATAGTCGATTGGCAACCTTGAAGCGTGGCTAAAAAATTACACGCTTCAATTGGTTTGATGTCTCTTACAATTGTCTCATCCAAAAACATCACTCCTCGTGCTTTCGCTTGGTGGAGCAAAGCTGACATAATCGCTTGGCCACCTCCAATTGCTGAAACAGCTCTTGGGTAGGAGTTTCCGGGGGCGTTTAACTGAATATAGCCACCATCTTCTGCTCGGCTAAATTCGACGCCTAAGCTCTCTAACCAATGAATTGCATAAGGTGCTTGCTTGGCAACGAAATGTACGAGTTCAGAATCGCCGATGTTATAACCAACTTTAAGCGTGTCAAGGGCATGCTTTTTGGGATTATCTGGCACAGGGCGGGTTTCTAAGTCGCCGTGGCCAAAAGCTGCAGATAAAATCCCAGCAGCCTTGGCCGAGGAACCAGATTTTCCACTGATACCCTTGTTTACTAGAAGAACAGTCGCTCCATTATCAACCGCGCTAATTGCGGCGGCGAGTGCAGCAAGGCCGCCGCCAACCACTAACACATCACAATAAAAACCGGATTTTTTAGAGTTCAATTTGTTATCTTCCAGCAGTATTTTCAAAGAAAAAGTCTGACATAAAAACAGCACAGCGCAAAGGCTGGCTAAGGTTATGGAGGAAGCACAATAGGCCAAGCTCTCAATCTGCAGTTTCTTACAAAGCCACATCAAATGCCGGGCGCATGACCAAAGCACAACGCGCACCTGCTGTCCGTAGAAAAAGATCTAAGCCGCAAGGGGTAGGTGGCAAGCTCACCAATGTTGCCATGTTTAAAAAGCGCCAGGCGAGGGCCTGAATTTAGTCCAGTTCAGTCCGGGTTTCTGGCTACCATAGACTGCCAATGACTGCTAAAATGTTCAGGCTATAGTAGTTTTTACTCCCAGAAACCGACAAGTATCGCTCTTTCATGGCGGCAACACGAGTTCTAATCTCTTACGGGATGCCAGCTCAATTAGATGATGATACCAATATATTGAAAACTTATTAGCCTTCATTGGCTGGAGGCTCTTTTTTTTGTCCGATCTTTGTTCCAGTTCAAATTAGCCGAGCAAACTTGATAAACGTTAGTTTTTAGTATTCCGTTGTTATAGAGAAGAATATCCATTTGAGAGAATCGTTTACAATTTCTTATACTAAATTTTAATCATCAAATTTGGGTCCGTTTCTTCTGATGGCTAATCCTTAAAAGCTAGGATAAACACAAGTGAAGATAAAGAATTCGACGGAAAAATTACACGTCTTATCTGCGGCAGTAGGGATAATTTTGTTCTGCTATATGGCTTATGCGACTGTTTTTGGTCCTTACAAAACTACATTTGTCCATTTGGCTTTATTCGCATTACTTTCTTTCATCATCCTATTCATAGACAGTATGGCTGTGCATCAAAATAGCAGAATAAAAGTCGCGCTTGACCTAAGCCTTTTACTGGCTGCAGCGATACCTCTGGTCTACTTCATAGCAGATTTTGAACGGTTGATTAATCTTTGGGGTTCAACATATCTATCGATGGTAGATTTGTTAATGGGGAGTATTTTTGTACTCGTCTGTATCGAGGCTTCAAGGCGCCAGTCTTACATGCTAGGCGCTTTAGCAATTTTGGCTTGTCTTTACATGCTTTTTGGCAATTTTTTGCCGGGTGTGCTCGGTCATGCTGGCATGGATTTTGGTCGTTTCATTTACACAGTCGTTTACACTAGTGAGGGCCTTTTTGGTACTGGTCTGAAAGTAGCAGCAACATATCTATTCATGTTCATGGTTCTTGGGAGCATTCTCAGGGTAAGTAAAACAGGCGATTTCATGATTGATATCGCCAATAGCGTTTTAGGAGCACGCACTGGCGGGGCGGCTAAAGGAGCGATGGCCGCAAGTGCAGGCCTTGGAACCATAGTTGGAAGTTCCATTGGTAATGTGGTGGCAACCGGCACATTTACGATACCGCTTATGAAAAGTACGGGATTTCAACCCCACGTGGCAGCGGCCGTTGAGACGAATACCTCAGAGGGTGCTCAACTTGTACCACCAATATTAGGCGCTTCGGCATTTATCATGGCTCAGGTAACAGGCATATCGTATGAAATTATTGTGCTTGCTGCAATTATTCCAGCATTTCTGTACTACTTATCTCTTTATTCTGTGGTTCATATTGAAGCTCTCCGTCACGGGATAAAAGGACTACCGAAGGATAAAATTCCCTCATTCAAGCAAAAATTTTCTGCCGGTTGGCACCTCCTGATCGCTCCTATTGTACTTTTTTATTTGTTGCTAATAGGCTCCTACACCGTAACCTTTGCGAGCTTGATGTCTATTTTTATTGCGGTAGGCTGCGGGTTGGCGAGAAAGAGCACCAAATTTGGTTTTAAAAAATTGATTAAATTTGCCAGCGAAGGTCTGTCTCAGTCGGCTCAAATCACAGCATTAGTAATTTCAATTGGACTAATACAAGCCTCGATTGTCGCCACTGGACTTGGGCCAAGGTTGACTGACATAATTCTTAGCTTGAGTGATGGCTCATTGTTAATGACAGCAGGACTGACTGTTGTTGCGGCTACAGTCCTTGGAATGGGTATGCCTACTCCTATCACATATTTGCTTCTTGCAATGTTTGCTGCTCCGGCTCTAGTTGAATGTGGCGCTAGCGTTTTAGCCGCCCATCTTTTCTTGTTTTATTTCGCAATCAAGTCAGGCTCTACGCCTCCTGTTGCACTGGTTGCAGTCGTAGCAGCGAGTATTGCAGAGGCTCATTGGTTTCGCACGGCCATTACGGCTTTCACACATTCGTTGCCCGGTTTTGCAGTTGCTTTCATGTTTCTTTACGAACCAGGACTTCTTTTTGAGGGTGATTACACTGTCATATTTTTTGTGTTTGTAAAGGCCGTAATCGCAGTTATTGCAATAACGTATGCTATCCAAGGATGGTGTGGTGGATGGGTTTCCTGGCTTTCTCGGGTAGTGCTCGCTTCAGCTGGATTGGCCATTTTTGCTGAAAATTTATTAGCAAACTTAATTGGTATAACCGCTATCGTGGGCATTTTTTTATTTAAATATCTTCAAAACTCGGCATACGCTAAACATTAGGCCTTAAAAATGGAGGAGATAATGAAAAATATAAAAGCAATACTAACGGCGGCGACTTTTTTGTTTGGAGCTAGTCACGCGCTCGCCGCAGACCAAGTTTCTATAGGTGCCAGTGGGTCAGGCTCTGGTCCATATTTGAATGCTGGTTTGATGGCAGAGGCAGCCAACAAGGCGCAAGAAGATTATAAATTCTCTGTTCAAACAACTGGTGGATACAAAGATAATCTAGGTTTAGTGCTCACAGATAAGGTTGATGTTGCTCTTAACACGCTAATTGGTATTTATGATGCCTACAATCAGAACGGCAGTTATGGCACCTCACCCATGAAGGATGATTTTAAGCGTTTGCGCTATCTCTTCACGTTTGGTGCAGTGCCACAAAACATCTTTGTTCGCGCAGACAGCGGAATTGACTCTTTGCAGGGAATCAAGGGGCATTCTTTCAATATCAACAAGCCCTCAAGTTTTACCCACGGTATGAATTTGAAAATGCTTGAAGCTGCAAATATATCCACAGAGGCGTTTAAAGTAGGTACTGTGAGTACTGGCCAAGTATTCGAACAAGTGCAAAACAAAGTTTTTGTAGGTGGCGCTCATGTTTATCAGTTGGGGCTTGGGAATGCTCAAAAACTGTCTAGTGCAGTTGAAATAAAATATCTTGATGTTCCTCAAGATGTAATTGATCGCATGAATGAGGGTTACAATGGACTATTGGTTCCATACGTAATCCCAGCTAATACCTACACGGGGCAAAACAACTCTGTAAATACGTTTGGGCTTGCTCAGGTAATGTTCACTGATGACGGTGCTGATGAGGATCTAATTTATGAATTTACCAAATCATTTTGGTCGAATATCGAAAATTTGCAGTCTAAGAATACCAGTTTTGCTGGCATGAATGCTAAACTTGGGGCAAAAAATTACGAAATTCCAATGCACCCGGGTGCGATGAGATATTTCAAAGAAATTGGTGCAATGTAAATACAAGCGAATTGAACGTTTTGTTTTAACACTCTGTTTTCTATAACAAAAAGTGACCACAGGATTTTTCTCTTTGTGGTCATTGCATTTGAATAACTTTGACAAAACAACGTGTTTAGCTTTCAAACAACCGGCAGACCTTTGCAAAGAAGCGTCAAGCAAGGGCATAGAGTGTTATAGCTTGTTATAGTTTTCAATCTACCAACGGCTACCAAAATGCCCCAATAAACGGTAGTAATTACCCCAATCAATCGCTAAACATCACCCTTTCACTGCGGCAACAGGGATTTGAAACCTCTACGGGATACTGGGCTATGGTCACTTCTTAGCCTTAAAAATACGCTATCGTTTTTCAACCACTGGGGGCTATTTATCAAGATGTTATAGATTGTCTCAAGAAATAGGGGCGTGACAAATCGCCTATTTATCGGATTGGTTTAGCTTGGGACTATTGACCGAATATTAGTCGGGATGGTCGATATGTCAAAAATCATTAGCCCTTGCATAGGTATTTGCAAATATAAGCTCCACGGCTGTTGTTCTGGTTGTGGGATGCGAAAAGCCCAAAAAAAAGCTTTCAAACGATTGGAAACACCGGAGGAGCGGAAAGAATTTTTGTTCTCCCTTATATCCTGCCAAAAACAATTAAATGTGCATAAAGATTGGGCGCGCTTATATCAAAAAAAATACAAAAAGCGGGGAAAAAAATATCCCCGTGACCTGAAAGCTCGGTTTTGATCGACCTATCCGCTACTAGGTTTAAGAAATGTGGCTTTTCAACATCCAAGCGAATTTTTGATGCTCACGTGCTCGGCCAATGCATAAGTCTTCTGTAAGCTTGTCATTGCAATCAGCTGCTATGTCACACGCTCCAATTAGTGTATGAGCAACGGTTTCCTGAGCATCTAACATCTTCTTAATCATCTCGGAATCAGAAGCATGGCCGTTGTGCTCCTCAATTTTAGACCGCTTGATCATGCCCGCTAGCGTGCCCTCGGCATGTCCACCAATGGCTTTTATTCGCTCTGCAAGATCGTCTTGTGCATCAAAATGGTCCTCATAAATTTTTTGGAATAAGTCATGTAGCGGGCCGAAAGCCATACCAGTAACGTTCCAATGAAAATTTTGCGCAAGCATAGTTGTCACTGCAGTTTCGGCAACGGCTTGATTTAGCGCGTCGATTATAGCTTCAGCGGGTCGGGGGAGTTCGCTCGGCGTTAAAAGTTCCACGACAAATTACCTCATATTATTTTTGCTTTCTACTATATGGTGTTTGGTAACAAAAATTCAAGGATTTGGGCTAGCAAACTTAAGTCTTCACTACCTGCTAAAAGCTAACGTTGGCAAAGAGAAATTTTGCTGATGAGGAACATTAGATGAGGATAGCTCTCGGGCTTGGCACGTGACTTTAACAAAAAAGCTAAACTATCTTCGTCGCAAGAGACATAACATTGGATCGCGCGTAACAACCAGGCCTCATCGAAAGATAATTCATCACTCCCGGGGTTATGGAAAATAATGCTGCGCTGGAGGGCCGCTGGTAAGCCTCTCACAAGTGTTTCGACATATGCCGACAGCGCTGCTTCTTCGCTCGTTTTCAAAACGTCGCAGGCGCGGAAAAAATCAATTTTTGGTTTTGTCCTACACAGTTGATATGCCACTCTCAAGAACTCAACTATACCGGAGACTTCAGGCGGAATTTTATCAAGGCGTCTTCTTCCTGCCTTGTTCTGTAAATGTGAGATTGTTAAAGACATCGCTTTCCTTTTTGAGAATGAGAACCGTTATCAAGTTAATTTATAAATTCAGTTTGATCAAGAGGTTTCATCTATTTTGCGGCTAAAATTATGATCAAATTTTTGAAATATATTTTGATAATCACGATACTTTTCGAGGCAGAACTCGCCAAAGCAAATGATTACGAGCGAGCTTACGAAGCCCTCGCCGCTGAAGATTACGAAAAGGCTGTTTATTACCTTAGTTTTTTTGCAAGCAATGGTGATGCGCGTTCGCAATACAATATGGGCATAATATATCGTGACGGGCTTGGTTTGGAGAAAAACTCCAGTGCAGCGTTGGCCTGGTTTATACTTGCAGCGGAACAAAAACACATGCTGGCAAACTACGCAGTCGGCCTTTTGTTGCGTGACGGACCCGTCGATGTGCAGCAGCCTGATCGCGCAGTTCATTACCTCAAGGAGGCTGGTTTTTTGGGGCATGCACTTGCTCCGTTGGAAATCGGTAACATGTATTTCTTAGGCAATCATGTTCAAAAGGATCGAGCATTGGCTTTTGTCTGGTGGAGCCTGAGCGCCGAAAGAAATGCCCCCGGTGCCCAAGCAAATATTGCGGCACTAACTGATAGTTTGAGAGCGGAAGAAATGACCAAAATCCAAAACATATTAAAAAGTTGTGATGTACAACCACTACGTAAGTGTTTGCGAAAGCCAATGACCCAATCAAAATAACTTTAGTAGTGCGAGTTTGCTTGCCCAATTTTTGCCTGTAGAATTGCTTTCGCAATGGCTTGCGCTGGATCTTTTTGAGCAAGTGACGACTAAAGACCAATTTGCCCCGGCGCAGGAGAGCCCCAGCGTTTATGAGGCGCAAAAGTTGACAGAGTGCTTATGGCTTGGCGTAGGCAACGTTTTGGTCAGAAACACAAAGGCATAGGAACTGCAGCCACAAAAAAAGAAGCCATGAGGAAATTGGCGCCGTTTGGACGATGGCCCTCTTTTATCCCTGCAGTCAGCCGTAACAGCTTGCCTGGTTCCATTGACGAGCGCAATGCGCGCATTACTAAATTAATGTGATGCCGTCCCGCAATAGGGCGGCTTGCAAGGGAGAGCTTTGACAAGCTAGTTTTCTTTGTCAAAGACATGAATAAAGAGCCTTTACAAGGGTTGTGCTGGTGAGGCGGCATGATGACTATGATCTTGGCTTGTGATTCTGGCTTGTGGATCTAGCTGTAACCCTGGTGACGAGAAGATTAGCGAGTTGTCACATGACAACCGACCAGGCAGGTTGTGGCGAAGTGACCCGTTTGAACCCTCGCCGCGCTGTTAGGGGCTTGCCAGACAGGTTACAGAGTTTAATAATGATCTTTTATTAAGTTGCCTTTAAAGCGAGGGATTCATCATGGACGGAACAATAGGTCTTATTCTGGTCATCGGGTTTCCGCTTGCACTTTGTGTCGCTTTATGGGCCTTTGGAAAAGTTTCGGTCCGCCCCGACTGATGTTTTCAAGGGTTATATGTTACCGACGGAGGGTTAGCTGTCGGATGTGAGGGCTGCTGTGCCGGCCTCGAAGGCCAGTAGCACGCATTTATGACGGTTTTTGATCGCACGGACAGGTTTGAAATCCCTCATCGGCGGCTTAATTTGGGCGTTGTCATCAGTGCCAAGCCAGGCTGAAAAGCCGGTTTGCAAGACAGGAAGCGAGGTCCCCGTCATACCTGGGGCGAGATTTGTAAACAGGCCGGCACCCGCCTCGCATAGCGCGCAACCGCGCACCTCGGCCGAAGCATCCGTGATAACATTATCAGCATCAAGGTTAAGACGAACCTCTACACGGTCACCACAGGTCGGGTTGGAAATGGTGGCAGATACAAAGCCACCGGAAAGCGGCGTGACCGTGCGGTTAGCCTTTGCCCAAGCAAGGATTTTTTTCTGATAGATTGCGTCCATGAACGCCAACCCAGCCTTTTTTACAAATAACAAATTATATACCGTCAGCACTCTATATAAACTGTCAGTACTCTATTTTTCCGTTGGTCTTTTATTTGCCAGCCATTTCTGGCGGCAATCTTGTGCTTTTGTCAGCTCGCACCCTGCATCAGCAGGGTAATGGCACCGATAGCCACAACATAGGTCAAAATAACCATCCAGTGCATCCGAGGATAGACATTATCCTCTGGAACATGCGCCGGACGTTGTTTAGCAGAACCCATTCTATCCCCCATAGTTACGGCCAGCCAATGCGGGCCATGGTTGCCGCCGATAATCGCGTGATGATGTGATCGCTGGCACCACCTTATTTGTCTAGCTGGTTGCTACGCCGAAAACAAGCTGAAAACGGCGGTTCTTTGCCGAAATTTCGTTGCGGACACGCCCGCATCCCTTTACATTGGCGTCATTTATTGGTTAAGGCAATGTCTCGGATGGGGGACCGCAACGCGCAATGCGAGCCATTTTGTTATTTTTCATTCTGTTTGGCATGTGGTTGCTAATGTCGGGCCATTACACCCCGCTGATCGTCACACTTGGCATTGTCAGTTGCAGTCTTGCCGCGGCCATGGCACATCTGATGGGCGGCACCGACGAAGAGGGGCTGCCAACACATATGTTTGCCCGTCTACCCAGCTATCTTGTCTGGTTGTGCCGAGAGATCATCACTGCGAACATTGATACAGGACGGATCATTCTCACCCAGGATGTAAAAGAAGAGTGGTTTTCGGTTCCTACATCGCAGACGAGTGATGCTGGCCTTGTAACCTATGCCAACTCAATCACCCTGACGCCGGGAACGGTGACGGTTGATGTCATCTATGACAAAAATGAAGGAACACGCTTTCTGGTGCATGCGCTGCATCCCGATTTTGGAGATGAAGTGCGCGGTGGCGAAATGGACCGCAAGGTCAGTATTGTTGAGGATGGCTTGTGATGATGATGATTGTCGCACTGGCCGGTTGTGGCGTGGCGATGGTTCTCGCGCTGGTCCGCGTCGCTAGAGGCCCGACACCCTTTGACAGACTGCTGGCGGTCAATGCTATTGGCACATTGGTCATTTTGGGGGTTGCACTGCATGGCTTTATCATGGGCCGGCCCGAATTTGTCGATATTTCAATCCTCTACGCGGTAATAAATTTCATTGGCACCTTCGCCATTCTGAAATTGTTCAGCACCGGCGGTCTTGGAGATCGAGGCGGCAAGGCCCGCATTACGCCCGAGACGGATGAGGGGTGAGGTGATGGAGCTGCTGTTGGCCTGGCTTTCTGGGATTTTGCTCGCGCTAGGTACCATTGCGCTGTTGGTAGGTGCACTGGGGCTGGTGCGGCTGCCCAATCTGTTCAGCCGTATCCATGCAGTTGGTATGATGGATACGGCCGGGGTGGCCTTCATTACCCTTGGAATGCTTCTCCATGAAGGGTTTTCGCTGATTAGCGTGAAACTGGCTGTTGTCGGTATTTTTCTGTTCTTCACCAGCCCGATCGCCACACATGCGGTGGCACAGGTGGCGTATAAAGGTGGCTTTTCGCCATTGGAGCAACAACCGGTGGGGAAAACAAAGGTAAAAGCGGCCAAAAGGAAAGTGGCACAAAAAGCATCAAGGAAAAAAGTGGGGGCCGCTGAAAAAACAGGTGCGAAAAAGGCGGTAGTAAAAAAAATTGCGAACAAAATATTAGCTGGTAAAAAGGCCGCGACTAAGACGGTAACAAGGACTCCAGCAGAGAAACAGAAGAAGGCCGCTGTCAAGAAGGGGGCACCATGACCGGGCTGATGGTTAATATCTGCCTGCTCGCGCTGCTTGTTATAATCGTTGTTATGGTTATGCGAACGCACAGGTTGTTTGCCGTGGTTGTTTTATCGGGTGCCTATTCGCTGATCTGTGCGGTGGTTTTTGTCAATCTGGATGCGGTCGATGTCGCCTTTACCGAAGCGGCGGTTGGCGCTGGCATCTCAACAGTGCTGTTTCTGGCTGCGCTGGCGGTGTTGCCGGCAAATGAGAAACAGCCACCCGGGGCGCACACTTTGACTAGCAATCTGGCTGCGCTGGTGATTGTAGTGATTGTCGGTGGGTTGCTGATACATGCGGCGTTTGATCTGCCAGCACTAGGCGATCCGAACGCGCCGGCGCAAGTGCATGTTGCGCCGCGCTATCTTGTGGAAAGCGACGAGGTGCTTAATATCCCGAATGTGGTGACGACGGTACTGGCAAGCTATCGCGGCTTCGACACGCTTGGCGAGACGATTGTCGTGTTCACTGCAGGGCTGGGTGTATTTGTGCTGCTATGCGGAGCAACGCGGACAGCGCGCCACACCGCCACAAAGGATGAAAGACAGGGGAGCGGGCGCGATGAAGGATAATGTGATCTTGCGCGTTGCCGCAAAAATTCTGTTCGCCCCGATCATTGTCTTTGGTCTTTATGTGCAGTTTCACGGCGATTATGGCCCTGGTGGTGGCTTTCAGGCCGGGGTGATCATCGCCGCGGCGTTTATCTTGCACGCGCTTGTTTTCGGGCTGGATGCTGGACGGCGGTTGTTTCCGCTGTGGCTGAATATCTGGCTGCTGGCGGCGGGCGTGTTGATCTATGGCGGGGTTGGCGTTGCCTCGATGGGGCTGAACGGGTTGTTTCTTGACTATAATGTGCTGGCAGCAACGCAGGCGACTGGTCAGCATATTGGCATTTTGCTAGTGGAGTTTGGCGTCGGGCTGACAGTGACGACGGTGATGCTATTGTTGTTTCACGCCTTTGCCGGTTTTGAGCCGCGCGATTTTGAGGGCGGTGACAGCGTACTAGACAAGGGGAGGAGCAGGGATGATGAATGACGCTCCCCTTGCTGTGGTTCTGGCGGAAAACTGGAACTATCTGGTCGTGATCACGCTGATGATGTCTGGCCTGTTCATCGTCATTTCGCGAAGTAATCTGGTTAAAAAGCTCGTCGGTCTGTCGATTTTCCAGACATCAGTATTTCTGTTCTATATCTCGGTCGGCAAGGTTGCCGGTGGTACCGCGCCAATCATCACTGGCGATCCGGATACGCTGTATTCCAACCCGCTGCCGCATGTGCTGATCCTTACGGCAATTGTCGTCGGCGTGGCGACAACGGCGCTTGGACTGGCGTTAGTTCTGCGTGTCCATGCCGCCTTTGGCTCGATTGAGGAAGATGAGGTGCTGGCGATGAAGGCCGAGGACGGCTTGCCCCTGTTACGCCGAGTGGCCGGTGGGGAGGATGGTGAATGAGCATCTATGCCCTCTTCAACAATCTGCCGGCACTGCTGGTGGTTGTGCCGCTGCTGCTCTCGCCGATTGCCGCGCTGATCCCGTCTGGCCGTCTTGCCTGGGTTACTGCGCTGCTTGGCAATGGGATTTCGGTGATTGCCGCGATGCTGCTGTGCAGTGTGACGGCGAGCGGTATCCGCATCACCTATTTTTTAGGCAATTGGCCACCGCCATGGGGGATTGAATTTGTGGTTGATGACGCTACGAGTTTGACTGCAATGGTGATGGCGGCGTTGGCCTTTTTGGCGACTTTGTTTGCTGGTAGGGCGCTAGCGTCCGAGATAGCGGCAAAGGATGTCGGTAAGGCATACGCCGCCTGGCTGTTGGCCTGTGGAGGGCTGTATGGGCTGTTGATGACGGCTGATGCCTTCAACCTGTTTGTCTTTCTGGAAATCTCGGCGCTGGCGTCGGTGATCCTGATCGCGCTTGGTGCGGGGCAGGATAGGCGGGCGCTGATTGCCGCCTATAATTATTTGGTTATTGGCGCAGTTGGTGCGACTTTCTATGTGATTGGTGTTGGCTTTATCTACGCGGTCACGGGATCGCTGAACATGGCCGATCTCGCCCAGCGCATCCCCGATGTCGAGGCAGGGTCGATCATCTATGTCGGTTTTGGCTTCATGGTGGCGGGAATGCTGGTCAAGGCGGCGGTGTTCCCGGTGCATATCTGGCTGCCGGCTGCCTACAGCTACGCGCCTTCAGCTGTCTCGACATTGCTGGCGGCGATTGCTACGAAAGCGGCGATCTATGTGCTGGCGCGGATTATTTTCACGGTCTTTGGCGGGGTGCCCGAGGTAACGGCGCTGGCACTCGAATGGGTGGTGGTTCCGCTGTCGATTGCCGGTATTTTCGTCGGCACGATCATGGCGATATATGAGCGTGATATCAAAAAAATGCTGGCATTTTCGTCGATTGCGCAGATTGGCTATATCACGCTTGGCATAGGTATCGCGACAGGTGCCGGCATTGCCGCCGGTTTCATTCATATCGGCAATCACGCGCTGATCAAGGGTGGACTGTTTATGGCGGTTGGCGGCATTTTTCTGGCGACAGGCGCACGTGTCTCTGTTGACAGCATGGCTGGCATTGGCCGGAAAATGCCGGTGACGGCAACGGCGTTTCTGATCTGCGGGTTGAGCCTGATTGGCCTGCCTTTGACGGCCGGCTTCATTTCCAAGCTGTATTTGGTTCGCGCCCTGCTGGATAATCAAAATCTGCTGATTGTCGGACTGGTCTTGGCAAGCAGCGCGTTGTCGGTGGTCTATCTGTGGAAGATCGTCGAGGTGATGTGGGTGCGCCCGGCCCAGGTTGATGTGATGGAAATCAGCGAACGGCCGGCACTCTATATTCCGCTCTGGGTCGTCGCCATTTCGAATATCTGGCTCGGGCTTGACGCCGGATGGCTGGTCGGGGCTGCCGAGGCGGCGGCGGCATCGCTGCTGGGAGCAGGAGGATGAGCGCCATGACCCAGGTGATAACCCCGCTGATGAGCAGTGAGACAGGAATTCTGATTGGCCTGCTGGTACCGCTGCTGGTTGGGCTGGTAACGCCGCTGCTGGCGGTACGCAGCCTGTGGCGTGATGCAGCCGGTCCGCTTGGCGCTGTTGTCACATTTGTGGCGGCGCTGCATGTGGCGGGCGCGGTGCTGGCTGGCGAGACGCCGCGGCTTGTGCTGTTGGAATTTGTCGAGGGACTGCGCTTTGAATTTGCCGTGACGCCGCTTGGTGCGGTGTTCGGGCTTGTGGCCTCGGGGCTGTGGATTGCCGCGGGGCTGTTCTCGGTGGGGTATATGAGGGGCAATCATGAGAAGCATCAGACGCGCTTTGCCGCATTTTATGCGGTGGCAGTGCATGCGGCGCTGGCGATTGCATGGTCGGGCAATCTTCTAGTGCTGTTTGTTTTCTATGAAATCCTGACCTTTTCGACCTTTCCGCTGGTCACGCACAAGGAAAGCAAGGCAGCGCGCGATGCTGGCCGTTTGTATATGAGCATTCTGGTTGGCACCTCGGTGGTGCTGTTGTTGCCAGCGGTGATTTATGTGTGGGTCAAGACAGGATCGCTGGATTTCGTTCCGGGCGGCATTCTGGCAGGGCATGTGGCACCAGAGTTTGTGCCATGGCTGCTGGCCTGCTTTGCCTTTGGCACTGGAAAGGCGGCGCTGATGCCGTTTCACCGCTGGCTGCCGGCGGCGATGGTCGCGCCAACGCCGGTTTCGGCGCTGCTGCATGCGGTGGCCGTGGTCAAGGCCGGGGTCTTTACCATGCTGGCCGTCGTTGTCTATGTCTTTGGCATTGATTTTTTGGCGGAGAGCGGAGGGTCTGACTGGCTTGTCTGGCTGGCGAGCTTTACCATTCTGGCATCGAGTTTTGTGGCCATATCCAAGGATGATCTCAAGGCACGGCTGGCCTATTCAACGATCAGTCAGCTGTCCTACATAGTGCTGGGGGCGGCCATTGCCACCTCGAGTGCGGCACAGGGCTCGGCACTTCATATTGTCATGCACGCGGCGGGTAAGATCACACTGTTCTTCTGTGCTGGGGCTATCTATGTTAGGGCGCATCTGACGAAAATTTCAGAGCTGGATGGGCAGGGACGCGAGATGCCGTTGGTGTTCATCGCCTTTTTTCTGGGTGCGCTGTCGATCATCGGTATCCCGCCATTGGGTGGAAGCTGGTCAAAATTCTACCTGATGCTTGGCGCAATGGAACGTGATCTCGTGTTGGTGCTGGCGGTGCTGGGGCTGTCTTCGCTGCTGAATATCTATTACCTGCTGGAGCCGGTGCAGCGTGCCTTTTTCCGGCCTAAAACACGGCAGGTCGAGGTGACGAGCCAGCCACTGACGGTGGTCCCGCCAGTGGCGACGGCGACCCTGTCGGTACTGTTGTTTTTCTTTGTTGACCAGATCAACGCTCTGGCAAAACTGATGGCAGGGTAGGGCCATGGATGAGCGGAAAACAGCTTTGCAGCGGCTTGGTAGCCAGTTCACCATGGGCCTCCTGGCGCTGGCGCTGCTGCTTGTCGTTCTGGAATTCATCCTCCACCGGCATGGCGAGGTGGCGGCGGAAGATTTTCCGCTGTTTCCGGCGCTCTTTGGGTTTGCCGCCTTCCTGTTCATTGTACAGGTCGGCAAATGGCTACGGATGATGATCATGCGTGATGAGGATTATTATAATGACTGATCCGATGATCTCGTTCAATATCGCCAGCTGGCCACCCGGATTGATCATGATCCTGGCCGCCTTTGCCGTGCCGTGGATCCCGCATGTGGCGCGTCAGATCTGGATGTTGGCAGCAATTGCACTGTCGGCCTTTGGGCTTGCAACCGGTGCTGGTGTGCATGCTGTATGGCAGGTTATGGGGCTGGAGCTGGTTCTGTACCGCGCTGATCATCTAACATTTCCGTTTGCGCTGATCTTCCATATCGCGGCGGCGCTGAATGTGATCTACAGCTGGCATGACCGCAAATGGAGCGAGCATACGGCCAGCCTGTCCTATGCCGGGGCGGCGATTGCCGCGGTACATGCGGGCGATCTGATCACTTTGTTCATCTGGTGGGAGGCCACCGCGGTGACATCGGTGTTCCTGATCCTTGCGGCAGGCACCGATAGGGCGCAGCGCGCGGCAATGCGCTATCTGCTGTTTCAGGTGCTGAGCGGCGTGTTGTTGCTGGCCGGGGCGGCGGTCATTGCCAGCCATGGCGGCACGATCAGTTTTGACAGCATGTCATTTGGTGGGCCGGATGCGCTTGGCGTGTGGCTGGTCTTTTTCGCTTTTGGCATCAAGGCGGCCTTTCCGTTCCTCAATGGCTGGCTGCAGGACGCCTACCCAGAGGCAACGGCGACCGGGACGGTGGCGCTGTCTGCCTTTACCACCAAGCTGGCCATCTATGCGCTGGCGCGAGGCTTTGCTGGAACCGACATGCTGATCTGGATCGGCGCAGCGATGACCGCGCTGCCGGTGTTCTTTGCGGTGATTGAGAATGATCTGCGCCGCGTGCTTGCCTTCAGCCTAAACAACCAGCTTGGCTTTATGGTCGTAGCGGTCGGCATCGGCTCGGAACTGGCGCTCAATGGCGCAGTGGCGCATGCCTTCGTGCATATTCTCTACAAGGCGCTGCTTTTTATGAGCATGGGTGCGGTGCTTTATCAGGTTGGTACGATCAAAGCGTCGGCACTTGGCGGGCTGTATCGGCAGATGCCCTTTACTATGGTCTGCTGCATGATCGGGGCGATGTCGATCTCGGCATTTCCTCTCTTCTCCGGTTTTGTCGCGAAGTCACTGACGATGTCGGCACTTGGCGACACCGGCATCGTCTGGGCCTATATGGTGCTGCTGTTTGCCTCGGCCGGCGTGCTTGAACATTCCGGGATCAAAATTCCTTATTTTGCCTTTTTCGCACATCCTTCCAGGCACAAGACGGGCGAGGCGCCTATTGGCATGCGTGTTGCGATGGGTATTGCCGCGTTGCTGTGTGTTGGCATTGGTGTGTTTCCGAAACCGCTCTATGCTATCTTACCCTATGCGGTTGATTACCACCCCTACGACGTCAGTCATGTGACCGGCCAGTTGCAGCTGCTGATCTTTGCCATGCTCGCCTTCATATTTTTGGTAAGGATGAAGTGGTATCCTCCTGAAATTCCATCAACTGTTTTGAATTCTGACTGGTTCTACCGATCGCTTGTGCCCCGCCTTGGTCGACCGGTAGTGAGCGCTATGGTGGGGGTCTGGGGCAGTTTTTTGCGGATGCTGATCTGGTACCGCGATATGGGCTGGGCGGTGATTGACCGGGTAATGCATGCGCCGATTTCCGGCCCCACTGTCCCCGGACGAGCGGTGATGGTGCAGGCCCTGCTACTTTCGCTGTTGCTGTTGCTTGGCTATCTGCTGCTTGGCTAGGAGAAGCGCGATGCATGCTACCCCAAGCAACATGCATGTCCGGGGCTTGCGTGCGGCTGGGATCTCTGCTCTTATCATCGGGTTTTGGCTGCTAATGAAGCCTGCAACCGCGCAGGACCTGGAGCATTTTGCCAGCGGCGAGATCGAGCTTGTCGGCACGGTAAGCGGAAATCTATTTATCACGGTTGAATTTGCCAGTGACGAGGCGCAGCGCCGCCAGGGGTTGATGTATCGCGAGGAGCTGCCCGCACGGACGGGAATGCTGTTCATTTATGAGGGTGAGGGGATGCGCGCGTTCTGGATGAAGAATACATTGATCCCGCTTGATATGGTCTTTTTTGACAGGGCCGGCAAATTTGTCTCTCTACAACAAGATGTGCCGCCGCTGACGCTGACGCCGCGGCGCTCAACGGCGCAATATGTGCTGGAGTTGAATGCAGGGGAGGCAGAAAAGCTCGGCATCGGGCCGGAAACGCGACTGGTCCTCCCAGTTGACCATTAGCGTCAGCAATGGCGAGGTCATTACGATGAAATAATTGCGGTGAAATAATTTCACAAAAGTGGTCATAACAGGACTTGAATTTGCTCTGGACAAGCGATAGACAAAGACGCGTCGGAGTGTAGCGCAGCCTGGTAGCGCATCTGGTTTGGGACCAGAGGGCCGGGAGTTCGAATCTCTCCACTCCGACCAATCGCCGCGATTTTTTAATAGACGCGCCAGCGGAAGTTGCAGCTAGTATATCTTCAAATCAGTGGAGCGAGACGCTCCCAAAAAAAGCTAGGAGCGGTTCATGACGCGCGCTAAAATCTACAGACCAAGCAAGACTTCAATGCAGTCTGGACGCAATGCAACAGTTAGTCGCGGTAACCAATGGGTGCTGGAATATCCACGGAGCTCCTTAGTGCAACCTGACGTTCTGATGGGCTGGCAAAGCTCCGCCGATACCAAACGGCAGGTGCGCATGCGGTTTCCTAACCGTGAGACAGCGATCGCCTATGCCGAAGCGCATCAAATAGCCTATGACTTGGCTGAACCCAAAACACGCCGCGTTAAGCCAAGAGCCTATGCCGATAATTTCGCACATACACGCCGTGGTTCTTGGACGCATTAGGAATCGTATACCCCCGCTAACAGCTTGATGTTACCTGGACAAATCATCAGAAATCAGGCAGTACAGTGGCAAGTGGTTCCGTAGCTCAACTGGATAGAGCAGCTGACTTCTAATCAGCAGGTTGGGGGTTCGAGTCCTCCCGGAATCGCCATAATTTCAATGGGTTGCAGTACGCTGCGGCCCTTTTTTTTACTTGGGGCTACACCGGGGCTACATAATTGGTCCGCCAAAATTAGCGCCTGGAAGTTTCTGGGTTGAGGGGCTTTAGTTGAGGGGCGGGGGCAAAAAATCCAAAACATTCCCTTGCAACTGATATGCCTGACACATTTTCTCAGAAAAGGCTCGTCGCTGTTTTCGCTTGGGCCAACAGCGCAGATCAAGAAAGAGATGATAGTAATCTGATTGCTACGACCAATAGGCGTGACTGGTTTTTCAAAAAAGCAGCAGCAGAAAAGCTACGGATGTAGTGTCGAGGGCAGCTGCCTGCGTTTACCTCAGCGATACAAGAAGTATGCAGATTTGCTCTTATTAGAGTTATTTTGGAGGCTGTACTGCTGCTACGCTGACACTTAGTTGCCTGGTATATTATATGTGTAGCCATACTGGAACCGTCAGTTGCTCAAAATACCCCATAACAGTGTCTGAGCTGGAACTATGGGCATGCGTCTTTGCGCTCGAGACTATGAGACAGTTCCATATCGGCCACCATCGGTAGCTGACATGGAACCGTTAATTATTTTTTCCAAAGATGGGAAGGGGGGCTGTTTGGCATTTGTTGAAAGGTGATTTCCCACTCGCGCGCTTTTTTTGTTTTCATGGTAAAGCTTGAGTTGGAATGACAAACGATGAACCCGTGTTTTTGCAATTGATCCATTGCCCTCTTAGCTCTTTCGCTTCCTGAACGAATACACTCCATCGCCTGCCGAATGGAAAATACAATCTTGCCATTATTATGGCCATTAAAGCCAAGATGCATTTGAATCAAGATGCAACGTGCATCAGCAGAGAGCGCCTGGTATGAGGGGTGAAGTAGCATTGTATAGGGAATAGCTACAAACTGGCCTTTGTCACGCTTATGCGGCTTGCCTGGGTGTTTGTACCTGCCCATGACCTCACCGATTGGCTGGGTTAAGCAGGCTTTCTATATATTTGGTGACTTCACTCTGCGGCCATCCAACGCGGCCCTTAGAGATCCTGACCCGTTTTAAAATACCCTGGTTGGTTAGTGAATAGAGGGTAGGGCGGCTGATTGAGAGGATTTCATAAGCCTGACGCCAGTTTAAGATTTTATCCATTGAAGCGATCCTAATGAAAATTAAAGATCTCCTCATTAACTGCATATTTTTAAACGCCACAACGCACAATTTGTACATCATGATGCAAATAACGGCTGCCATTACCAATAAATGACATCCTTATTTGATTGCACCCCACCAGACAGGGGCTAAAAGGCAGCTTCGATTGAATGGGAACAAGTCAGTATTTATAAACACGGACTTCGGTTACATCTTTATCTGTTTGACGGCTTACCATGTGAAAACAGTATCAATCTAATCATAATGCGCATAAGTAAGCTTTGTTTGATAACTATCGAATTATTTAAAATTCCCAGCGAAGGTTGAATAAACAGCCAGCAATCCATAAATCAATAATGGGCATTTAATTACCAACTTGTGCGCCTTGCCATTCCGGCTAAAGCACTAAAGCGGAGGACAGCGTCATGACTACGCACCACGTTTCCCTTTACCATCCCAAAACAAATCAACCTGAAAGCACCTTGCTTAAACAGGAGTTGGTTACCTATCAGCAGACTTCCTCAGGCTTAAAGATCACAAAGCTTGAGAGGTCGTTTAGCAACGCTGATCACCTGGATAACTACACCAGCGCCCCACTCGTTCTGAACACACCTCCAGAGCCGGAGGGACTTCTATGGGGATCACTCCCAAAGGACGAGAGCTAAATGGTTGGCGTTACGAAAGTTAAGACCATAGGTAGCTATGAAATGATTCGAGCCAAGAACACGGGCTAATCGATCATCATCATCACTCAGGCTCCTGCAGAAACTTGAAGAAGAGGAGACACAAAGACTGACGATAAATCGAAGACTAAATAGACCAAACCAAAGGCACTTAATCACCAACTTGTGCGCCTTGCCATTCCGGCTAAAGCACTAAAGCGGAGAGTAAAATGAAACCTACTAAACACACTTCCTTCATTCCCATGACACCAGATGTTCGGCCAGGTCAGAGGCTGAATGAGGTTATTGGGCTTCCTGCCAAGCCAGATGATCTCAATGTCCTGATCGAATGGAAAGACCCCATCACCGTCAAGCATTATCCCAAAGGCACACCAAGAAAGCTGACCTTTGTGTGCAGCGTCGAATGGGCATGGTCACCCATGAATAACAGAATTGCCAATTACTACATCAACCCCAAACCCTGGGGCTGGGCGTTCTGGGATAATTGGCTCAATGATCATGATGTTCCATGGAGCTGGTGGTGGAACTTCCTTGCCTATTCAGGGCGGACCAAAGCTGATGAGAAAACCATAGCGGCTTACATGCTAATGGCGTCCTGGAAGGATGAGGCTGAGCATCAGTACCTTGATCATTATCATTGGATCAACAACACAGGCTGCCTCGATGTCGAAGATATTCAGGCCATTGCCAGAGAAGTCTGGGGTTAGGTCACAACAAAGGACTGCCATAGCATTCATTGCTGTGGCAGTTCTTCCTCATAAAAGAGACGGAGATAGAAATGCTGGACCAAAAGCAATTGGAAGATTTGAAAGAGAGGGTAACCGCAGCGGTGGGGCTATCGAAACGGCAGGCTCTTAGCACGACTCAAGCGCTAATGTGCGAAGTGATGCTGACAAAGCGCCTCGAGAAGTTTGATTTCCAAATAGACCAGATAAAAGACGCAGAATTCGTCGGAATATATGAGATGGTGACTGAAGAACTATTACCATTAGGCTAAAACATTTGCCACGCAAAGACCACAGTCGGGAAGAAATTCAAACAAAGTCGTCAGTTAAAAAGACAAAATAGAGTTTGAACTCCTCCCTAAACTCGGGCCGCCTTCGCACGGTCCTTTTTTTCTGGAAAGGTGTTAACATCGTCAGATTTGTGAGCGTGCAATATGGGCCTTGGTGACTTAACCGGCCGGATTATATCAGGTGGCTTAGCGTTTATTCATGAGTGAGAATGTCGCGCCTTAAATAGTTAACATAAATATCATTTACTGAAATAGGAATTAAGGATTTGGTTTACGACATCTGACGGATGTTTTGCTCTTTTAATTGCTTCACGCACTACGAGTTCTTTATTTGAGTCATTTATCAAAATTGGTTTATAGGTCTCAGGAAAAGCCCAACTGCATGTGTAACAGTTCAAGGCACATCCCTGACATGAAGCACTTTTTATAACATTGCATGGTTCACATAGTGGTTGCCAGTTTTCAATATCTTGAGTCCCCCCTTTGGACCTTGGCACACGGTGATCTGGTGTCAATTTGATTTCTGGTTCTTTTCTTCCGCAATTCGCACAGGAGTCAGAAAACTTTTTCTTCAAGTCTCTCCAATTCTTGCCTGATAACTTCACGCGAGGCTCACGTTTAGCGCCAATTTGTAGCGATTGTATCTGATATTTAACGCCCTCTTTGATTATTGATGTAAAACCCTCTTCTCCTTGTAATTCTCTCACTCTCCTAAAAACGTCTTTGTAAGGACCCTTTCCTTGAGACGCTCTAAAGTTATCAATTGCTGCTCGAAGATCGTCTTGTGACAAAATAGGACCAGGAATTCCGTGCCCCTCAGGCCATACTGCCTCTAGTATGATTTGATAATATTCTTTGTTTGCTGCACTTTTAGACACAAAGTTAGCCTGAGCGTTCTCGAGCCATGATTGTCGCTGTTCCGCTGACACATTTGGTTTTAATGAAGGGTCCACTAAAAGCCCTTTACTTGCTCTTGAAGTGCTCATGACTATAGTTGACAGTAGTTTTCTGATAGAGTCCATTGGTTAGATATTTAATTCAGCGTGGCTATTACTAAAATGAAATTAGCAAGTTTCTTTGCTGGTATTGGTGGATTTGATTTGGGTTTTCAGCAAGCTGGAATTGACCCGGTTTTCCATTGTGAAAAAGACAAATATTGCCAGAAAGTTTTGAAGAGACATTGGCCGGAGGTTCCGCTACATGAAGACATCAACACCCTCAAATCCACAGCCATCCCTAAAGCTGACGTTTGGGCTGCAGGATGGCCCTGTCAAGACCTCAGCAATGCAAACGCCCAACGGGAAGGAATTAGCGGTCGACGAAGTGGCTTATTCTATCGGTTTGCAGAACTTGTTAGAGAGGTTAAGCCAAATTGGATTGTCCTTGAAAATGTCTCGGGCCTCCTCAGCTCAGATGAAGGCACAGCGTTTGAGTCAGTTATCGACGAATTGGAAAAGATCGGGTATCTGGGGATATGGTTTTCGAGCAACCTTCTCCAATCGGGTATCCCCCACAATCGTGAGAGAGTCTTCATTATTGGATGTTATCAGTCCGATTGTATATACGAATTCTATTCTGACGGCTGCGAACTGTCTGGGAATAATTCGTCGGGAAAGGAGAGCGGGGCGTGGAGGGAAAATGGACCCTCTTTTCAGGAAGAGTTTATTTCAGACGCTCCGCTTTTGGTTCAGCGTCGCGGAGGGTTCGGGTATACCAAAGCGAGAGGCTACAGCCCCACGATACGTGCCCAAACTGGACGACATCAGGGAGGTCATACCGACCGACCAATTCTTTGTGGCCAGAAACTTGACTTGGGAAGAGTGCGAGACACTAATGGGGTTCCCAGAGGGCTGGACGGTCGCAGAGGGCGACTCATTGGCAATGCAGTAGCTCCACCTTTGGCGCGATTTATTGGTAATAGATTAGCTGCTCTGGAACCAATCCGACAAATTGCTCAGACACAAAACAGTAAAAAAGATAGCCACTTAAAAGCAGTAAGCTAGGTCAGCTTTCTGTTTACTAGAAACCAAATTATACCATTGAGCTAGTGCCAAAGTTTTCCACTTTTGGTGATGTGATCTGTCATAAACGCCAGTCACACTGCTGTCTTTATGATTTAGTGCATATTTGATTGCAAACTGATCAAGGCCAGAATCTGCCAATATTGTTGCCATGCTTCGCCTAAAATCATGAAATGTCCAATTCCTTGTTCCGCTCTGTTTTTGAAGAGTCGATTTGATTTGAGAGAAGCCAGAAAGTGGCTTTTCACCAAATGTCGTCGAGAATATATACGGACCGTTACCCCGTGGGCATCGATCGATTATCTCTTTTAGGTGCGGGAGCAGGGGCGTGATGATAGTCTCCCCAGATTTGTTGCGATCACGCGGTATGGCGATGTGATCATCCATGATTTCATGCGAAGTAAGCTTGGCAATTTCATTGAGACGTTGCCCCGAGAACAATAAGAACTTTACAAAACACGCCTGTGAGTCCGCGAGAGAGTCGCAAGCAGCTAAAATAGCCCTTACCTCATCAAGGGTTAGAACACGCTCTCTGGAGTGCTCCTTGGACGGTTTTGGGATATCTGCAGCAGGATTTGTGTTGATATAGCCAACCCCAACGGCCCATTTCAGCATTCTGGCGATATATTGGAGAACACGGTTAGCTAGAACCATTCTGCCACGATTGGTAATTCGCCTTATAACAGCCCGGATTGTCGCCTTATCGACGAAGATTAGCTCCGTTTGACCAATGAAGGGCAAGACATCTTTGCGCATAGCTCGCTCATACTCAGGCCAGCTTTTGAGGTGCACCTTCAAATGATCACGCAAATACTCCTCAAAGCATTCCTCAACATTTGTGGAGGAGGGTGACCGTGAGCCTTTCTTAATGGTCTGAGGGTCACCGCCAGCTTGAACCTCAGCCCGAAGGGTGGTGGTTTTAGCTCGCGCAGCCTTTAAGCTTGTTTCTGGATAGGTTCCAATTGTGTATTTACGCATGGAGCCTTGATATCGGTATTGGAGTGACCAGCTCCTTTTGTTACTGGAGGTAATGCGGAGCTGCAGACCATTCCCATCGGTAAGGGTAATCCTTCCAGAGCGAGGCGGCTTGGTTAGTTGGATTTGCCTGTCTGTGAGTTTCACATATCCTCCATCTGGGGCTACACCGGGGCTACAAAACCGGTTTGCTTAAGATGGATTCTATCTTACATATTTATACAGCGGTAAACAATATCCTATTGTAATTACTGCATTTATGCAGCAGGAAACAAACAGATTAATACAGCATAAAACATCGTTTCTACTGACTTCTAATCAGCAGGTTGGGGGTTCGAGTCCTCCCGGAATCGCCATAAATTCAGATGGTTACATATTTGTGTATGTTAATTATCTATTTAAGGCTTCACAGGTGATGCAAAACAGCGCTGCAAAAATAATTAAATTCCAGAGTTACAAAGTATTACTTAACCGCATTTTTAGACTTTTTACGCTACTCTTCTTTTGCTGTGATTGATTACAATGGTTTTGACGCAGACATTGATTAAAAATATCTTCTCCAGTATGCATTGACCTCACTTAGGGCGATGAGGCCCGGATCCAGGTCTTGAGTGATTGCACGATCCCTCTAAAACTCTCAACGTTTTGTTGGTTAAAAGCGACGGTACCCAAGTTGAGGCTCCAGGATTGAAGATCACTGTTATCCCTCAGAAAATCTTAATAACTTCAAAAAGTAGCACTTCGCGGAACATGCTAGCTGAGATTTCCTGAATGACACCTGCAGTTGTGTTAATATCAATTCAGAATTGTGGTTTAATCTTACCAATTCCTCCAAAAACAACAAATATGACATAGAGATGCAGCAACCTCCGCTTAAAGGATATTGTAATCACTACAAAAATCGGCACGGTAAGATATAAAACTGGAACTATCTCAAAAAAAGTACCAAGCAACAGGCAAATGATTGCAAGCGCCATCCAGTGGAGGGTGAAATTTTCTCCCATATTGTTGAAATAACTAAATATTTTCTGTATGATTTTGCTAAAGATCGGTACGACACTTAGAAAAAAAGCTGTCGCGATGATTGCAAAAATGATAGCTGCAATTGTTACCGTTTTCTTCGATGCGAGGCCAAGTGACTTAACGGTTGGTTCCTTGCGGATGAAAAATCCCATAAATATGGCCCAAACACCTGCCACGACAGCCAATTCTGACAGGGTCAAAAAAATTGCACAAACCCGCGGCCAAAGTCTTTGAGACAGGCATATTGGTTAATGCGCTAAATAAAATGGCAGCATTCGACTGTGTTATGAGCGCTTCTGGAATAGCTACCGATGCTGCCAATGCGATCACAACGGTCTTTGGATAACCTGTTCAAGCATCTTTGGCATCATTATGGCGCCAACGGCAGTGATGGCAGCCAGATTAGAATCACAGAATGCGGCAAAGAAACCCGTAGCGATAACCATTGCGATGTGGAGCCCGCCTGGCCAATGTCCGACAAGCGTCCACTCAAGGGCTGGCAAGCCAAAGCTGTCAAGATCGTCGCTAATAAAACTAATTTCGATTAACTCACGTTTGGCATTTTGACTGAAGATCTACACCAACACGTGATGGACGTATTTCAGAAGCTTATTTGATTACCAGATACAGCACACCTATCTGTTAAAGCGTTAATGGCATTAACAGTTCGCTGATGACGCAGCTGAAAACGATCACTCGGGTTGTTTACGTGTGTCCGTCTGTGATCAAGGCTGCAGTCTTCACAACTACAGCTCAAACATTAAAATTTTCCGGGCAATAACTTAGTAGCTATGGCTATTAATAGCGCTTCAATTAAAGTCGTTTCAGCGATAAGCCACTATCCCGCTTTCAACATTCGTTTGATTGTGGCTATGCTTTTTTCTTTCAAATCTGCCCATTTATCATTATTTTGGTAAATAGATTCGCCTCTTTCAATTAACTGGGTCGAAATTAATCGATAGCAAGAAACGATCTCCTCATAAAGCTCGTTTGAAAACGCATCAGTATTGTAGGCAACAATTACCTTATCAGTATTTCCACCGAGAATTGTGTCTGCAATTTCTAAATCAGACTGTTCGTAACCACCGGTAAATACCTCAGAAAGGTAAGCGGTATAGGCAATATTTGCTGCAGAATCAAATGATGCTTCATCTCCCAGAAAAAAATCCACAGCCCCGTTACCAAGAACTATGCCCGAACATGCTGCAATGTTGTCGAGTTTATCCGTATTGGCTGAAGCAACAGAAATGGTTGAAAAAAAAACCAATAAAATAACGATGCTAATACTTTTATTAACCATTCATTCCTCCGAACAAAGGTTCGATGTCAATCTGATGCAACACCGTCGCGGATAACAATGGATTTTGTCAACTTGATATTGTGTTCAAATTGGACATCAATAACTTATTGTCAGCATGTAAATGCCCTTAGCACTATCGATATCAAAATACCTTCAGTGGTCTAAAGTTTGCATAGTCTTTTGCATTATGTTGAGGCTGGACCGTTACATACCTGCAAATTTGCTTTATTGGTCAAATCTTGTTCTTGCTTAAAAGCATTCTAAGGTATCTCTCTGCTGCTTTATGGAGGTCGCTGATATTCTGAATTTTACATGAATAACTCCCCCTATCTGTCTCAAGCGCGAGGCTCTGCCTGTTGATAACGAAATTTACATTGGCAGAATAGGTATATAAATCAGGTGTTTTCCTCTTTAAAGGCATCATGTCGTAAGTGACATCATCGCCCTCAAACAAAGCGCTTCCTGCTGTTTCACGATCTTTAGTTAGCAAAATGAACGCATCATTACCCTGAGAGCTTTTGCAGATCAGACCAACACCTCCAACAAAAAGTCCTGGGACTGGGGAAATTTGCAAAGCTCTGTTTGTTGTATCCGCATTAATTGGATGAATAGTGACCATAATCAGAATGATAGTTATGAACGAACGCATTTAATCCTCTCCTGAGGTGCAGTCTTATACGCTTTGCTTGGCTTCGTCACGAACTTGATGAACTTCTATTACATTCCCCTCTGGATCGTAGAAAAAAATTTGATGCCAGCCAGCAACAGCGCGTTCACCCCAATCTGAATAGTGCACTTCGTTGTCATCGAGATGTGCTTTGAAGGTTTCTATATCGTCACACCTGTAAGCTATGTGTCCTCTTGAAACAGGATTGACGACCATACCAGTTCGGAATCCTGCCTCAATATCACGAGTCGCTAAGTGAGTTTGAATGTTTCCATCCGAGATAAATGCGACATCACCTGCATAACCTTTCTTTTTTTCGAGAACTGGGAGGTCCTCATGTTCTTCACTCAATCCCAATATACGTTGATAAAAATTGTTCATATGCTCAACATCGGTGGTCGAGAGATTGATATGATGGAGTCTGAGTTTCATCCTGGTCTCCTTGTTGGTGGTATAAATTACCCGCTAAGTGAAACTTCATTGTAACTACTAATGATTAACAAGGTAATGGTGATGAACAAAACAGCCTTAAGAACAAATGATCAAACGAAAATGGTGATTGTAACCGGTGCTGCAAGAGGCATTGGATTAGCTACTTCAGATCTTTTCATCTCAGAAGGGTGGCATGTGGCTATGGTGGATCGAGATTCTGAAGAACTGGATAAGGTTGTTGAAGAACGCGAAGGCAATACAGTAAAAGCAATTGTGTGTGATGTTTCAGAACCAGAATCTGTTGCTAAAATGATGTTTGTTGCAAATGCCTGGACTGGATCTGTGACTGCATTAGTAAATAATGCTGGTGTCGCTGATTTTGAACCCATCGAGGAGACTAGCTTTGATAGTTGGCGAGCTGTGATGGCAACAAACCTTGATGGCGTTTTTCTGTGTTCTCAAGCATCGATACCTCACCTCAAGAAAAGTAGTGGTGCGATCATAAACATTGCTTCAATATCTGGTCTTAGGGCCTCAACACTGCGAACAGCCTATGGAACTTCTAAAGCTGCCGTTATTCATCTAACACAGCAGCAAGCAGCTGAACTGGGTGAATATAATATCAGGGTTAATTGCGTTGCTCCTGGCCCGGTGCGCACCAAATTGGCGGTGGCAGTGCATACGCCAGACATCGTTGATGCCTATCATGAGGCTATTCCTCTGAACCGTTACGGTACTGAAACAGAAATAGCAGAGACAATTTTTTTTCTTGCTTCGAACAAATCAAGCTACATCACCGGACAGTGTATTTCTGTTGATGGAGGTTTTGAGACGACGGGGGTTGGGCTTCTGGCCTTGCGAAAGTGAGTGTTGACTTGTTTATCCCTGGAATCCAATAAGGCAAAATATCAACCTCATTGTTCTTATTATGATGCACACCATCTCATTGGGGGAATAAAAGCTGCTGTTGTCCTTAGGCTATATGGCGAACTGCAACATTTTTCTTGGGAGGGCTAGATATATTGCCAGTTATTTAACGATACAACCATCTCTTTTTGACAAGCATTAGTAGGACGGGAGTGCGATTATGCCTTCCTCTGAAAATGGTTAAAGTTGATCATTAAAAAATGAGGTCTTCAATTTGCGCTTAATGCAGAAAATATGGTGGCTTTATTGCTGCTAAGATGAAGTTTTGCTACCCGATGTAAATAATATATGTTTGGCCAGTACGGAACCGTTATGAGGTGCATTTCACTTGTTTTAACTTGATCTTAGTTATCGACGCCTAAATTTAAAACGGCGCCCCAAATTCCATTCCTACAAGTTGACCAATATGGGTGATAAGAAATCATTTGTTGGAGTTATGTATGTTTTTTGAACATTTTCCTAGCAGGTCAGCGCCTCGCGGAATTTCCATCAGGCTAAGTGATCTGCTGCAGCGCCAACGATTATGCTGGTTAGACTGGTTTTTGAATACCGCTTAGCTGACAGAGCCTCATATATATTGTCCCAACCGCGCCTTTCACATTGGAGTCTAGCCTCCATATCGATTTCGCAGAATTCTAAACATTTCATGAGTCTCGGTGCACCTTCATGAACAAAACGCCCTCCTGCTGATGATCCATCAATTAAGAAGATCAGCGCGGCTAGGGTCTTCGCTTCGGAGTGCATAAAGCAGGATGTAAAGGGCCAAAAATGATATTGAATCTCCTCGAAGCACAGTTTTTGTAGCGCTGCATAACGACTAAACAACATTAACCGCTCAATATTTCCGATAGCCTTACCGGGTGCTGCGTGGGCGATTGACTTACCTGCGAAGGCCAACTTGTCATGTCGCATGATAAGTCCGTTTGCATGCAGGTGAGTTAGATATACGTTATCTTCAATTGCTGAAAGAGTATAGGCCTGGTCCTCGGCACGGTTGATAAAACTAGGTGTGAATGGCCGCCATCGTTGCAATGCCTGGGCAGTGATTCCGGTGGTCCCTCCGGTAACGTGGATGCGCTGGAAACCTCCTTCAGTTTGCATAATTTCAGCTTCGGTGGAGACTGCTTGGGGCCATTGAGGACAAAACAGACGATTAGAGGAAAAAACCGTCTTAGTCTGAAGGCTATTTGGTCTCTGAACATCGGGTACGAACAAACCCGCATTGGCATCGCGCCCATTAACAAGCCCTCCAGCCAGCATCCCAAGATCAACCTCCCTTCCGGCATGATCTCTTGCGCTTCCGCCCCACGCTGGGTTCATCAAATGCTGTAGCGCCGTTTGACCAGTGTAGGACAAAAGCGCCGTTTGATCAAAAACCTGGTCGAGGTCAAATTTAAATGTATATAAGGCATTTGGGTTCACTGTCTGTTGCCATATTAGGAGAAGGGTTTTTAGAAAACTGTAATGGCGGCCATATGCCCCATTTACGCCAAACACGGTGCTAGCTGCGTCGTCGCCCGGACAAAGTGTTTTGATAATTTTCTGGCAGCGTACTTCGTCAAACAAAAATACCCTCAGATGCCGTAACTTAAGACGCGTACAGACAAGATTGCGCACATAGTCCGCGGCAATTTGTTCCATCCCCTCGTGTGTAACAGAAACCGAAATAGCGAGGTCAATCTTCGCACCAGAATGGAGATGTCCCATGTCGTATTCCAGTTTTAAGGCCTCATCAAGCTGTTTTATGCCATATAAGATTTCATTTTCTTCCGGAGATGCATCAAGTGGGACAGGATGGTCATACCAAAAACTTTGCGGCATGTCCGATATCCTTCGCGCCTCGTGTTGAAGGTCATCTGGTATAAAGGGAGAGTCCGGGTCTAGTGGTGGTGAGACAAGTGCATTGGTGGTAAGCAAAAGCTCGTTTGCAGGATCCTTGAGACCGCAAACTGAGGGCCTGATCGCAAAAAGGCGTCGTCGTTCCTTTAGGTTGGCCGCCATAGCTTTTGGGTCTTTACTTGCAGCTTCTGCTGTTGGGCAGAAGATCGACCAAAGGTTAGAGATACCCTCAAAATCCATTTTTGCGCCCGTTAAAGCAGCTCTTAGAAATTTGTTAGTCGGTGTCGGGGCATTGCGCTCAACCAGCAAACATGCGTCCTCATGGTCCGGGTGTTCAGGAATTTCTCTAAGAAGCCAAGCAAGACAAAGACGAGATTGGCTGTCTGGAGCAGAGGCAAGGGAAAGACTCTCTTTATCTTCGGGGCGGATTAGATGTTTGCTTACTTTATTAAGAACCGAGGATTTAGAGGACAGTCTCATTTGGAGTTTTCATGCCATTCTTTGTTGATTTTAAAATATCGTAGACCAGACCAACACTTACCGAAAGCGTTTTCGGTTGACACCGAAATCGCTTTCATAAAGTATTTGGTGGGGGACAAATGAAGCTAAATACAATTGCGCAGCAATTAAAACTGTCCGAAAGTACAGTGTCACGCGCGCTAAATGATTATCGGGATATTTCCGCAGATACCAAGGCTCTTGTGCGCAGGGCGGCTAGTGAAACTGGGTATTTTCCAAATCCTCACGCACGCCGCCTAGCATCCGGCAAAGCTGACAATATCGCTTACGTCATGCCCCGCTCGGATGGTCAGTTTAACTCATCTTTTTTGGTTGAATTGATGGCAGGCATGGCCGGAGCGCTCAACGCAAAGGGATGGGATTTTTCATTACTAGTGCCGGATAGTATTGAAGAAGAGATCGAAATATTTCAAAAAATTTCACGTACCCGTCATGTTAGCGGGCTGATCATTTCACGGACCCTTACGCGTGATGTTCGTTTTAAAATCTTGCATGAACTGAAAATTCCGTTCGTGTCTCACGGTCGTTCAATGGATAGTGCGGCCGCCGCCTGGATCGATGTTGATAATGCAACTGCTTTTTCTGATATGACGGCACACTTAATTGAGTTAGGCCATCGACGTATTGCTCATATCGGTGGAGAAGAGAGTTATAATTTTTCATCACAGCGCGCGCGTGGCTGGCGTGATGCACTTGTCAAGGCTGGTATCACGGTTGATCCAGACCTGCATCAGAAAGCTGAACTCAGCTTTGCTGGCGGTGCTTTCGCCATGCGAAGCCTTCTTATGCTGGCTGACCCGCCAACTGCTGTGTGTTGTATTTCAGACCATGTTGCTATCGGGGCAATGCGCGCCCTCCGCGATTGCGGTTTGGTGCCGGGTCATGAAGTATCTGTCATCGGATATGACGGACTTGAGATCGGGAACTGGCTAGAGCCCCCCCTATCCACAATGAAACAGCCTCTGCAATCTGCCGGACAGCAACTGGTCGAAATTGTTATCAATATGGTCGAGAATGGGGACTCCCCAAAGGATCATCAAAAACTCTACCGCGCAAAGTTGGTGCGGCGAGGAACGGACAACCCTCCCGTGCCGGGTTGTTCGAAGCATCTGTCGAGATCTCGACAGGATAAAAACACAACATTTGGAGGAGAGGGAAAATGAAAAAGTTCCATTTGGCTGCTGCTTCTGCAATCTTCACTGTGATGGTTGCTGGTGTGGCACATGCCGACACAATAAGGTTCTGGACTACGGAAAACCAGCCAGAACGCCTTGCTAAACAGGAGGCGATGGCTGCTGACTTCAACAAAAGAACAGGCCACACGGTTGAAGTTATACCAGTTGAGGAAAAGGATCTAGGCACGCGGACAACGGCTGCCTTTGCCGCCGGTGATCTTCCTGACGTAATTTACCACACAATACAATATGTCCTGCCATGGGCAGAGGCTGGCATTCTAGATGTAGAGGCCAATGACGATGTGGTTGATGCATTACAGAAGAATACGTTTGCACCTGGTGCCATTGCAATGGCCCAATTTGATGGAATGACCGCTGCTGTTCCAGTAGATGGATGGACACAGATGGTTGTTTACCGCAAGGATTTATTTGACTCTGCAGGTCTTGCCGCACCAACAAGCTATGCTGCAATTGAGGCTGCTGTCGATGCACTTCACAACCCGCCGTCTATGTATGGTTTTGTAGCGCCAAACAAAGTTGATGAGAACTTTATGAGTCAAGTTTTGGAGCATGTATTCCTTGCCAATGGTGTATCACCAGTCAATGCTGACGGATTTGCACCGCTTGATTTGGCTTCCACCACAGAGGTTTTAGATTTTTACAAGAAAATTGCTAAAGCGTCACCGCCTGGAGAACTGTTTTGGAAGCAGTCACGCGAAATGTATTTCGCTGGTAAGGCCGCTATGATTATTTGGTCACCATTCATCCTCGACGAACTTGCTGGCTTGCGAGACTCTGCACCGCCAACCATCAATGACGATCCAACTTCAGGCGAACTTGCTTCAAAGACTGGAATAGTGACAACTTTCGGCGGTCCGTCGAACGCATCTGGTGCTGCATGGGCTGATATTCGCTACTTTGGGATTACCAGCGACGCGAACACTGATGTGGCAGCTGAGTTCGTGACCTATTCCATGAAAGATGGCTACACCAGCACACTGTCAATTGCACCCGAGGGCAAGTTTCCTGTGCGCCGTGGTGAGCCGCTCGATACAGCCCGGTATGTCAAAGCCTGGTCAAAACTTCCGGTTGGCGTTGATCGGAAAGCACCACTGTCTGAACTTTATGCCCCGGCTATGATAAACCGCATCGTTGCTGGTCTAGAAACTGCGGATCGATGGGGAGTTAAAGAAGGCCAACTCTCACTCGCTTCGAAGATCATTAATTCGCAGGCCATTAACAGGATTGTTCGGCAGTATATTGATGACGAGATTAGTTCGTCCGACGCTATAGCCAAGATGAACGCCGAACTTTCATCTATCGAGTAGACAAATATGCGGGCAGCTTCTTTGCTGGCTGCCCGCTGATGTGCTCATGGTCCCACAAGAGATATGTCACCTACCTCCAGATCAGACTTCAACGGAAAGCTTGCCCGTCGCGAGAAACGGTTGGCTTTTTTGTTTTTATTTCCGACAATTATTCTGATTTTGGCAATCGTGCTACTGCCGTTAGTGGCAAATTTTTGGATTTCATTTAAACCCGTTACTTTGGGCGATTTGCGCCCGCCATCCTTGATTATTAAAGAAGCGTTGCGTGGGGCCATTACTTCGCCTGGTGATATTTTCAAGATCGAATATAGGTTTCGTAACTCTTCTGTAAAATATCCCCTCACTGAGGCTTCATTGCGTGACAAACTGCCCAACGGATTTTCGATTACCCTGCTAGATCCGGCATGTGAAATCATATCCGAAGGAGGCGGGCGCGCCGTTCTCTGCACGCTCGGTGATCTAGATGCAAAGGCACGTGGCAAGCTTGTCATTGAAGCTGTGCTGGAAGAACCGTTGCTGGTCAACAAAGATATTTTAAAAGCCAGCAAACCTGAGACGCTCTTTATAACGCAGAACGCATTAACATCTTTTAAATTCAGCTTAGAAAACTATAAGAAGGTATTTTCTGCTGCAGAATTCTGGGATGTCTTGAAGACATCGATTTACTATACGGTTTTTGGCACAGCGGGAGCATTGTTATTTGGCCTTTTTGCCGCGCAGATAATGCTTAAAACATTTCCTGGCAGATCGATAATCCGGGGATTGTTGCTATTTCCCTATGTTGCACCAGTTATCGCCGTCGCGTTTTCCTGGGTTGTTCTATTCGATCCATTCTCTGGAGTAGTTAATGCCATGCTGTTACAGAGTGGCGTTGCGGAGGGTCCTGTCAACTTTTTTGGTCAGCGTAACGCGGATATCAGCGTTTTTGGTTTGACAATTAAATTTCCCATCGCACTCAGTATGGTAATATTGTTCGAGATATGGCGTTATTTTCCTTTGTCATTTCTGTTCATTCTGGCGCGCATGCAGTCAATTCCTGCAGATATATACGAAGCAGCAGAAATGGACGGGGCCACACCGTTCCAGCAATTCTGGTCGTTGTCGTTTCCATTTATCGCCAGTATCTTGGCTGTACTATTTTTGTTACGTTTTATCTGGACCTTCAACAAGTTTGATGACATTTTCCTTTTGACAGGTGGTAATGCCGGCACACGTACCCTGACAGTGAATGTTTATGAGCAGGCGTTCGCCATTTCCAATCTGGGTGCAGGTGCGGCTGTGGCAGTCGTTATTTTTGTCTTTCTGCTGATCTTCTCAATCATTTTTATCCGCTTCTCACCAAAGGATGCCGGCTGATGAGGTTCTGGATGATAGGAATTTTTGCCAGTGCTTTGGCAGGCTTTGTCTGGGTCGCTCTGTGGCATTTGGTGTTGACTGTGACGGCCATCCTTGTGACGGGCGCCGCATTGCCTTTAGCCCTTGGCCCAGCCGCATTTTCTGGCCTTGCAGTAGGTGCATTTGCTGCATTGCAGCGGCCGGCATCATTAAACAGACGGAGAATAAGTGGCATTATCTTTATAGCCTGCTCTCTGTTCAGTTTTTCACTTGGCGCTCCGTTTGATCCGGGAAGTCTTTTGGCGTTGTGGCAACGGTTGCTACTACTGCTACTGGTATCAGTAGCTGGCTGGTTGAGCATCGAGAAAACTGTTGGTCCTACCAACGCTGGATTTATGACGCGCTATGGGACTGAAAAATTCTACATACGGTTGTTCTGGGGATTAGGGCTGATAATGTTCGTCCTTATTGTTGCGGTACCATTTTATGTTATGGTAATGACCAGCCTTAAAAGCCAGCATAGCCTGCTTATCAATCCGCTCGACCTCTCCATTAATTACGATCTTGGCGTGACTAAGTTACTAAGCTCATACATAGAGCTTTTCACGGATTATGGCTTTCTGACCCTGCTAATCAATTCGGCCGTTGTATCTATTGCGACTGTGATGATCACATTGCTGTTTTCCGTGCCGGGGGCTTATGCGGTAGCTAAATTGCGCTTTCCCGGGCGCCATTGGCTGTCTGCTTCGGTGCTCCTGATCTATCTGATTCCCGCAATTATTCTAGTGATCCCTCTATATGCCATTTTGAGCCAGCTCGGTATGCGCAATTCACTATTTGCTTTATGTATTGTGTATCCAGCAACTACGATCCCTGTAGCGGTTTATATGCTACGTGGATATTTTTCCGGTCTACCATCAGATTTGGATGATGCCGGGTTAATGGATGGGCTATCACGGCTACAGATCATCACACGCATTTCGATGCCATTATCAATGCCAGCTATTGCGTCAGTCGCGCTCTACGTCTTTATGATTGCGTGGAACGAGTTTTTGTTTGCTTTCATGTTTCTTGATGATGTGAGGCTTTTCACGCTTTCGCGAGGTATCGTATCTTTGAATTCATCTGAGGTGCCCCGTCAACATCTTATGGCAGGAGCTGTCATCGCGACAGCTCCTGTATTATTCCTTTTTCTCTGGTTTGAGAGATTCTTGGTGTCTGGTCTGACAGCAGGTAGCGTGAAAGGCTAACTTGATGGCACAACGAATTCAGGAAGCAATTGACACTATTTTGATGAATGATCGAGGAGGCTATACTGTTCCTACAAATCGGCTTTATCCATACCAGTGGAATTGGGACTCCGCTTTCACTGCACTGGGTATATGGCATTTCAATAAATGGCGCGCGTGGCTCGAAATCATGGCTTTGCTCGACGCCCAATGGCAGAATGGTATGATACCGCATATTGTTTTCCGCCATAATGACCCAGATTATTTTCCAGGACCTATGATCTGGGATACCAACACTGAACCGCCAACGAGTGGACATTCACAGCCGCCAGTATTAGCCAGCATTATCTGGCGGTTTGTTCAGATGGGCACTGAGTATGATAACCAAAAAGCTAAGGAAGTTTTCCCTAAATTGATGGCATACCATCGTTGGTTTACTAATGCCCGTGATCCAGATAATCGTGGAATAATCAGTATCATCCATCCCTGGGAGTCAGGTCGTGACAACTGCCCCGACTGGGACATTGGCATGCAAAATGTTGTGATACCAAGTAAATTAGAGCGCTATACCAGGCGTGACATCTCTCATGTAGACATTAATCAGCGGCCTACCCAAGACCAATACGACCGGTTCATTACAATCGTTAATTTTGGCCGCGAATGTGATTGGGATAGCCAAACTATTTATACCAACGGTCCGTTTCTAATGGCTGACCCAGGGGTACAGTTCATTTTCCTTCGCGCCAGCCGCGACTTGTTGGCAATGGCGCAGCACCTAAAAATGGATTTAGCCATTGATGAAATCACAGGCTGGGTTGAACGGGTTGAAGCAGGCTCTGATTTTTTGTGGAATAACAAAGTGGGTGGTTACTGTGCGCGCGATTTGCGAACCGGTCAGTTCAGCGATGCAATTACTAACGCTTCAACGCTGAGCTTTTTTGCTGATGTTGGCTCACTTGATCAGCGAAAGAGCATGGAGGGACATTGTCGACGAATTCTTAACGCTAGTGCCTTTGGCATGCCTAGTTGGGATCCAGATCATAAAGCGTTCGAGTCGAAACGCTATTGGCGCGGCCCTGTATGGGCTATCATGAACCATATGGTTATTAGCGGACTTGAGGATGCCAGTCTCGCCGATCTCGCAGCGCGAGTGCGCATTGACACGATCAATCTGATTGACGAACAAGGTATGGCGGAATATTTCGACCCGCGTGATGGTGATGGCCTTGGTGGGATGGATTTTTCATGGACCGCTGCGGTTTATCTCGATCTAAACAAAAAAGAAATGGCGGCACCGATCAAGGTAGCAGGATGAGGGCAGTGAGATGGCATCGATAAAGCTGAACGCTGTTGAAAAATGGTTTGGTGATTTGCAGGTTATCAAAGGTGTTGATTTGGCTATTGAAGATGGTGAGTTTGTCGTCTTTATTGGCCCATCGGGCTGTGGCAAGTCAACTTTGCTGCGCATCATTGCCGGACTTGAAGATGCTAGCGAGGGGTCAGTAATTATAAATGACAATGACGTAACCGGCAATTTACCCTCTGAGCGTGGATTAGCCATGGTGTTTCAGTCTTATGCGCTTTACCCCCATATGGACGTTGGTGAAAATATTGGTTTCGCGTTAAAAACTGCTGGCATGCCCCGCACTGAAATCAAGAAACGGGTTGACGAGGTGGCGGGCATTTTGAAGCTGGAAAGTCTGCTGAGCCGCTTGCCAAAACAACTGTCAGGTGGTCAACGTCAGCGTGTTGCAATAGGCCGCGCAATCGTAAGGGAACCAGTTGGCTTTCTTTTTGATGAACCGCTTTCGAATTTGGATGCTGCTTTGCGGGTGAATATGCGGCTCGAAATTTCGCGCCTTCATGCTCAACTTGGTATCACCACTATTTATGTGACCCACGACCAGATCGAAGCAATGACTCTTGCTGATAGAATTATAGTATTGGACGAAGGGCGAGTTATTCAGGCTGGTAGCCCTCGCGAACTATATAACAACCCCAACAGCCGGTTTGTTGCTGAATTTATAGGTAGTCCGAAAATGAACTTGTTACCTTGTATGGAAAAATCGGGTCGTATCGTCTTCTCTGGCTTTGGTAAGAATACAGCTCGCAAAAAGGCTATCAGCGAAAAGTTCTTGTCAGCGCCGTCCAGCGCGGTAGTAAGTCTTGGTATCAGGCCTGAAAATATTGCACTATGTGATGAAGATGCGGGACATATAAGCGGTACCGTTGCAGTGTGCGAGTATCTTGGATCAGAACAATTCGCCTACATCGATTGCGGGCTTGACAATATGGTCACTGCTCGTGTCAGCCCAGATGCTGAATTGAAGGTTGGAAGTGTTACAGGCCTGTCTTTTGATAATGAAAAACTTTACACTTTCGATGGTGATGGCTCCCGTCTTTACAAACCTCCCAGATAATTGCCGCCGGCCCTGACTACTGAGACTTTACCTTTTTAACTTGCGCCAATATTGTCTTACGTTCGATATCTCCTGGGATTACCATCGCACCACAATGTTTGCGTTCTTTAGTTTAAGTGCGATGTGATCGGTAGCGAGGATTGGTAATTCATTCCATAGGTTGGCCTTTACTGCAGTTTGGCATTACAATTGCTTGCAAACGGTATGACAAAGGTGTGGACAATTCAAAATTTTGGCAGAGCCATTAGTTTTGCCGCTATATCATTTGCGCTGTTTATACCGGTAATGGCGTGTGCTGATCTATTGACAAGGACCAATTCTGTCGATGATTTCCAGGCTGTTGGCCCACCGGCAACTGTCACAACCAATACAAATATGCCGGGCAATAGTTCTGTCGGAGCTAATACGCCACTTGCCGCTGAACTGGCGTCGATCAATCAGCCACATTTGATCGCTCGGCAATCACGCGTGCAATTCTTTCGGCGGATGTTCGCAGTGCCTTTACAACTTCCCCGAGGTTCGTCGTCGATTGAGGGGCAGAGCACCGCCGCTGACTCACCAAACCGTGGTGCTGCCGGATTTTCCCTATCGCCAAAGGTCAGTGTGCAGCAAGCAGCGATTGAATCGCTGCAAAACAGAGTGGCGGCACGGCATCCGCCAAATCCGCTGATGCCACTCGGCGGTCTGGCTACTGCCTTTCACCTGATCAGCAACGGCGTTGCGAAAATCATGATCCGCAATCTCGATGCCGGGCATTTGCCGGTTTATGGAGAGGATGGCGCGGTTATCGGCACACGTGATGCTCTTACTGGAAACCTCACCGCTGGGCGCGAAAGGCCAAAAAGAAAAGGGGAGTTTTTGACCAATCAGGGCTGAAGCGGGATTGCCAACACGAATTTTGGGCGCAAGTAACTTACATGTTACGCCCCAAGTTAGAGAACCAGATTTGGGTTGAGAATCTCCGCCACTTTTTTTGGCACTAACCAGTCAGGTGTTGCCGGTCTGATTTGTTTGTAGATCTTCACCGTATCCATGAAGGCCTCTGGCACCGACCGGTAAGCGCAGCTTAGCTGGCATTGGAAAAAGCGCTGCACCGCCTCGGGAAGATCCGGATCACCGCAATAGTGGGATAGAGACACAAGACATTGCTTGCACATGATGGTCTACCTTAATCTCTCAAAACCTTTTGGAGGACGGGGTCTGAAACGGGTCAAACGTCGGAACGAAGCAACAAATGGGAGCCAGTACATCGACCAAACAGATTTCGTGAACCCGGCTTCGGCCGGTCCGAGGCCATAGCTGATCTCCTCGTCGGTTGATGGGTGAAAAGAGCCAAGAAGCTGGTCCCAGATTGATAGAACGACGCCAAAATTGCGGTCATAATGCCGCGGGTCGCGCGAGTGATGCAGTTGATGCTGCGCCGGAGAAATAAAAATCTGCTCAAGCGCCGCCGGATAACGGATCGCAATATGCGAGTGGCGAAGGTTTGATCCCAACGAGTGAAATATCAATCCAAAAATACTTACACCGTAAATTGTGATTAAATCGACCTTGCTTCCAAACAAACCAACAAATAAGGCGATGGTTAAACCCTGAACAGCTGCTGTACGTATAAGAAACATTAGTCCTTCAATTGGATGTGTTCGAGTGACGGTTAAAGGGGTAAGTGTTTCTGCACTATGATGAAATTTATGAAATTCCCATAGAGCAGGGACGCGGTGCATTAGATAGTGGACACCAAAGCGTGAAAAATCATCGAAAATGAAATAAAAAACAGTGAATGTGGCTGCTGCAATCCAATAATTTACATGTTCTAGGGCACCTATTGGCATCAATACCTGAAGGTGCAAAAGCTGATAAACTAATGTAGCAACTGTAATTTGTGTAAGTAGCACTGGCCGCAAGAGGGAAAACAACAACCGGTTAATTAAAAAACAAATAACATCGAACAAGCTTGAACGACTTAGCCAGATTGCGGGAGCAAAGATCATGGCAATAGCTGTTTTCAAGCTTGTCCGATTGACTACACACACCCAAAGAACAGCAATGCAAAAGGCGCACGCTAGATATCCAACAAAGAGCCTTTTCCTTGGACTAAGAAATTGCGCTGATAAATCGCTAAAAATCAGTTCAATAATCTCAGGCATTGTGTTCTCCAGGTATGGCATTGGGAAACCCGTTCGTTTCCCAATTAACAGGCTTAGTCGTTTTCGACGCTCTCACCTGAACCGAGTTTTTCTGCAAGATTGGAAATTCCTGCAAGTTTATCATTGTTTTTTGCAACGACGCCAAATTCATCCTCCATAAGCTTTTGAAGACGAAGCATGTAGAGCATGTATTCATCTACACTTGCATCTTGAAAAGTAAAGTTACCCGCTTCATCCACACCATCCACGCGTCGAGTGTTCATTGAGATTTGCGATGGAGACACGCCACCTACAACTGGTCCAAATTTGATCAAGCCATCAATCTTGCGGCCAAGTTCTCCTAGGTTTTGGTGGCTGGTGTGAAGAGATAATGCAAAGCCTTTAAGCTCGCCCCAATGCTTTACGTATTTTCGATATGCTTTTGCGTCACCGCCACCTTTAAGCTTTTCTAAATCGCCATACACGCTTCCAGCATATTTAAAGACTGCTTCTGCAATCACCTTTTCCCAGTTTGAGCAAATTACCCTGGCCTTTCCCATGATTGTATTTCTCTCAGCGTCAGACAACGCCTCACCCTTTGCATCGGCAATGACCTGACGACCGTCGATAAATGCTTGTGTTATCGTCTTGTAATATTTTGTTTTTCCACCTTTATCGAAAGCTGAAGCGTAATACGCGTGAGCATAGTTCATCTCAGACTTAAGGTTAACAACACCATCTGAATTGGCATCAGCTGAGACCATGTCCTTCTTTTTGGCTATGTTGTAATTTTGCTCAGGTGATAACGTAGCTCCATGCGCAGCTGCGCCCCAATAACCGAAAGCTTCATCCCATGAATGTTCTTTTCCTGTGTAATAGGCTCCATCTTTATAGGGCTTGTTGTTTGGCTTGTTGTTTGCTTCCAATTTTTCGTCCAGATAATTATCACAAGCCTGATGGTAAAATATTCCACCCATGGCAAATTTAGAGACTAGCTGAGCATAGTCATAACCGTGCGTAGCGTCGTATCCGCCATCAACCTCTGAAGATCTAGCAATCATAGATGCTAAAACTTCCTTACCACTCATCCCACCGGGCCAGCCACTAATGTCTCCTTTATAGGCCTTACCTGAGAGGTTGGTTTTTGAGATGTCGTTAACATTTGAGTGATCAACCATGAATTTTTCACTTGATACCGGATCAAGTATTGGAAGTTCTTCATCAGAACCATTAAAATAGGAGTTTATTGTGTCCAACCCAGCATTTTTTCCAATAGCCTTCTTAAGGCTATTGTGAAGTAACTGACGACCAACTTGACCGGAGTATGAGACAGAATTTGTTTTGTCACCGCTGTAACCTTTCAGAGTTACAGGGAATGGACCGTATACATGATTGCCATGTCCATCAGCCATTGCACTGGTTGACATTAAGCCGACTAATACAAAGCCGGCGAGGATAGTTAATTTACTCATCGTTTGTTCTCCAAAGAGGTTTTTTCATACGGTTCACGAATTAAACAGGACTAAATTAGTGCTAATAACTTTGTTATTGATAATAGTTATCACTGTCAATAAAATAAGGACTAATTTAGTACCTTTTTTGTCGCGGGGATAAATACAATCGTTAAAGCAGGGTCAAGCGGTTGCAAAACCGTTGGTGTGCTTCAGTAGGGAAGCCGGCTATTGTATCTAAGTCTCTGTCTACCCAATTAAATGTTGTAGTTTGGCTATGTCTATTTCGGGAATAAGTGCTTATGCTGGGTCTCGTGACACATCCCTCCTATGATATTCCGCTAAAAGATGGCCATCAGTTTCCGGCCACCAAATTTAGTCGATTGATGGCTATTCTGGCGCGTGATGGCGTGTTGGACGGCTTTGTCCAGCATAATCCCGAACCGGCTTCTCACGCCGATCTTGCGGTAGTTCACTGTCCAGACTATATCAACTCGGTTGCGGCGGGAACGCTGTCGGCCAGGGATCTGCGTGTTCTGGGCCTCCCCTGGAGTGACGCGTTATGCAACCGCTCGTTTTTAGCGCCCAATGGCACCCTGGCAACAGCACGGCTCGCGCTGGCTGAGGGGCTTGCCTGTCACGCGGCAGGTGGAACACATCATGCGCACTTTGATTATGGTGCCGGGTATTGCGTGTTCAATGATTTGGTCTACGCAGCGCGGCGGCTTGTGGATGAGGGCGAGGCGAGCGAGGTGCTGATTCTTGATTGTGATGTGCATCAGGGTGACGGCACGGCGCGTATGCTGGCGGGTGATGACCGGATTTTCACCTGCTCACTTCATTGTCGTTCAAATTACCCGGCGCGGCGGGCAGTGAGTGATCTAGATGTTGAGATTGATAAAGGTACGGGCGATGATGGCTATCTTGCGATGCTGATGGATACGCTGGCGTTTCTGGCTGAAAGTGGACGGCAACCAGATCTAGTTCTTTATGACGCTGGTGTTGACGTACATGAAAACGACAGGCTTGGGCATCTGACACTCAGCCATGCTGGTATCAGCACGCGTGATGAAATGGTGATTCGGCACTTTCGGGATCAGGGCCGCGCCGTGGCGACGGTAATAGGCGGTGGCTATGGCACCGATATAGAAGAGGTGGCGCATCGCCATAGCCTTGTGTTCCGTGCCGCACTTGCAGTAGTGACAAGCTGAGGGGAGCAAGCTTTAATGGCATTGCCACTGTTTTCGTCACCGGAGCCGCTGGTTTATTCTTGGAACACTTTCACCCAGAGCCTGAGCGGGCTCGTCATACATTTCATGCTTATGGCATTGAAAGTATTAAAACCTCAAAAAATTCAGAGTTGTTGTTTTGGTTTTTAGTTTTTGCGGTGGCGGTGTGAGTGACATTAAGGTCCCGTTCAAAGACACCGCTTGAGGCAAAGGCCATTTATGTGTCAGCTGTGCGAAGTTCAGAAATAGAGCTAATGCTATGCTCGCAGACTTTCTAGCTGTCGAGATAACTTTTCGAACCACCCTTGGCATAAACCATTCAATTTGGCTGATACAATGAGCAGTCGATGAAGCGGTTGAGCCACCCATCGCAAGTGCATCCAAAAGCGAAAAAGGGGAAGGGCTATTCCTTTAAAAAAAAAGAGAATCTAGGTTAATTTGAGATTTTCTACCACTGATTCTATATTTTGTCTGTCAGTTTTATACGGGATAGGTGCAGAGTCTGCGCTAGTGATCAAGAATTTGACTGAGGAATAGTTTGGTCCGATCATTTTCGGGGTTGTTGAAGAATTCCTCAGGGTCTTTTTCCTCGATGATCTGGCCCTCATCCATGAAGATTACTCGGTTGGCGACCTTTCGGGCAAAACCCATCTCATGTGTCACGCAGATCATCGACATGCCGTCCTCGGCAAGTGCAACCATAGTGTCCAACACTTCCTTGATCATTTCCGGGTCGAGCGCCGAGGTTGGCTCGTCAAAGAGCATCAACTGCGGTTCCATGCAAAGTGAACGGGCGATTGCAACGCGTTGCTGCTGGCCGCCAGATAGCTGGCCTGGATATTTGTGCGCTTGTTCTGGGATTTTAACACGCTCAAGATATTTCATCGCAATCGCCTCGGCGTCGGCCTTTGGCATGCGCCGCACCCAGATGGGGGCAAGGGTGCAGTTCTCCAAAATGGTCAGATGCGGAAACAGGTTGAAATGCTGGAACACCATGCCAACCTCGCGGCGGATCTCGTCGATGTTCTTCAGATCATTGTTGAGCGTTATGCCCTGAACGTTGATATCACCTGACTGATGTTCCTCAAGCCGGTTTAAGCAGCGGATTAGTGTGGATTTCCCTGATCCCGACGGACCACAGATAACAATGCGCTCGCCCTTGTTGACGGTCAGGTTTATGTCACGCAACACATGGAAGGTTCCAAACCATTTATTGACCTGCGACATTGAGATGATCACTTCATCAGTGACCTGCATTTTTTTTGCATTAGAAGCAGACATTATTCTCTCTTTCACCCTTTGGCATCAGTGCCGGCGGGATTTACTGAGCTTGTTTTCCATAAAAATCGAGTAGCGTGACATCCCAAAACAGAAGATGAAGAAGATAACACCAATATAAAGATACATAGTGATTGCCTGCACCGGGGTTGACCAGGCAGCATCAGCGACTGCAGATTGACCCGCTCCTAGAAGATCAAAGATGCCCACGATTGATACCAAGGTCGTGTCCTTGAACAAACCAATGAATGTGTTGACAATACCTGGTATGACGTGTGTGAGGGCCTGCGGTAAAATAATCAAGCGCATCGTCTGCCAATAGGAAAGTCCCATTGCCTGCGCACCCTCGTACTGGCCTTTGTCGATTCCTTGAAGACCACCTCGGACAACCTCGGCCATATATGCAGCCGAGAAAAGCATGACACCAATCAAAGCTCGGAGGAGATTGTCAAAATTGACCCCAGCTGGCAAGAAAAGTGGTAGCATGACTGAGGCCATAAACAACACCGTTATTAACGGCACACCGCGCCAAAATTCAATGAAAATGGTGCATAGAATGCTAACAACAGGCATTTGTGATCGCCGACCAAGTGCCAAAATGATTCCAAGCGGCAGTGAGGCGACAATACCAGTCAGAGCAACCACGAGTGTAATAAGCAGGCCACCCCAATCTCCCGTGCCGACAGGCGTAAGATTAAAATCTACAGATGCGATACCACGTACGACATTCAGTGCAATTATTCCCCAGCCAACAATACTAAAAACGCTGGAAATCTCGGCAAAGACCGCACCGAGATACCCCGCGGCACCCATGCGGCCTACAGAAATCATGGCAAGGCCGCCGAAGATCCAGACTCCAATACTCGTAAGGCTAGCTTCATTGTTTCCACCTGTGAGCAGAATAAAGGCGAGCAACGGATAAATTGTGAGCATTAGGACACCAACCTGCCGGTGGTAAGGCATGCGGTCTAGCAGCGCCCAGATGAGGCCGACAGTGCCGACCGCAAGCGCTATGTAGACACGCCAGAGTTCCTCACTAGGGTAGGGACCGAACCAAGCAAATTTCTGCTTCGCCCAAACGAAGGGCCAGCAGGCGCCGTGCCATCCATCGGGAAGCGCTCCACCCTGCTGCACCGTCCAGCAGGCCTCACGTTTTAGCCCATCAGGATCAGACCAGACAGCCGATAAGATGGCAAAATCAATCAGCCCGAATGTTTGGTTGATAAAGACGTAAACAAGCAGAAGAGAGAATGTGATCATGAATAGCGAGCGGATAGCTGCTCCGATCGACTGATAATCGGCCATGCTGGCAAATATATTCTGCCAGAGCCAACCGGTAATACCAGCCTCAGTTGCCGGTGGTGGCAACAGCGGGGCATCTTCAGTACGCACATACTTATGAGGCGTTGTCATTTATTTATGCTTCCCATAGTCTATCGCTCCACTAGTTTGACGCGTGCATTGAACCAGTTCATGAAGGCGGCTGTGGCTATTGAGAAAGTAAGATAAACCATCATCATCATGAATATCATCTCGATTTCTTTGCCGACCTGATTGAGCGCCGTGCCGGCAAAAATCGAAACTAACTCAGGATAGGCAATTGCTACGGCAAGGGATGAGTTTTTTGTTAAATTAAGATATTGGGATGTCAATGGCGGAATAATCACTCGCAGCGCTTGAGGAATAATAATAAGCCGTAGGGTCATACCGGGACGCATACCGATGGAGAAAGCGGCTTCGGTCTGTCCCTTGGCAACCGCTAGAATTCCAGCGCGGACAATCTCCGCAATAAAGGCCGCGGTGTAGAGTGTAAGTGCAAGCCACACCGCTAGCATTTCGGGAACTAACACCATGCCTGACCCACTTTGGAAGCCGCGCCGTAAAATCGCGCCGGTTGTCTTAAATTCAGGATAACTCCAATTTAGCGGGCTACCAGTGGACAAGAAAACCAATACAGTCAACCCGATGATCAAGCCAAACCCCGTCCAAAAAACAGGAAACCGCTGGCCTGTTTGACTCTGGCGTTTCTGCGCCCATCTTTTTAACATATATACAATGACGACAGCGATTAAGAAAGCAATGACCGAATAAATGAAACCTGGTCCGACGATTGGTGCTGGCAGATACAGGCCAGTGATGTTCATTGCAACTGCATCAGGAATGATCTCTATCCTTTCCCGTTTTGAGGGCAAGGCGCGTAGCACCGCGAAGTACCAAAAAAATAGCTGTAAAAGTAGCGGAAGGTTACGAAGAAGTTCGATATAAATAGTGGCAAAACTGCGGACAATGAAGTTCTTCGATAAACGCATGATGCCTACTGTAAATCCAAGAACAGTTGCGCCTGCGATGCCAAGTATGGCAACAAGAAAGGTGTTTGTGATACCTATAAAATAAACGTCAAGATAGCTGGATTGACCAACATTATAGTCGAAAATCCATGTGCCAAGGGTGGCGCTTATCTGAAAGCCCGCGTTTTCTCCCAGAAAACCAAAGCCAACAGTTTTTCCACGGTCTGCCAAATTAGTTACGGTGTTGTCGATTATCCACCAAACACTGGTAGCAAGACCCAACAATATCAAAGCCTGAAAGAAATAGCCTCGTAATTTTGAGTCGTAGATCAAAGACGAGATTGAGTGCTTTGTCATAATCGTAACTTCATACTCATAAAAAATCTGCCCCCACCAATGAGTGGGGGCAGATTAAGTAAGCTACCTAGCGGATTGGTGCAGCATAGAGGATGCCACCATCGCTCCAAAGCGCGTTTACACCCCTTGCGAGACCAAGTGGTGTTACGTTTGCCTCATAGCTCTCAGCATAGTTTCCAACTTGCATGAGGATGTTGTATGCCCAATCGTTTGACAAACCAAGTTCTTTGCCAAAATTGCCTTCCTTGCCAATCAGGCGGGCAACAGCAGGAGTTATACTAGCATCGAACTTGAGATTATTCACGTTTGAAGAGGAAACGCCCATTTCTTCGGCATTTATCATCGCGTTCAGAGACCAGCGAACAATGTTGAACCACTGATCATCACCTTGACGGACGACAGGCCCAAGAGGCTCTTTTGAAATGATTTCAGACAGAACCATGTGACTATCTGGAGCCGTCAGTTTGCCACGCTGGGCAGCAAGGCCTGAGCGGTCAGTTGTGTAAACGTCACAACGGCCGGCATCATATGCGGCAACAACTTCGTCAGCTTTTTCAAAGGCAACGAGGTTGAATGACATACCGTTGGCACGGAAATAGTCAGTGATGTTTAGTTCGGTTGTTGTACCAGTGTTCGTGCAGATGTTTGCGCCATCTAGTTCAAGCGCTGAAGTCACACCAAGTGATGTCGGAACCATCATGCCTTGCCCGTCATAGTAGTTCACGCCAGCAAAGTTTAACCCAAGCTGTGTGTCGCGGGTCATGGTCCATGTGGTGTTGCGTGAAAGGATGTCAACTTCACCAGAGGCAAGCGCGGTGAAACGCTGCTTGGCTGACAGTGGTGTGAATTTTACTGCATTCGAGTCACCGAAAACGGCAGCGGCGACAGCCCTGCACATATCAACGTCGAGACCGGTCCAGTTCCCCGAGTCATCAGCGTTTGAGAAGCCTGGCAGACCTTGGCTTACGCCACATTGGATGTGGCCTTTTGCTTTAACGTCGTCAAGTGTAGCGGCGCTGGCTGAAGCGGCGAATGCCACACCGGCAACCGCAACCATAGCGGCTGTGAGTTTTTTCATAATGCTCTCCCTAGCGTTTAAAAAAAACAAAGTGACCGAGAACTGTTTCAACAGCGCGCGATCACAGTCAAAACACCTTAACATCAGTTAAAATGCAACTCCAGCGAAAATCCAGGACTGGAAGAAGGATTGTATTAAATTCTGAATCTCGGTTTGGTTGGATAAGCCTCCGATTGGCAAGCCTCCTGAGCCCTAGTCAGTATAGCCCTTGCTGATCGGTGCATCTGACCCACCCCATTCAGTCCAAGAGCCATCATACACAAAAACCTGTTCATTGCTGACAAGCGCAAGTCCAAGCGCCAATGCGCAGGCGGTTACGCCGGATCCACAGGTGGTAATCACCGGCCTGTCGGGATCAATGCCGCCATCGATAAAAGCCTGTCTGATTGCCGGCACGTTTTTGAAACTACCATCGCCATTGAGTAGGCGGGTAAGCGGCACGTTGCGCGCACCCGGGATATGTCCCGAGCGCAGACCAGCGCGCGGCTCTGGCACGGTGCCGGCAAAACGGTTGGGGGCTCTGGCATCGGCAAGTTGGCCAAGGCCGTCAGCCTGCATCAGCGCTTGAATGGTATCCATATCAATCACCTGTGCGCCAACAGATGGGCGCACGGTAAAGCACCTCGGTGATGGTATCTTTGGCACTGTAGTCTCCATTTCGCCACCAACTTCGCGCCAAGCGGCAAGCCCACCATCTAGAACTGAAACCCGCTCATGACCAAATAGCCGAAACATCCACCAAACTCGCGTCGCCGGCAAAATTGCCGAGTCATCATAAATCACGACATGGTCATCATTACCGATCCCCATGGCGGACACGGCAGCGGCAAAATCGGCTGCCGTGGGAAGCATATGAGGCAGCGGATTAGTCGGGTCAGCCACCCGATTGATGTCGAACCGACAAGCATCAGGTATACGCGCAGCAGCAAATTCGGCCTCGGGATCGCGGTCAACCCCGGTTAGATGGTAGCCGGCATCAAGCGTTCTGACGCTTGCAAGATTAGCTTTCAGCCATTTGGCGGTAACGAGTGGCGATACCATCATATTCTCCCTTCAAATTCCTTAGCGCTGGCCGAACCATTACAAGACATCAAGTTACAACAAACTTGATAATAATGGTGATCAAAGCCACTCAGGCACCGGCAACCCCTTTTCCTTCAGGAAATCAGCGTTCCAGACTTTCGACTGGTAGCGCTGACCACTATCACACAGAATAGTGACGATGGTATGGCTGGGCCCAAGTTCACGCGCCATCGCCACCGCACCGGCTACGTTGATTGCCGTTGAGCCGCCAAGAAAAAGCCCCTCATTGCGCATCAGATCGTGGATTAGCGGCAACGCCTCAACATCTGACAGGCGAAAGGCCATGTCGATGGGCGCCTCGGCAAGATTAGCGGTGATTCGCCCCTGGCCGATGCCCTCGGAAATGGAGTTCCCCTCAGCCTTGATCTCACCATGCGTGTAATAATGATACAGGCCGGAGCCGTCAGGATCGGCAAGGCCAATTTTGACACCCGCATTTTGTTCCTTCAGGAAACGGCCAACGCCTGCAATTGTTCCTCCCGAACCAACGGCGCAGATAAAGCCATCAATCCTGCCATTCGTTTGCTGCCATATTTCCGGTCCAGTGCCATTGTAATGGCCTGTCATATTAGCAGTGTTATCAAATTGGTTGGCCCAAATTACGCCCCTGTCATGCTTTGTGGCTAGTTCGGCAGCGAGTGACTCAGAATAGCGGATGTAATTGCCTGGATCCTTGTATGGTTTTGCAGGCACAAGCCGCAGATCAGCACCATAGATGCGAAGCGAGTCCTTTTTTTCTTGGCTCTGTGTATCAGGCATGACGATGACTGAGCGGTAGCCCTTAGCATTGCCGACCATTGTCAGACCGATCCCAGTATTGCCGGCAGTGCCCTCGACAATCAACCCGCCTGAAGCCAATTGACCACTGGCTTCGGCATCCTCGATGATCGCCAGTGCGGCGCGATCTTTGACCGAGCCACCCGGATTCATGAATTCAGCCTTGCCATAAATGTTGCAGCCGGTCAGCTCAGATACAGTACGCAGCCGGATCAGAGGCGTGTTGCCAATCGCGTTGATCAATTCATGATTGGATGGGTTAGGCGAGGATGGATTTGCAGACATGGGTGGCTCCTAACCTCACTGGTGAATTGGTGATCGACGATTAACAGAAGCCATAGGCAGACACCCTCAAACCGCGCATCGAAGCGATTGACTATCATGATTGCATGATTAGCCTCGAAATAACAGGCTGATCGGAACGTAAAAATACACGCAAGGAACGAAGCCAAATGATTAATATGCTCGATTGAAGCGGCAAATCAGTTCGTCGTAGATGCGCCTGGTCGGTTAGCAATGGATCATGACGCATTCGTTGCAATTGTCTTGTGCCTCGTTCCATGCCAATGTTGGAGCGTGAACTCTGATTTTCCTCAAGGCAGTTTCTAGGTAGGTAATATGGCACGCATCATCCTGTTTAGACATGGCAAGGCTGAGCAGCCGACAGCAAATGTTGCTGATTTTGACCGGCGGCTGTCTAGCAGGGGACGACGAAATGCCGACCAGATGGGTGCGTTTCTTGCGACGCAGAATATGCTTCCTGACCAGATACTAGTCTCGCCGGCCGCGCGAACGATGGAAACATTGAAGATTGCCTGTCAGGCCTGGCCGAAGATCGAGCAGATCGTCTGCGACAGCATTTATGAGGCGACGGCGAGTGGGCTACTGCTACTGGTTGCCGAAAAGTCTAGCGATGCGCGCAATGTGATGATCATCGGCCATAATCCGAGCCTTGTGGTGGCGCTGAACCACATGGTTGAGGAGCGTCACAGTGACAGGAACCTGTCCTATTTTCCGACCTGCTGCGTCGCCGATGTGGGGTTTGCGGTCGACAAGCTAGGGGCGATCACGCCCCATGAAGGAGCACTGCTCTCAATGATCCGGGTCCGCGATTTAGCAGCCTAGCGCCTACCGGCAGGGCATCTGGCAAACTCAGCATGAAGGAGATCTGAGGATATGGCCGTGAGAACGAAACAGACCGTAATGAACCAAATGGCGAAGACGCCGCGCAACTTTGCTTGGCAGGGAGAGATGAGTGAGCACATGTGTTCCGCCTTTTTTGAGGATGGCTATCTGGTCATTGAGGATTTTTTCGCTGCGGCGCAGTGCGATGCGCTAAGAGCTCATGCTCAGAGCCTGATGGACGACAATGAGATGAGTGAGGCCCGGGTGTCTTTTAGCGCCGTTGACCAGGCGCATTCAAAGGCTGATTATTTTCGAAATTCCGGCGACAAGATACGGTTTTTTCTTGAAGAGGGAGTGGTGGATGAGTCGGGCCAGCTGCGCGTGCCAATGCGCGAGGCGGTGAACAAGATCGGGCATAACCTGCATGATCTGGACCAAGAGTTCTCCGCTTTTTCAAGGGCACCACAGATGCGAATGGTTGCAGAAAAACTTTTCAACATGCCGCGATTAGTGCAATCCATGTACATTTGCAAGAACGCGCACATTGGCGGAGAGGTGAACTGTCACCAGGATTCAACGTTTTTGTTTACCGAACCGGAGAGCTGTGTTGGCTTCTGGGTCGCGCTTGAGGATGCAACAACAGAAAATGGCTGTCTCTACGCCGAGACAGGCGGTCATCGGGGTGCGCTGCGCAAGCAATTTCGGGATATAGATGGCGTGCTGGTGATGGAGGAACTTGACGACACTCCCTTTGGAGAGGCAGATGCCGCGCTGACCGCCCGGAAGGGAACACTGGTGCTGCTTCATGGGCGGGTGCCGCATCGGTCAAGCGCCAATGTCTCCAACACGTCACGCCATGCCTTTGCGCTGCACGTGATTGAGGGTAGCGCGCATTACCCCGCAGAAAACTGGCTGCAGCGCGGCGTTGAGCATCCACTGCGGGGTTTCCAGAAAGACTGAATGTCAGTAAAAATCGAGAGAAAAATTGATTTTTTCCTTTTTGATATTTGACGAAAATGTTTTAGCGTGTTAAATCGCTATTACATGGCCGAGATAGTGTTAAAGAGCCTCTGCTAGACAACATAGGTAGAAAATCACCAACACAGGCGAAACCAAACATTGAAACGTGAGCGAATTGACAGGACTGGTGAGAAAGACCTCTATGAGGCCATATTGGAGCTGCAGAGCCCGGAGGAAGCGCGCAGTTTTTTCAATGACCTTTGCACACCGGCCGAACTTGAGGGTTTGATCGATCGATGGCGCGTAGCACAGATGCTGGTGAAAAAGGTTCCCTATAGGAAAATTGCCGCCGAAACGAGTGTCAGTACGGCAACCATCGTGCGGGTGGCGCGCTTTCTGAACAATGGCAATAACGGTTACAAAACAATAATGCAGCGACAGGGAAAGCTCTGACTCATGGACAGAACCACTTCGACAATTCCGCTCTCGACAAACCCTATAAATGGTGATGGGCGGCTTAAAATAGCCCTGCAGAAATCTGGCCGCTTGTCGGAGATGTCTGTGGGCTTGCTGGAAAAAGCCGGTATATCCCTGACAAAAAGCCGTGATCAGCTGTTTTGCCGGGCACATAATTTTCCGCTGGATGTATTTCTAGTGCGCGATGATGATATTCCCGCCTTTCTCGTGACAGATGTCTGCCAAGTTGGCATAATGGGACAGAATGTGCTGTGGGAGAAACAGGCGCTGTTCACAGAGAAATATACCACTCTGGAAGAGGTAATCGCGTTGGGTTTTGGCCACTGCCGACTCTCGATTGCCGCGCCAACCAGCTTTACCTACAACTCAGTGGAGTCGCTGAATGGCAAGACAATTGCTACCTCCTATAGCGGGCTTCTAGCGACCTATCTACGCGATAGGGGAGTTGAGGCAGACATTGTGACTATGGAAGGCGCCGTCGAGGTGGCTCCGAGAACGCATCTTGCCGATCTGATTTGCGATCTTGTGTCAACGGGCAACACGCTGACCTCGAATGGGTTGCAGGAACAGGAAGTCATTCTGCAATCGCAGGCAATTTTAGTTAAAAACAGCAATCTGAATGAAGATATTCAAGTTATTTATGAAAAGCTACTTTCACGGATCCGTGCCGTTCTGCGGGCTGATAACAGCCGCTATATCATGCTGAACAGCCCAATTGCAGCGCTTGATTCGATCAAGGCGGTGCTGCCTGGATCAGCGTCACCAACGGTGATGCCACTTCAGGGGCGAGAGGATATGGTCGCGGTCCATGCAGTGTGCGAGGAAGAGGTCTTCTGGACAACGATGGAGGAATTGCAGCGCAATGGTGCTAATTCGATCCTCGTCGTACCAATCGAAAAAATGTTGGATTGAAATTTGGTCGATTGATGGAGGCCGGATAGGGGTAAGCACTATGCATAAAACAGAGACGCCACATATGGGAACGGCCATCACTGGCATGATTGGCCGCGCCCGCCAACAGATTGTCCAGATGAAAGGCTACTCCTCGGCCCGGTCGCTGTCTGGTGATGAGGAAACGCTAGTGTTTCTCGATGCCAATGAATGCGCGCATGAACCTTTTATCGGGGCGCGCAAGCTTGCCCGCTACTCGACGCAGCAACCAAGGGAATTACAGCGCGCTTTCTGCCAATGGCTTGATGTGTCATCACGCAATCTAACTATTACCCGTGGTGCGGATGAGGCGATTGACTGTTTAATGCGTGGCTTTTGTGAGCCGGGTGTTGACAATGTCGTCATCTGCCCGCCGACCTTTGCAATGTATGCACAATCGGCAATGCTACAGGGTGTCGATATTAGACAGGCACCGCTAACGAACGATTTTGGGCTTGATCCGGTAGCCATTGCCGCGGCAATGGATGAGGCGACAAAGCTGGTGTTTGTGTGTTCGCCAAACAATCCGACCGGAAATGTAATGAATGCTAACGACATTACTAATCTGTGCACCACGTGTGATAGCCGGGCGCTGGTTGTTGTTGACGAGACCTATATCGAATATGCGATTGATGCTGGCGATGCTGCCAGTCTGATCCCGGAACTAGAGCGTTTTGCCAACCTAGTGGTGCTGCGGACCCTGTCGAAATCACATGCGGCGGCGGGACTCCGCTGTGGCTGTTTAGTGGCGGCGTCGGATGTAACCAGTCTAATGCGAAAAGTGCTAGCGCCCTATCCGGTGCCACAGCCAGTGACCAGCGCAGCGCTTACTATCCTCGCCAATGACAACCAGCGACGGTTGTCGGCAAAGCGCGCCGAGACAATTGCGCGGCGTGACGAAGTGATGGGGAAACTGGCCAAAATTAAGGATATTATTCATGTCTGGCCGTCAGATGCCAATTTTATCTTGATCGAAGCGCACGATGCAGCAGCGCTGTGTCAGCGGGCGCTAAAGGGCGGGGTCGTTCTGCGAAACCAGTCTCATCAGTCTGGCGTTGGCCAGGCAGTTAGGATCTCAATTGGCAGCGAGGCTGAGATGGTGCAGCTGCTGGCGGCGCTGCGTGGTGAAAAAGTCGCCAGCAAGGCTCAGAACAGACGCTATGAAATTGTTCGCAACACCAACGAGACATCGATTGCAGTAGCGATCGATTTAGACCGGACCGGGCCGATCAGCATTGATACGGGCATCGGCTTTTATGACCATATGCTGGATCAAATTGCTAAACATGCCGGTTTTGCTCTGACGCTGGAATGCGATGGTGACCTAAAGATAGATCCGCATCACAGCATCGAGGATTGCGCTATAGCGCTGGGCCAGGCGATCTGCGGCGCGCTTGGCAACAAGCGAGGCATTGGCCGCTACGGCTTCTGTCTGCCGATGGATGAAGCGCTGGTGACGGTGGCGCTGGACCTTAGCGGTCGCTTCCACTTTGATTTCAAAGCTGATTTTCCACAGCCCATGGTTGGCGATCTACCCTGTGACATGATTGACCATGTCTTTCGCTCGCTAGCCGAGAACATGCGGGCAAATCTGCACATTGCCGTCACAGGTGAGAATTGTCACCATATGGTCGAGGCCTGTTTCAAGGGATTCGGGCGGGCGCTTCGCCAGGCCATCAACCAGGATGGCAGTGAAATGCCAAGTACCAAGGGCACCTTATAGTCAGGACAGTCTGGACTAAATATATGATCGTAATCATTGATAGCGGCGGAGCGAATATCGCCTCAATCAAATTCGCGCTTGAACGCTGTGGCGCAAAGGCCTGTCTGAGCGCCAACAGCGCCGAGATCGAGAGCGCCGACAAGGTAATCCTTCCCGGCGTAGGCATGGCGGCAACAGCGATGACTCGGCTGCGCAAGCATGGGCTAGTGGAGTGCATCCGGAGGTTGAGCCAGCCGGTGCTTGGTGTGTGTCTGGGCATGCAGCTTCTGTTCGAACATTCCAGCGAAGGTGATACCGAAATGCTCGGCGTGCTGGCTGGAAACTGTCGCCGCTTTGCGGATGTCCCGGAGCGCAGCGTACCGCATATGGGGTGGAACCGAATTTGGGCGATCGAAGATGACAAACGACACCCCCTGCTGATGAATGTGGAGGAGGGGGCGCATGTCTATTTCGTTCACAGCTATTATGCCAAATTGTCGGCAGACACTATTGCCAGCTGCGATTACGGCGAGACTTTCACGGCGATTGCAAGTAATGGTAATTTCATGGGCTGCCAGTTTCACCCGGAGCGTTCAGGCTCCGTTGGTGAACAGATTTTGCGGAATTTTCTGGCGCTTTAGGCGCGCCACTCGACAAAGAAACTTATGCAAAGCAAGGAAAAAATAATGATTATCTATCCTGCGATTGATCTAATTGATGGTGCTATTGTGCGGTTGAAAAAGGGTGATTTTGCTCAAAAAACGATGTATGGCAGCAATCCGATCGAGGTGGCATGTGGCTATCGCGATGCCGGGGCGAGCTGGCTGCATCTTGTGGATCTGGACGGCGCCAAAGACCCGCAGAACCGGCAGATTGGGATACTTGGCGAAATTATAAGCGCCTCTGGGCTGAAAGTGCAGACAGGCGGCGGCATTAGGTCACGTTCCGATGTCGCCGCGCTCGCACAGGCAGGGGCAAGCCGGATTGTTATTGGCAGTTTGGCGGTGTGTGACCCCGATGCGACGCGGGCAATCTTTGATGAGTTTGGCCCAGAAATGATCTGTCTGGCGGCCGATGTGATGTGGGGTCAGCGGGAATGCGACGAGGCTGGTTATTACATCGCTGTTTCCGGTTGGCAGGAAGCGAGCGCGATAAAACTCTCAGCGTTTTTGCAAGCTTATGGCGAGGTTGGGCTGAGGCATGTGCTATGCACTGACATTGCCCGTGATGGCACCATGAGGGGATGCAATGTTGATCTTTATCAGGAGGTCAAGAGGGCTTTTCCCAATATCGAGCTGCAAGCTTCCGGTGGGGTAAGTAGCCTTGCTGATCTTGAGGCCCTGACCACTGATGGGGTGATCATTGGCAAGGCGCTCTATGAAGGGGCGTTCCAGCTTGCCGATGCACTCGCTGTCCGCGCAAAGAGGGGAAGCGCATGCTGACCAAACGTATAATCGCCTGCCTTGATGTGCGCAAAGGCCGTGTTGTCAAAGGCGTGCAGTTTCGAAACCACCGCGACATGGGAGACATTCTGGAACTGGCTCAACGCTATGCCGATGAGGGTATTGACGAGCTGGTGTTCTATGACATCACCGCGAGTAGCGATGGGCGTGTCGTCGACAAAAGCTGGGTTAATCAAGTGGCGCGGCGGATCAATATTCCGTTCTGTGTTGCCGGTGGCATTCGCAGTATCGAAGATGCGAGGGCGATCTTAAATGACGGGGCGGACAAGATTTCGGTGAATTCACCAGCGCTGGAAAATCCTGATTTCATCTGCGAACTGGCCGGCGTCTTCGGCACGCAATGTGTTGTTGTGGGGATCGACAGCAGCGAAGAAGTGAATGCTGATGGCAAAACGGCCTACCATGTCTATCAATATACTGGCGATGCGGCAAAAACGATTGCCGCGAAGCGCGACACGATTAGCTGGGCGCAGGAGGCGGAACGGCGCGGTGCTGGCGAGATCGTGCTAAACTGCATGAATAATGACGGGGTAAGACGCGGTTATGATCTGTCGCAGCTGGCACTGGTGCGAGAGGCCGTGAGAATTCCGATTATCGCCTCCGGTGGGGCCGGTGATTACAGTCATTTTGCCGATCTCTTTACCAAAACTGGGATTGATGGGGGCCTTGCAGCCTCGGTCTTTCATAGCGGGCAGATCCCCATTCCCGACCTCAAGCAATACTTGGTGAACAAACAAATCGAAGTGCGAATCCAGAGATGACCAAAGCGACATTTCCAACTTCACCTGCCGAAATAATCTCAAAAGCTGATTGGGGTAAGAGCGATGGACTGTTGCCGGCTATCGTGCAGAATCCTCACAATGGCCAGGTGTTGATGCTTGGCTATATGAATGCGGAGGCCCTGACGGCAACTATTGAAGGCGGTAATGTAACCTTTTTTAGCCGGTCAAAGCAGCGGTTGTGGGTAAAGGGCGAGAGCTCAGGCAATTTTCTAAAATTTGCCGATGTGAGGATTGATTGTGACTATGATGCGCTGTTGGTGACTGCCCAGCCTATGGGGCCGACGTGTCACACTGGCAGCATCTCCTGCTTTGGCAATGAGACGGTGGCTCCGACACTGTTCCTTAATGAACTTGCGGCGCTGATCGCCAACCGCCAGCATGAGATGCCGGCAGGAAGCTACACCACCAGTCTGTTTGCCGAAGGCAAAGCCCGTATAGCCCAGAAGGTTGGCGAGGAGGGGGTCGAGCTGGCGCTGGCGCGGATGACGGATGATGGTGGAGAAATAGCGAATGAAGCTGCCGATCTGCTTTTTCACATCCTGGTTCTTCTGCAGGATGCCGGGCTTGAGCTTGACGATATTATCCGAGTACTGCAGAAGCGGCACGCTAGCTAACACCCAGTCATTTAACAAGTGCTGTCGGTTCCAATGACGAAGCTGATCTGGCGACAGATTGCAGAGCGTGATTGTCAACGGATGCTTAGCTCCTTTAGCAACCCAAGGCTTTCCGGCACCACCGCTGATCATGCTTTTGCAGAAGATTTCATATATGATCGACTGCTGGCTTGCGCGATTACCCCGCAGCTGCGTGGCGATGACGATCTTGGATGTCAGCTAGCACAAAAACCAGTAGAGTGAACCAAAACTTTAGAAACCATCAGAAAGGAATAATCCTTGAAGCAAGCGGCGCGGCAGCGCAACCATCGTGACCCAATGAACATCTCTCCATAATACCCGCCAAACTAAATGAATGGCAAGATAGAGTGTATTTGGGCTATCGAGGCAGCAATAAAGGTAGGTTAAGAATATCTGCTTTTAGGTAACATCATAAAATACGTCTGCCGATAACGTGACAAAAACAACCTAATAGAAGATTTGCAGAAGGCTCGCTGGTGTCTCGATCGCTTAATTGAGCAATGCGGTTAAGATATCGGGCGTACGTCCGTGATCAGCCACTTCATCAAAACTTTCACAGGACCGGGGATTTCCCGCTCACCTGCTTCCCACCTGCGCACAGTGCGGCCACTCTGTACTTGCAGCAGATTCGCTAACTTTTCTTGGGAAAGCCCAAGCTCCTTACGCCACTTACGGAACAAAGACGGAGTTAGGTCAGTGACAATGTCGTTTTGATCAACGCAGCCGATCCCAAGTTCACGGCATAAGTTGTGGATTTCATCGATGCGTTCTTGATCAACAACATTTGCACAGCCGTCGCGCCAAGTATCCAAGGTCATGCGACCATCTTTGTGAACTTCTCGAATGACAACAGGCACAACTCCACGTTTGTAGCCAACCTTCGGTTCCCAGAAATCACTCGCTTCCCGATTAGCGTTACCGTACATGTGGCAGATTTGAGTATCTTCCTCGACAAAGTCCCAAGTGCGGGCAAACAGATTAAGTAGGAACTCATCCATCTGAACTGATGACTGTTTCATAGCTGGATGAGGTGTTAACCAGTTATCATGATCGGTCTCACGGTAAAATTGAGACCTTGGGCGGTAGCTGGAGTTGGTCATGTGATTATATCCCTAAACGAATCAGAGTTACACAAATTAGGGCAATATGCCCTAATAAACAACTCAAAATAGGATACATGGCCCTATTTAGTTTTTAAACTTAAATGAGTCAATTGGGCCAGCCAGCACTTTTAATTTCGTTGATGCCATTTGGTTAATTGACAAATGTTCATGTTTTGTTCTATTTTTGGAACACCGAAGAGGAAGAATAAAATGAACATGATAAGAAATAGCCGCCCAACATACGGGCCAAAGCTTCGTTTGTCCCAAGAGGTAGACGAGCAGAAGTACCGACAGACTGGTGAAGACTTCTATTCAAAAGTCGTCAGAATTGCGGACAGCCTAAAAGATAGTGACAAACACTTCGAAGAGTTTAAGGATGTGCTGCTCCATATGCGGTTCATACCAGCTGGTCGAGTGCAGAACGCAATGGGAGCTGCGAGGCAGACAACCGCTTACAACTGCTTCGTCAGCGGTGTCATTGAGGACAGCATGGATAGCATCATGTCCAGAGCCACAGAGGCAGCTGAGACTATGCGCAGGGGCGGTGGTATCGGCTACGACTTTTCCAAGATCCGTCCTCGAGGCGACCTCATTAAGAGCTTGGAGAGTCGGTCTAGCGGCCCTGTGAGCTTCATGGGCATCTTTGACGCTATCTGCCAAACAATTGCCTCGAGTGGTCACCGTAGAGGCGCACAGATGGGTGTTTTGCGCATAGACCATCCAGACATCGAGGAGTTTATTGCAGCTAAGCACAACTCCCATAAACTGACAAGTTTTAACGTCTCAGTGGGTGTGACTGACGAGTTCATGGTGTGTTTAGACGCCAATATTCCGTTCCAGCTGACCTATTATGGCAAAGTTTACAAAGAGGTCGACCCCGTAAATTTGTGGGACATGATTATGAGGTCGACATGGGATTATGCTGAACCCGGCATCCTGTTTATCGATCGTATGAACGAGATGAACAACTTACACTACGTGGAAAAGCTTGAGGCAACTAACCCGTGCGCCGAACAACCCCTGCCGCCTTTTGGAGCCTGTCTTCTCGGCTCATTTAACCTCGTAAAATACGTCGATATGGAAAAGCACAAGTTTGACTTCGAGCAGTTTGATGCTGATATTCGCTGCGTAGTTCGAGCAATGGACAACGTCGTCGATAGGGCCAGTTACCCTCTAGAGGAACAAAAACTCGAGGCTACAAGTAAGCGCAGAATGGGCTTAGGCATCACTGGCCTAGCGAACGCTGGCGAGATGCTTGGTCGTAGCTACGCATCAGATGACTTCATGGAGTTCATGGAAGATGTACTCTGCGAGCTGCGTAATACAGCGTATGACGCATCGGCTAACCTTGCGATAGAGAAAGGGCCATTTCCGCTCTGGAACCACGACAAATATGGACAAAGTAAGTTCATTCAGCGGTTGCCCCAGGAAATACAGGACAAGATTAAAGTCACAGGTATTCGAAACTCTCACATGACTTCGATTGCACCGACAGGAACAATAAGCCTGACCGCTGACAATGTGTCAGGCGGCATCGAGCCACCGTTTGCTCTTTTCTACGACAGGACAATAACTGGTATCGATGGCCAGCGGATAGAGCGTGTTGAGGATTATGCTTACTCGCTTGGCATCAAAGGACGCACAGCCAATGAAATCAGCGTCGACGACCACCTACGAGTGCTCATCATGGCGTTGCAATATGTCGACAGTGCGGTTTCGAAAACGTGCAACGTGGGAGACCACGTTACTTACGACGAGTTCAAGGATGTCTACTACAAGGCGTGGAAAGGCGGCTGCAAGGGTATCACTACCTTTCGTGCAGCTGGTAAACGCTACGGCGTCTTAAACGAAATCAAGTCCGAGAATAATAATCAACCAAAGGCAGAGGCCTGTTTCATCGATAGTGAAACTGGAAAGAAGGAGTGCGATTGATGACAACTACACCACATTGCTGCGGTCACAGGATGACCCAAGAGCGACAGGATTTCTACTCCTGTCAGCTATGTAACGGTGAGGCCATTTGGACCACCAAATACAAATGCTGGGAATATGACTGTCCGCACTCTCTCGACCCGAATTTTGGATATGGAAGGAGATTAGATGCTAGGACAAATGCTGAAGGCTTAGCAGAGCCAAACGAGAGCGAACATCGAGTTGCATAAGGCCAACATAGAAATCTATCTGCGCCAACCTACAGGCGTGGGAGGTTACTCAGACGTTATGAAAGCCTTTTAAGTAGGATTAGACAAGCTCATCATTTATTCGGAAAGGCTAGATACACTGCAGCATGACTCTCACGATGACTGACACTAGGGTCACTGCGGTGAGTCTCTTTTATTATTTTGCACCTCTTTCCAAACTCTATTTCTAATACGATGCACTAGATAAAAATACTCGAGCCATTTACCCCTTCATTAGAAAAAACGTCTTAAAGGGGTTTATCGAGGCGACATCTATAATGTGCAGGTTGGCCACAGGTTCGATCGTGAAAGCTGGCTGTCGATCCTCGACCACAACATAGTTCCAACAAATGACAATTTAGCTCTGTTCCATTCTAATAACCTAGTTAGCTTTAAAGATATCACAGAATATTACAAAAAGGGGGATCGTCAACTTGAGATTGAAAATAAGGAGGGTAAGGTGCTCTTAAGAATGTCCGTTCCAAAATGTTCCAAATTTTAAAAAATGAAATTCAGACTTAAACGCTATCTCTGTAGATCCGATCAACGTTCCGATGGAAACGATAACGAGCAGGAAGAAAAGTAGCGGTGTTGGTTTTCCCTCGTCTATGCCGTAACATAAACGAGGGCGAAAACCTGTCAGGCTGCTTTGTCAGCCTTTTCAGCCTTGCGTGCTTGATAAGCGACGAGTCTTTTCTTGTAATCATCTTCAGAAAGACCGTGCCACCCAATGCATTTACCGCTAGGCGAGCGACCACAGCCACACTTATTTGCTTTAGTCATGGAACAACTCCCTATTTACACTGACCCGAATCTACCACTTTGAAATGGCATCAAAGGCTGGAATTGCAATATCGGCAAAAACTGTTTTCTACTGAACGGAAATATTATCATTTGCTATGGTTAAATTCGCTTACAAAGCGAAACGGGCAGCGTCACTGATGTAAAGAAAATCATTTAACCGTAGGAAAAATCGTCCGAGGGTTTCACGCTACCTTCGACCACTTTCTGGCGCTGTGCCCCGTGAGCTTTAGTAGTCTATGGCAAAAATCTTGCCACATTCCAATACTCAAGGTTCGGTATTTTAGGGAAAATGGATGATAAGAGAGGGCGATACGATGAAATTGCTGTCATCGCATAAGGGCTGTTGCTTTTTCCAATTTAGACTTCGGCCTCTGTTGACAATAAACGCTGTGAGTGTGTTGAGCCTCATTACTTAGGGTTTTGCTATGGAGAACTGGGAACCATTCAAGTCACCTGAACAGCCATGATGACATGGGCAACATGGCTCTAAAGTGGCTTCATTGGCGCTTTCCGCAGTAATCTAGTGATAGTCGGGGTGGTACACAGTCTATGGCCGTCGGCGTTAGACGGCTTGGGTCACAGCAGTTGTCCTTAGTTACCCCCGCATTAGCCAAAGAATGAACAAATCGATGAGCACAAATCCAACAAATACTTCCATATGAACTCCACAGCTGCCTTAGTTGAGAATTAAAAAAAAGTTTGAACAAAAAACAACCACTGCAATTGCCATCAAGAATATTGATCACAATCGTTTCACTATTTGGACCTTTTCGACGCTCTAGTGCATGAAGCCCTTTTTTTGCAAGGATACTGCCAGAAGAGGGGGCTTGAGACGCAATAATAAAATGATGAAGAAAACATTAGACATGGGCTAGCGGGGAAACTCTCGCAAACTTTTTCTTAGTCACTTTCTCTAAACGTGGATGAAAGTCAATGATCGCTTCCTATAAGCCCACACAAAGTAACTCAAAGCCACTAAAATTAACAGGCGTCCCAACAATGGACACCAAAGAGCAATAATCGCATGGCAAGGTCGAGTGACAGGGACGATGCATAATCGCTTGACCAAATCTGACCTCCGCCAACAAGCCACTGCGCTAGAGGCTAGCTCCCTAGGACGGATTCGAACTGCCGGTGATGGCGAACACGATCCAAGATGCAACGCTTATCACGGCCATCATGGTCAACCATTCAATCATGGTCAAAATCTACAGAGCCAAGCCGCAATTAGCGACCCTATCAACCTGATGCTGATTTGGCAAAAAAAGGACCACCGTAGATTTTGCTTTACGGTGGCCCAGTTCCGTCGGGTTTATCATCCCCGACTACAGGAGAAACGAGGGTGGCTGAAACCCCCCATTTCCATGCGTAAGAGATTGATTCAAGTGTGAATCGTAACTCACTGAACTGACTCGCAAATCCCATGCCAAAAGGAGACAAAAATGGAAGATCAAGAAGCACTGCTAACAGCGGGTGAGGACATTGAATTAATATTGAATAATAAATTATTAAATTGATTGATAAATTATCTGGTAGACACCTCATTCCAAGCCTCCTGTAACTCAAAGCCAGAAGACAAGGAAAAACGGGAAATGAGCTACCTACACTGCGGAGCTTTGGTTGATATCGTCTCGACGCTATAACAGCGGTTCTCTGTAAAAGACGAAATTATGAACAAGGTTGATGAAAAAATCAGGAGGGAGAAGCGTGGACTATGAATGAAGTCCAAGACACGCTTTCTAGCGATTGACGGCCTTCTGCTATAGCGCAAAAGACACTTGAGGCCGTGAAGGCATCAAACAGGGTTGATATTATCGAGCAAATGACCAGTGAACTTGAAGCGTTCTATCGGTCACTGTCTAAATGCGACACCTTCGGGGGAGGGTGGTTAAGGCGTAATTACGATACGATGGAGCAAGCACTGAACATGGGCTAGAGGGAAACCTCTAGCACTTTTTTTGCTAGTCACTTGCTCATACCCAATCACCGTCATTCTTAAGCGTCAGATAAAAGAAGACCAAACCAACAATGGCGCAAATTAGACCTATGCCCCACAAGCCAAAGAAACAGAGGGCATCGCCGACCCAGAACATGATGAAGACAACGCCTGCGAATAAGGCGTTCATAGAAGTCGCCTCAGTCGCTTGCTCTAAGAATAGATAATTGTGACTAATCTCTCGCTGTAAGCTAATACCCGTCAAAGAAAGGAACCCAACGCCACGGCGAAAAACAACCGTCCGAACACTGGACATCAAATCGTAAGATTCCTATATCTAAACAACGCATGACCACCCAACTTAATCGCTCGACGAATTTGGTCCAAAACACATCAAGCGATCAACGAGAAGGTTGGCTCCCCGGGACGGATTCGAACCGCCGGCCAAGCGATTAACAGTCGCTTGCTTTACCGCTGTTTATCTATAGCGGCTAAGCGATGTCCACTTTGATTATCTCCAATTAAGGAGATGTCCGATGAACCTTTTTGATTTTGCTAACGAACCCGAGCAGCGAGTGGAACTCGACTCCTTCGTTCTTAACTGAGTCAGTGCTGTATGAAAGGCTCGGGGAAGTTTGTTAAAAACTCCTCTGATATTGGCGTCATCACACCGCTTTCCATTACCATCCCAGCTTGTCTCCGAGTTTCAGTAAATTCCTTATCAGAACCAAAAGCTTGCATCGCTTCAACGCTGTCAAACTTAATGACTGAGATAAGTTTCGTTGGGTCTTCCTTGGTTGTGCCTGCAAAAAGGAGCTGCATGCCTATTCCTGCCATCTTTTCTTTCTGTGAGAAGATCATCTCTTTCCAATGGTTGAAGCCCTTGCTAATTGTAATTTCGCCTTTAACGATAATAGCCATTGTTCACTCTCCTGTTTTTGTCGCGGCAAACACTTAACCACGTATTGTTAAACATTTATGTCGCCCAAACCGGCTGCGCAAGCATCGTCAGGATGATGGTGCGGTCATTGAGCACCTTTGTCACCTTTGGAAAAGGGTGGCTTAGGCGCAACGATGAGACACGAAAACAGGCCCTGGAAATGGTTTAAAGGATATCGCTTGGGCTATTTTTGGAGTTTTTCGGTAATCGCTTGGGAAAATCGAGCGTGGAAGCCAAATATTGATCACCAGAAAAACACCAAAAACTGGTGAAAACAGCGGAAAACAGCTTGCACGGCGACTCGCGGATGTATAGAAACAGACCAACTGATGTATCTCTTAGACAATCAGTTGGCCGTAGGGTCGTCTCACAGCCAAGCGACTACGACAGTTAGCGCAGGAAGTTGGCTCCCCGGGACGGATTCGAACCGCCGGCCAAGCGATTAACAGTCGCTTGCTCTACCGCTGAGCTACCGGGGAAAAGCTTCTGAAATGGTTATACAGAACAAAATCGCAGATGCAAGACGCGTTTGAGCAATGCTGTAGCGAATCTTTAACCTGCAGGACGCAGCGCAAGCAGTTGATCAGCGGCACCGTCAATTGCAGCGGCGTCAAGTTTCCCTGCATCAATCGTAGCAATAATTTCGTGATTTCGCCTTGCAGCGGATTTGTCATAGGCAGGGTCATAGTGATCGTCCAAAACGGCGCGGACAAAACCAGGCCAGTCGCCTGCTGCAATTAATTGCCGCCAGCCATCAACAATGTCATGACCAAGGCGCGTGATAACCCAGTCGAGGAGCGGGTCTAAGCGCGCCGGCTCAGCAATGATATGCGCGTAATCCCTGCACAGGAAGGCCACCCGATTTTCGATCTTCGTGTTAGCCACAACCGAAACCGCCCTCCGCATGGCTGCCCAGAGCGCCGCTGGGATGTGAATCTGGCCAACTTTATTACTTTCTGCCTCGATAAAGACAGGACGCTCCGCATCAAGACGGCAGAGAGCGGCATGAAGTTTTGATTCGAACAGCCGCTGCGGTGGCTGCTCGCCATTTGGTTCCGACCCCAACAGAGAACCGCGATGGTTGGCCAGCGCTTCTAGATTAATGACTTGTGCACCTTTGGCCTGCGCCGCCTGTAGTATGTGCGTCTTAGCAAGCCCAGTACGCCCCCGCAGAACAACAAAATCGAGATGTTGGGGAAGGGTATCGAGGCCATCAAGCACCTGTTTGCGATAACGTTTATACCCATTGTCAACGAGATCGGTCTGCCAGCCGATCTCGCTGAACACTCGGGCCATTGCGCCGCTTCGCTGACCGCCGCGCCAACAATAGACGAGCGGGCGGAAATTGCGGTCGGTGTCCTTAAGGGTGGAGCCTATATGCCGAGCAATATTTCCCGCAATAAGGGCGGCACCAGCGCGTTTCGCGGCAAAAGGACTGATCTTTTTGTACATCGTGCCAATCTCGGCCCGCTCGTCATCGTCGAGGACTGGCAGATTGACCGCACCCGGCAGGTGATCATCAGCAAATTCAGCTGGTGAGCGGACATCAATGATCATGTCGTAATCACTAGCGGTCCAGCTCTCAACCCTTTTTATTGGGGCGCCCATCAGCCATCAACCCCGTTAACAAAGGACAGGCCGGTGAGAGTTTTATCAAGATAGCCAATTATTGCTGCCTTATGCCCTGTCTTTGCAAGGGATTCGAGCGCCGTTGCTGCCTGAGAGGCAGGCAATATGGCCAACAACCCCCCGCTTGTCTGTGGATCAAAAGCGATTTCGGTCTTTTTCTGCTGACTCGGCGAGAGAGTGCTATCATCATAACGTACAGCCGCGCGATTCTGAGAATGCAGGCTAGAACGGATCCCAGCTGCGAGGAGATCAGAGGCCCCCCTGATCAGCGGCAAAGATGATGGGATGATAGCAAGACCGGAAAAGCCCGCTCTTGTTGCCAAATTCATGGCGTGGCGGGCAAGCCCAAACCCGGTGATATCGGTCATCCAGGCAGCACCACTGGCTTGCTGGTTAAAAATCTGTGCTGCGGCCTGATTACTCTGTTCCATCACTCCAATCGCATCTGCTAATGCCGCCCCACCGACGCGCAGCAACATATGACCAGCCATAATCACGCCGATGCCAAGCGGTTTACTGAGGATAAGTTGATGTGGCTCCGCGAGAGCGAGGGGGGCAGGGGCGTGATACTGCCAGCCGGTTACGGCAAAACCGATGGACAGATCGCCGCCCTCGCTTGTATGGCCGCCAAGAAGCCGCACACCATCTGCAGCCAGTGCGGTTATCCCACCAGCCAATAATTGCGTCAACTGGTCCTGTTGTAAATCTAATCGGGCTTCGGCAAGGTTTAAAATAGCAAGTGCCGTTGCAGGGTTGGCATTGGCAGCATGGAGATCGCTCAGGGAATGTATAGCGGCGATTCGGCCAAGGCGGAATGGGTCCGTGATAATCTGTGAGAGCATATCGACTGATTGCACAATTTGGGCACCTTTAGGCGGTGCTGGAAGCAGCGCTGAGTCCTTCTCAAGCCCAGGATCGGGCATGAGCGCCGGATCGGCACCGGTATTTTTGGCAAATTTGGCCGCCGCGTGGAGGGCGTTGGAGAGTGTTTCATGGCCGGTCTTGGCACCGCAGCCAAGGCAGCGCACTCCGGAAAATGCCGGATCGGCAGATGCTTTCAACGGCTTAGTTGTATCTGATTTACCATTGAGCCCAACAAGGCGCGGCGGGGCGGCTGGAAATTTCATCTCAAGATCGGTATATTTGGCCATCCAGCGGCGGTCTATCCAATTTTTGAGATAAAGCCAGAGGCGTGATTTGCTGGCAAAGTTGCCATGGACGGCAATTGCACTCCCATCAGCAGTGCCAATTAGCGCCAGATAGCGCCGCTGTGGTCGCCATGCCCGAAGCCTACCACCGAGCGCATACTGGCGTAGATTATGCCCCAGAATTGGCCCGGCTTTAACGGCGAAAACGCCGGCCTTCGGCCTTGACTCCGGGGACAGGCTGGCGATATCGCCACTAGCAAAGATTGTCGGATGGCTGCAGCTTTGCAGGGTAGGGGTCACAGCTATGAAGCCACGCTCATCCACTGCAAGGCCGGAATCGGCGACCAGAGCCGCAGGGGCAACGGCAGAAACCAGAAAACACGCGTCAAAATCATGAATGCTGCCATCTTCGAGGGTAAGCGTGTTTTTGGTAACGCGGGTGACCGACTGGCCAAGATGCAGCGCACAATCCACAGCGCGTAGGGCCGAAGCAAGACGGGTGGCGGCAGCACCAGCCATCTTCGGTAAAAGACGCGTTGATTGGGTGAACAGCGCCATTCGTGGGCGCTGACCATATTTGCTGAGCCAGCGGCGCGACAGCGATAGCGATAGCTCACCACCCGCAGCACCACCACCAATGATGGCCAGCCTTCTTAGTGGCGGCCCGACAAATAACCTGTCAAGCTGCTGCTGAAACTGATTGATCGGCTTAACTGGAATGACATTGCCGCGCGCGCCCTGAATTGCGTCGATATCCGGCTGGCCGCCGATATTGATCGAAAGCATGTCAAAGGGGATGGATGGACGGGCCGCGAAATGCAGCTGACGCGTAGAGGTGTCAATGCCGATGGCTCGGTCAAGAATCAGACGAGCATTTGCCATCTGCGCCAAACGCGCGAGATCAATGTGAAAATCCTGGTCGGACCATTTGCCCTCGACAAATCCTGGCAACATGCCGGAGTAAGCGGTTCGGATCTCGGGCGTAACCAGCGTCAACCGCAGGCCGGGAAGTGGCGACATGGCGAATTGGCGCAATACCGCTACCTGAGCATGGCCACCGCCAAGCAGAACAAGCTCTCCAAGTGTGGAAGTTGCCTTCAGCATCAAGGATTGTGAGCGCTAAGCTGCCCCTTGAAGAAAGCCGCGGGCGCACCCTCGGAAGCATTGATGTTGACAACTTCGCCAACAAAGATGGTGTGATCGCCCCCTGGATATTCAGCCCATTCACGACATTCGAGGCTGAGTAGCGTATTGCACAACACTGGTTGACCGGAAACACCCCAATGCCAATCAGTTTTGGCAAAGCGGTCGGTCTCGGCGCGCGCGAACAGCCAGATCAGTTCTTCCTGATCAGCGCGCATTATATTGACGGTAAAGCCACCGGCATTGCGAAACAGATCTAGCTTGTCATTGCTAAGATCCAGAGACCACAAAACAAGCGGTGGATTAAGCGAGACTGAATTGAAGGAATTGACCGTTAGACCATACGGCTCGCCACGTTCATTGCGTGCCGTGACAATTGTCACACCTGTTAAAAATGCGCCCATCGCCGCACGTAGCGCTATCGGTTCAACAGGGTGGACAGTTGACTCTCCTGGCGATCCTAAGCCGGATGGGTCGGTTTTTGGATTCAGCATGCATCCCCCAAAAAGTTAACGTTGACATCAATCAACGGGTAGAACTGCGTCAGAATAGCGCATTTGGCGTGTTGATGGTAACAATTTTCCACACTAGCCAAATTTTGGTTAAGCTGATTTAGCAGCGCAGCAGGCCCAGTGCGGCCTAGGCGAATCCAGATGACCGACAGTACCCATGCCAAACGTGAAAATAAGAGCTTCATTCAGCCGTCCCGTTTGCTGGCTATGACATCGCTCGCTGAGCGATCAAAGCAAGGATGAATAGACGATTGACAAGCTTCGATCTACTGATTTGCCGCTTTTGCATTAATTATTAGTTGAGTGGAGGCCCGAACCGGAATTGAACCGATGTACACGGTTTTGCAAACCGCTGCATAACCACTCTGCCATCGGGCCACCGTTGGAAAAGTCAATATAATTATGTAGTTAGTCTAACCACATTTTTTCGTCAACAAAAAAAATCTGCTTGGCGGCGCAACCCATGAGCAATCCGCTACCGTACTGGTTGTTGAAACTTTGAACTATCAGCGCGCCAATACCGTCACTCCCGATCGTGAGACTCTCAAATGATAAATTACGATCAGGAAAGATATGATCTGAATTCGATTATGGTCCCCAACTCTTGACTGACTTTATATTTATTAACCATTCAAATCGTTTTTTACCCTCCACAATTTGAACCCACACAATTTGATTTCCCGTCGCCCAAACTTTGCTCAAATTCAGGACCAACAAGGCGCGAGAGGTCTAAACCATTGTCAGCAAAAAAATTCTCTAACTCTTCCATCGTCAATTTAAATGGTTTTCCAACGCCCGATTGGTCAAAGATAAGGCTCTGCAAAGGAGCTGTAAGAGTTTGACTATCTCCTTTGCCTTCTACACCGATAGCACCTTTTAACAAAACAACCTGAGATTTGGTGCCATATGAACCAGCAAATTTTGTTCCCCTAACAGTCAAAGTGAAGCCGTTGTTTTCAAATTGTCTGTCATCATTAGGCACAAGTTTGTCACCACTGTACGCCAACGCCCCATCAATTATTCTTGCCCGCATTTTTTGGTTTTGAGTATCAAACAAAAAGTCATCAAAAATTAGGGTGGTTTTTGCCCCAATTTGAAATTCACTACTATCTTTCATTTCAACAAAAGCGGAAGACTTTTTCCGGACCTTTACGAGGTCTCCAAGATTAATCTCAACGCCTGGTGATCCGTCTATCCGTTTGGCTTTAACTGTTTTAATTTGTACCTTTCCAATGGTCTCGGTTAGTTCACCAATGCCCGCATAAGCATGAGTTGAAAATGCCAAAAATATAACCGATAGAAAAGCTAGCAACGACCGCATTTTTTCCTCCGTGTGAGATTTATTACTGATTTTGAGACGAATTTATTTTGATGTGGCTCGGTGTATACCATCCCAATCATTGGGTTTTCCCTGCCTCATTCTGGTAACCATATTGTCATAATAGGTGCTCATCGCTGGTGCCGCTGATTTAAAGATTTCAACCTTTGCGCACGCGTCTTCCCAGTCACCAGAGTAATAGGCATGCAAAAACTTTTCATGTTGAGGGTTAGTTTTATGAATCGCAAAAATGCGTAACGGATCCTCTTTACCTTTTACGGCTATATTATCCAGCTCCCACCAGTCAAAAGCATTACCGCATTTTTTTACTGTATCCGGCCCGACAATCAAAAGAACACCATAGCTCTTTGTTTGCCCCTCTAATCGAGCTGCAACACTAACTGGATCTCCTAAGACGTCATAACCAAACTTTGTTTCTGCACCAATGTTGCCAACAAGTATTTCACCAGTATTTACACCCGCCCCTAAACCTACTGGAGGCTTGCCCTCTGTTGCCAACTCGGAGTTAAACACTTCAACTGCTTTAATCATCCCCAGAGCTGTTTCTACAGCCCTCGTTGCATGTTCGTCGTCATCCAAGGGCGCTCCATGAATGTGCATGCTAGCGTCACCGATAAATTTTAACAACGTTCCCTTATTTTGGAATACGGGTTCAGCGATAGCTGTCATATAGCGGTTCATGGTATTTGTAAAACCCTCCACGTCATCACCATAACTCTCACCAAGGGCCGTAAAATTTCGCATATCAGTCATAACAATACTCAATTCTTTCTTCTCACCACCTAATTCTGGTTGTAACCCTGATTTTTCGATCTCCTTAACCATTTCTGGGGCGAGGTATGAACCAAATGCATCCTGCAATGCCTTTTTGTTTAATGCCAAGAACGCCGATTGCATTAAGGCATAAAGCAATGCGCTCAGACCAAATGCAAATAAAAACATTATATTGATAATATAACCTGATCTATCAAATACGCTGAAGCTCACAAACGAGCAAAAAATAAATGTAATGAGAGAGACAAGCAGTCCTTGAATCATTCGATCTTTACCCGCAATAAAAAAAAGTAAAATCAAAAAACAAAAAAGTATCACTGTTGTAACTGCATCGATTTCTGGGCTGAATTCCAAAAACCTCTCACTTAAAATTTGATGGATGGCCGAAAGCATAATTATGGGACCGGGAACCGCTTGCTCTAGATTCGTTGCATGAAGGTCGTTCAGACCAGCTGCAGAGCTACCAATGACAATGATTTTGTCTTCAATCATTGCCATCAATTCACGATCATTGATTACGTCGGACATAATATCTGACATTGATAAAATGTTGAAACGGTTGGAGAAACCGTGATGAAAAACAAAATTTGCCTCGAGGGTTACTGGTAATTCTACGAAACCAGTTGTGATTTTATTAGATGGAAGTAATCCGCCTTTTTCATCTAAGTTTAGCATTTGATCTTCTTCGTAAACCCTAATCATTTCCAAAACAAACGAAGGAAAAAAATCTCCATTAGAACTACCCAGAAGCGGCAAATACCTTACGTTGTTGTCTACACCATCTAGGTCCACGTTTACAAATCCATAGCCCTCCAAGTTAGCAAGTTGATCTATAGGAAAAATTATCCCTGGCGAGGTGCGAATATCAAACCTAGCCTTATTTTTAACCAAAATATTTGCAACGTTTTTTGGTGTATTTTTTATTTCATTTGAAAGGGAGGTGGCCAAAACGACAGGCTCCTCCTCGAGGACCTCGAATAAGGCTTTGTCTCCATCAACAAAATACTGACTAATGCCTTGGCCTTTATCACCTGCCAGTTCCTCTAAACTAATTGGATTAAATCGGTCACTTTCCGCAAGCAAAATATCTATGCCGATAACAGCAGGTTCTGCGTCTAAAATCTTGCTTATCGCTTCAGCAAAAATTTTTCGTGGCCATGGCCACTGTCCAAGATTGGACAGACTCTGCTCATCGATATCTATAAAAAGAAAGTCTTCTAATAGCTCCTCCCCTTCATTAGCGGGGCTCAGTTTTGTGTAACTATCAAGCGATAACGATCGGCCAAAACTTTTTAAACCAAGGACGTTGTAGTGGATCAAAGATCCGCATAAAGCGTAAAGTGCCGAAGCTACTAATACGCAATACAATTGATGATTTCGTGATTTTTTCATCAAAAAACCTTTGTCACTACCATCACGGTTCTCTAAACGAAGTTTCTAAGGTTTTTATTATTGGAAAAAGCAAGTAGGTCATGACTGACCTTTTTCCTGAAACAATATTTCCCGCAACACTCATACTTGGCAGAAGCTGAAAACCGTCTGGTAATTTTACCAAGTTGTTTTCCAAAATTTCGATATTTGCCCGATATACACTATTGGCTTCACCAAAAACATTCTCGTCAACAGTATCTTTGGACAGCATTGTTATGACTCCTCGCAACTCTCCATGTTTTTGTGAGGGTAAAGCGTCGAGCATGATTTTAACGTCTGCGCCTTCATAGACGTGAGTTATATCAGAAGGATCTATGTCAACTTCTACATGAAAATTTACATCGGTGGGAACAACGGTTGCTATAATATCACCAGTGTTTATTACAGACCCCTCAAAATTGTCCTCTAATTTAAGGATTGTGCCTTCAACTGGTGAATACAGTTTTACATCTTCCATCTGTCTGCTTAACTTCAAAAATTTTTCCGACAAACCCAAATGCTTTTCTCTAAAACTTTTAAGTTCAGTGTTTTTCTGTTTCAGCTTTTCGGAAGTAAATTTCTGACTTGCGAGATGTGCCTGCGCCAACTCAAGCTCAACCTCTTTTTTATCAATTTTTTTAGATTTAGTATCTGAAATATTTGACCTTTTTGCTTTTTTAAGGTCATTAATTTTTTTGTTTAAACTTTCAATTTCACCTACTGTTTTGATTTTATTTTGCTCTAGTTCTTTTAATAAACTAGATAGTTCACCCTCTAAATTAATTACTTCATCAGTTAAAGATGCAAGCTTTGATGTGAAAAATTTCTTTAATTCCAATTCCGCACTTTCAGCCTCGTGGATCTTTTTATCGAAATCTGACCGAGGGATAGTTTGAGTATTAAAAAGCTTTTCGCTACGCGCTAAATCATTTTCTGCGAAATTAACTTGGGCCTCTAAATCTTCAATTGATCGAGACAATTCAGCAAAAAGGAATTCGTAGTAAGCTGAGTACTCGCTATTTTTCGGCTTCACGACAGGTTTATTTTGTAAAAAATTCAAAATTTGAGCTTTGGCTGCTAACCTTTTCAAAATAGCCTCAATTGATTGCAAGTTCCTGTAAACAAGTGCCTCGTTTGTTTCCTTCTCGACTAATGCAAGGAGTGCTGCGTCTGTTTCTACAGAAAAATCAACACTGGCAGGATCTATTTTTGTTATATCGGCCTTATTATTGATCGAGCTTATCTGCGAGCTAGTTTCAATTTTCTGGATGAAGGTAAGAAAGGCTTCCTTAATTAACAGTTTTTCGGTGTTTTCTTTTATCTCCGGATTTATGAAGAGTCTTATTTCATCGTTCAAATTTTTAATTTCTGCATCAATCCTCAACAACTTTATTTCTAGCGAGTCCACATTGGATTCATGCTCCTGTTTTTGCATCGTTATTTCATCAAGATTTGATTCAAAAATAGCTTTTTGAAGTTGCTCCGTAGGCATTTGAAAGGATTTATCTAACATAAAATTTAATTCTGCTTGGGTTCGGAGAATATCGTTTCTGAGTGCTACTATTTCTTCTTCAGTTTTTCGATAATCAGAGGCTGTCAATGTTTCGTCAAATATTGCGATAGGCTGTCCCTTCTTAACGACTTCACCTTTTTCAACGAGAATTTCCTTTAAAACTGATGAATAATTGGATTGAACCTCGACATTGGGGATTGAGGTTAATATTTTTCCACGGGCAGAAACCGTGACATCAATCTCCGTAAAGCTTGCCCAAAAGCCGAAAGCTATTACTAAGATGATGATAACAAGACCAGATATTGCTAGAGGTTTGTTAGGTGAAATATCTGAAAAATTATCAATGTCGTCGTTAAACTCCTGTAATGTTTTCTTTGTTTCGATGTCTAGGTCATTAGCATTTTTCGTTTGTGACCTTTTTTCTGTCTCAACTGTTGAGGAGGGTAGTTCTTCAAACGCATCTCGAGTGAGACGTTCATTCGCAGAACGCGCGAATCCTGCCAACCTTCTCATCATATCCAACGCCACATTGGGCGAACTAGAAAGGTATTTTTTAAGACGATCTTCTGTGATTTCGGTTAAAACACACTCAGTTTTTGCTCTTGCTGATGCGCTTCTAGGGCTACTCTCAATAATGGCCATCTCACCAAAGAGAGCTCCCTTACTTAACTCGGCTAAAACAGTATTTTTATCTCCGGTAAATTTAATAATCTCCACTTCACCGCTATCAATCATAAACGCGGTTTGACCAAATTCACCTTCTCTAAATACAAAATCACCCGGCAGCAGATGAACTTTTCCTTTTTCGGTCATCCCATCACGCCTCCACCAGGCTGTCAGCATACTTTTCAAAAGATGGATTAATAACCTTGAGTTGCTTAACTAAAAGTTTTTTTGTGGGGCCATCAGCGGCAATTACATCAGAAATGTTGCCGAATTGAGCTAATTTTGGTCCCTCAAAAAATGCAATTTTTTTACAAATCGTAAGATCGTAAACGTTGCGTGACAATAAGATCACGGTTCGGCCTTTTGAAAGTTTCAAAAATGTATCTTTAAATTGTAAGACACTATCCGAGTCCATCATCGAAATTAAATCGTTAAGTATAAGAACTTTTGGATTTCTTATTAATGCTCTTGCAAGCGAAAACTTTAATTTAAAACTATCAGTTACGCGTGTTTCGATTTCGTCAATATCACTTTCAAGCGTTACGTTAATCTCGTCCATTGCATGTTGGAAGTTTGAAATACCGCATGCCCAAGCAATTCGATCGTTATTAGCATTAGGCAAAACCCGCTGAAAATTATCCCTTATTGTGCCAGCAAAAAAATGATTCGTTCGATCCACAAGAGCCACATTTGACCTAAAATGCTGCAAATTGAATGTGCTTACGTCGCTCCCATCAAGCATGATATTGCCTTCCGAGGGGCGCACCAAACCTTGTAGCAATTGCGCAAACGCGTTAGCGGTATCTTGAGTCGTCGCGCATACTCCTACAGTATCATTGATGTCTACATTCAAATTTATCTTAAAAAGGACAGCATCTCCGTCTTGGTTTTTGAGTGTGACATCCTGTAGTTTCAGGGCTCCGATGATGTCATTAAAATTGCCGCCTTGTTGATTTTCTCTCGCAAGAGCAGAAGAAGCAGTCGTTGATTTAAGCATCTCAGAAAGCTTTTTCATTTCTCCAGGAAATTTCACGAGTGTTTGTGATGGACGAAATATTTTACCAATAAGCATGTTAGCGCCGATTAATACGCCAGCAGACAAACTGCCAGCAAAAACTAGGTGCACGCCTACGAAGAGAACGACCACGGTCATAACGTTGTTCATTAACGTACCAAATTCATTTATTAGCGCGTTGCTAGCCAAATTCCTATCATTCGACCTAAGAAAGTTACCTTCAATTTGCTTCCAGTCATTTATGACGTCTTTTTCAAGACCAAGGCGCCTAATGTCTACAAAACCTTCACTGGTTGTATTAAGCAATTTCTGCCTGTTTCCAGAATCCGCATTGAATCTTTTGCCTATGTTTTGGGATCTTCTTCCGTGAATTGTGGTGATAAGCGAGTTAGATAAACAGAACGCAACAACAATTGCTCCGAGTAATGGGCTATAAAACAGAAGAATAGGTGTAAAAATTACCAACGCAAAAACATCGGTAATGACGCCCAATAGCTTAGAGATGACCATTGTTCTAATTGAATTTAGGCTCTGTCCTAACTGAGTAAATTGGGCTTGTTGTTTTTCAAAAGTGCTGATCGGTAGATGGATAATTTGCTGAAAGACTTCAATTCCATATTTAGCTTCAATTTTCGCCGCTGCCAAATTAATGATCGCGGCTTTATAATAGGAGAGTAAGAAATTAAACACGTGGGCAAGGATCACACCCGTTGTAACAACATAAAGTGTTGAGTAGCTCTCATAGCCAACAACTTTATCCAACGTTATCATTAGGAAAACAGTTGGAGCTAAAGCAAAAATATTTATAAAAACGATTATAAGAAGAAGTTGTATAACTAAAAATTTGTTCTCAACAAGATCATCAAGAACCGAAGAAATGCTCGCTTGCCCAGTTTCTTTCTCCAATTGTTTAGATTTACGAAAGATTAATCCCTTACCACTCCACAACTCTTTAAATTTGGTTATTTGAACCTTTTCCGGCTTGGGATTAGCCGCTTTTGGATCAATAATTGTTACGTCAGATTTCTCATCGTTTCCTTGGTCTACTCGCAAAACAATTACATAACGTTGATTGTTAAGAAGGACCAAAACAGGTTGTTTCTTTGCAGCTTCGGACAGCCCAGTTAGATTCGACTTTATCGCGCGACAAACAATTGAGTGACTGCCTGAAAGCTTTTTGATGTCAGCAAAACTTATTTCGCGATCATCAATATTGCTGATTTTATTAAATTGTTGCTCACCAAGCTCAACTCCGAGCCTACGAGCAATAATTTGCAGACCAAGAGCACCTGATAGCATTGACAAACCCTTTTTGTTGTCTGGCAGGACACTAATGTGCCCTGCCTTAATCTTTTTACTAGGCTATGTCAGATGGGTCATCCTGTGGTTGCTCATCGACCATTCCTGGATCTCCATCCGGTCCAGTTTCAGGAAGATCTGGGGCTTCGTCAGCAATGACCTCCGCAGCAACTTCATCGATTGCAGCTATGGCAGCGTCCATTGGAGCTGATGGCGCAGCCATTCCAGGCATGCCATCACCGTCCATCGGACCGTCGTCCATCGCTAATCCCATTGGGTCTCCGCCAGGAGGAGGCATATCCCCATCCATCGGTGGGGCGATTTCCAATCCATCCAGATCGCCATCTCCAGCCCCATCACCCCAACCGGAGTCTTCATCGGCGAGTGGAGCATTTCCGGTGCTAGGGTCTATTGCCTGATAACCTTCAGGCATCGCGGACGCAACATCTGGTGGCATCATTTCCATCATTGAAGCATCCATTTCAGCCATTGCTTCGGGCGGCATGGCCTCCATATGATCTGCGTTACAACCACACATTGCATCAGGTGGCATAGCTTCCATCATTGGGGCATCCATGCCCGCCATTGCGTCAGGAGGGCAACAATCCATGTGACTTGCATTACAGCCACCCATTGCCTCTGAAGGCATGGCTTCCATATGATCTGCGCTACAACCACCCATCGCGTCAGGCGGCATCATCTCCATCATAGGCGCATCCATTCCCGCCATTGCGTCAGGCGGCATCATATCCATCATAGGAGCATCCATTCCTGCCATTGCGTCAGGCGGCATCATTTCCATCATGGGTGCATCCATCCCAGCCATTGCCTCAGGTGGCATCATTTGCATCATTGATGCATCCATCCCAGCCATTGCGTCAGGCGGCATCATCTCCATCATAGGAGCATCCATCCCAGCCATTGCCTCAGGTGGCATGGCTTCCATCATGTCTGCATTCATTTCTCCAATATCATCTGGCATGTAGGGATCAGCAGCCTCTCCAGCAGCTTCAAATGCCTCTGCCGGGCTCGCGCCTGCGTCGATTGCCGATTGAAACGCTTCGATACCAGCACCCATAGCTTCGGGTGGAACACTGTCCCAATCAACTGAAGCGACCATATCAGCTGGAATAGCCATGAGGGTATCGATATCCATTGCGGCTGTCGCTTCGGGCGGCAACGCCTCAAGCATATCCGAATGTGCTCCCCCCATCGCATGAGGAGGCATCATTTCCATCATCGGCGCATCCATTCCGGCCATTGCTTCAGGAGGCATGGCTTCCATCATCGGCGCATCCATGCCGGCCATTGCTTCAGGAGGCATGGCCTCCAT
>CACHEI010000003.1 GCA_902578815.1 uncultured SAR116 cluster alpha proteobacterium | reverse complement strand
ATAGCAGCATCGCAAGGCCTGTCGGCATAAAGAACCAGAAAAAAGTGCGGTGTTTCATTTGCTTCGCCAGCCAGAGTAAAAGGGTTGCGAAGAGGAATTACCCTCTCCGCAACATAACTTCCTAGAGAAAGCCCTTTTCTTTTGCCGCAGCAACATATGCAGCCTCGACGTCAGCGAGTGCCTGCTCGGCACTTTCCTTGCCCTGCATGAAATCGGCAAGCTCGTTTCCAAGTGCCGTATGCAGCAGGCCCATGTAAGGCAGCATAGGATAAGGAATAGTGTTGGCCTCAGCAGCCGCAAAAACACCGACAGCAGCAGGAGTTGGCTTATAGCCGTCAATCAACCATACTGCCTGGGTAGCAACATCGTTGTCAGCAAGTATCTCCGGCCGGATTGCGTGCGTCATTGCAATGAAGGTCGCCTCCGCCTCAGCATCAGAAATATTCTTGGCCACAGTCCAACCGTCCCACCACAGGGTCGATGCTGGAGTCGACCCACCACCAGCAGTCATCGGACCAGCGATAGCAAAGCCATCTACTACCGCCTGTGGCACACCATCGGCTGTTACGAGAGTTGCGGCACGTGATCCCCACATGTTCATGATTGCAACGTTGCCGGCACGGAATTCAGCATTTGTCGCGTTGCTGTCATGGGTCAAGAAGTCAGGATTCATGTATTCGGAGAGTGACTTCATCATATTAAGTGCTTTGACACCTGCTTCAGTATTCACGTTCGGTTGTGCCGAGCCTGACTTGAAATGGTTTCCTCCCATACCGAGGAACATATTATTGAATTCTTGGGCGAGATTCCAACCAGCCTTGTATGCACCGCCGACCGGATTAGGCATGATACCTTTTTCGCGGATCATTTTTGCGGCGGTTAGCATGTCCTCATAGGTCTTTGGCGGTTCCACACCAATCTGCTTTAGAACGTCAGCCCGATACACGAGGTGTTGGGCATTGGCCATAAAGGCGACCGCCATGACTTTGCCATCGATAGTGACAAGCTGGTTCTTCTTAAGGTGCTTGCCATGCTTTGCGACAAGTTCATCCAGCGGACGGATAACATCCTCATTCATCAGTGCAACAATGGAGGAGTTAGCAATGATGGCCGAGGTGTATTCGGCAGGGTTTCCTTGCATACCTGGAACATTAATCTTCTGATGATCTGCAGTAAGGTTGGTCGTCACCTCAGCGCCTTTACATTCCTGTGCCCCAGCACCAACAGACTGAATTGCAGGAAATTCATTACCCACGATGGAAACGCGAGCGTTGATGCCACAGGCCATGGCAGAAGTACCCGCCAGGACGGTCATGACACCGGCCAATACTAATTTTCTGACAAACATATGTTTCTCCCTATTTTCGGACGCAGCAGTTTGGTCTGCATCATGGTTGTATCCGCCTGTGGCGGATAATCTCGGGATCAAGTCCCGACTCGCGCACCTGTTTCTGCATCAAACAGGTGACAAATCTTACGGGGAACCGACAGCCTGACTGGGTCACCGATTTTAGCTTGGAAGTCTTTTGAGGCACGGACTGAGATTAATTCGCCAGCCACACGAACCGTCACCGTGGTGGCGTCACCAAGGAGTTCAAGTGTGTAAATCGGCGCGGTAATTTCAGCCTGTCTGGAGTCTATAACACTCGCATCCTCCGCACGAAAACCAAGCGTAATATGCCCATCAGGCGCTTTAAAACCTTCAATTTTCACTTTATCAGCAACGAAAGTGCCACCATCAAGCGACCCACTTATCAAATTCATTGCTGGGTTGCCAATGAAACCAGCAACAAAAGCATTTGCCGGCCTGTCATAGATTTCAGTTGGCGTGCCAACCTGTTGCACAACACCTCGCTCCATCACAACTACCCGATCAGCAAGCGTCATCGCCTCAATCTGGTCGTGCGTTACATATATCGTTGTTACCGCCAATTCATGCGACAGGTTCTTAATCTGTGCGCGAGTTGAAACGCGTAGCTTGGCATCTAGATTAGAAAGTGGTTCGTCCATAAGGAACACATTTGGCTCACGCACGATTGCACGCGCCAATGCAACGCGTTGACGCTGTCCACCCGAGAGCTCCGCTGGTTTGCGATGTAGAAATTCGTCTAGTTCGACCATAGCCGAGGCCTGCCGCACCCGCGCGTCCTGACCACTTGGGTCAATATTGCGAACTCGTAGGGGGAAACGAATATTTTCATACACATTCATGTTTGGATAGAGTGCATAGCTCTGAAAAACCATGGCAACATCGCGGTCTTTAGGCTCCAGATCATTGATGCGTTTGCCATCAATAAGTATATCGCCTTCGGTAGCGTCCTCAAGACCCGCGATCATCCGCATAGTCGTGGTTTTGCCACATCCTGAGGGGCCGAGCAAAACCAAAAATTCCTTGTCAGGGATTGTCAGATCAAAACCATCCACACCAACGAAGTCACCCCATCGCTTGCTGAGGTTTCGCAGTTGAATTTCTGCCATATGTAACGTCTCCCCACACGCGCAAACGGCTTAATTTGCATACGCATGCACAAATAGTAGACATGCGGCAGTTGGCTTGGCAAGTTCTTTTCTGGCACTTTCACAGAGAGTTATTAAAAATATCAGAGGCAGAGCGAAGATGATAAAGTTTCAATCTGAAAAACAGATTGTCAGGAATTTCTACAGAAGATTGGAAACAGCACCCACGGATAAGATCGGCGCAATTTTGCAGTCGACCGTCATGGATGATTACCTTTGGCGTGGGTTTCATCCCTTTAATGAAATTCGTGGTGGTGAGGCCGTCGCAGCCTCTTTCTGGTCACCGCTGAAAACGGCACTTAAATCAATGCAACGCCGGATGGATATCTTTTTTGCCGGCAAGAATAGGCTTGAAGCGGATGACAGCGTCTGGGTTGTCTCGATGGGTCATCTTATGGGATTGTTTGACAAGGCTTGGCTAGGCATCCAACCAACCGGTAAAATAACGATGTTTCGCTATTGCGAATTCAATCGAGTAGCGGATAATAAAATCATAGAAACAGCGATGTATTTCGACATACCTCATCTGATGATGCAGGCTGGATTACAGCCTTTTCCCCCACAATCCGGCGCGCATATGATCCAACCTGGACCAATGACCCATGACGGATTGTTATTTGCCCCACAAGTGGCAGAGGAAGGCGATCGCACTATGGCCAGCATCAACGCAATGATTAACGACCTTGGGCAATGGGACAGCGGACTGCCCCTTGAGGACGAATTGCGTCGTACCTGGCATGAGGATATGTGCTGGTGGGGGCCGGCTGGGATTGGTGCGACCTATTCGATTGAACGCTATGCAAAACAACATGCCAGACCGTTTCGCGCCGCGTTCAGTGATCGGTCACAAACGCAACATAAATGCCACCTGGCAGAAGGTCATTATGGCGGATATTTTGGATGGCCCAATTTCACCGTAACAATGACTGGTCACTTCATGGGCATGCCTGCAACGGGATTGTCTGGAGAATTCAGGGTCATCGACATCTACCGGCGAGATGCGGACAAACTTGCTGAAAACTGGATATTCATCGACATGCTGCATTTCTGGAAAATGCAGGGGCTGGATCTTCTTGGGCAAAGTGAGAAGACACAACTTACATGATCGACGCACATCATCATCTCTGGGACTTGTCTGCAGTAAATTATCCATGGCTAGAGGCCACCGGCGTGCCCCGCTTTTTCGGTGATCCGACACCCATTCAGCAAGACTATCTGGTTGATGAGTTCATTCGTGACGCGAGTGCTCAGGGTTTTACAGGTTCGGTGCATATTCAGGTTGGCGCAGCTGATGGGCTTGCCGAGGCCAAATGGGTTCAGCATATCGCCGAACAAAACCCTGTTTGGCCAATGGTCCAGGTAGTTTTTTGCGATCTTACATCACCTGACCTGCCTGCCCAACTTGATGCTTTTGAGGCACTCTCCACCGTCCGTGGCGTCCGGCAGATCATTGGCCGTGCGCCAGGCGAGGATACGGCAACCGGGACCAATGACCTTCTCCAGTCACCCGCCTTTCTTGCAGGACTGACTGAGGTCGGCCGACGAGGCCTCTCCTTTGACCTTCAACTCATCCCCGAACTGATGACAGCCACTGCCAATATCCTCGAAGCTGCGCCAGATACAAGAGTAGCTCTTTGTCATGCCGGCAGCCCTCATGACCGCTCCAGCGGGGGTCTCGACAGATGGGCACAAAATTTACGGCATCTCTCCACACTTCCACAAGTTGTCTGCAAATTATCTGGCCTTGGCATGTTTGATCATCGCTGGACAAACCAAAAAATTGCGCCACTCATCAACACATGCCTTGATCAATTTGGTCCCGAGCGCTGCATGTTTGGCTCAAATTTCCCGGTCGATAGCCTTTATTCCGACTATGCGACCCTTGTGGCGGCACACTGCAAGATCGTGCCTGAAACCAGTCATACCGCTGTTTTTGGAAGAACTGCAAAGTCATTCTACAACCTTTAGGCCATCGTGGGGGTCACGGCTATTTGATGATGAATAGCACACAAAGTTGAGGTTGGTAGCCCGTCTGCGATAGCGTGATCAGTCATAAAAAGCGTGCACGTTTCATTGACATCGCCAAATAGGCCGGCGTTGGCATAGCCACCGTCGACCGCGTTCTACATGAGCGTGGGGATGTAAAAGAGAGAACAGCAAAAATCGTCCTTGACGCGGCGCGTGGGCGATATTGCCGACCCGCTTTACACGGGATGGAGGCGCGCCGTTGCCCAGTTGCTGCATGAGCCAAACATCTGACAGAGGTAGAGGGCAACACTATGGAATGTTAGTTCAATAGACCTTACCTCGAGCAGATACTGGCCAGACCACCTCAACCTTTCCGCCACGGACACCAACATACCAATCGTGAAGGTTACATGTTGGGTCACAATGACCAGGGACAAGCTTTAATTTCTCATTGATAGTCAAAATACCATCAGGATCCGAAATAACACCATGCTCATCAGAGCAGCTGATGTATTCAATATCTGTCCGTCCAAATACCACCGGTAAACCGGAATCTAAAGACTGTGCTTTCAAACCGGCATCAACCACAGCTTGGTCAGCCTTGGCGTGGCTCATCACTGAAGTAAGAATGAACAAAGCATTTTCCCATTCACCTTGGTCAATTCGATTACCGTCAGCACCTAAAACACGACCGTAATCGGCATCCATGAACGCGTATGAACCACACTGCAGCTCATTAAAAATTCCAGAATTTCCCTCAAAATAATACGATCCTGTCCCCCCACCGCTAATTATTTCGCAGTCTAACCCCTCATTTTCTAGGGCCGTTAAAGCGGCTTTCACCTCCCTGACCACGAAATCAAATTTTGCTCTGCGTTCCTGATAGCTTTCTAAATGCTGCATGGCTCCCTGATAGGCTTGGATACCAGAAAACTTGAGTCCTTCCGCCCTTTCAACTGCAGATGCAATGGCAACTACTTCGGACGTAGTTACAACGCCGCAGCGCCCTGCCCCACAATCAATTTCAACAAGACATTCGATTTGAGTGCCATTAGCTTTTGCCGCCGATGAGAGATCTGGTAAATTCGTAATATCATCTACACAACATGTCAGGCGCGTACCAAGTTTTGGGATCCGCGCTAAACGATCAATCTTTGCAGGATCCCGTATCTGATTTGACACAAGAATGTCCCTAATTCCTCCCCTCGCAAACACCTCAGCCTCTGATACCTTTTGACAGCAAACACCTACCGAATGGCCAAGCCGCTCCTGTAAAAGTGCTACATCCACAGATTTATGCATTTTACCGTGCACGCGATGGCGAACGCCCATCCCTTTCGCTAACCTACCCATTTTGACGATGTTGCGCTCCAATGCATCTAAATCAAGCATTAAGCATGGCGTTTGAATTTCTGATTCTTTCATACCAATGGACGCAGGAACATCATAACCAACTTCCAAATCCTTGCTTCTTCCCACTCCAATCATCTTCCTACCCCAATCATCGCGATATCTACAATAAAACCCATCACCTTTGGAATGTAACTGATTTAACGCACTCAAAATACTGTGAATAATTGAAAAAAATAATTGAGGCGTTGCTTGTAGAGTTAGACACGGCTAATGTTATTAGGATATCCAAATGGACAATCCTTCAGACAAGGAAACCGTGTATTGCTAAATATCACATCCCCAGCGATGGCTGCCTGCTGCAGCATCCGTTTAGCGCAAATCGCCATCTGCACCCTGCTGTACGCTATCTTTAGCCCTCTGGCCATTTCAAGTGTGCATGCGGATGAAAAGTTCAAGGCAATTACTACTTTCACCGTGATTGCAGATATGGCACGCAATGTTGCTGGCGACGTAGCTGTTGTCCAGTCAATCACCAAACCAGGATCTGAAATTCACCGCTATTCACCAACCCCAAGGGACATATTGCGCGCACAAGATGCTGATTTGATTCTCTGGAACGGGATGAATCTCGAATTGTGGTTTAAGCAGTTTTTCGATAACCTGGATGGCGTGCCACAGGCTACCCTCTCAAAAGGTGTGCAAGCACTTGGCATTCGCGAGGGCAATTATGCGGGAAAGCCCAATCCCCATGCCTGGATGTCACCTGACAATGCGGTAATCTATGTGGACAACATCGTCAGCGCTTTTGCCAAACATGACCCAGAACATGCCGATATCTATCTCCGTAATGGTAACGCTTATAAGGCCCGCATAACTTCTGCCATCGCGCCAATTCGGACACTAGTTGAAACCATTCCAAAAGACCAGAGATGGCTAGTCAGCTGTGAGGGCGCCTTTACCTATCTGGCGAACGACCTTGGACTCAAGGAACTTTATTTATGGCCAATAAATGCAGATCAACAAGGAACGCCACAGCAGGTTCGTAAAGTCATTGATGGCATCCGCACGCACAATATCCCTGCTATTTTCTGTGAAAGCACGGTCAATAACGATCCAGCCAAACAGATAGCACGTGAAACCGAGGCTACCTATGGCGGCATCCTTTATGTCGACAGTCTGAGCACTGCTGACGGCCCCGTTCCCACCTATATTGATCTGCTGCGTGTAACGATCTCAACCATAGTTAATGGTTTGGTAGAGGCTTTGTGATGAATAGTAAAACAGACATTGCTATCGAAGTTCATGAACTGACAGTTCGTTACAAAAATGGTTTTACCGCATTACAAAACACAAGTTTTTCCATAAACAGGGGCACCATAAGTGGTCTAGTAGGGGTAAATGGTGCTGGCAAATCTACACTTTTTAAAGCTTTGATGGGTTTTGTCCCAATCGCAAAAGGTGAAATCACCATCCTTGGCAACTCGGTAAGCCAGGCGCTGAAGTCACGCCTGATTGCCTATGTGCCGCAATCAGAAGAAGTTGACTGGTCGTTTCCAGTGCTGGTGGAAGATGTCGTAATGATGGGCCGCTATGGTCATATGGGTCAGCTGCGCATCGCCAGTGCCACAGATCATATTGCCGTAGATGAGGCGTTGAATCGTGTTGGTATGAGTTCCCTTCGGCATCGACAGATTGGTGAGTTATCCGGCGGTCAGCGCAAGCGTGTCTTTATTGCCCGTGCACTCGCTCAACAGGGTCAAGTCATCCTTTTGGATGAGCCGTTTACCGGGGTCGATGTACAAACCGAAGATGCCATCATCACCCTGTTGCGCGCACTTCGTGATGAGGGTCGGGTAATCCTTGTTTCAACGCATAATCTGGGTTCGGTGCCAGAATTCTGTGATGGTGTTGTCATGGTGAATGGCACGGTGCTTAACCACGGGCCAGTGGCGACAAATTTTACCCAAAAACATCTCGAGTCAGCATTCGGTGGAGTGTTGCGGCATCTTGTGATTAGTGGCAAAGAGCTGCATGACGATATGGACAGCCGACAAGTGTCCATCCTGACGGATGATGAGCGCCCCTTTGTTACATATGACGGGAAGCACCAAACAGCACGTGGTAAGGATGAAGTCGATGGTTGAAACCTTTCTGTTGCCCTTCAGTTATGGCTATATGACGAATGCAATGTGGGTCAGCTCTCTCGTTGGAGGAGTCTGCGCCTTCCTTTCCGCCTATCTTATGCTCAAAGGCTGGTCGCTGATCGGCGATGCACTGTCCCATTCCATCGTGCCAGGTGTCGCGCTGACATATATGCTTGGGCTGCCTTTCGTAATTGGTGCATTTTTTTCGGGTGGACTCGCTGCAGGTGCAATGCTTTTTCTCAAACAGCGAACAGAGTTAAAGGAAGACGCGGTCATCGGGTTGATCTTCAGCTTCTTTTTTGGTTTTGGGCTGTTTCTGGTATCGCTATCACCAACATCGGTTGACGTAAATACTATCACTCTTGGCAACATTCTGGCGATTACCCCTCACGACACACTGCAATTGATTTTGATCGCGGTCATCTCACTAGCTGTTCTCATGCTGAAGTGGCGTGACCTAATGGTCGTTTTCTTTGATGAGACGCATGCGCGCTCCATTGGTCTAAACCCTCAGAGCCTGAACTTGGTTTTTTTCACCATCCTATCTGCCTGCTGTGTCGCAGCGCTGCAGACGGTTGGCGCCTTTCTGGTGATAGCACTAGTGATCACGCCGGGCGCAACAGCTTATCTACTGACAGATCATTTCCCGCGTCTGCTGATCCTAAGTGTCATAATCGGAACAGTTTCCAGCTTTCTGGGTGCCTACGCCAGCTTTTTTCTGAACGGTGCGACTGGTGGCATAATTATATGCCTGCAGACCACTCTGTTCGGTCTTGCATTCCTGTTTGCTCCAAAGCATGGCCTTTTAACAGCACGGATGTTGACAAATGCACGCTCAGGCTCACGAAGATGATCGATGTTCTGTTGCAACCTCTCGCATTCAGCTTCATGCAGAAAGCCCTTATCATTGGCCTGATTATAGCTATGCCGACAGCCTTTCTATCATGCTTTCTCATCGTCAAGGGGTGGTCACTCATGGGAGACGCCATAAGCCATGCCATTTTACCGGGTGTTGTGCTTGCCTATCTACTGAACTTTCCGTTAGTCATCGGGGCGTTTGCGGCAGGTATGTGCTGTGCTCTGACGACGGGGTATGTAGCTGAAAACTGCAGGGTCAAGCAAGACACCATCATGGGTGTGGTATTTTCTGGAATGTTTGCGCTGGGATTAGTTCTCTACACAGGCATTGAGACCGATGTCCATCTCGACCATATCCTTTTTGGCAACATGCTTGGTGTTGACAGCACTGACTTGTTTACAGCCTTGACGATTTCCATCTGCGTGAGCCTTTTTTTGATGGCAAGATGGCCTGACCTCCTTCTAGGGTCCTTTGATCCAGTTCAAGCCAGCGCCATAGGGCTGAATGTTGTAACCCTGCATTTTGGACTGCTTGCCGCACTGTCGATGACGATTGTCGCCACATTGAAGGCGGCTGGTCTCATATTGGCGATTTCACTTCTGATCGCCCCTGGTGCTATAGCCTTTCTTCTGACCAATCAGTTCAAGCGAATGATCCCGATAGCCATTGCAGTAACGATGTGCGCTATGATTGGCGGTATCTATCTCAGTTTCTGGATCGACAGCGCCCCCGCACCAACAGTAATTCTATTGCTCACGCTGGTCTTTCTTTTTGCCTTTTTTCGCAAAAGCCAAACAAAACAAATCACCACTGGCTGATGGTCAGCCGAGTTCCCGTCTTTGTGCGGCAATTCTAAAGAGTGCGTTAGGCGCTCAGGTCAATGGTCACTATCAAAACACTTTCATACGTTTTCCAGCTTATGATAGCTTCCTTGCGATCCATTTTGGGGGTCTTCCGATACTATGCGTCCATCGCTGCCCTAATGTCCTCATCGGCCATCTCGCGACCAAGATATGCCTCAATAACCGCCGGGTCATTCTTGACGAATTCGGGTGTGCCCTCGGAAATCTTCTGCCCATGGTCAAGAACGCTTATAGTTTCACAGGTCGACATAACTACCTTCAAAATATGCTCAACAACAACAATGGTAAGTTCATATCGTTCTTTCAAAGTCATGATGGTATCCATCAGACTGTCAACATTGACCGGGGACAAACCTGCACCGGGCTCATCAAGCAACAGCATCTTTGGACGCATCGCGATAGCGCGGCCAAGTGCCAGCAGCCGGCGTTGACCACCAGAAAGTTCCGCCGCCGGTATCTCGGCATGCTCAGCAAGACCAATGAATTCAAGCAGTTCAAACATTTCATCTTTAACAATCTGATCTTGTCGACGCACCTCGGCACCATTGAAAAATGGGGCAAACGAGCTGTATTTGGTGTGTGGGTGAAACCCAACAAGTACGTTGTCCAACACACTCAGTTCCCCATAAAGTCGAAGCAACTGAAATGTTCTGGAGAGACCTTGTTCGGCAATGTAATGCGCCGGCTTGCCGGTCACCTCAACATTGTCAAACTCAATGTAGCTCCCCGCATCTGGCTGATAGACACCTGTCAGTAGGTTGAAGAATGTTGATTTGCCGGAGCCATTTGGCCCAATTAAGCCATGCACTGTGTTTGGCTCAACTTTGAGGCTCACATCATTGATGGCTTGTAGGCCACCAAAACTCTTGCTCAGATTACGAGTTTCTAGCAGTGCCACCTAGTCTCTCCTCACTTCTACGAATGAACCTGCGGTTACGCTGGAAATCCTCTATCCAACCTCCAATGCCACGCGGCATAAACATAACCAACAACACCATTGACAAGCCAAACACAAGAGGCTGCACTACCACGGGTCTGTCCATAAAATAAAACACCAGATCTTTTGTCTGGTCGTAGGCTATTGCAACCACGATAGCGCCAATTACACCACCCCAGACATTACCAATGCCACCAAGAACAACCATCAACAACAATGTAACCATCTCAATAACGGTAAAATTATTGTGATGCAGATAGCCTGGCGGCATATGTGCGAAAAGCGCCCCCGCAAGACCGGCGTAAATAGCACTTAAAACAAACGCAAGCAGCTTGTATTTCACTACATTGATGCCATTGACAGATGCGGCGATGGTATCCTCGCGAATAGCCTGAAAGGCCCGGCCGGTAGCCGAACGAAGAATTGAAAAAGAGAAATAAATCCCGACAATGGCTGCCGTCATCACGAGATAATAGTAGCTTGTGAAGCTGTCAAAAACGAACGATCCGATGCTTGGCGCGGGAATCATCATCAGGCCCGTACTAGATCCAAGCGCAGGCGTCACAGCGATAAAAATCCGCACCGACTCACCGAGGCCCAATGTTGCCAGCGCGAGATAAGCACCCTCAAGACGCACTGACGGCAGGCCGACAATAAGGCCAGCGAAGGCCGTCACAAGTACTGCTGTCGGAATGGCTGCCCAAATTGGCCAGCCAAAACCCAGCGCACCACCAAATCCACCTGGTTCAAGCGTTAGCACAGCCGAAGTCACTGCACCAATTGCATAAAGGCCAATATGACCAACTGTCACTTGGCCACAAAAACCTTTAACAATGTTCAGGCCAACTGCAAGCAGAATGAACAGACATATACGGTTTGCCAGATCTATCAAATATTCATTGAAAACAGTTGCCAAGATGAAAGGTAAAGGTAACAAAAAAAGATAGGCTAATAGCCAGGGCAAAAGCCGATGACGCTTTGCTAAACCATCGATAAAGTCAGCGATGGAGGACAGAATTCCCATGAGGATCGGTTCCCTGCGTTACGATAAATTTGCAAACAAATTATAAAAATGCCGGAGCAGACGATGTCCCGCCCCGGCAAGTGATTTAGATCCGGTCTTATTCGAGGCCAAAATCCTCTTCCATTGTAACACGGGCCAGAACCTCAGTTTCAAAGTTCTCACCACCCTTGGTGTAACCGATCAGAACAGCTGTTCTGTTTCCATCACGGCACTGCGGTGTTGCCGCGGCACAAAAGCTGATCGGCCCTGAGGCAAGTCCCTGATATCCCTTCACATTTGCAATCGCATCACGAATGGCTGTCCGATCGTCAGCAAGAGAGCCTGTGAAATTTGTATTCTTCAGGGCAATCTCCATGATCCGCACAAGGTCATAAGCCTGAGAAAAATCATGGTCAGGAGCGTGAATGCCATAACGCGACTTCACCATTTCATTGAACAGCTTGGCGATTGGACGCTGGTCAGCAGCAGCATAGGCCGCCGTGAAAAACACTCCCTTTGCTGCATCGCCGGCAATCTTTGGCACAGGAGCGTTTGATGCTGATGACGAACCGATGCGTCGAACACCCTCACCAATACCCGCCTCATAGGACTGAACAAGTGCACGTGCCATTGTTTCGGCAAGTGCGGCAACAAGAATTCCGTCAACATTCATCGACTTGATTTTTTGCATGTGAGAGCGGAAGTCTACCTCCTTTTCCTGCACATCAGCCCGGTAGGCCGGCTCCACCCCAAAACGTGCCTTCATTTGTTTTTCCATGTTGGCACAATCACCAACAGAGGCTGCGTCGGCTGCACAGATATATGCAATTTTCGTTCCTATGTTCTCCCCAACATATTTGGCGTTTACACCACCGTAATACCGTCCTGAAACAGGCACGCGGAAGATCCACTCACTTCCTTTTTGTGTAATTTTTGAATTAGTAGAGTGAGGAACCAACTGTGGCACACCAGCTTTGGCTGTCACATCCACAATAGGAAGTGTCACCGAAGAGCAGCTTGAGCCAATCAAGAGGTGAACTTTTTCCTGGAACACCATTTTGTTTGCATTCGCTACGCCTTTATCTGACTTGCACTCATCATTCATCAACGTGGCTTTGATCATTTTGCCGTGAATTCCACCAGCTTCATTGATGCCCTTGATTTCATCCATCATCATTTGACCATACGCCTGGCCGTTTTCACTCACCATTCTCATGGTAATGCCAACTCTGATATCGTCCGCAAAAGCAGCCGCGGCTGTAAGGCCAATCCCGGTAGCAACTACACCGGCATAAATCTTATTTAGTATTCGCATTTTTTCCTCCAGTTTTGTTGTTGTGCAATAAACCCTCACAGTGATCAGAAAAATCACTATGCCTTTACTTTTGCTTCAACCCCTAACAGTCCTGATGGCTTGAACATCAGAACAAGGATCAACAGCAAAAATGCGTATATATCCTTATGACTTGGTGAAATGTAAGCCGCGCCAAGATTCTCAAAAACACCAACCATAACACCGCCCAGGATAGCACCTGGCAGTGAACCAAAACCGCCAACAACAGCGGCGGCAAAGGCTTTCATGAGCATCAGATATCCCATCTCCACCTGAACCGACTGCATCGGCCCAATCAAAACACCTGCAGCTGCTGCAAGAGCGCAGGCAAGACCAAAGATCAGTGAGATCATCAACGGAACATTAATTCCCATCAGATAGGCGATGTCCTTGTTGTGCGCCACCGCGCGAACAGCCAGACCGGTTTTGGTGTGACGCAGGAAGTAATGCAGCGCAGCCATCAGCGCGACAGAAATAATTGCCGTGAGCACATAGCTTTCGGGTACTTCGATATCACCGGGAAAGCTCAAACGCGGAATGTAGTCAAGATTGGCACGAAATGGCTCTGCTTCCGCACCCCAGATGAAATAGGCAACATTCACCAGCGCCACGGACATACCGAATCCGCAGATGATCATCCCCATACCGGCAACCGTATAGCCACCGCCAGCGCGCGTCAGGCGCCGATAAAACACCCTCTCGACAGCCATTCCAAGCAGTGCGGTAAGCACCATCGCGCCAATCAGCGCAATCGGGTAGGGAACGCCGACATTGTGCGCGAGGACAAGACCAAAAAACGCTCCAAACATATACATTTCACCATGGGCAAAATGCACGATATCCAGGCCCGAATAAATCAATGATATGCCAAGGGCAACAATGCCATAAACAACACCAATCGTGACACCAAAAATGATAAATGCTAACAACGAGCTATAATCAAAACTCATGTTATTTTCCCCGCATCGCTTCGGCTCAGTTCCTGAGCGCCTTTGCCGTATTTGCCACCGACCCACCTAGGAAAGACTCCTTGACCGCCGGATCGCTGATCAATTTTTTTGCCTCACCCTCCATCATGATCACACCATCACGAATTATGTAGCCATATTGGGCAAGGATCAAAGCCATTCGAACATTCTGTTCAACTACTAGAATTGTCACACCGGTTTTGGCAATCCGATTAATGTTGGCAAAAATCTCTAAAACAACTTTCGGTGCCAGAGCCGCACTTGGTTCATCGAGCATCAACATTTTTGGCTTAGCCATTAGACCACGACCAATCACAAGCATTTGAACTTCACCACCTGACAAAGTGCCAGACAATTGCTTGCGTCGCTCACGAAGAACCGGGAAAAATTCAAAGACCCTTTCCAGATCGGCAAGGGTACGCGCGCGGTCACGCCGCGTGTAGGCGCCAAGCACCAGATTTTCCTCGACTGTCATCGCTGGATAGGCTTCTTTGGCCTGGGTTACCTGAACAAGGCCAAGGCGCATACGCTCATGCGGTTTCATTTTGGAGATAGCAACACCATCGAAGAGCACCTCACCCTCCATCAGTGGGATTAGCCCTGACACAGCCTTCAATAAAGTGGATTTGCCGGTACCATTACCACCAAGGAGCGTAACGATCCCACCGGTTGGCACCTGCATGTTTACGCCACGCAATATTTTAAGATTGCCGTAGCCAGCGTGCACATCATTAATCTGAAGCACCTGTTTCCCCCAACATCCAACGAGCCTTGCGAAGTGGCTTTTTATTGGAAAAAGGTTCGAATATCGCCGCCAACTAAGCAAGGCCTTATTTAGGTTGCCTGCGGCACTTTGGTCATATTTGTTTAAGAGAAAGGCAAATTTGATGAAATGCCATCATTTTTGTCCAGAGTGAACAACCCGTTCATCAGATGGCTAGCTTTCAGTACGTAACATTCAGACGTTCTATGACAAGCCGCAGCAGTGATTCGGGCGTTTGTTTCCACCAGCGGTCACGAGAGAAAATCTCAATTTCCACCGGCCCCCGATAGCCCGCCTGTTCGAGCAACACCCTCCATTCCAGCAGATTGATCTGACCATCGCCAGGCATACCCCGATCCAAACGCAAATCGGACGTATCAGGCAGCCAGTCAGACACATGATAGTTCAAAATGCGGCCACCCGCGTGGCGCAGCTTCTGCTCCAACTGATCCTCCCACCAGAGCGCATAGGTGTCAATCGCGAGACCGATGGAATCAGCGGGGCCAATGGCATCCAGCAGATCCAACGCCTCACCAAGACTGGAGACGATGGATCTGAAACCACACACCATTGGGTGCAACGGCTCAAAAGCCAATTGCACGTTGTAAGGCCTAGCCAGTTCAACCGCCTGCGCCAACATGGACGGCAGATATGTTCTAGCCTGATCGATTCCCCCTTCAAAACGGGCTGACTCAAGGCCCCCCGTAATCAAAACCAGCGTCCGCGCCTGAAATAGATCCGCCCTGTCCAGCATCACGCGTAACGCATCAGGGCCGGCAAACAGCTCGGCCACGCACAGCGAGTCAGCACACAAACCACTGTCATTCCAGATGGACAGCGCCTGCCTCTCACCACAGGTTTCGATCATCGGGTTCCACAAGGCGGTACGCTTTATTCCAGCCTTAACCAAGCAGGAGAGCGATAAGACAAAATCACATTGTCCAGACAGGCAGACCTGATGAACACAAAGTTCATCAAGCCCCAGTTGCCGCACCAGCATTACCATGTGGCGCGTCCACCGGTCACATCAAAAACCTGGCCGGTGGTAAAACTACAGGCGGGCGATGCAATGAAGGCCGCCATATTGGCAATTTCCCCCGGGGTGCAGAACCGCCCCATTGGGATGCGGCTTTTCTTGTCTGCAATATATTCCTCGGTCATGCCGTCGAGCAGGTCGGTAACCGCAATCGACGGCGCGATGCAATTCACGGTGATATCGGATGGCAATATCTCCCGCGCCAACCCCTTGGCAAAGCCAATCACGCCTGCTTTTGCCGCACCATAGGGCACGGCACCTGGATTGCCCTCCTTGCCGGCGATAGAGGAAATGATAATGATGCGTCCCCGTTTGCGCGCACGCAGATGATCTAGTGATGCCTGCACCGATAGAAAGACACCAGTAAGATCAACGGACATTACCGATTGCCACTCATCCAGAGAGTAGTCCCATAATGGCTTCGTCGGCCCATTGACACCTGCGTTGGCGACAATTCCGTCAATATCACCAAGTGCAGCCAACGAAGCCGCAAAGCCGGCGCGTGTCTGACTCTCATCAGACACATCAACAATCTGCGTGTCGGCAAAGACGGAATTGTCCCGCATGCTGCTGACATCCAAATCCCACCCCGAAACCCGTGCGCCCAGTTGATGAAACAGATTGCTGATGGCAAGACCAATTCCTTTTGCAGCACCGGTAACAATGAACGCCTGACCCTCAATATCCATTGGTCTTTGCATCTTTTGTCTCCCCATCTCTTGTCACCATCACCCTACCATTAGTTCCCAAACCAGAGTCTCAGCCATTTGGCACCCATTGCAGGATATGATTGCCAACCGCCACCAAAACATCCTCCTGATTGGTCACCACAATCTTGCCAACTGATCGTTTGCGCTCAACATCAATCTCGCTGATTGTATAAACCAGTGTCACCGTATCCCCTAGAAACACTGGTTTCAGGAACCTGATCTTATCGTATCCAACTGAAACGGGTGTTTCATCGGCGTCCCGGCAATGCGCAATAACATTTGTTGAAACAGTAGACATGAAACCAACAAGCAGCGCTCCATGTGCCATCAAACGGCCATAGGATGATTTCTCCATATAGACCTTATTCACGTGGTTCGGCGAAAAATCACCGGTGATTCCAGCAAATTGATAAACATCGCTCTCGGATACAGTTTTGGTAAAGCTGGTGCTGTCACCAATTTTCACATAGAAATCTTCCATCCCCACCTCGCTATTGTTCCAGAATTACACGTCTGCCGCTGGCGGCTGAACTGGCTACTGCCAGGGTCGCTGCAAGTGATTTGCTACCATTTCTTGCGTCAATGATTGGTGTCTCGGTGCCGCGGACGATGGCGCAAAGATGCCTGCATTGAGCGATATAGGCATCGACAAAGGGCGTCTTGATTTTTTCAGCCGTGATTTCGTCATTCCAGTCGCCGTCACTGTCGGCATGTGACCAAAGTGTCAGATTTGGAAATTCGAGAGCACCCTCGGTTCCAAGAAACCGAATCGCGTTCTGGCCTGTCTTTGGAAAGCGCACACTTTCGCCAAGAGCCATTTCCCAAGTCCAGGGTGTCGGTGTCCGGTCCGACAGCAAGAAGGTGCCAACAGCAGAATTGACAAATTTCATACTGATCGCAACCGCATCTTCCTTGTCAAATTCCTGATCATGATGTGTCACCTCAGCTGAAACGGTGGCAATGTCTCCGCAGATAAAACGCAACAAATCGATTTCATGGATCAGATTTGTCAGAATCGGACCAGCCTTCACATCGCGCCGCCAGGTAGCGCTGTAATAATCATCATCCTTTCGGGTTGTCCATTGGCCCGTTACCCCCATCAATTTGCCGATGCGCCCCTGTGTAATGATTTCACGTGCCTCTACCGCACAGGGGTAATAGCGCCTTTGATGACCGACCAGAACGTGACAGCCCTGTTGCTCAGCAAAACGGGTCACTTCATCAGCTTCTGCAAGGGTAGCAGTAATTGGTTTTTCGACCAGAACGGTCTGCCGCGCTTCAAGCGCCATCATCATGTCCTGATAGTGACGCTCTGTTGGCGTCGCGATGATTACCGCATCAAGACCGCCCTGCGCCAACATCGCGCCAGCATCGGGTTGTATGCAAATATTCTGCGCCGCTCCAATCCTGACTGCCGCTGGAGAGGGGTCCGCTATCGCGACAAGGGTGATCTCCGGCACCTCCTCCATCGCCTTCATATGCCGCACACCGATCGAGCCAGCGCCTATCAAACCAACCCTGACTTTGTCCATCAGGTCTCTCCCTCGACATTCGTAAACAACATCTTATCCATTACACGCGGCACCCTACCAATATGTGGCGTAAACCCCATCCGGTCGAGAATATCGCCCTCCAGATCGACACCGGGAGCAATTTCAACCAAGCTTACTCCCTCCCTGGTTAGCTCAAAAACAGCGCGTTCAGTCACATAAATTACCCGTTGACCCCGTGCGTGTGCCTGGACACCAGAGAAGGTAATTTGGTCGACCTGCCTCACCAGCTTGGCGATACAGCCATGTGTCACAATCTCGAGACGCCCCTGGCCGATTTCCAACTGCGTTCCGCCGGTGTCGAAAGTGCCACAAAAAATCACCGTATGGGCGCTCTGGGCAATGTCGATAAAGCCACCTGGCCCAACCGTATTACCTGCCAGCTTCGAGACATTAACGTTGCCAGCAGCGTCAATTTCACCAAACCCAAGAAAAGCGATATCCAGCCCACCACCCGAATAGAAATCGAATTGTGACGGGCCATCAATCATGCAGCTAGGGTTCATCGCATAACCAAACAGATCACCATCCATCAGACGGCCCCCATAGGTGCCATGTTCTATCGTTTGGTAATAGCGATCTGACATGCCATCTCTGGCAATCAATTTTGCCACCTGATCGGGAATGCCGAAGCCAAAATTAATCACAGCATCATCGATCAATTCCTGACGGGCGCGTTTGGCGATGACCAGTCGGGGCGAAAACTGTACCGCCTGCGCATCAAGATCGTGCCTGAACTGCTCGCCTGAAACTGCGGCATCATAGACAAGCTCATAGCCCTGTTGCTGGCGTTCATCAATCACTACCGCGTCAACCAATGCAGCAGGGATCCTCACCTCCCGCGCTTTCATGCTATTGCTCGGAACCCGGCCCTTGACCTGGAAAATCACTTTGCCACCACTGTTATGCGCTGCTGCTGCCATCGCATAGATGTCGAGATTTGCCGGCTCCTCCTCAAGCGAAATATTGCCATCCTCATCAGCATAGCTGCCACGCAGCAGGGCCACCGAAACAGGTATGGGCAGATATCGCAGGTAATCCTTGCCATCAATCGTGATTACCTCGGTCAGGTTGGCCTTCGCACCTTCATTCATCCGGCCTCCCTCAAAACGCGGATCAACAAAGGTGCCAAGACCAACATGCGTGATCAATCCGGGCCGACCGGCAGCAACCTCACGCATCAATTGCATGATCACACCGCCGGGTAAAACATAAGCTTCAATGTCGTTGTCACGGGCCATCTGTTGCATGCGTGGCGACCAGACCCAATGACCGCCAATCACCCTACTAGTCATACCCTTGTGGGCAAACCGGTTCATGCCCCGCTCCTGCCGATCACCTATACCCAGCGCATGAATACAGGTCAGATTCCGTGGATGGCCGGTTTTCAGAAAGCGCCGTTCGACCGCTTCATGAAGCAGACTCGCCTCCACCAGACCCCCACCGCCTCCTACAAGGCCAACAACAGACTCATCCGCAATGAGCGCCACTGCATCATCAGCAGACAAGAATTGCGTTTTTCCCATTTCACTCACCCATAGATATCGTAGACAGAGGTGTCACCGCGCATCATCTGTTTCGCTAACACGGCCCGATGGATTTCCGAGGTGCCATCATATATCCGATAGATTCGGGCATCCCGATAATAGCGCTCGATCGGCAAATCGCGGCAATAGCCGGCCCCGCCAAAGATTTGCACGGCGCGGTCAACAACATGGCCCAGCATCTCGGCTGCCTGCACCTTCAGCATAGAAATGCTGCCTCGCACCTCCTCGCCCGCATCAATCCGGCTTGCCGTGTGCCAGAGCGCAAGACGCGTTCCATTGATCTCCATCGCCGAGTCCGCCAGCATCTGTTGAATCATCTGGAAATCACCGATTGGCGCACCAAATTGCCGCCTCTCACGCGCATAATCCAGGCATTGATCCATCACCAGCGTGGCTTTGCCAATGGATCGTGCCACCACCTGCGCGAGGCGAACGCGGCCAAGGGTCGCGAAGGCGAGTTTCAACCCCTGCCCCTCGGAGCCAAGCAGATGATCGCTGGAAAGACTGACATTCTCAAATTGCATTTCAACATGCGAGGTGCCGCGCAGCCCCATCATTGGCTGATCACGTCCAATGGTGAAACCCATCATTCCCTTCTCTACGATGAAGGTAGAGATACCGTGAACGCCAGCCGTCGGATCGGTAACGGCGGTCACAACAAAAAAATCGGAAAACAGCCCATCGGAAATGAAATGCTTTGATCCGTTCAGAACCCAGCCCTCACCGGACCGTTCTGCCCTTGTCCTTATCGCCGCCGCATCAGACCCTGCCTCAGGCTCAGTAAAAGCAACCGAGAACGTCCTCTCACCCGTCACCGCTGGTAACAGATAGGTCTGCTTCTGTTTTTCGCTGGCCTCCAGTAGAATTTCATAGACATTGCCAAAAGCGCGTCTGATCAGAATGTCAGATGTGCGGCCAAACTGTTCCTCAGCCATCATCCATTCAAGAAATGAGAGGCCACCACCACCAAATTCACGGGGAATATTGACAGCATAAAGCCCCAATTTCTGTGATTTTTGCCGAATTTTTCGTGCCACATCATCTGCCAGGTAACCACCTGCCTCAACATCCTCCTCGAGCGGTTTGAGTTCGCGGTGGACAAATTCCCGGATTGTCCCAACAAGCAGACGCTGTTCCTCGGTGAATGAGAAATCCATCAAAAGCACCCTTTTGTAGCACCACCATCAACGCTGATCCCGGTGCCATGGATGTGGCGTGCTTCGTCGCCACACAGAAACGACACCAGCGCCGCGGTATCTTCAGGTCTGCCAAGACGCCTAATACCCTCATGGCCCATACGCTCGGCACGCACTTCATCAATGGTTTTGTTCTCGTTGCGCGCACGTGTTTCGAGCAACCCTTGCAGCCGTTCGGTTTCCGTCTGTCCCGGGCTGACCCAGTTCACATTCACATCATCAATCAAACCCTGGCCTGCGAGCGCCTTCGAGTAGTTCGCCAGGGCTGCATTAACAGCACCACCAACCATAAACTTGTGATCAGGTGTCCGCGCAGCACCGCCGACGATCATCACAACATTGCCATGGGATGCCAAAAGAGATGGCCAGAACAGGCGAGAGAGACGCACAGCCGCATGAAATTTCAGGGCAAAGCCATCCTGAAAATCGGCATCAGGCTGATCGGGAAACACCCCGCCTTTTGTTGCGCCGGCACTATGCACCAGAATGTCGCACCGCCCAAAAGCCGCATCATGCGCAGTAAAGGCTGCCTCGCATCCTGCCACCTGTCTGAGATCAGAGGCGTGCGCCAACACCTTGCCTGAAGATTTTTCGGCAATGGCGGCGACCGCAGCGTCTAGATTTTTCTGCTGCGATCCGGATATCATCACATCAGCCCCTTCAGTAGCAAGACGGGTGGCGATGGCAAGACCAATTCCACGCGAGCCACCAGAAACAAACGCTGCTTTTCCATCAAATCGTTTTATCATGGCGTCAATCCTTTACGTAATGTGTTTCAATGCCCTTCACCAAGCCATACAAGGTGCGAAGCGTCGGCACCACCAACCCCGCCTCTTCAGCAAGTTCAAGTGGTTTTCCATAGATAAATTCAACCTCGCTCTGGCGCTTAGCCAGAACGTCAAGGCACAACGAGGACTTGTTGTCACCGGTGCCTCCCGGAATGGTCATCATCTCCAGTCCCCGGACAACTGCGCTTTTTTCTAGCATCACTCCTTGCGAGTGGGCGATTGAAATCGCCTCATCCAGCGCCGTGAAGCATATCCGGCGCAAGGCGTCAATCTGCAGAATTTCCGTGCTGGTCAGATTGGTGATACCGGAAACGGCGCTCATTGTTATGTTGCCAAGCAGCTTCTTCCAGATTTCGGTCCTAATGTCGGTGCTGGCGTTGGTCTCAAGGCCGGCAGCAGTGAAGGCGGCCGCAATCCTGCTAGCACGATCTGTCAGGCCGCCACTCCATTCGCCGATATAGGATGGCACTCTGTCAAAATCTTGAATATGTCCCGGCCCCAACCGTGCACCAGCCATCGACGTCAAACCGCCAAATACGTTTTCCGCTCCAAAATGTGCGGCAAGTATGTCTTCATTACCAAGACCATTCTGAAAACTGATGAAGATCGCGTCGGTGCCAGCGAGATGTGCCATAGCCTGCGCAGCATCAGTACTCGCCGTGCCCTTGCACTGAAACAGAACTAGATCTGCCTCAGTCACCGCGCTAGCTTCGTATTCGGCAATAATCCGGTGATAGCGCTCACCACCGAGGCCGGAAATACGCAAGCCGTCCTTTCGAATGGCATCAACATGCTCTCGGTCATTGTCAACCAGCACCACATCGAACCCGCCCTCTGCAAGAATGGCACCAAACAAGGCGCCCATACCACCAGCGCCCATCACCATCACTTTTTTGAATCGCTCAGTCATTTTTTTTTCCTGCATCTCGCTCCGCTAATTTGGGATCACGATCACCATTCCTGCTAAGCAGGCGATTAATTGCATCAAGGCCAAGCAGGGAGAAATCGGCACCAAAGCCAACGATGGCACCGCCGCTGACAGGAGCCGTCAGGCTGATCTGGCGAAAGGATCCGCGCTGATAGTTGTCAGATAAATGCACCTCTACGCGGGGTCCCTCAAACATCGCAACAGCATCGCGCAGAGCAACCGAAGTATGCGCGTAAGTAGCAAGATTGAACAGGATTGCCCTTGCTGTGCATCGCGCCTTTTGAATGGCGGTCACAAGCTCGCCCTCATCATTCGAATGCATCATGGCGATTTCGAGACTATGCCTACTAGCCTCCACTTCCAGGTAAGACATGATATCGGCCATTGTATGGCTGCCATATATTTGCGGCTCACGCGTCCCTAGCCTATTCAGATTGGGGCCAAAAATTATCAGAACGTCAATCATCGATTTTGTAATATTTGCCAGTCAGAATCATTTTCTAAAACTGCAGCTCAATGACACCGAGCGACCCGAAATCAGCCATTACACTGTCCCCAGCCACAAATGGCTGGGGAACCGTTGCCGCGCCTGTTGACACGAAATCACCGGCTGCCAGTTCATGCCCACGCGCCGCAAGATGATTGACCAGATCCGCCACCGCCTCAGCCGGGACGCAGCGCATCTCACCAAGGAAATTTTCCGCTGCGTTGCCATCGCCAACAGATAGCGAGATAGGGTGATGCTGAAAGTCAGTACCCTGCCAATCCTCGACCGCATTTCCAAAGATAAACGCCATTCCCCCGCCATTATCGGCAATGGTCAACAACGAATTTTCAGCCTTGCTTACATCCTCGACAGCATAGCGATTTCCAATAATTTCGATGGCGGGATGCAGCGTCATCATCGGAACAAGTTCTTCTGCAGTCCATGGAGCCTGGCGCATGACAGGCGCCTTAATGAGCTGAAAAGCGAATTCAGTCTCAACACGCGCATTTGGAAAATCGGAAATCAAAAGGTTGTGTTTTGGCCCGAGATAGCTGCGCGTGGCAAAAATTCGCCCGGGAATAACGTCATCATGACCATCTAGCTCACGCATTTTCTGGCTTGTTGCGCCTACTTTCCAGCCAGCAAGGCCTTGATCGAGAAGATAGTGCATCTGGTCCTGAACATAATAGGCTTCGGCTCTGTCGAGAGGAAACGCGCTGCGAGCTAGTTTCACCGGCTGTGCAGGATCTGGCCAGGCAGCGGCAAGGTTACCTGCCAGCTTATTCAAAACAGCAGTCCGCATGTTTTTCGTATCCCCCATAGGCACTACCAGCACCACACTGGATTGCCCAAAATACTCACTTAAACCAACAGCAATTTGGTATAAGGGGACAGGTCAAAAATGATGTAAATTCATCACTGAATTTCAGTCCTGCCCGCATGTCCCTCATCTTCATATCGGTGGGTCATATAAATTGCGTGCGTGGCAGGTTATCTGATGTATAGAGCTGAAAATCCACCATCGAACTCTCCAGCGTTGCCAGATATCCATGCTGCTCAGAGATGAACTCAACGGCCTTGAAGACCTGCTGCATTGGATTGGAGTCCAGCACAATATCAATCAAGCCTGTCTGCAGGTTCTTGATTGAATGAGGGCTCAAATCATGTACGATCTTTGCGACCGAACTAATCGCTGTTTCATGCTTGCCTGCCTCGACAAGCATCTCGAGAAACTCGTTATTGACCGTACTGTAGAGCACACGCACATCCGTCTTAGCCTGCAAGAAGGTGACGACCTTGCCAAGGGACAGGGTTAGCGGTTTTGTCTGGTGGAACTGGCACAATTTGCCCTCCTCACCACGATTGGCAAAAAACTGCCAGAACCCACTGAACCGCTCCATCTGCGCCCTCGCTGATGGATCAGGTTCAATGACGAGAATTCGCCCACCTTTACGGCAAATGGCCTCACTTATTTTTGCCGCAGTCCGTCCAGCGTTGAAATTATCGATGCCGATATAGCAATGACGTGCACTGTCGGGGATATCGGTGCTTATCGTCACAATGGTCGTTTGGTCAGCAAGCCGATCTATAGCGTCTGAAATCTGCGGCAGATCACTGGCAAATAGGATCACCCCATCCCGGTTTTCAGCAACCGACTCCAGGTGGGTTATCAGGCGCTCAGGATCGCCAACATCTATGTGTGTTCGGTATATTGTTGCTGGAATGTCAGCCAATTTAGTGACTTCCTTAAACGCCTGATTCAGCCGGGAGTAGAAGGCCGAATGATCCCGGAACAACACAGCCTCAATCGAAAGCCGACGTTTTCGATTGCTTGGCAGCATACGCTTTGTCCTTAGTGATCTTGCGCTTGCAAGCACCTTGGCGGTGGTTTTCTCACTCACGCCGCCACGCTCGTTCAGCACACGGTCAACCGTCGCAATGCCAACACCGGCATGGCGGGCGATATCCTCAAGACGGTTTCTACGTGATCTGGACCCCATGGCACCTCACCTTGTCAGTGAAAATGCGTTTTAAACAGATTTATACATTTGCGAAACCCATCCTCAAAGCTGTTATTGCCCGGGTGGTAAACACTTTCAAAGGAGATGACACCCTCGTAATTATCCGTGCGCAGCGCCGCTGCCATTGGGGCAAACTGATCTGCTAGCTGTCCTTTGCCCATCTCCCGCACCTCCAGAGTGGCACGTGGTGTGTCAACTTTCACGTCCTTGATGTGAAGATGGCCCAGATAGCCATCTCTGATCTCGTCATACCCCTCCGGAAAGGCATTTTCATGACACCAGCAGTTGTTTGCCGGATCCCACAGAACCTGCAACGTGTCCTTTGCATCCAACTCGTCGATCAGTTTGCGGGCGGTATAGTTTGAGTTGACCATCGTGCCATTGCCAGTCTCAACTACCAGCCTGACCCCTTCTGCCCGGGCAAGGTCAACTGCCGGGGCAATCAATGGCGGCAAGGTGTCCCACGCTCCCTTGGCTACATTCCAATGTTCGGCGCCATGAAGCCCCCAGAGAATCTGCTCCTTCTTCGAAGTCATGATCCGAACCAGCGGCGACCCCAATTCATGCGCAATGCCTATAACCCGCCTAAGCGCCTCCATATGCTTGTTGTGCAGCTCATCACCGGGACGATTTGCCGTTGTCATACCGGCAAAAATATGACGCGATAGACAGGACACCGACTTGTTATGCTTGGTCAATAATTCCTTGATCTTTGTATTTTCTGCAGACGAATGGTCACCAACCTCATTGTCCCAGACGAATTGCAGTTCAGCATATTCAAGATCAAACTCGTCCATTACAGTGAGCGCATGGTCAAGGTCGCGGCTGATGCCGTCACAGATTACTCCGGTCTTCAAAACAATCTCTCCAAAAATGCTAGCGGTGCAATTCAGCGCCGACAATCTCCTCGATGACGCGGGTCACAACCCAATTGTCACCACCTGGATATTTCGTTTTGCCCGCATGAAACAGCTGCATGGCCGTTGATGCCATATGCATCGGTACGCCCAGTTCCTCAGCAAGCGCCAATGAAATTGTCAGATCCTTATGCATCGTGGCAATATGACTTCCGGTTTTTTCGAATTTACGATCAATAATGTTCGCAAGCGCGGTTGACATGACACCACAGCCTGCACCCGAGGTGGAGAACACCTTGTGCAGCACCTCGCCGGAAACGCCTGCTTTGGCGGCGAGAACCGAGGCCTCAAAGGTGGCTGAGAAAATTGAACCGATCAAGGTTTGCAGACATGCTTTGACCGTCTGACCCATACCAGCTTCCTCACCGACGTGATGAATGGTCGAGGAGACCGCTTGCATGGCCCGCTCACAGGCTTCTATCACATCCGGCCTGCCGGCTGCCATCATGGTCAAGGTGCCACCCTGTGCACCGGAAAACCCACCACTGACCGGACTGTCGACGAGATTGACGCCAGTTCCTTGCATCAGTTCACCGATTTCGCGAGCTTCACTAGGCTTTATCGTCGCTGTCAGGATGACAGTGCTGCCAGAGGTCATCTGACTGACCAGGCCGTTGTTGCCATCACCGAAAAGCACCGATTTAGCCTGCCCGCCTGTCATTACCATTACAAAGACGATATCAGCATTTCGGCCCACCTCGGCCGCATCCTGCGCCGGACACCCACCCAAAGCAGAAAAGGCTTCCATTCGCTGCTGATCAAGATCAAACCCTGTGGTCTCAAATTTCTGTTGGATCAGATTTTTTGCAAGGCCGCTGCCCATATCACCAAGGCCAATCACACCAACACGGTTCATCCACATTTCCTCTAAGGTAAAACCGGGGCGGACACTATCTGCGACCCAGAAGTTATTTCGTCAATTCTTTTGGACCTAAGTCGCCGATCGAACGCGCAAGGCTGTCCGGTCTTGCCTCACCGACTCCACTGCGACTCGGCACTGGAGTATCAAAGGCATAGTCAGGGTCAGTCAACTGTCTTTTCCATGTTTCACGCATTTCTCTCCAGGCACCAAGCAGGGTTCTCGGCTTTGGCATGTCATCCGCCGTGGCCTGATGCAGCGCCTTGAGGTTGTAGCAGGGAACGCCGGCATACATGTGGTGCTCGAGGTGCCAGTTCATATGCCAGTAAAGAAATTCCGAAACTGGATCGAGGGTGATGGTTCGTACAGATTTGCGGAAATCAGTCTCGTTGCTTTTGAGACCGCAATGCATCGTCACCCCAACAAAGTAGCGCCACCAATTTGCCAGAAAGGGCGAGCCGGAGGTCAGCAAGGCGAGGATTGGGTGTCCGATGGCAAAGGCGCCCGCCACCAGCACCGCATGAAATAGCAAAGTGACTCTTGCCCAGTTTGCAGCTCGTTTGCGATGTTCATCATAACCCTCATAGAGTTCTTCACCCCACGAATTATAGGGATTATCAAAACGGTTTGCGGCAATGGAGAGAAAATTGTGCAATGTCGGCACCAGCCCCTTTGACTGATATCCCCCAAAAATATTCACTGTGAAAAGCTGCAGGATATAGAATGCACGCAGCGATGGCGTCGCTGGCATAATTTCCTCGCGATCTCCCTCGGGATGCAGGGTGAAGCGATGATGATAATTGTGACTGAATTGGTAAATCTCAAAATTGCTCCAGCCAATCAGCGCATATATTCGTAAGAAAGCCTCATTCATAAATTTGGTCCGGAATACTGTGCGGTGACATAATTCATGATGCGGTGCGGTAAGAAACGCAGCAATCGTTCCATGGCAAAACAACACAACGGCAAACGGCAGCCATAGCTTTTGGAGATACAGATAGAAGGCGGCACCGCCCGATACAATCCATAAGGCCAGATGCCCTAGCGCCAGAAACAACCCACGCCAATCATTCGGTGTCATCAACTCGCGCAAAAGCTGTTTGTCAACCGGACACCGGTACCAACGGATCTGCAGTTTCTTGCTGACATCCCGCATTGACGCAAATTTTGCAATTTGCGGTTTTACGTTTGAAGAATTCATATCCTAACCACCCATAGCTTTTTTTGTTTGCGACTCTACTAATCAGATCAAACATAAAATTTGCTGTCAAACGCTAGCCAAAAAATGAGGTTTTTCAATCAGAAATCGTTAAAGTTCGACATTTTTGCGATGATTGTAAAGTTCGATAAATATTTTTATTGTTGTCAACTACAATAAAAATATTTTAGGCTGCCCCTTGAGGAGTTAATAATGCCCAAAACAGGTATGCGTGGCATTCGCCGCCAGCAATTCATTAATGCAGCCACCACTGTGATTCTGCAGGATGGATTGGCAGGCGTTTCAAATGCGCGAGTTGCCAGTGTGGCGGGCCTGTCACCTAGTCTATTACCCCATTATTTCAGCGATAGGACATTATTACTTGACGCAATTTTGCGGCAAGTCCTTCGCCGCTGTCACACCAATGCCATAGAGGTTGTGAACAAGCATGCAGGCCCAACGGACCGTTTGCATACTTTGATCGACACGCATTTCCGCGATGACCTTTTCACACCCGAAATGAAGCGGCTCTGCCGTGATATGCACCATGCGACCTATCAGTCGAACCTGCTAAAATCAACATACAGTGCCTATCAGAGGCACCTGCTGTCCGTTGTCCGTAGCCAATTGCGACACCTTGTAAAGGTACGCTCCCTAAATGCCGCCAGCATTGGCTTCATTGCTCTACTCGATGGATTGTGGATGAAGGCACTCAACGAACCCATATTGTTGCACCATGCTGATGCAGCCAGCCTGCAAAAACAATATCTGCGAATGATCACAACACGCATTCGGGTCAAGGCTGGAGATCGCCTCGGCTGAGATCTGGTAGGGGCTAGAACATGCCAGCAATGATCAGTCGCAAACCCATGAATAGAAACGCTATCAATACGAATTTACGAAAAATTTCCTGTGACACCCGGCCACGCAACAACTCACCAATCCGAAACCCGAGCAAAACGACAACCAGGCCCATTAGTGACTTTACCGCTGTAACCGGCGTGAGAACTCCCGACAGATAAAGACCGAGTGCCAGAGGAAAACAGCCAGCAAGAAACAGAAAGCCGGTCGCAGCAATGAACTGTTCCTTCGGCGTATTGCGCGCTATTAGATACATCGCCACAGGTGGCGACCAGATTGAACTCAACCCACCCAGAAAGCCGGAGAGAACACCAACACCAATCTGCCATCTCAAGCTGGGGCCAATTGGCAGAGAAAAGCCAAAAAGCAGATTTGCCGAAAAAATGATCATGGCAAAACCGATCACGACTGTGAGAAAGCCTGTTGGAAAGGCCGTGATGTTCCATGCGGTTATAAAGATGCTGACCATTATTGCGAGAGCGAAATATTTATATTTTTTTGCTGTCTGTACCCGCTCACTTGATCTAATGAACTGAAAAAAATTAGTAGCAATGATCGGTATGGTCAGGAGCGATATAGCCTCTGTCGGCTCCATCACCAGTGTCAGAAACGCCATTGCTGCAGTTGGCAGGCCGATTCCAAGGAATCCTTTTATAATCCCGGAAAAAAGGAAGATCAGCAACAAAGCAGAAATCACGACTGGATCGACCGATGGCAAAAATGACAAGGGCATTGGCGTGCTCATCCCTTTGGTTGATCAGACTTTTCAACCATCGCCATGCACCAGATTAAACAGTTTCAGCCGCTGCACCTTGCCAGAGGGGCCTTTTGGCAAATCTTCGAGAAAATGAATCATGTCGGGTGATTTGAATTTACCAAGCCTGGCTATACAGTGCGCGGACAGGGCATCTTCGCTGGCCTCTCGACCAGGCTTCAACCGGATTCCGGCTTCAACCCTTTGTCCATAATTGGCACATGGCACCGCGAATGCGGCTGCCTCCAACACCGCCTCATGTTCAAGCAAAACCTCATCCACCTCACGCGGTGCAATATTCTCCCCGCCCTTGATGATTAGTTCCTTGATGCGTCCCGTGACAAAGACAAACCCGTCCTCGTCCATGTGGCCAAGGTCACCTGTTCGCAGCCAACCCTCAGCTGTAATCGTTTTGGCGGTTTCCTCAGGCTTATTGAGATAGCCCTGCATGACATTGTCACCACGCACCAGAATTTCACCTGTCTGGCCGACTGGAACGCCCCGCTGTGACTCATCACCAATCATGACCTCATTGCCAACAGCAACACCAGGGGAACCGATCTTACGGATGGCAGGCGGCATGGGGTTTGAAAGAATCTGGGCACCCGTTTCAGTAAGGCCCATTGTTTCGATAATCGGGATGCCAAATTTCTCCTCAAATTGTCGGTGAATTTCCGGGGATAGAGGCGCCGATGCCGACCTGGAAAAGCGAAGCCGGTCTCTATCAATAATGACTTGCGTCTTTTCATTCAGCAGATAGGCGAATAATGTTGGCACAGCACTGAACCAGCTGACATTGTTCGCTCTGACCTGCCGCCAGAACCCGCTAACCGAAAATCGATATGGAATCACCAGCCCTGACGCCGAGACAAGTGTTCCCATGACGGTCACGCACAATCCATTGATATGATAGATAGGCAGCACACACATACCGGTATCCGCAGCAGTAATGTTATGGCCATTGACAACATTGTTGCCAGCCGCAAGTAGGTTTTTATGCGTGAGGATCACACCTTTTGGATTGCCAGTGGTTCCCGACGTATACATGAGCAAACCAGCTGTCTCGGCCGTCGGCACATGACGCGGCACGGTTTCAGGCTGCGTGTCAGTTAACCATAAAGGACCAGCTTCGGTATCCAAAGGGATCAGGGTAATAGCGCGATCGACGCTCCTGACCGCTTGTTCAATGAGCGAGCGGTAATCATCAGACACGAGAATAACCGTTACGCCTGAATGGTTGATAACGTAGCTGAGAACTTTTACGCCGGCCACCAGGTTGAGCGGCGTTGCCAGATAGCCACCATAAGTTATGCCTGCAAATGTCAAGCATGAGCCAATAGAATTCTCTGCAGCAACAGCTACTGGTGCGCCCAAGGGCAGATCAAGGGCATCAAGGTGACAAGCTATGTCAAGGGCCCGAAGCGCTACCTCATGCCACGCTATCGTTTGGGCCGTGTCGGGCGAGGTCAGCCAGACATCATCCGGCCCTCCAGCCGCATTGGCATCAATCTGGCAAGCGATCGTTGATGTCATTTACCAAACCTATCCCAATAGTCACCAAAAATCTCATCGAGCTCGGGACGGCGCTCAGGTACCGTACGAACCACATTCACCCGATTTACAAAATGCCGCCAGTTTAAATTGTCATCAATCGAGTTGCCGCCCCAACTGCCACAGCCCATAGTCAATGAAAAGGGCAAACCATTATTGAAGAATCCACCGGTTGCAAAACAATGGGCCTGATTGACGATGACGCGACATGTCTTAGCCTCCATCGCCAGGCGATGCGCCCTGGCATCATCAGTTGAGTGCAAACCAAGCGAGTGGCCGCTACCCTGGAAGCTCTGAATTGCATTTGCCTTAGTCAACGCATCATCAAAATCGGAGGCGCGGTAAAGCGCCAGAAAGCGCGCCATTTTTTCGCCTGTCATAGGATGCTCAGGACCAATTTCACTCTGTGGAGCAATAAGAAACTCGGTGCTGGCCGGCGCTTCGTTCAGCATGTCCATTTCCACGAGAACCTTTTCAATATCCTGCGCCAACAGGGTCGTCGTCATTTTGCCATGATGCCAATGCAACTGTTCAAGGCGTTCCACTTGCGTTGCGTTGAGCAGCAGCCCGCCCACATTCGCAAGGGCGGCAACAACCTCGTCATAAACCGTGTCAACCGCGATCACTGAATTCTCGGACGAACATGAAGTCGCATTATCAAACGTCTTCGAAGCGGCGATCTTCTCCGCCGCTGCCACAATATCGGCTGTCTCATCAATGATTGTCACGACATTGCCGGCACCGACGCCAATCGCTGGCGTTCCTGAAGCATATCCAGCGCGTACATTGTTCTGCGACCCCGTGACGACAACAAGATCAGCCAGTTTCATCAACCGCTCAGTCTTAGCACGTGAGGGCGGTGCTTGAACCATCTGCACAAGATTGTCTGGCAGGCCCAACCTGCTAAGTGCCTCATGAATGTAAACCAACATGGTCGTCAGCGGCTTCACTCCCTTCGGCGAGGGAGCAAGTAAAATTGCATTGCCGGTTTTCAGGGCGTTGATAATATTATTCACCGGTGTCGCCAGTGGATTGGTCGATGGAACGACCGCGGCGATTACACCCTTCGGGCGCAGATATGATGAAAGGCCAGTCACCGCATCATCGCCAACATGGCCAAAGCTGGTTACGTCCTTGAGGTCACGCATCAAGCCTAGTGTTTTATTATGGTTTTTCTGGATTTTGTCTTCGATCCGGCCAAGGCCCGTATCAGCCACGGCCATTTCGGCTAGCATTTTATTGCGTGCAGGCTCCATCAGAACCCATGCCACCGCCTGACAGGCACTGTCAAACAACACCTGTGAGCCTCTCGCCTCATATACATCCTGCGCTTCACGCGCCGCTGCGACCATTTCATCAATGGCAGCAATCTCATTCACCTCTGTCATTTTTTGCCTCTGGTCTCTGGCAGACTACTGGCTAGCGGTGCTTCGTGAAGAGCCAACAGCCTTATAAATGCCTGCAAGCAAGGTTAGCGCTCCAGCAACGATCAGAATCAAACAGATTGGTCTAGAGAAGTAGGTAAGTAGATCATAATGAACCATCTGCATCCCTTGAGCAAAATTCTGCTCACCAATTTTGCCAAGAATAATACCAAGCACAATTCCTGGGATGGAATATCCAGAACGCCGAAGCAGGAACCCGATGATACCTGCCCCAAACATTACAATCACGTCTAGTACCAGACCGCGGCCAATATAGGAGCCAATTGTCGCCAGAAGCAGGATCATTGGCGCCAGAAACTGGAATGGGATTTTCAGCAGGTAGAGAATGGTCTTTGTCTCAACAAGCCCTATAAATAGGATTGAAAGATTGGCGTAGAACATTGCCGCAAAAACGATCCAAATCAATTCGGGTGAATTATAGAAAACCAGCGGCCCCGGTTCGAGGTCATGCATCTGGAATACCGCAACCATCATTGCGGTAAGCGCGCCACCCGGAAGACCAAGTGCTAGCAGGGGAATCATTGCTGCTCCCGTTGCTGCGTTATTAGCTGTTTCAGATGAGATCACACCCTCAAGTTTACCCTTGCCGAATGCTTCCTTGTCTCGGGACCAGCGCACGGCCTCACCATAGCCCATGAAAGCGGCCAGCGTAGCGCCAATGCCTGGAAGGATACCGCAGAAGAAACCAACGAGGATTGATCGGACAACGGCAATCCTGTGCGCCCATATCTCCAGAAATGAGGGAAATGACATACCTACTTTGGGCGCATCAAACTTGCCTGTAGCTTTCTTTTCCGCCTGAACAAAAATTTCGGACACGGCAAAGAAACCAAGAATAGCCGGTACAAAAGCAATGCCAGCTGCAAGATCGGTAAAGCCAAAATTGTAACGGTTTATACCCCCGACAGGATCCTGTCCAATTGTCGCAATAATCAGACCAAGTAGTACGGACATCCACCCTTTCCAGATGGAACGTCCACCTACTGACGAGGCAACAGCGAGACCAAAAAACACCAAAGCGAAGATTTCTGGTGGTCCGATGTTGCGTATGGCCCAATTGGCGAGTGGCTCGGTTGCGGCCATCATCACAAGGGCCGAGGCCACACCTCCAATTGCAGAACAGAGAACAGCTGCTCCAACAGCTTTGCCTGATTTACCCTGCCGCGTCATCGGATAGCCATCAAAAGCCGTAGGCGCGTTTTCGGGCGCCCCCGGAATATTGAATAAAATTGCTGTGATCGCCCCGCCATAGGTGCCGGTACAGTAAATCACTGCAAATAGCATGACACCCTGAGCAGGGGTAAGGCTAGCGGTGAATGGCAACAGAATGGCCGCCAGCGTGAGCATGCTCACGCCTGGAATTGCTCCAAACAGCATTCCCCCCATAACCCCAAAGACGAAGATGGCGATAGTGAACGGATCACTAAACAGAGCCAGACTTCCTGCAGCAAAATTTTCCCACATAATCTTTTCCTACCACATTTGCTGGAGCTGGGTATTCAACGTCAAAATTAACGCACTATAATCATAAAAGGGCGACATATTACCCTGCGGCAGGGGAGCGTTTAGAACCACCATGAACAACCCAAGCAGAACCGCATAGATCATCGCGGTTATGCCGAGAACCCATTTTACCCGCCGCTCACCGAACAAAATAATGATGAGGGCAATAAAGAAGGGAGTGGCAAAGTAGAAACCAACTGGTTTTAGTAACATCGCAAAGATAAACGGTGTCCCTAACACACCGGTGACCTTAAGTAATGCTCCGAAATCACCATAGTCAGTGTCTGACACATCCTCATCGGCAATGCCAACGCGGCCCTTTTGGACGGCAGAGCCATGTATCCGCATATAGGAAAAATTACCAATCGTCGCCAACAACAACAGCAACAAAACCACACGCGGCCAGCCAGTAGCACCGAATTTATAAATTTCGATGGGCTGATTAAACTCAAAGGAAAAAGCGAAGAAAATGATGCAGATTATGAGCCAAACGCCCGTTTCAATCATATGCGATCGTCTCAACTTACCCATATCATACTACCGGCTACTCAGTGAACATATTGCGGTTAAAAATCAAAATGTGAGTGAAAGATCTAATAATCTGTATGATACCACCCGACCTTCACGCCGGGTGGTATCTGGATCAAAACCCATATCTAGGACCCGTTTTACTTCACGTCCATTCCCATGCTTTTGTAAACCTCGCGATATTGAACTACGCTGGCATTGATCAAATCAATCGCACCAGCGGTATCGCGGTAGCTATCGATCACATTCATGAATTTTGATTCGTTGAATGCCTGATAGCTGTCCTGACAATAGCCACGCTGGAAAGCCCACTGAAGCCATTTAACGCGGTCAGCAGGCGCATCCTTGTGAACATAGAACCCACGGAAACGTAGAAGCGGCTCAAAATCCATTCCCATTTCCTTGTGGGTCGGCACATTAGCAAACACACCCGGACGCTCGTTGAAGATCGTCAGGATTGGCTTGAAATTGCCAGCATCAAGAAACTTACGAACGTCACCTGGCTGCTCAAACAACGCATCGACTTGACCGCCAAGCAAAGCGCCGTAGCGCGGCGCACCCTTGTCAAACGAGATTTGTTGGATTTCCATGCCGGTGGCATCGGTGATGAATTTCATCGTCACCCGCTCCATCGAACCTTCCTTAGACACATTGGCGATGGTTGCCTTGCCGCCTTGCGCTTTCACCCATTCCACGAATGACGGCCAATCCGTGTAACGGGTCTCATTTGAGCGGATATAAACCTGCGAAAATGTGACCTGAGAGACCACAAGAGGAATCAAATCCGCTGCAGGGTTTGGCCGCTTGGAGTCAAGCGCATGTGCTGAGGACGCATCATCAATATGCTCAAGCACGTTATACCCATCAGCGGGCGCCGCCATATAGGCGGTCATACCAACAGTGCCTGACCCACCTGGCTTATGATCACGATTGATTGCCACATCAGTGTGGCCAGTCACCGCTTCGGCCATGGCAGCCGCAACCTGTCCAGAACCTCCGGCTGGACCATAGGGCACAATCATTGTCAAAGCGCGTGACGGAAAACCATCGGGCTTTGCCATGGTTGCCGCCTTGACTTTACATTCGAAAGCACCCGCCGTGCCACTTGCTAAGACAAGCAAACCAGCTAGGACTGAGAGTCCAATATAATTTTTCATTTGTTTCCTCCATTTGCACATCGCGTGTGCTTTTCTACCACCATCAAATAAAATACACCCCACCCAATGATAGCCGTGGAGCTTTATTGTCTCTAAATCACTGTAGATACTCAGGTGCGTCTGTCAATTGCGACAAATGAGATCGTGTAGCAGAAAAATATTGTTATCAGGTCAATATGACATTCTTCACACTACCCAGTAAAAAGGTAAGAGCTCCAACAAGCAAAAGCCCAGAAATATCCAGCGCTAACATAGTTTTGCGGTACTACCTAACACACTCCTTCGGTGATCCAAGGACTGCTATTATCCAATTTGAACCTTACAAAAAAGTGAGAGAAAATTAATAGAATTTAAAACGCCAACCACACGAAGCGCATTCATGGAAAAGTCGCTGACCACGACTAAAACCATCAATGCGACCCAAACGCAAGCAGGCTGCCTATGCCTATGCATATGCTGGGCTTTTGGCGGAACAACTTGAACTCCCTCAATACCATTCACCAGCGTCGCCACGATGGCCTGAACTGCGATGGCATGGCTTAATACCAGAAACAGTTGAAATTCTATTTTGTGCCTGTGTCCATCCTTGTTATCTCTGTCTCACTTGGCTCCTTCTCGTCTGCTATGCAGGAAAAGTTCGACTGAGGGAATAGTCTAAAGCCGGTTAAGGTTCACAATGGATCAATATCCATCACGGTGTTGATTGCGTAAACATCCGCGTTAACAGAACTCGGAAATTAAGGTGAAACATGGTTAAACAGCAAAAGTTTCAAACCGTAGATGTGTCCACCGACCATGTATTTGGTGGCAATCCTCTTTCCATTTTCACTGATGCACGTGGCATAAGCGATGCTGTTATGCAAAAAATTGCTGCGGAGATGCACTATTCCGAAACAACTTTCGTTCTGCCGCCCGAGGATCCGGGCAATGCCGCAAAGGTCCAGATTTTCACACAGCAGAATGAGATTCCCTTCGCCGGACATCCAAATGTTGGAACGGGCTATCTTCTCGCCTCATAGCCGAACCTTATACCAGGATCAACAGATAGCGATTTACTGATCTTCGAGGAGATGGCCGGCCTTGTAAAAAATCCTCCCCAACCGCGACGGAGCTGACGTCATTGAAACCATATCGATCACAGCGCCGCAACCGATCACCAAAGGCTAGAAAATGCCAGCTGAGCTGGTTGCTGCGGCTGTCAATCTCGATCTGCGGGCGATTGAAAATAGCAAGACAGAACCGATTGTTGCTGGTACAGACGTTCCTTTTGCCATTGCCGAAGTGAAAAGCCGTGAGGGCCTCACTGCCTGTGTTGTAGATAATGGATAGTTTGCCAAAATGGACGAGAATTATGGCTATGAGGGTGATTTTTTTTCACTACTCGTTTTCTTTGAAGCTGATGATGGCATCCTGCACACCCGGATGTTTGCCCCACTTGGCGGCATACCTGAAGACCCAGCGATTGGCATTACCGCGACCGCGCTTGGGGCATTGCTGGCGGAACTGGCCCCAGTCAGCGATGGGAAATTTGACTTCGCCACCCATCAGGGTGATTACATGGGACGTCCCAGCCGACTGCATGTGACAGTAACAAAGGTAGCGGGACGAACAGATCCACCCATTTTGACTGGAAGCTGCGTTCCAGTGATTACAGGGGTCCTTACTTTGTAATCCAACCCAAAAACAGCCAAAATAGTTGATCAAATGACCGCATGTTCGACAAGCGGATGTCTGGCAATGATCCGTTCTAAGCCGAGTGGCGTCATGTCAAGGCTGCGAAACTCACCATAGGCAACCAGCTCACTAACTCCGCGCCCCATCGCCGGTGACTGCTGGAAGCCGTGACCTGAGAATCCATTGACAAAAATGAAATTTGGCAAATCAGGATGCGGGCCAACAACGGCATTCTGGTCAAGTCGATTATAGGCGTAATGGCCAACCCAGCTATTGACAAGCCTCACACTCTCAAACACAGGAACACGATTGGCAATGGCAGGCCAAGCCTTTTCCTCCCACAGGCTGTGATCCATCGTGAAATCATCACAATCAACGGGACCATCTTGTATTGGGGAACAACCAGCCATGAAATACTGCCCATCTGTCCGAAAATGCACGCCTGTTGGATCTATCGTTAGCGGCACGGCACGGTCAGGTGGGTCAGCAGCATCAAAAACAAAGGTATAGCGCGGCCGGGGTTCGACCGGAATTTCCAATCCCGCAAGCTGCGCCACTCTAGCGGCACGTGGACCTGCGGCATTGATCACGGTACCAGCCCCTATAACGGTACCTGATGCAAGCGTGACGCTGATCACCCTGCCTGCATCACAAGTCACATCGACAACCTCGTTTGCGATATAGCAGACACCTCTCTGGCGCGCCTTGCGGCGCCACCAGTCAAACATTGTGGCACCGTCGAAATAGCCCTCATCGATTATGTTGTGACTGCCCAGAACAATGTCATCCAGCTGGTAAAATGGATAGGCAGCAGCAATTTCGTCAGGTGACATTAACTTTGTAGCTGCCCCACAGCCTGCCTGAACAGCGTAACTGTCCCTCAGCCGGGATGCTAATGTTTCACTGTCTGCCAAATACATATATCCAAAATGATGCACGTTAAGATCAGGCACGGCCGGATCACCACCCATGTGTTCCCTGAAGTTACGGACAAACTCTGCAGCAAATTGTGAAATACGAATATTCAATTCACTCGAAAACTGTTGTCTCATGCAACTGTTGGTATGTGCTGTTGAACTCCATTCGTAGGTTGGGTCACGCTCGACGACAAGGATCCGACCATCAAAAACCTCATTATACGACAAAAACCAAGCCACAGAAGACCCAATCATCGCCCCACCAACAATCACCACGTCAAATTTGTCCTGTGGAGGATCTTCTGGGTTGAGGACCATCGTCAGATCGGAAACCGAGTTGCGCGAAAAGGATACAGATCAAACGGCGGTTCATCACCCTCAATCATCGCAACAATTGACAGCGCTGATCCCGGAGCCATGGAGAGGCCCAGATGCTGATGGCCAAAATTGAACCATAGGCCCTCATGCCGCGGTGCGGCATCAATCATCGGTAGCGAGTCGACGAGTGTTGGACGACGTCCCATCCATGGCTCCTCATCAATGACATCCTTCATCTCATGGGCATCTCGGGCGTTGGCAACAGATCTGATAATTTGATCATAATTGGGAGGCGCATCGCGCTCCGTGATTTCCACCCCTGAGGTAATACGCACACCATGCAATGTTGGCACCATCGCGTAGCCCCCATCCATATCACAGATTGCGCGGCCAAGCTGTGGCCCATCACCTGGCTGAAGATGCAGGTGATATCCTCGCTCCCAGGCCATGGGAATTCTGTAACCAAGCCAAGCGGCAACCTCCGATGACCAGGGTCCTGCTGCAATCACCACATTTTCAGAACTCAACACCTCCTCGCCGATAAAGACCTGCCAGCCACCCTTAACACCAGATAAGCCAGAAACATCACCGCGATGAACAGTGCCACCAGCCGCCTCAAACAGCGCTACGTAGGAATCAGTTAATGCCGACGGACTTGCAACACCACATGTCTCATTCATAATCACAGCCTTGCAGTAAACCGGTTTCAATCCCGGCTCTATCTGTCTGATCTGCTCCCTATCAAAGACTGTGTACCTGACACCAATATCATCCATCAGCACCATTTCATCACGATATTTTGCGAAACTTACCTCCGAACGAAATGCCTTTACCCAAGCAGCTTCACGCAGAAGATGTTCGGCACCAGCCTCGGCAATCCATTTTTTATGCTGCTCCAGAGAGGATAATTGTAAAGCGCGTAGGGCAAAAGCTGCCGCGCGCGTTTTTGACGGTGTGCAATAGGACAGGAATTTGAGAAACCAGCCAAGATTTTTCAACACAAACGCCAGCGAATAGCGAAGGCCAAGTGATTTTCCAAGCAGAAGCTTTGGCAGGCTGCGCAACATATTTGGGTTATTCAGCACCATAATTGAAGATTCTGATAAAACGCCGGCATTGCCATAGGATGTCTCACGGCCCGGCTGTTTGCGGTCAATCAGCGTGACCTGGTGTCCTGCCTGACACAAAGCTAAGGCATTGCAGACACCGACAATTCCGCCACCAACAACAATCACAGATGTTTTCATTTGCCGTTACCTTAAATGGGCAATTTGCTATTGGTCATTATCAGGCAGGCATCACTCGGTTGCACCACCAGCATGTAACCAAGCCTCGAAACCACCCGGCAGATGCGCACAATTTCTCACCCCACTGCCGCCAGCGAGTTTCACCGCCATGGCGCTACGTTCACCAGCTGCACAATAAAAGACGATTTGCTTGCTTGACGCATGAGACAACATCTCAAGATGCTGGTCCAGACAGCTATAAGGCGCGTGAATCGAGTTTGGGATCACACCATGCTTAACACGTTCACCATTCTCGCGCAGGTCAACCATCAGATATCGCTCACCAGCATTGTTGATCAATCCTTCAGCATCGACGTGGGGCACTTCGCGTTGTTGCTCCAGGTTCAGTCCCATCCTTTGATTTTCAGGAACAGCAACGTCCATCATCTTTGGATTAGCCAGTTTCAGATTGTTCATCAAATCAACATATTCCTGGCGCGAACCAACCTGTAGACGCGGGTTAAACGCCTTCTCCTCAGCTAGGGTCGAGACAGTGTCACCCTTGTAGTCATGGGCAGGATAAACGAGCAGATTTTCTGGCAACTTCAGCAGCCCGTTAAAAAGCGACTCATACTGCATACCCGGATCACCATTTTGAAAATCCGTCCGGCCCGTTCCCCGGATCAGCAATGTATCACCCGTAAAAATCCGATCGTCAGTGCGGAAGCAATAGCTGTCATCAGTATGGCCAGGTGTGTACATTGCGGTCATTGAAAAGCCTTCAATGGTCACCTTTTCTGCGTCTGAAACCCGCATTGAGACAACATCCACCGGTGATTGCTCGCCCATAACAGTCACGCAGTTCGTGTTATCACGTAATGACGCCATCGCCGAGACGTGATCGGCATGTAGATGTGTGTCCACAACCTTTACAAGTTTTAAATCCAATTCTTCAAGTATTCGGAGATAATGATTGGTCCTTTCGAAGACCGGGTCGATCATAAGTGCCTCGCCACCCTTTCTGCTGGCAATAAGGTAGGTGTAGGTTGATGATGTGCTGTCGAAAAGCTGACGAAAAATCATAACGACCTCCGTGATGACAATTTCCAAATGTGACGCCATCCAAACAGCTATGCAAGATTTTTTCCTTATCAGGAAGTCAATGCCATTTATATTCTATTTATCAGGCCAAAGCGCGAATTCATTTTCCATAGGCTCTTCAAAATTGAACTGCTGGCCTCCGAGAAAGGTAAAAGGGGCTTTGACAATCTGCGCACCGCACGCATCAAGTTCCTTCAGGTTTTTTCATGTGCCTCGCTTTACAATAAAAAAGGCAAGCGTCGGCTGGTGTTCGGCTCGCGCAACCGCTAAAAAGAACCTGCCATGCAATCAGGCGCCAGAAAAGTAGGTTTTTTTAGAAACAAAATCCTCCAACTCCCCAAAAAAGAGTGCGATTAAAGTTAATTACATCTTGTCGAGATAAGCACAGTAAAATTCCACGGAATCTATTTTGTGATGTCCCAGGTTTTCTACACTCTACGTGGAGTGATAAATGCGCGGAAGCACCAACAAAAAAGAGGCGCTCGCGCGCCTCTTTTAGTCTGCCCTGATTAACGGATAGGGCCGAAGCTGTGTGGGTGCCATCACACAAAATTCGTTTTAAGAACCTTACCGTGATTCGTTTATTAACCATTGCGTTTTTCACAATAAAGAGCATGTGAATGAAAAGAATTTTCCTTTTAATGAAACAATCAGGATGCTGTCACGAAATCTTCCTAACTAGGCGTGAATCTTATTCCAAACGGGATCTTTTCCATAGCGCGATGACATGAAATCAACAAAGGCGCGCGTTCTTTTCGGCAAAATCGTTGTCTTGGGATACACCGCAAACACATCAAAGCCCGTCCAGTCATAGTTTGAAAGGACTGGCCGCAAAAGGCCGTTGTTGATCGCATCATAATGCAAAAAGCTGGGCAAGCAGGTAATGCCTAGTCCCGCAATCGCTGCTTCCCGCAGCACATCGCCATTTGAAGCTGTTAGCTTTGGGTTTACCCTCATAACACCTGACTTACCGTCAGGCGCAGTATAGCCCCAATCGGCTGGAGATTTATCGTTTGAGTACACAAGCGCAGGAGCGTCCATCAAATCTTCCGGCCTTGTGATTTTCGGGTAGCGCTCCAGGAAGTCAGGTGCGGCACATGGGATTTTCTTCACCCAGGAAATTTTCTTGGCAATCAGACTTGAGTCTGAAAGAACACCAATTCTGATCGCCAAGTCAAATCCTTCTGCCACCAGATCGACTCGCTTATCCGACAAATCCATCTCGATGCGAATTTCTGGATGCGCATGCATAAATTGGGCAATGGCACCCGACATATGTGCCACGCCAAAGGACAGCGGCGTACTGATCCGCAACACACCATTTAACTTACCACCAGAATTGACAACCTCCTGCTGCGCAGCTTCAAGCTCATCGAGCACAGCCTTGCAACGGTCATAAAATCCCTGTCCAACCTCGTTAAGATACATGCGGCGAGTTGTGCGTTGGATAAGCGGTGCACCCAATCTTATTTCCAGATCTTTTAGGCGTCGGCTGACAGCGGAAACCGCTATACCAAGCCGCTCTGCAGCCTGGGTCAGGCTGCCTGTCTCAACCACCATAACGAAAGCGCGAATTTCTTCAATCTGGCTCATTACATCGCATCATACATCATTATTGATGATTTTAGAATTATATTTTGTGTAATTAGCGACTTTTTACTTGGTCGAGCAATAATTAAATTAATTTAGCCATGGGGGTCCTCCCCCCTCCCATGGCTTTCCTTTTTCTTGTTTAGCGACAGCTGAGAGCTTTTAGGTCGCCGGTGTAGCATGAGCAGAGTGCCAAAAACTATTCTTCGCGTTGACGCCAGCATGCGAAAGACGAAATCTGTAAGTCGTCAACTTGCTGACGAGATGGTGGCCTCACTTGGAGGTAGGTCGCAAGATATTGAAGTTGTTAATCGCGACTTGTCCTGCGGGATTGGTTTGGTCAATGATGCGTGGATTGATAGCGATCGCACCCCAGAGGAGATGCGTACGCAAGATCAACGGGTCATTTTGGCCCAATCAGATGCGCTGGTTGGAGAGCTACAGGCGGCTGATGATATCGTTATTGCGGTTCCTATCTATAATTTTGGTGTACCAGCAGCATTTAAGGCTTGGATTGATCTTATTTGCCGGACAAACGTCACATATGTCCTCGAGAATGACAAGCCACGGGGCATACTTGTTAACAAACGGGCATTTGTGGTAATAACTTCTAGTGGTACCCTCGGCGGCAGCGAAATCGACTATACCAGTGGATATGTAAACCATATTCTTGCCTTTATTGGTATCAAAGACGTGACCTTCGTCGATGCTACTGGTCTGTCAAAGAACCGGAGCAAAGTTATCACTAACGCAAGCCAAGAGATTACCAAAATTGGTGATGCCGCCAGTAATACTCAGCGCAACCTCTCTGCCGCAGAATAAAACGTGGTTTTTTCAGCATATCTGGCTGTTAAAGAAACCCCTGCGCCAACACTTGCGAGCCGCGTCTTTTTTGCATAGCCCGTCACCAGGACCGAAGTGAAACTATATTCCAATTGGCACCAGCGACTTGCGCAGCTTTTCGGCTCAGCAGAAATGATGGCGCTTGGTGATTTCCTGCTTCAGGAAAAAGCCGCTGGAAAAAAAATTCATCCCCCCAGCTGTAAAATTTTCCACGCATTTACACTCACACCTTTTGACCAAGTGAAAGTGGTCATCCTTGGCCAGGATCCCTATCACGGACCAGGGCAGGCTCACGGTTTGAGCTTTTCCGTTGAGGCAAATGTGACACCGCCACCATCCTTGAAAAACATCTATAAAGAACTGCAGGCCGACCTCGGCTTAGAGCCGGCGTCGCATGGTGATCTCTCTGCATGGGCGAAACAGGGTGTGTTACTGCTGAATAGCTGCCTTACCGTTGAGGAAGGGCGTGCAGGATCACATCAGAACAAGGGTTGGGAGCTATTTACTAATGCAGTGATGGATGTTTTAAACAGTGAGCGAACCAATATCGTTTTCATCTTATGGGGCAGGAAGGCGATGCGGAAGAGCCATTTCATTGATCATAAAAAGCATCTGGTGATTACTAGTGCGCATCCTTCTCCCCTATCGGCATATAATGGTTTCTTTGGATCCAGCCCCTTTTCACGGACAAATTCGTACCTTATTAGCAAAAATGTTGACCCGATTGACTGGCGGCTGAATTAACATGAGCAATCAGCCAGCGCTGGGCCTACGCTTAGACAATCGAGTCCAAAAACTCCGAGCAAAAGTAAGCCAACCCTTGGTATGATCCTGATAATTCTGGCGACGATGGTTTTTGCCAGTCAGGACGGCATCTCTTGTCATCTGGCAGAAAGTTACAATGTTCTTACAATTGTGATATCCGTTATTGGTTCTTTGCACTGTTTGTGGTGTCGCTTACCCAGTATAATGGGAATAATTGTGAATTTGTTAGAACCAGGCAACCTGTTCTTCAGATGGGTCGCAGCGCTCTACTTTTTGCCCATATATGTGTTGCGGTTAGGTCCTTCATTCTTGATGGCTTGGTCGAATATCAGGCAACTCTTACCAGCCATCCTTAAACCATAACCGTCCACTCCGCAATCGTTCTGGGAGCGCGGGCAGGATGGCGGCGCTGGGCAGCCATTATAGTTGGATTTTGCGGGGTCATCGTTGCAATTCAGCCTGGTACGGTTTTTTTTGATCTAAATACGATACCACCTATAGTCAGCACACTATGTTTTGCTGTCTTTGGGGTTTTGACAGGGTATGCCGCCCGACTTAACTCTATCGATATCAGCTTCTTTTGGACAAGGGTCAGTGGCCATTTTCTTTTGATCAAGGCTTAAAACGTCACTAAGGCCTCCAGACTGGAACCGTTTGCCCATTCCCATCTTGTCTTTGCATCAACTGTTGGCGTCTGGGCCTTTGACGCTTTTCTTAATAGTAATATTGTGCTGGGTTTCACCGTCATTGTGGGGGCAGGACTCTTTGCTTTCTGGCACGAACGACAATTACGCTAGCTTCCTTGGCCAGCGAGCCTTGGCATAGAAACAGCGACTGTCATCCAACTACCGGCGAATTCACCAGATTCAACCTTTTCAACCCCCCACTGAAACAAGAGAATTTTGCCGCCGCCAGTCTGCAACAACACATCAAACTGTGCAATATTCGGCCCAACCATGACAGGGGATATTTCATGCCGGCTGTGGTTCAGCATCTCGGCATAGGGCGGGTTCTTGATCATTGCTGCAAATCTTGGAAGCGGTCCTGTTGCCGAACGGTTGCGTGGATGTGCGAATGCCCATGTCTGGACGATGCCAAAATCAGGCTCCGGATTATCATTGAATTGTAAGGCCTTGAGTTGGATAGCCACGACCTCAGCTGGCGCGATTGAGGGATCTGGCTTGACGAGATCTGCGCTTGCCGAAATCGACATCACGCAAAAAACCAAAATCGTAACAACCTGTCTGATCGAGACTTTTCTTTTTAATCTTGCAAAAAACATAAAATTTCTTCGCCTTTCTACCCTTGTGTAAATGGTAGAGGCATCCCAATTTATCAATATGGTCCAGCTGCCAACGTAATCCAAATACAGAAAAAAAAACAAAGTTTTCAATTACGCCTCATAACCAAAGATGTCTCAGCTAATGAACGTGGTAATTCAAGGGGCGGGTCGTGGCATCGGCCTCGCTATGGCGCACAAGGCTATTGAGTCCGATGCAAATCACCTGTTTCTAACAGCGCGACACCCCGCAGCAACAAAGGGTTATGCGGATTTGCCGCCAGGACCAAACATTACTTGGCTTGCGCTGGACAATCTCGAGCCGGATAGCATTGAAAAGGCGGGCGAGCAAATTCGGTCACAGACGGACAAACTCAATCGCGTAATTTGTTGTTCCGGCGTTCTCAAAGATGGAGTCATAAGGCCAGAAAAGCGTCTTGCCGACATTGATGCAGAGGCTCTGACCTACGCCTATCAGGTCAATGCAACCGGCCCAATTTTACTAGCAAAAGCTCTTTTGCAAGCACTTCGCGGAGACCATGCTCTTTGTTTTACGAGCATCTCGGCACGTGTTGGATCGATCAGCGACAACCAGTTGGGAGGCTGGTATGCATACCGTGCCAGCAAAGCGGCGCAGAACCAACTGATGCGCACCCTGTCCATCGAGATGGCACGTTACAATCCCAATGCTTGTGTCGCCACACTGCACCCTGGCACCGTCGATACAGCACTGTCAAAACCATTTCAATCGCATGTACCCAAGGGCGGCCTATTCACCGTCGAAAATAGTGCCAACATGCTGTGGTCTTTGCTGAATAGGCTGACGCCAAAAGACTCGGGTGGTTTTTTCGCCTATGATGGCAAGCCTATTCCCTATTGAGAAATTGTTTGATGTCGCGTTGACCACGCAAAGTCAGGGGCAACTGCAGCAACATGAAGATCATACTCGCCGGCGCTGCAACAAAGGTTTTGTACGCCACCCAGTCAGCCTCATCCAGCAGTCGCCAAGCCAATTCGTTAGCAACGGCCAGAACCAAAAAGAAACAGGCCCACCGAAAGCTGAGTTGGTGCCACGTGGACTCAGTCAAATCAAATTGGTCGCCGAAGAACTCTCGCATCACAGCCCGCCCCCTCGACAGCCCAAGAAACAGGATTGCTGCAAATGCTCCATTGAACAGGGTCGGCTGGATTTTGACAAAAACAGCTGCATCAAAGAGCAACGCCGCCAACGTAAACAAAGCAGAAATGATCAGTGAGAACAGCGGAAACTTTGCAAAGCGTTGGTCCCGAAATCGCGCAATTAATAAAACAAGCAGCCCAAGGCCAACTGAGATCGCTGCAGCAGGCAATAAGCCGAGATAGTGAAAGGCAATAAAGAAGCCGACCAACGGCAGAATTTCGAAAAAAAATGCACCAAGCCGCATCAGGCAACTACTCCCTTTATAGCTTGACACCATCAAGCCTAAACCACAATGGACAGAAGGTTACTTCAAACCCAGTAATTTGTTCTGAAAGCCCTTGTTTCGCACATTATCACCAAGCCAGAGGTCTTTGAACGCCTCTGCAAACCCCGCATCCGACACAAATGTAGGCTCGCTTCCATTCGTTGAGAAAACAACTGTCTGCAAGTCGGGAAAGGCAAGCAGTATCCGATCGCCCTTTTGCACATCAGAAAAATGCTCACCCATAATTTTACGCCATTTCGCAACATCAGCATCTGAGCCAAGTTTACGGCGCTCAAAGGTCTTTACCGTTTGATTGACAATGCGCTCCTTCTCGACGTCAAAAAGGTAATTCAACTCGAGCGCAAGCGGACCAGATTTTCGATAATTGCCCTTTGGTGCATAAAGTGAGGCATCATAAACAGGGAAAAGCAGCACCTTGAAGCGCGCCTCGCCAACAAGCGCAGCCTCTGGCACGAACCTATCAACCATCGCTGTCTGCGCGCTGGCAACACTATTCACGACAACTAGAATGAGCGCCGCGAGTGCGCCCTGGGCGAACTTTACCATAACAAAACCAGTCTTCAGCCCGGACAAAAAATACAGCCCACTATTAACGACAAATGCTTATCAGGACCATCTTTTCAGATCAAGGGGGCTGACGGCATCAGCAGCATCACCGCGAAAAAACACAATAGTAACAGAACCAATTTCGATGCCAAATTTACTGACATAGGCACGATTGATCGCCACATCCTCATGTTGTCGATAAATCCAATCATCAAAATGCACTTCGACGTCACGGCCACCCATTGATAACACAACATCATATTGCCAATTCAGAGCATTGCCGGACACGGCACCTTTGGCAACACCCGTAATGTCTTCTGCACTTCCCTCATACAAGATTTCACCATCATAACCTTGCCCCGTTCTGCGAATAACCCATTTCCTAAAATCCTGCTCCCCGTCATCATAGAGAAAGCTCTCGTCAAGCGTCAGCACGTCGCCATCGACCGTTCCCTCAAGGGCAACCCTGAATTGACGGCGCAGATTGCCAAACCTATCCTCAAAAATGCCTAAGGCAACTGTTTGCCCCTCAAAAAATGCTAGCAAATCAAGCTGCGGTTTTCGATCAGCTAACGTATTGATGTCACTGCGGACGCATGCCGAATTGGTAATGGATAAGCCGAACAAAAGCACAATAGCCAGCACAAACTGAACCGAACGGCAAAAAGGGGAAAGCTTACGTTTCATAACTCGACACTCCATATACCATAATCCTGACTTCATCTCTTCAAGCAAGACCATTCAGAAAGTGGCGGGAATCATCCATGATTGTTTGCTGCTTTTCCTCACTCATCCGATCAAGAGATCGGTAGATCATTCCCAATCGCGCATTGTTGCCAAGCTTGTCTCGGTTCTTGATAAGAAAGTGCCAGTAAAGATAATTGAACGGGCAGGCATCACTGCCGTTTTTCTCTGCAACCCTGTAGCGGCAATTCTGACAATAGTTCGACATACGATTTATGTACGCACCTCCAGCAGCATAGGGTTTGCTCGCCAGATAGCCACCATCAGCAAACAGAACCATCCCTGAAACATTGGGCAGTTCAACCCACTCAAACGCATCAGCGTAAACGATAAGATACCATTCATTAACAAATTTGGGGGCGAGCCCGGTAAGAAGCGCAAAATTGCCAATAACCATAAGACGCTGAATATGATGTGCATAAGCATATTTTTGTGTCTGACCAATGGATTGCCGTAGGCAGTTCATCTGCGTATCGCCTGTCCAGAAAAAATCCGGGAGAGGCCGGTCCGCTGCAAGAAAATTTTGCGATGCATATCCCGGCATCTTTAACCAGTAGATGCCTCTGACAAATTCTCGCCACCCGAGGATTTGACGAATAAAACCCTCCACCGAGTTCAGCGGAGCTATACCCATTTCATAAGCATTTTGCACAGATGTGATCACCTCACCCGGACCCAGTAAGCCGACATTGAGGTAGAACCCTATGTGGCTATGGTACATCCACGGCTCACCCTCAATCATAGCATCCTGAAACGTGCCAAAAACAGGAAGTCGGTTGACAATAAAATGGTCCAGAACCTGAAGCGCCTGCTTCCGTGTAACCGCGAACCCAAACTCCTCAAGCTCACCGAAATGATCAGCACAATAGTTCTCCACAAGTTCCAAAACCGTCTGACTTGTCTCATCGGGCAAGAATTGAAGTGGTGCTGGCACTTGCCGTGAAGGGTCTGGCCGCTCTCGGTTCTCAATGTCATAGTTCCATTTGCCACCAATAGGTTTACCCTCGACCATCAACACGTCATGGTGTCGGCGCATCTCCCGATAGAAAAAATCCATACGGAGTTGTTTACGGCCGGCAGCCCATCTTTTGAACATTTCGGGCGAGCAAAGGAAGCGGTCGTCCTGCCGAATTTCAACCGCGATGCCAAAATCCGTCTCCCAGTTCTGCATCTCTTCCAGAACCCGGAACTCTCCAGGTGCAGTAACAATCAATCGTTCAGCATCATGCCGGGTAACAGCGCGTGCCACCTCACCCGTAAAATTGCCAATGTTCTCAGGATCATCGAGTGAGACGTAATCGACCGATATGCCCTCCTCACACAATGTGTCGGCGAAATGCCGCATCGCGGAGAGAATAAAAGCGACCTTTTTTTTGTGATGGCGTACATAGGTCACCTCACCCATGACCTCACACATCAGGACGGTATCACTATTCCGGTCAATATCGCCAAGACTGCTGAGAGACTGGCTCAACTGGTCACCAAGAACGAGGCGCAGGACTTTGCTCATGAAATCTGCCTCAAACTGGCAAAAGCAGCTAGCGCTGCCTCGCGGGATATTTTCACATCAACAATCGGATGCGGGTAGGTTACGCCCAGCTCAACACCGGCATCGGCCAGAATCTGCGGCGGCGCCTCCCATGGATTGAAAAGATATTTTGCTGGAAGTGCTGAGAGCTCTGGAAGAAAATGTCTTGTGAAAGCTCCGTCCTGATCAAACTTCTGGCCTTGCGTCACCGGGTTGAAAACGCGGAAATAGGGCGCAGCATCTGCGCCACATCCCGCGATCCATTGCCACGATGCGCTATTGTTCGCAAGATCTGCATCAACCAGACAATCCCAAAACCATGCCTCGCCATGATGCCAATGCAGCCGCAAATTCTTTACCAAGAACGAGCCTACAACCATACGAAGCCGATTATGCATGTAACCTGTCTGCCTAAGCTCACGCATCGCCGCATCAACAATGGGATATCCGGTCTGTCCACTCTGCCAGCGGCGCAGATGATCCACATTTTGCTCCCACGGAAAATTATCAAATTTTGGTTGAAGGTTCTGACGCGGCAAATCAGGGCAGTGAAACAGCAGCGAATAGGAAAATTCCCGCCAACCCAATTCCGAGAGGAAATTATCGGCATCAACTTCCTGTTGACCAGCGTCTAATATATCACGCGTCGCGTACCATGCCTGATTTGGTGAAATTTCCCCCCAATGCAGATGAGCTGAAAGACGTGACGTGTGGGCTTGCGCGGGGAAGTTTCGGCCTTCTTTATACCCGGCAAGACCAAAGTTGATAAAGTTTTCCAGCTTCTGGGTTGCCCCCGCCTCGCCCGGAGTCCAGTGTCCAATAAATTGCTTATGCCAATTCTCTTTTGGCAAAAGTCCCAGATCGTCGATCTGAATATCACTTAGATGATCAATGCCAGTCCAGATTTGGAACTTATTTGGGACTGGCAAAGGAACACGCGGTGATGGCGCAGAGAGGCAGCCTCGACGGAAGTAGGGTGTAAAAACCTTATACGGTGTTCCATCACTCTTTTTGATGTCCCATGGCTCCCATAAAAGAGACCCATTATGGGATTGCACAACAATACCAGCATCTTCCAATGCAGATTTCAAAACCGTGTCTCTGGCAATGCGCCACGGCTCATAGCAGCGGTTCCAGCAGATCAGACCAGCATCAGTAGCCTTGGCCAAGGTGGGAATAATCTCCAGCGGGTTTCCCTTGAAGACACGTAATTTCCCACCGAGGGCCAAATTTAGGGCGCCAAGCGATTGGTGAAGCCACCACCTGCTGGCGCTACCCATGCGATCGGTGCCGGCGTTATCGTCATCAAGAATATAGATTGGAAGGACAGCACCCGTTGCGCAAGCAGCGCTGAATGCTGGATTGTCAGAAACTCGAAGATCCTGCCGGAACCAATGTATTGAGGGAGAGCTTGTCATGTCCTTGCCATTGCCAGACCTTTTTTGGGTCAACGATGTTGAACCGTCATGCCAATGAGCTCCCCACTCTATTGCACAACTGTGTTAGAATTTGATTACGTCAAAGAGGTTCACTGACCACCGTCTGTTCTTGTCTGCCAAGCCCCTCGATGCTGCCCACCATCCTGTCACCCGCGCGCAGGAAAATGGGCTTTGGCTTTTTGCCACTTCCAACACCCGGCGGTGTACCTGTGGCAATAACGTCACCAGGGTGCAGGGTCATCAAGCTCGACAGGTGTGCAATGATCTCACGCACGGTAAAAATCATGTCGTTAGTATTGCCTGTCTGCATTCTTTCGCCATTTACATCCATTGTCATAAACAGATTCTGTGGGTCGGCAATCTCATCTGCTGTGACAAGCCATGGCCCAATCGGACCGAAAGTGTCGCATGATTTACCTTTGGTCCATTGCCCAGCCAGCTTCGTCTGATAGAAACGCTCTGACACATCATTGACCACACAATAACCAGCAACATAAGAGAGTGCGTTTTCAGCGTCTACATATTTTGCCTTCTCACCAATTACGACACCAAGTTCAATCTCCCAATCTGTGTGCTGCGATCCACGAGGTAAGACTACCTCATCAAATGGCCCATTAATTGCCGAGGTTGCTTTCATAAATACGATCGGATGCTCAGGCACCGGGTTACCAGTTTCCTTGGCATGCTCATGATAATTCAATCCAATGCAAATGAATTTGCCCACAGACCCGATACAGGCGCCAAGTCTTTGCGTCCCCTTTACCAGGGGCAAGGTTTCCGGGGCCAATCTGACCAAACTGTCAATTCTAGCTTGGCTCAGCATGCAACTATCGATGTCAGATATATGATCGCTTAGATCACGCAAGTTTCCGCCTGCATCAATTAATCCAGGCTTCTCGGCATTGGACTCGCCATATCTCACAAACTTCATCTGCGCTTGCCCTATCTGGACTCATATTTGTTCGATAAATGGTATTCTGTTGAGTTAAATTCAATAAAATATTAAAAAAACACTAAATAGAATTTTATTGAGTTTAATGGTTGATTAGTCTTTCGCAACGGATTTATCCAATGATGTGTCTGGAAATATGAGAGGTAAACATGGAGCAAGGCTATGAGCCTGTATGGCAGATAATGATCAATTCCGGGGTCTATGATGACCTAAAGGGAACTATCGATATTCATTGTCACCCGAATCCTGATTTTTGCAAACGACTGCTTGATGACACAGATTTAGTTGCAATTGCCAAAGCGGTTGGGATGAGGGCAGTTATGATGAAAAGCCATTTTTCATCCACCCACGAGCGCGCGTATCTTGCTGAAAAAGTAGTCGGTGGAGGGATAGATGTTTTTGGGTTGATTTGCTTAAACCCATCTGTTGGTGGCTTCAATCCTATGGCTGTTAAAATTGCCCTGAATAACGGCGTTCGCGCTGTTTGGATGCCATCAATGTGGTCCGAAAATCATTCAGCTTACGTCAGATCTCAGGGCCACGGCATGGGTTATCAAACTTTGGGCATGGAATTTCCCAAAGAGGGTAAGGGCCTCACAATTTTGGACGGTGAAAACAAAATTAAGGATGAAGTAAAAGAAATCCTCGATCTTGTGGCGGAGGCAGACGTCATGTTGGCAACAGGCCATTTGCGCGTTGATGAGGCGCATATTTTGTTGTCTGAGGCAAAAACAAGAGGCATTACCAAGACAGTCGTCCACACAGCCAATTACCATGTGATGAAATATCCTAATTCTGATTTAGCACAGATGGTTAGTGAATACGGGGCAGTCCTCGAAATGGGATTCAGCTCTATACCCAATGGAATATGGGATCCACTGGATCATGATCGGCTGATATCTGTGCAAGATGTTGGCGATATGATCAGACTGGTTGGGGCAGAAAATGTTGTTTTGACTTCGGATACCGGGCAACTGTCAACTGCCATGCCCATTGAAGCCATCCGCTTATGGATAAGCCACATGCGCACACAAGGTTTCAATCAAGATGAGATCGATAAAATGACAAAAACAACGCCTGCACGGCTGTTGGGTTTAGATTAAAAAAATGTGACGTGGCAAGCCACGTAATTTGCCGTGCCAAAGAACATGAACCTGATCAACTATACTTCCCATCCACCTTGGCCGGGGCAGCTCAATTCGACATAATTATTTTGCCAGGATTACAAAATGACGAATAAGCGTGAATATAAGGCTGGATCTGCAATCCAGATAACTGGGCTAAATAAATGGTTTGGTGATTTCCACGCCTTAAAAGACATTGACCTATCAATTAATAATGGCGAAAGAGTCGTCATATGTGGTCCCTCAGGCTCTGGAAAATCCACATTAATTCGATGTGTAAATGCTCTGGAAAGCCATAACAGTGGTAATATCGAATTGTTTGGAATTTCTATCCATGACCACCAGAAAAACAATAAAAATTCGCTTTCCGAAATTGGAATGGTTTTTCAACAATTCAATCTTTTTCCTCATCTGACAATCTTGCAAAATTTGACATTGGGACCCATTAAATCTCGGGGAATGTCAAAAGCTGATGCCGAAAAACTAGCGATTAAATATCTGGAGCGCGTAAAGATCCCCGATCAGGCACACAAGAGGCCGAGCGAATTGTCCGGTGGCCAGCAACAACGCGTAGCAATCGCTCGCTCGCTATGTATGGAACCAAAAATTATGTTGTTTGATGAACCAACATCTGCTCTCGATCCGGAGATGATTGCCGAAGTTTTAGATGTAATCATTGACTTGGCCTCTGACGGAATGACCATGGTTTGTGTAACTCATGAAATGGGCTTCGCCAAGGAAGCGGCTGACCGGATGGTATTTATGGATAAAGGAGAAATTGTTGAGAGTGGAGCTCCTGAAAATTTTTTTAAAACACCCAAAACGGATCGTTGCAAAAAATTTCTAAATCAAATTCTGCGGCATTAATTAATCGCTACATCAAAATACAGGCAAAAAGAGTGCACTAGGCATAACATTCGTTATTTGGTCCAGCGCGTTTCAAATCTCCTAAAAACGAGGGCGCAGGCAAAACAAACGCTGAAATACATCAACCCAACCGAAATCCAAACTTCAAAAAATCTTTGTTCAGAAATGGCTATTTCCATCGCTAAAAAGGAAAGTTCTTGTATTGAGATTAGAGCCACCAATGAGCTATCTTTAATCAAAGTGATAAATTGACCAGCCAACGGAGGGATCACTTTCTGTATAGCTTGCGGCAAAACTACGTAACGCATGATCTGTACAGACGAAAGGCCGATGGTTCGACCCGCTTCGATTTGGCCTTTTGGAATAGATTGGATGCCGGCTCTGACGATTTCAGCGATGTAGGCAGCGGACATCAGGGCAAGGCTCAAAACACCAGAAAGGAAATTCTCAATGAGGTTTGAGGGACCAAAGAGAGTTTCCACAAGGAACTTCGTCTGTGGTGCCAAAGCGTCAACGTTCTCCCGTAGGCCCAAATGGGGTATCACTTGGCTACTAATAAAAAAATAAAATAAAAATAAAAATGGAACCGGCGGAATATTGCGAATGAACTCTACATACATCCAACCAATCATCCGGGGGAGAAGACGTTCGCTTGTTCGAGCAATGCCAAGAAAAACGCCAACGATTGAAGATAATATCAGCGCCCAGAAAGAAATTCTAAGCGTTGTAACAAGTCCTTTCATGAGCAGATTAGGTAAAAATTTATTGGCCTCCTCATCCCAACGAAAAAGATATCCCGGAATGACAGACCAGTCCCACTCGTAAATCAGAACTGTATCGACTCTGTGAAAGACATAAACGCAGGAGCTGACAAGCAATCCGACAACCACAATATCCATCGGACCCCACTTCAACTGGTTTTTGGTTTGATCCATTTTATCTAGCGCCCCTGACACGACGTTCAAAAAATCCAACCAGTGTTGATAAGGTAATCGTCATCACGAGATACATGCCACCCACCAACATCCAAATTTCAAAGCTCATGAAAGTATCAGCGATCAAATTTCGTGCTTCGGTTGTCAATTCAAAAACAGCAACAAAACTTAATATCGCGGAGTGTTTGATTAGATTAACTAAAATACCGGTTAGCGGTGGCAGCATTATGGGAACGGCTTGAGGTAGCACAACGTAAAGATAAGTTTTCCAGCGGCTCAAACCTATCGTCTGTGACGCTTCCCACTGACCTTTGTCAACAGAGACTATTCCACCACGTATGATCTCTGATGCAAATGAACCTTCAAAAAAAGCCAGGCACAGAATTCCAGTCCAAAGCGGGTTATTAATTCCCAATATGGGTTGTAGAACAAAATAAAAAATTGATACCTGTACCAACAGGGGTGTGTTCCGAATGGCTTCCAGATAAACGCGCGCAACAAGTCTTCCCGATATCGAAGTTGAGAGGCGTAGAAAAGCAGTAACTAAGCCTATCAATAGGGCTAGCAACATTCCCCATGCAGACACATAAAGGGTTATTTGAAGTCCATATATTAATGGCCCCCATATTATTTCATTATCGATTTGCTTATAGAAGAAATTTGGAACGCGGTACCACTGCCAGCGATACTCCATAGCGTCCACACCGCGCCAACCGACCCAGAATAGAAACGTCATTAATAAGAAAAATTGGAGCAGATCGACAAAAATTGACCTAACACTTCGCCATCTGTCAGCGTCTTTTAAAGACTGACCATTACTCGAGGGCGAGTCATCACAGTTTTTTCGTGATAACTCGCCAATTTTTTTGTCAACCAAGAGCGTGCCCTCTCGTTACATCTCCGAAAAGATCGGCCGTTTAGTTGACCTGATCCTTCCAATCACGGGACTGGAACCATTTGGCATGGGTCTTTTCAAGCCATCCGTCAAGCGTGCGATACTGGATCCAATTGTCAAAGAAATTTAGGGCATCAGGATCACCCTTGCGAACCGCAAACGCGGAAGCAGAAGGATCAAAAGGACCAACACCAAATGGATGGTAGAGGACTTCCGGATTATCAATCACATAGTAAGCAGGCTTTGGCTCTGATGTAAGAAACGCATGCGCATTTCCATTCAGAACATCTTGCAATGCCTGTGCATCGTCGTCAAATTGCCGGACCCTCGCTTTCGGAAATAATCTCGCTGCCGTTTCTCCCGGAGCAGTTCCACGCTTTATTGTGAGCGTAACCTTACTACTGTTCCAGTCTTCCATAGTCTCTAGACCGTCTTTTTGGGCTAAGGCTTTATTTGCAGCCATGCCCACATTCAAAAACGCATAAGGCTTTGAAAAGTTGATCGTCAAGTTACGCGCTGGCTTGTGCACCATCCCGGTAATAATGACGTCAAACTTGCCAGCAAGTAGTGCGGGGATAATTCCATCCCAAGCTGTCGGCACAAGCTCTACCTCAACACCCATATCTTTAGCTAATTGATTTGAAACATCAATCTCAAATCCTATGAGATCACCTTTCTTGTCTCTCATTGCCCAAGGCACGAAGGTTGCCAATCCAACAACGAGCTTTCCTCGTTTAACAACATCATCGATAACACTGTCGGCCACCGAAGGCGTCACCAATCCTAATGTCATTGCCATCATTGCAATGGCTGACAACAAACACTTTAGTTTTTGCATTTTTCTAGCCCCTTGATTGTTATTTTATTTCCACATTGCGTTTACGTTTAACTGTTATGTTACACCCCCGATAGTAGAATATTACTTAAAGTTGTCCAGATATTCATTTACACAACCTGAAAATCTGGGACATAGGATCTTATTGAATATTTTGAGATTCGAAGTGATAAAAATTAAAGGCAACATAGACGCCTCTTCCTAATTAGTTATAACTCTTTTATGAAATTGACCATGCTAACTTTATATGATTTGCCAGTGAGCAGCTACGGCTGCAAAATCCGTGTGGTGATGACCCACAAACAGCTGGATTGGCGAAGTGTACCACCACCTAACGGGTATGGCAGCCCGACCTACTGCAAGATCATTCCATCTGGCACCATCCCGGCGATTGATCAGGATGGGTTTCGACTGGCTGATTCTGAGGCTATTGCCGAATATCTTGACGAAATCATTGCCAGCCCACCCATGCTGCCGGTTGATCCACAGGATCGCGCGCGCATCCGCGAAATTTCGCGTTTTCATGACACAAGGCTAGAGCCCGTGTTGCGGGCCTATTTCGCACATGTCTCTCCAGAGACGCGTAACCAAACTTTTGTAACAAGTAATACCAAAATGCTGCAAAAGCGGCTTAATCAGTTGGACCAGATCGCCAGCCCTGCACCGTTACTATACGGTGATCAGCTAACCATTGCTGATTGTGGGTTTGTCGCTAGCTTCGCACTTATTGCTACATTACAGGATATTTTTAGCTTGGACCTTAACATTCCCAAACCATTACAGACTTATGAGCGCGCCCTTGTTATGCACCCCTCTGTTGAAAAACAAAACGCGGCTTACCACGAGGCGCTCTCAAACTGGGTAGCCAACAAACTCAATGATTGATCAGGCCAAAGCTAATTTGCAATTTCATTTTGACTGTGCGCTAATGCGCGCCCGCTATTTCAGCGCTCTTTGGAAGTTGTCAAAAAATGATTCTCGACTTTGTAATCACATCAGCAGCAGTTCGTGCAATGCTGATGATGTTTTTGGCGATGCTATCGTTCACTGGAATGGGAATTTTTGTCAAGCTTGCAGCACAACATGTGCACGTTATAGAGGTTGTGTTTTTCCGCAATTTTCTCGCAGTGTTAATCATCGGCCCTTTTCTCCTTAAGGCTGGCATCGCGCAGATCAGAATGAAACGCCCCGGGTTGTATGTGGGCCGCGCGGCAATCAATTTTATAGGGATGCTCTGCGGCTTCGCCTCAGTCACATTAATCCCACTTGCAGAGAACACCGCACTCAGCTTTACAAGCCCCATTTTTGTCACAATTGGCGCTGTTATTTTCTTAGGCGAGGTAATCCGCCTACGGCGAATTGTAGCAATCTTAATTGGGTTTACTGGTGCTCTCGTCATTCTACAGCCAGGGATTACTGAAGTATCAGCTGGTGCTTTACTGGCACTGGCAAGTTCATTGTCGATTGCCATGGCAGTTCTTCTGGTCAAAAAAATGACGGAGACAGAGACATCGATTGCGATTGTTTTCTGGATGGTGGTAATGCAAGCACCAATCTCACTAGCGCCAGCTTTGTTTGTTTGGCAATGGCCAGGTCCTCTCGGTTGGCTATACCTGTGGGGTGTGGCAATAAGCGGCACGATTGCACATGTACTATTTACTCGCGCCTGTGGCTTGGTGGAAATCACCAGCTTGCAGCCGGTGGAATTTGTAAAGCTGCCCTTTGCCGTTATTTTAGCCTGGTTTATATTTGATGAATGGCCAGGTGTCTGGATATGGGTGGGCGGCGCGATCATCTTTACCGCAACAGCTTACATCACACGGCGTGAAGCTATTGCCACAAGATCAATACGGCCTAATCATGCGCAGAAGGAAACACCACCTTAGGAAGTTTCAACTTCCCAATACAGAGGTTGCCCACAATCAAAAATAGTTACAGGTCCATCCGGGGTTTCACATTTGTCCGGAAACTCAATCGGTGTGTCGCGTTTGATCAACGTTATCGTCTCTGCGTTCACCGGAAGCCGGTAAAAGGCTGGGCCATGGCGTGACACAAAGCCCTCTAACTTGTCAAGAGCGCCCTCACCTTCAAACAAGGCAGCGAGACAGGACATGGTATTTGGCGCAGTATAAATGCCCGCACACCCACATCCAGATTGTTTTGCTGCATCAACATGGGGGGCGCTGTCAGTTCCGAGGAAAAATGCAGCCTCATCCGAAGTGGCGGCTGCAACCAGCGCAAGACGATGCACCTCCCGCTTGGCAACAGGAAGGCAAAAATTATGTGGGCGAATGCCACCTGCCAGAATATGGTTGCGGTTGATAAAGAGATGATGCGTTGTGATTGTTGCTGCAATATCGTCTCCACCCTGCCTGACGTAATCGAGACCATCGCAGGTTGTGACATGCTCCAACACCACCCGCAGACCTCTGATCCTCTGGCGAAGGGGGTCCAGAACCTTCTCCAGAAAAACCGCCTCTCTGTCGAAAATGTCGATATCTGGGTCTGTGACCTCACCATGGACACACAACGGGACGCCATTTTCTGCCATTGCTTCCAGAACTGGAGTCACCTTGTCAAAATCTCGCACCCCAGAATCTGAATTGGTTGTCGCGCCCGCCGGATATAGTTTCACCGCGGAAATCAGGCCAGAAGCAGCAGCCGCAACAACGTCATCCGGGACGGTAGTTTCCGTAAGATACAACGTCATCAGAGGCTGAAATTCTGATCCGGCAGGAAGGGCAGCAAGAATGCGGGATCGATAGGCCAGCGCATCGACCGACGTTATCACTGGCGGCACCAAATTGGGCATGATGATTGCGCGGCCAAAATGGGCGGCCGTATCAACAACGACAGAAGCCAACATGTCACCATCGCGCAGATGGAGATGCCAGTCGTCAGGACGTGGAATCGTCAGCCTGTTCAAGGCTTAACTCCTTTGGAATCAGACATTCAACAATAGATATTCCCGCTCCCACGGGCTGATCACTTCAAGAAAGGCATCAGCCTCAGCACGTTTGACTTCAGTAAACAATTTAACAAAATCCTCTCCAAGCACATCATGCAATGGGCTGGCTTTTTCCAGCGCATCAAGAGCAATGTCCAGATTTTTTGGCAGTGTTTCAAGATCCTCACCACTGTCTTTGAGGGGACGACTTGGCCGCCTTTTCTCCTGGAGCCCGAGCCAGATGGCAGCCAGTGTTGCGGCAATCGCAAGGTAAGGATTGGCATCAGCGCCAGGCAAGCGATTTTCGATCCGTCGACTTTTTGGATTGCTAAGAGGAACGCGCAGACCAACAGTGCGATTGTCCATTCCCCAAGCCAGATTTGCTGGCGAGTCCTCCGCACCTGTGCGGCGACGGTAGGAATTGACATAGGGCGCCATCAACGCCATCGCCCCGGACAAATGGCGCTGCATCCCGGCGATGGCATGAAGAAACTCATCTGTCTGCTCACCGTTTTCATCCACAAAAATATTCCTCTCGGTAGCCTTGTTGCTGATCGACGTGTGAACATGCATGGCACTTCCCGGTTGATCCTGCATTGGTTTGGCCATGAAAGTTGCATGCACTTTGTGGTTCAGCGCCGTTTGTCGCACCGTGCGCTTGAACAGAAAAGCCTGATCGGCCAGATCCATCGCCGATCCATGGTTGAAATTGATCTCCATCTGCGCTGCCCCCGCCTCATGGCTCAGCGTGTCGATGTCAAGTCCCTGCACATCACAATGGTCATAGATTTCCTCGAAAAGTGGATCAAATTCATTTACTGCATCGATGCCATAGGCTTGGCGCGCCTTTTCGGCCCGGCCCGATTTGCCGGTTGGGGTGACAAGGGGGTTGTTGGCATCCGCGCTCTGCTCGACAAGAAAAAACTCCAGCTCCGGGGCAATCACGGGCACAAGGCCCACCTCATCGAACAACGCCAGAACACGCGCTAAAACAGCACGTGGTGCGAATGGCACAATCTTGCCGTCATGATTGACAGCGTCATGAATGATCTGTGCAGTCGGCGCCTCATACCAAGGCACCAAACGACAAGTTTCGAAGTCAGGCCGCAACACTATATCAGCGCCAATTTCATTCAAAACAACACTGTTATAATATTCGCCTGTCACTGACTGGCCGAAAACATATTCCGGCAAACGCAGGCCACCCGTTTCAATTGCCGAAACATACTTATGTACAGGCAGGATTTTACCCCTTGGAATGCCAGAAATATCGCTCACCAAACATTCGACCTCAGTGACCGATTTTTCCTGTAACCATTCTTTGATTTTGATAGTCATACGCCTCCCATCGGGCCAAGAAGGCCCACCAAGCCCCTTTTGCAATCACTTTGCTATGAGACTCCAAGATCACCTGCAGTTGCATCAAGCGCTGTCCTAGCAATCGCCACGGTGGCATCAATATCATCTCGCGTATAGGTCAATGGTGGAGACAGAATCATTCCGTCGCGAACGGCTCGCATCATCAGACCATGTGAAAGTGCATGGTCACGGCAAAGTCCACCGACATGACCCACTTTGTCAAAGAGTACGGGGCCATCCTTGCTCTCAACAAGTTCAATGGCCGCAAGCAATCCATACGTACGGACCTCGCCAACAAGAGGGTGGTCCGCAAGTAGCGCAAGCGCCTCACCAAGGTAGGGGCCGGTATCCTCCCGTACGCGTTCGATTAATCCTTCATTCTCAATGATATCAAGATTGGCCAAGGCCACCGCAGCTGCAACCGGATGACCTGAATAGGTGAAACCGTGATAGAACTCGCCTCCATCTGCGATAAATCTGTCAGCAACCCTGTCCCCTACCATGACACCCGACATCGGCATATATCCTGACGTTAGACCTTTCGCCATGGTCATCATATCAGGCGACAGATTCATCCGCTGACTGGCAAACCATTCGCCGGTCCGTCCAAAACCGGTGATCACCTCGTCGACAATGAACACAATGTCATATCGTTTGCAGATGTTCTGAATATGTTCGAAATAACCGTCGGGCGGTACAATCACACCACCCGCACCCTGCACCGGCTCAGCGACGAAAGCAGCCACCTTGTCGGCACCAATCTCGATGATTTTGTCTTCGAGCCAGGACGCCGCATTGGCGGCAAAAACAGCATCGTCCTGATTGCCTTGATGGAGAAAACCATAAGGTGGGCGAATATGCACGAAATCCGCCTCATCTGCGGCCTGGTCATGCATGCCTGACATGCCACCCATGCTGGCAGACATGATCGTGCTGCCATGATAACCGTATTCCCGGCCAATGATCACACGTCGTTCCGGCTGCCCCTCAAGCGCCCAGAAATGGCGGACCATGCGGATAATGGTATCATTCGCCTCAGAGCCTGAATTGGCATAGAACACATTATTAAGTCCCTCAGGGCTGATATCGGCCAACCGTTTTGACAGCGCCACCACCGGCTTGTTACTCGTCTTGAAAAAATTATTGTAATAGGGAAGCGTTGTCATCTGTTCCGCTGCAGCATCAACAAGTGACTGCCTTCCATAACCAACATTCACACACCACAGACCAGCCATACCATCAAGAATGCGTGTTCCCTCAACGTCATAGATGTAATGACCTTCCGCATGGGTGATGATGCGCGCGCCATGCTTGCGCTGCTCTCCATAATCGGTGAACGGCGCCATATGATGGGCCGCATCGAGAAGCTGCCACTCCTTGGTCGAGAGATCATCTGGTGTCATTGCCTTGCTCATGTCAGTTCTGATGTTTCGAGAATTCAGCCGAGGCGGAACGCGGTTCTCCCGTTCGGCTTGATCCCCCCATTTATTCCAGACTACTCTCAATAGTTACTGGGCGCAATCAATGCGCACTTCATTGACAACGAAGTAACTCAGGAGGTCAGAATGTCTGGTGAGAGCTCCATTTATGAAATCGAATTTCCTGAGCGAAAGCAATATCCACCCCTTCGGGAGTCGGTCGATACTGACATCGCTATTATCGGTGGAGGTCTGACCGGTATTTCGGCAGCCTTGCATCTAGCTGAGAACGGATTTGCAGCTATGGTACTCGAAGCTGGCAAGCTCGGCACCGGTGGGTCGGGACGAAATGGCGGACATGTCTGTCAGGGGTGGCCGAATGACTTTTACCACATACAGCGCCAGCTATCTGAGCAAGATGCCAAGATTGCTTGGGACAGCGGCCTGGCGGCCGTTGATCTGGTCAAGGACAGGGTGGCCAAATATAAAATTGATTGTGATCTGACCTTCGGCTATGTCAATGCCGCCTATCATCAACGCCAAATGGCAGATCTTAACGAGATGCAGCGTGAGTGGGAGGCACGTGGCTATGATGGCTTCACCCGCCTTGATGACCAGGCTGCATTGGGCAACCATGTCGACACCGACGCCTATGTTGGCGGCCTGTTTGACAGCAAATCTGGGCATATGCAGCCCCTGAAATATCTTCACGGCCTTGCCGTTGCAGCGCAGAGAAAAGGCTCAGCGATACATGAAAACACACCAATCAAGAAGCTCGAAACCAACGCATCCAATGGCTTTAAACATCTTCATACGAAAGATGGGCAGCAAGTGCGCGCAAAGATCCTGCTGCTGTGTGGTAACGCCTATCTGGCTAATATAGGCCTGCCGAGAATGAAATCGCGTCTTGCACACGTAACGTCATCAGTGCTGGCGACAAAGCCTCTTTCACCCAATATGGTCAAACAATTGCTGCCGACTGGCGCCGCCGTTGCCGATTGCAATGCTGCTTTGAACTATTACCGGATTGATGCAAACGGACGGATGATTTTTGGTGGCCGTGCAAGTTACACCAACGTCAACTTTGGTAACATCGAGCCTGATCTGCGCCGCCGGATGGAAGATATATTTCCCCTTTTGAAAAATATTGAGAAAGATGCAGTCTGGTCAGGCAAAATTGGTATTACCGTGAATCGCATTCCGCAATTCGGCCGTACCCAGGATGACATTTATTTCGTGCAGGGCTTTTCCGGCCATGGCGTGGCCCTGACAGGCCAGGCCGGGGTGATGCTTGCGGATGCCGTCATTGGCGATCAGACAGGTTTTGATGTCATGAGCAGTCTCAACCACAAGCCGTTTCCCGGCGGGCCGCTGCGCACACCGGCGCTTGCTCTTGGCATGGCCTATTACAAATTGCGTGATCGGCTAAAAATCTGATCTGGTCAGATCCGTCCAACAGGCTTTGGCGTCGCCCCCCGCTGTTTTGCCTGAACGGCAAGCCAGTCATAGGCAACGCTGGCGGCTGCGATGGCCGTGATCTCGGCATGGTCATAGGCAGGCGAAACCTCGACAATATCCATTCCAACCAATTTGAGTGGTTCAAGACCGCGAACAAATTCAAGTCCCTGCCAACTTGCGAGGCCACCAGAAACCGGCGTTCCTGTACCCGGAGCAAAAGCTGGGTCTAGACCATCAATGTCAAAGGACAGATAGACTGGTGCGTCAGCTGCCCTTTCAATAGCAATTTCGAGCGCCGCCCAGATTCCATTGCGATGCACCCAGGGGCTAGTTAGGATTTCGAATCCATAATCAGAATCGTTATAAGTACGGAGTCCAACCTGTGTAGATTTTGACACGTCAATGATGCCCTCATTGGCAGCCCTGGCAAACATGGTGCCATGATCGAAGCGGACACCATCATCCTCCCAAGTGTCACAATGCGCATCAAGCTGGATCAATGTGACAGGTCCATATTTCTTGGCATGCGCTTTGAGCAGCGGATAGGTAACTGAGTGATCACCGCCGAGGCTGAGCATTCTGGCACCAGATGCCAGAATGTGATCTGCATGCGCCTCGATCGTGTCAAAGACACTGGTTGGGTCATGCGGGTTGATCATGCAATCACCGTAATCGATCACTGACAATTCCTCACACGGCTCGATCCCTGATGGAAAATGCTTGAGCTCGGTCAACTGAACCGATCCTGCGCGAATGGCGCGAGGGCCAAGTCGTGTGCCAGGTCGATAGGTCACCGCATTGTCATAGGGAATGCCGCTGATCACGATATCAACATCCGCAAGATCACGGCTATAGCGACGGCGCCCAAAACTCAGCGCACCGCCATAGGTCATTTCAGGCCACCACTCCTTGTTGCCACTGGCCCGGAACGTCTGATCACCGCGTTTGTCAGTCACATTAGCCTCCCGTCACTGAACTACACACAGTATCCTAGAATGCGGGAGCAAAAACCAAAAAGCAAATCAATGGAAAGTCTGTTTTTGGATTTACCGATCGGGCAATCAGGTGCAGTGTGAGGGTGCCATCTTGCTGGATATTTGAATGTTTCGTGATCACCTTACCTCCTCTGACAAGCTGACCACCGCACCAGGTTTGTTTATGATTACGCTGTCATCAATCGCACTTGGCGCAGCCTTTGGCGGCTATCTGCCCCTGATTTCGCTGTGGCTGGAAACACTCAGTATTTCGTTCCAGAAAATTGGTATTGTCAGTGGTATGGCAGCGCTTGGCATTGTGTCCAGTGCCTATTTTGCCCCCCACCTTGTGGCGCGATATGGCAACATCCTGGTGATCAATATTGGCCTCATTGTGGCGGCATTAATGATGGTGGCCCTGCGCTTTACCGAGTCAATGGCACTCTGGCTTGGGATCCGTTTCATTGGGGGTCTTGGCTTGGGATTACATTGGGTACTGACGGAGGCCTGGCTCGCACGCATAGCCTCCAATCAGGGGCGCACCCGGGTTATGGCACTCTATGCAACGGCAATTGGCCTCGGATTTGCGGCCGGCCCCGGGGTTATCTGGCTGTTTGGGTTTGAGACGGCCACCCCTTTTTTCGTCATGGCCATCTTGCCGTTAGTCGGCGCTCTGCCGATTTATGCACTGCGAAAGCATGAACCCGAAATTACGTTTACTGGTGGTGGCTCGCCCCTATCGCTGATTCGCCGCGCACCAACCATTGCCATGGCCTGTGTTGTTGCCGGCGGCGTCGACCTTGCGCTGATCACCTTGCTTCCAGTGGTCGTCGCACGCACACCCGAAGCAGCCTCAATGATGACTCTGTCAATTGTGCCTGCGATGGCGATTGGCAATGTAGTTCTGCAATATCCGATTGCTATTCTAGCTGATCGTTTTGGCCTGCGAAAAATTGGTATGATCATCGCCACGATTGGCCTTTTGCTGTGCAGCATGATCCCGTTTTTTCTCACCTCAGCCCTGTTGGCGCTGCTTTTGGCCTTTCTGGGAGCAGGACTTGTCTATGGGCTGTACTCAATTGGTCTTGCGATGCTGTCAAAACGGTTCACCGGCGGTGAAATCATCGCGGCGAATGCAGGCTTTGTAATTCTTTTCGAAATCTCCAATCTGATCGGGCCCGCGGTTGCTGGAATTTTACTGGACATCAACATGCGGCTTGGGCTGCCGATTTTTCTGGTCAGTGTTGGTGTGGCCTATCTGCTGGTTTCATGGCTTAGGCGCAATGCCAATCCCAACAACTGAAATCGCAGGCATAATCCAACGTGCATCGGGTATCAACGGGCCGACGCTAACCGCGAATACACTCTGTATTTTTACTTGATATCAATGACAAAAGAATGTGCAATCATCAGGCTTTTGGAATGGTGGGTGAGATGACTCTATCAGTTTCGCAGAACAAGGTTCCCGGCAATTGGGATAGGAAGGGCTTGCCTGGCTGGGCCTACAGCAATGACGAGCTCTTTGCGTTGGAACAGGATCTAATTTTTCGTGCGCATTGGCAGCTTGCCTGTCATATCAGCGACCTTACCGACCCTGGCGCCTATGTCACTTTTGACATGGGATATGAGCGGGCATTGATCCTGCGTGACAAAGCCGGTTCGGTTCGTGCCTTTCACAATCTTTGCCGCCACCGTGGCAGCCGTGTGGTTGATAATGAGAGAGGCATCTGCAAAACGGCGCTGACCTGCCCTTTTCATGGCTGGACCTACAATCTCGACGGCACGCTGAGAAGTGCAGCGCAGCCATCGACCTTTCCGAAGTTGGATCCTGTGGAATGGGGACTGAAACCGGTTGAACTCGAAATTTGGAATGGGTTCATTTTCATTCGTTTTCAGCCCGGCCCACAAGGCAGTGTCGCCGAGATGCTGCAGCGCTTTGATAGCGAGATCTCACCCTACAACATTGCCAATATGGAACGTGTCGCAGGTGATTTCATCTTTGCCGAGGCCGAGGTGAACTGGAAGTCGATGCGCGATGTTGACAATGAGGGTTACCACGTCGCCAAAGCCCACCCGAGCTTGCAGGATCTATACGGCAAAGCCTATATCGACGAACCTTATATCAACGGCGCGTCCCGCAGCCTCGGAAAATTCAATGACTCGCCCTCCAAATTATGGAGCGTGAAGGCCTATCGTGCACTGGTATCCCAATTCACCCATTTACCAGAACCGTTGAATGCTTCCTGGCTCTATCTTGGCATTTTCCCAAATGCCGTGATCGGCCTCTACCCGGACTCGATCATTTTCTATCAGGAAGTGCCTGTGGGTACGAAACACACGCTGCAGCGCGGCGCTGTCTATCGACATCGTGAGGAAACCCGGACCATGCGGGCGGCCAGATATCTGTCTGGTCGAATTGATGGGCTGACCGCGGACGAGGATCTGCAGTTGACCCGCTGGACAGATGAGGCTCCACTGTCGAGCGGCTATGACAGGATCATCCTCTCCGATTTGGAATATGGTGTCAGCAGTTTCCACGATCATTTGCGTGATCTGATGCCGGTTCTGTCACTGGAGCGTTCACCAGATGTAGGAACGCTGGCAGAGCGAAATACGGCGTTGAAAGGCCTCTAGATGCGACAGGAAAGCCCAGTTGGGAAAGGCCCTGCAACGCGCTGGCGAAAACCCCGCTTTATGCCATCGATGTCGGCAGGCGGGTGGCATGGACTTGCATTGATCAGCCCACCATTTGCCTATTCACTTTTGATGCTAGCCGCCCCCCTGCTGCTGGTGTTTCTGCTCAGTATGTGGACGCAAAATTATCTGGACCTTGACCGCACTTTCACCATGGCCAACTACCGGGAAGCGGCGTCTGAGAAGCTGTATCAAGTTCTGATGATCCGTTCAGTTGTCATCTCTGTGATTGTGACCATAGTTACTGTACTGCTCGCCTACCCCATTGCCTACTACATTGCGTTCTATGGCGGCAAGCGAAAAGCGATGTGGCTCCTGCTGATTACCATTCCTTTCTGGACCAGTTACCTCATAAGGGTTTTCCTTTGGAAAGTAATTTTGGGTTATAACGGGGTTTTGAACGGCAGTCTAATTGGCATGGGATTTATTGAAGAGCCGCTCACATTCATTTTATATAACGCTAATGCAGTTGTAATAACCTTGGCGCATGCATGGGCGCCTTTCGCTATACTGCCAATTTTTGTCTCTATATCCCGCATAGACACCAGCCTTCTAGAGGCTGCGCGAGATCTTGGTGACGGGCCTTTGAGACGTTTTCTGCGGGTTACGTTACCTCTCTCAATGCCTGGCGTCGTTGCGGCGACATTAATTGTATTTATTCCAACTGTCGGTGATTACGTAACACCAAGGTTACTTGGTGGCACCGACGGTCTGATGATTGCCAACATGATTCAAATACAATTTGGAAAGGCTAATAACGCCCCTCTAGGATCAGCCCTTGCTGTTTCAGCTATGGTTATTGTTGCGTCGATATCCATCACTTTCGTCTTGCTCAATAGACGGTTTCTACGAGCCAAAGGCTAGAGGATTCACCGTAATGTCCAGCAGACCTCCCAAAAGCCTCCTGACTTACGCTGTTCTCTACCTCATTTTTCTCTATGCGCCGGTCATTCTGTTGCCGCTGTTTGCGTTCAATGACAGTGCCATTATCGCCTTGCCACTCTCAGGTTTTACCTTCCACTGGTTTGGCCTTTTGTGGGACACAAAGGCTCTGCATGAAGCGCTCTACAACTCGCTACTGATTGCAGTCGTCACGGCAATTGGCAGTACGACATTAGGCATTTTTGCAGCGCGTGCTGCAGCACGTTATGAGTTCCCTGGCAAGCGCGGCATTGTTGGCTTCATTATGGTACCGCTTGTCCTGCCAGAAATTATTGTCGGCGTGGCTTTAATTGTCGTACTGATCCAGCTTGGTCTGTCATTGTCTGCTTGGACCGTAATAATAGGTCATGTTCTGATTTGTACACCTTTCTCGATCGCCATCCTTCAGTCAGCTTTCAATAATATGGACCGCAGCTTAGAGGAAGCATCCATGGACTTAGGTGAAAGCAAGATTGGTACATTTTTTAGAGTTATCTTGCCCTTGGTAACACCGGGTATCATCTCAAGCCTCCTGATATCATTTACAATTTCTCTAGATGAATTCATCATCGCATTTTTTCTTACCGGAACGGACGTAACACTCCCAGTTTACATTTGGGGTCAGCTGCGATTCCCAGCTCGCTTGCCAGCAATCATGGCTCTAGGGTTTTTGATGGTCAGCCTTTCATTTTTTCTACTGCTGACTGCTGAGTATTTCCGACGCCGAGCCAATCGCCTTACTGGCAACCATACCCGATCTGATAATGGGATATTTCAATGAAAACACCGCAAAAAATTAACGATCAAATAATCGCCATCGAAGGTGTGAAGAAAAATTTCGGCGACGTCACCGCACTTGACGGTGTGTCTCTAAACATCCGTGAGGGAGAATTTTTTTCTTTGCTTGGCCCATCAGGATGTGGAAAGACCACTTTATTGAGGATGATATCGGGGTTTGATAGCCCAAGCATCGGTAGTGTCTACATTGGCGGTTCCGATATGACCAACGTTCCACCAAACGAGCGTCCAACCAATATGGTTTTTCAGTCGTATGCAATTTTTCCCCATCTAAACGTTGCTGAGAATGTAGGCTATGGGCTAAAGAAACAAAAATTGCCAAACGACGAGATCAATCGCCGTGTGGAAGAAGCGCTCGCACTGGTAGATCTTGAAGGCTTTGGGGCAAGGGAGTCTCATGCCCTGTCTGGTGGACAACGACAGCGCGTAGCACTGGCAAGAGCGTTGATTATGAAGCCGAAGGTGCTTCTTTTAGATGAGCCCTTGTCTGCACTTGACAAAAAATTGCGCGAGACAATGCAGAGTGAACTCCGAAAACTGCAACGCACCGTTGGTATCACTTTTGTTCTCGTTACACATGATCAAGAAGAAGCACTAACAATGTCTGACAGGATAGCAGTCATGTTTGACGGCAAAATTGCCCAGCTCGATACGCCTGAAGGCTTATATAAGCGTCCAAAAACAAAGCGAGTGGCTTCTTTTATCGGGGTTATGAATTTCATTCCGGCGAAAGTCGTTGCAAGCACAAAAACAAAACTTTCATTGGAGGTTGAGTTTTTAGGAAAAATAAACGTGACTGCCTCAAATAAGATCAAACCGGGCGACAAAATTACCGTCGGCATCCGACCGGAAATGCTTACGATTTTGTACGGAGAAACTGACAAGGCTGATAATGTTTTCAGCGGAATGATCGTTAGTGCCTCATATTACGGCGACATGACTTATTATGAGGTTGAACTAAAAAACACAGATATCAATGTAATGGTCTCCATGCGCAACACTTCTGGGAGGCCTGTTTTGCTGACTGGAACCACGGCACGCGTAGGCTGGGGTTGCGAGTCAATTACTGTATTTGACGGCTAGAATTTGACACAAAAATAGCCATCAGTTCAAAACTAATGGCTATTTTATTACCCAAACGCTGAAATTAAGCATGTTAAGTCTTAAAAACCTGCTTTGATTTTTTCAAATTCAGCGATCATCCTCTCCCTTAATTCAAAGGGGAGCGGAGCCTGTTGCAGGGTTCCATCAGTATATGTCTCGAAATTGGAAAACCCAACCTCGTCCAGTGTATCCTGGCCTAGAGCCAGCATAGCTTTTAAGTTTGAGTGACCATACCCCCACTCGGTAACGATGTATTCTGCTGAACGTGGTTCCAACCAAGCGTTTATGAAGTCATACATTTTGTCTTCAGACCCTGGACCGTCAACCATGTTAACATACCCACAAACCCAAGTTGATGAGCCTTCCTTTGTTTTTAGGTTCATCTCGACAGGATGACCCTCAGCTTGCATTGTCACGGGAGTTTCACTCCAAGCCCAGGAAATCAATACCTCGCCTGACGCCATAAGTTGGCTCAACTCTGCCCCATCGGCCCAATAAGTTCTGACATTGGCATGCACCTTACGTAGAAAGTCAGAAGCTGCTTCAAAATCAGCATCTGTGCCCTTGTTCCAATCCGTTATGCCATTTGCCAAATATCCCAAAGCATAAGCGTCATCCACGTTGTCAGGCAAGGAGATCCGCCCTTGGAATTTCGGATCAGCAAAAGACTGAAGTGTAGCAGCGTCTGCTGCACTGACTAAGTCGGTTCTATAAGCAAGACCAGTTGAACCCCAATCCACTGGAACAACATATACATCTCCATCTACAGTGAAGCCCTCGGCATCACCGAATGATATATCCCCCCAATTTGGAATCCTCGATGTATCGAAAGGCTCAATCATCCCAGCCTCACGCCATTTGATGACCGACTGCGAGCATGGATGTGCCATATCTGCCTTGAACCCAGCACGGATCTTATTGAACGCCTCTTCTTCATCACTAAAGAACGAATAGGTTGGCTGGTCTCCATGTTTTTCAATGTAGCTCAAATAGAAATTTTCGTCCTCGTATCCGGCCCAGTCAAAAATAACAAGATCCTTGTCTGCAGCAACTGCAACACCGCCCATGAGCATGGTCGCAGCCGTCAAAGCAGAGATAATTCCGGTGGTTTTCATGATAACTCTCCCCTTTTGTTGGTGACACCTCGCATTCACCGAAGGGAGGTATCGTCTCGATAACTTCACTCAACTATGGCGATGCTTCGTATCGGAAGTCAATATTTGCGTGGCTAGTGCAGATTTTCAGCACATTTCCGCATTCACCTCTCCAAGCGCCCCATCGATTATATCAAACATCATATCAACCTCGTCCAGGGTAATTATCAGCGGTGGAGAAAACACGCACATATTGATTAGAGGCCGAAGCAACAGGCCCTTTTCCTCACATTTGGCGTCAAGCCGATAGCCAAACTCCTTGTCCACCGCCAGCCTTTTTGCCTCACTGCTGTCTGATGGGGCCGCACCCTCAACACAGCCAAGCAAACCCATTCCCCTGGTATCACCAACGATATCGTGACACCGTAATTCCTGCAGACGGGCCTGAAAATGGGGGGTAATATCACGTACATGGGCAAAGATTTCCTCCCGCTCCATGATCTCGATATTTTTCAACGCCGCTGCGCAGGATACGGGATGTGCAGAATAGGTAAAGCCATTTGAAAACAGCACTTCTGAACGGTCATCTGCGGTCAGTTCAGCCATCAACCGGTCTGAAATCAACACTGCGCCAAGCGGCACATAGCCCGAGGTAATGCCCTTTGCCGAGGTAATGATATCGGGCACAATGCCAAAAACGCTCTCAGATGCAAAAAATTCACCAAGGCGGCCGAAGGCTGTTACCACCTCATCCGATATATACAGAACATCATGCTGGCGGCAGATTTCCAGGCAGCGCATGTGATACCCCTCTGGCGGCACAATCACACCACCGGACGCAAGGATTGGCTCGGCAATAAAAGCGGCCACATGCCCGGCGCCCACCTCGAGAATCTTTGCCTCCAGTTCGGCTGTTTTTTCTTCGCACCATGCTGCAACACTCATGCCCTCAGGCCGGATATAGGGATTCACATTGCCGACGAAATGTACGCTGTTGGTATCGGTGTCGAGGAAGCTCTTGTCGCGTTCTTTGCCTGAAACACTGGCAGACATGAATGTCGATCCGTGATATCCCTTTTGCCGGGCAATGATGTGCTTCTTTTCGGGTCGGCCGCGTAGATTATTGTAGAAATGTGCAAAACGCAGCGCCGTATCCACGGCGGTAGATCCCCCGGTGGTGAAAAACACATTGTTCAGATCACCCGGCGACTCGGCAGCAATTTTTGCCGCAAGCTGCGCCGCTGGTCCCGAAGTTGAAGTCCAGGGCGTGTTGAAGGGCAATCGGAGGACCTGCGCGGCAATTGCATCCGCCATTTCCTGACGGCCATAGCCAATCTGCGAACTCCACATTCCCCCGGGACCATCGATGTAGCGCCGCCCGGAATCATCATAGACATAGATACCCTCGGCACCTGAGGCGATCATGAAATCAGCGTCCTCGGTTCCCATGGAATGCCAGGGGTGCATCAGGTTTCGGTTATCCCAGAGGCGGATATCTTCGGGCGACGGCGAATTCAGCTTTGTCACAATCTAGCTCCAGTGCTGCTCCTGTTAGATCCAAAAGGGTCAATCAGACCTGATCGAGATATGATTGATATTCAAATGGCGTCACAATTGCGGTGAACCGCTGCATCTCCTGCTGCTTTGTTTTGATCACCATATCACGCAGTATATTAGGAGTGAACTCACTCAGCATCTTCCCTGAAATAAAGGCATCCAACGAGTCCTGCCACGAAAGTGGCAATCTCGGCAAATGCGCATGGTCAGTGCTATAAGCGCTGCTCTTGATCGGCTTGGGTGGCCGCATATTGCCCTCGATACCAGCCAGAACCGCGCCAAGTATTGCCGCCATCACGAGATAAGCATTGGTGTCAGCGCCGGCAACACGATGTTCAATGCGGCGCTGTGACGGCGGGCCACCAGGAATGCGCACCGCGGCGGTTCTGTTCTCATATCCCCAGCAGGCAACCATCGGGGCATGCTGTTCAGGCGTCAAACGCCGATAGGAATTGAGATGAGGCGCGAAAAACAGCATCGATTCCGGCATCGCAGCCAGCACCCCTGCCACAGCGTGATGTAGCATCACACTACCGTCGGTGTCACCATTGTCAAAGACGTTTGCGCCACTGCTATCGAGGATGCTGAAATGCATGTGCAAACCGTTCCCTGGCCTATCGGCAAAAGGTTTTGCCATGAAACTCGCGGCAAGGCCATGTTTGCGTGCTACCGACTTCACGATGGTTTTGAACAGCATTGCGTCATCGGCGACCTTCATGGCGTCTTCACCATGACGCAGATTGACCTCAAATTGACCTATGCCACTCTCGCTAATGGCAGCATCAGCTGCAACTGACTGGACTTTGCAGGCATCATAGATATCGGTTAGGATCGCATCGAAATCATCCAAATCATCAAGCGAAAGCACCCCTTCGCGGATCACCGACGCTCCGGTCAGTGGGTTGCTCAGCGCCGCATCAACTGCCTTTGGATCAGCCAGATAGAATTCCAGTTCAAAGGCCGGCACCGGTCGAAGCCCAAGCGTTGCAAACCGGTTGAGGACAGCAGCAAGCGCATTGCGCGCATCACCGTCAAAGGGCGTCCGATCATCATTCTGCAGAACCAGCGGCACCATGGCCGCACCACGATCTGACCATGGCATCACCAGAGGGCCACGGCCAGTCCATTCACAGCGTCCGTCAGAGTCACCAGTCTCAAACACCCATTTGCTGCCCTCGATGTCGCGCCCCCAGATATCAACATTTGCCGAGGAGAGCGGGATCCGCATACCGCCACCGCAGATTTTCGCAAGCTGGTCCACTGGCAGTCTTTTACCGCGCACGACACCATTGATATCAAAAACAAAGCCACGAAGGCTTTCGATGTCAGGATGTTCTCTCGCCCATGAATCTGCCCAGGAGGACAGGGCTGACTTGTCCATCTTAAATCCTCGATTATTACTCCGAAACTCTGCAACCGGTGGCCGCCAAACACAAGCCCAGTGTGACAGCATGTCAGCCGGGCTTTATTTGGAGAAATCACCGTCCCGTTGGCGATCCACCCAATCACGAAGCTGGTAGTACGCACCAACCGCCGGCAAAAACCAGGGTTTTTTAAGGTAGAGCGGGAACGGAGTCATCCCCCCTTCGGAAAAGGCGCTCTGGCTGTTTGTCTGACCCGAGACAAGCAAACCTGTCCGGTAACCAAGCCAGCTCATCATCACCACACCACTGCCATGGCAGCCCAGCGCATGATACACGCCTGGCAGCGTCTCTGGCTGGCTCTCACCCATATCGGGTACACCACCACGCAGATAGGCAACATATCCCCACCATCCATGTGACAGCTTTACCTCGGCCAGTTGTGGAAAAACAGCCGTCAGCTTGCGCCGCAGAAGCAGCACCCCAGCAATCGGGTCATGGCGCAGATAACGGGCGCGGCCGCCAAAAAGTAGACGCTTTCGATCAGGTGACGGACGAAAATAATAGAGCAACCGCTTGGTGTCGGCGATCATCCGGTGCTTCGGAAACAATTGTGTAATCAACTCGCTACCAAGTTCCTCTGTCGCCAACTGATAGGATGCAATCGGGACAAGGCGCCGCTGGTGCCAATTACTCAACTCACCAGTATAGCCATTTGTTGCGACGATGATCTTTTCTGCTATCAGAGGACCGCGACTTGTTTCCAGCCGCAAACCATCTTTGCTCCTTGCGATAGCACCAGCTCGAACATTGCCGAACAGCTTAACACCTGCATTCCGCGCGACATTCAAAACGCCAAGATGGAGCTTACCCGGATGAACCGCTCCTGACCGTTCGAGAACCATACCACCCTTGTAGTAATCTGACCCTATTTCATCGCGGGTCTGCGCTGCCGGCACCATGTAGGCAGAGGAATCGGCAACCTCGTTCAATTTCACCATCCGCTTGACCAATAGCTGCCAAGCGTCCGAACAATGAGCGCCAACAAACCGGCCAGTCCGTTGATAATCGGCATCTATCCGCTCAGTCTGAATGAAATCCTCAAACCACCTATAAGAAAGTGACGCTTCCGCCAACATCGCCTGTTCTTGAGCTGGCTTGAGATCAATATGTTTGCCAACATTGACGCCTCCCGAAACCATGCCGCCATTGCGCGATGAGGCTCCATAGCCAAGCACCTCGGCATCCATCACGACTACATCTATCCCTGCGCGTGCCAAAACGATGGCGGCATGCAGTCCGGCATACCCCGATCCGACCACCACAACATCACATCGATTGGGCATCTCACCCTCATCACTGTTTAGCAGGGTCGGCGGTGCGTGATCCCACCAATAAGGTTCAGGCTTGAAATCAGGCAGAAGAAAGTTTTGGTCACGCATCCATCTGTTTTTCCTGATATAAACCAATCAACTCGTCCGCCCTGCACTGATTTGCTTTTCCAATGCTATTAAGATTTTGCACATCAACATCTTTACCTTGGCCAGTCCGACACCATGCGGTGTAGGAGTTGTCCAACTAGAAATGTTGGCAAAATCGTCAGTTTCAACGTCACCAATAATCTCGTTAATTCCAACATCGATAGTTACCGCCCCTGGCTTAAACATATTGGCGGTAAGCAGGCCGGGCACCCGAACAGCCAAAAGCTCCCAGCTTTAGTTGCTCCGAAAGCCGGGAGATAGTCTTCCTGACAACCGCTATGATCTTCTACCAGACATTATTGATACAAAGCATCAGCGAGGCACCAAATTTGATCATGTTAACACACTCTTTTTCTTGAAAATAACATGTATTTCTATGGGCCATATATAGTTCACTTGAGCATCAGAAAACCCAGAAGCAGTTATTAAGGAATATCATTGCCCATCGATGGGAGATGTGGGCAACTCTCCCTTTTCAGAAAAAACCACAATAGTACAACCACTGGGCGAAATTGAATAATGTTCGGTCCCTGCATCCAACCAAACGACATCTCCAGCAGAATAAATGGTACCGTCACTGTCAATTAGTTCACCTTCAATGATATAGAACTCTTCCGCCCCAACATGCTGGTGGGGCGATGAAGAAGCACCCGGTTCCATTCGGTAAATGTAAAAGCCTTTACCCCGTGGCACATTCGGGTTCAGTTGCAACAAACCTGTTCCAACTTCGTCCTCAAAAGGTTCAAAAATCGCGTTGCGTAAATTGACAACACGTCTTTTTGTGTCAGAAATCCGCTGCAAAAATCCTCCAATATAAGTTTGAGCTCTTACATCACGCTCTCATCCTAAACGCTACCGCCAAACAACAAAATAGGCAAAGCGGCTTGGAACCCAATTTCTTTTATGGACCATATTAGCTACCAACCAGTTTTAAAGTTTTGCCTTTTTACATCTGTTGCAACGTTATGCCACTCACAGCTTTACACTCATAGGCATTCGTTCTATAACCTGCGCGTTTTGTTCGGGAAATGACCACGCAAACAAATCAATTCTCCACTACAATCAAGAGGAAAATTTCATGCTCACTTCCGCAGTTCTGCCGATCAGCCTTGGCATATTAGGCCTGGTAGCGGCCCTAATGGTCTATGCGAGAATATTACAAACCCCAGCCGGGGAGGGCAGGGTCAAAGAAATCTCGGACGAGATTCATCTTGGCGCGATGGTCTTCATGGCCAGCGAGTATAAGCGCTTGGCCATCTTTTGTCTGATCTGTATCGCTGCCCTTTATTGGGGTCTTGGTGCTGACACAGCCATTTCCTTCACGCTTGGTGCTTTTTGCTCGGGTGTTGCAGGCTACATCGGCATGTATTCAGCAACAAAAGCTAATGTCAGAACAGCCGTTGCGGCTAATACGGAAGGTGCAGCTGCTGCGTTGAATGTGGCTTTCTTTGGCGGTTCGATTATGGGCCTCACAGTTGCATCAATGGGCTTGCTCGGCATCGGAATCCTTTATCACTTCATGGGCGGCACTGCTCATGGTGTTGAGGCCATTGAGGGCTTTGCAATGGGTGGCTCATCCGTTGCTCTTTTCAGCCGTGTTGGTGGTGGCATCTTTACCAAATCTGCTGACGTCGGAGCTGATCTTGTTGGAAAGGTTGAAGCTGGCATTCCAGAGGATGACCCCCGCAATCCCGCCGTGATTGCCGACAATGTGGGTGATAACGTGGGGGACGTTGCTGGCATGGGTTCAGATATTTTCGAATCATATTGTGGCTCGATGATTGCGTCGATTGCCCTCGCTGCTTCTATGTCGATGGAAACCGTAAACCGCCTTGGTGGTGATCAGAGTGCTTTACAATTTATGCCGCTGGCCCTGGCATCCACTGGCATTGTCTGCTCGCTAATCGGTATTCTTGCCGTGAAGATGTTCTCCCACAAAAGTGCTGACGTTGCGTTGAGGTTTGGCACCATTGGCTCAGCAGTTATCTTTATAGCAGCAGCCTATGCAGTAATCCAGGCGATGGGGGCAACAGCTGGTGTCTGGTTCGCCGTTCTTGTGGGTGCCATTGGTGGTATCATTGTTGGGCTGGTGACTGAATATTACACTGGGGGCGCCCCGGTTCGTAAAATCGCTAATGATGGTGAGACCGGTCCAGCAACAGTGATGATTTCTGGCCTCGCAACCGGCATGCAGTCTGTAGCTATTCCGGTTCTGACAATCGCTGCAATCATCTTCTGCGCAAATGCTGCGGCTGGCCTTTATGGTGTTGGGCTTGCCGCTGTTGGCATGCTTTCAACAGTTGGCATCACCATGGCTATAGACGCCTATGGCCCTGTAGCAGACAATGCTGGTGGCATTGCCGAAATGGCTGAGATGGGAGCTAAGACGCGCGAGATCACGGATTCACTCGATGAAGTCGGTAACTCAACCGCAGCCATCGGTAAAGGTTTCGCCATTTCGGCTGCTGCCCTCGCGGCGCTTGCACTTATTAGCGCATATATCGCTAAAGTCAGCAATGGTGATCCCACCTTTGTCCTTGCTATTAATAATCCAATGGTTCTGTGTGGCATGTTCATCGGTGGTATTTTCCCATTTTTGGTAAGCGCGATGACAATGACTGCTGTTGGTGATGCTGCTTTTGATATGATCGTCGAGGTGCGTCGACAGTTCCGTGAGATACCCGGCCTTCTAGAAGGTACAGGCAAGCCAGACACGGCGCGTTGTGTCGATATTGCTACACGCGCTGCTTTGCGCAAAATGGTGATGCCAGGCTCCATGGCAGTACTGGCACCGGTGATTATTGGATTTACCCTGGGTCCGAAGGCGCTTGGCGGCATGCTTGCTGGCGCGTTGATCTGCTGCGTCATGATGGCCTTGATGATGGCCAATGCTGGTGGCGCATGGGACAACGCTAAGAAATATGTCGAAAAAGGAAATCTAGGTGGCAAAGGTTCAGATGTTCACAAGGCAGCAGTGGTTGGTGACACGGTTGGTGATCCTTTAAAAGATACCTCAGGGCCATCAATGAACATCCTAATTAATGTGATGGCAATCGTTAGCTTAGTAATCGCACCTTTACTAATTTAGGTTTAGGGACAACCCATAAATTCGAAACCGGTTCCTCATGGCCGGTTTTTCATTTTTAACGCCAACGTTGCCTCATTGTGCTTCTCCATAATACAGGGAAACCACGTGTTTTGCCTCTGCAAAAAACAACCAACGCTCAATGAAAACTCCAACAAAATGTAAAACTAATGCTAATCCAAGAAGCACAGACGATGACGGAAACGAAATAAAAACAAGAAGGGGAATCAAGCCTCCTGCCAATATCGACATTACACGCAATTTAAGTGCATGACGGCGAGCTACAACAAACCCCATTTCTGTCTGTAGATAATTTTCTGAAGTATGAGGGGGCATCAAAGGTCTCACTTTTCCAAAACTTCCAAGCCCCGTTGCGGACTCCAGCGTACTCTCAGACGACTTTTTATCTAGGTTTTTCCACCAAAGAACTTTAGCTACCCAAGTTAAAATTAATAGACAATAAGTGAGGTGGTATATTTCAGAGTTAAAACTTTGGCCAGCTACTGCTAATAACCACATGCTGGCCAGAAGGCCTCCAGATACGCTGAACAGCAAATAGCAAGTAGGGGTTAAGGGATGATGCCAACAGGCAACCGTTTTTAAGGAGGCGTAAATCATAGAAGTGGCATAAACAGTCACAGCTATCAAAAACACTAGCGGCAAACCTAACAAAAAAGGAACACTGCCTATCAAATAGTTCCATCCAAACCACGCGGCTAGCAAGCTTAAAACCAAAACAGCAAGCACCCCTTCACGTGACAACCAACTTGAGCGCCACTGACTTAGGGCCCTCCATGCTCGCTCTGGATGTCCCAAATGCAGCGTCGAGCTCAATAGGCCTGTTCCAATAAGGCCAAAAGTAAAAACTGAAACAATGAAAAAATTAATGACGTTTCCTAGGTCAATTAGGCCTAAGACAACCCATGCGGCTAGACCCAAACCCAAACCAGAAGCGGAGGTGAAAAAAATAATCGACCATGCAGGATGCATACTCTATCCAAGTCTATCTAAAGTTGCATCCATCCATTTCCAAAAACCCTTTGGATTTTGAGCTTCGGCCATGGCAACCAGGGACATAGGTGTTTCATCTTTTTGCCGGCGTGGCCGGGGAGGAAGATATTTGTTAACGGGCTTTGTTTTTTGCTCAGGCAAAAGGTCGAAACCGTCCCTGGCAGATACAAGTTTGCTAACATCAGAGTTAGGGTCACCCAAGTCACCAAAATGCCGAGCATTAGTAGGACAGGTCCTAACACAGGCAGGAATCTGATCCTCTTTAGGCAAATTATCGTTATAAATTCTATCAACACAGAGCGTGCATTTCTTCATAACACCTTCGACTGGGTCCATCTCTCTTGCTCCATATGGACACGACCAAGCACAAAGGCCACATCCAATACACCAATCCTCATTTACCAAAACTATTCCATCTTCCGCGCGCTTAAACGATGCTCCAGTTGGACACGCAGTTACACAGGGGGCATCTTCGCAATGCAAACAAGATTTTGGGAAATGAACAGTTTTGGCGTCTTCTGCGTCACCTGCTTCAAAGGCGTGAACTCTATTCAGCCATGCTCCATTTGGATTCGCCCCATACGCGTTGTCATCACTAAGCGGCGCGCCGTAGCCAGAAGTATTCCATTCTTTGCAATTAACAACACAGGCCTGGCACCCAACACACAAGTCCAAGTCTATAACTAATCCAAGTTTTATAGCAGAAGGCTCTGGAAGGCTTGTCATATCTTAGGCTCACTTTTGTCTTTAGTTTTGTTTCCACTCCATTGAAGCCCGTACCTCAAAGTTTTACTCGGGGTTGGCACCACACCGTTCATTCTTGGCAAGGCTGGGAATTGCGGAGACGCTTGAGCTGGTTCATTTGCGTCAGCTTTTCTTATGTTTACTTTCAGATCAAACCACGCTGCTTGACCAGTTATTGGGTCAGAATTTGCCCATCTCTGGCCGTCACCCTTTGCGGGTAACAGTTCGTGAATTAAGTGATTTAACAAGAAACCTTTTTTAGCCTCAGGAGCATCGTCTTCCAGCTGCCAGGCACCTTTTCTCTTACCAATAGCATTCCAAGTCCAAATGGTTTTTTCATTGAGACCAGCCATTATAGCCACTGGTACACGAATTTTACCGTGGTGCGACGTTACCCAAATCCAGTCCCCATCAGACAGGTTATGTTCTTTTGCCAATTTTTGAGGAACAAACATGGGATTGTGCCCATGGATTTGTCTAAGCCAAGGGTTTTGCGAACCCCATGAATGATACATTGCCATAGGGCGTTGGGTCAGAGCATGTAATGGAAATTCTTCCTCATCAACAGAAGCCCCTTCAAATGGCGTATACCAAGTAGGTAAAGGAGTAAAACAACTTTTAACTCTATCGCGCAGATGCTCAGGTGGCTGAATATTTCCATGACCTTCAGCTGCAAGGTGAAATTTCTGCAGAGGTTCGCTGTAAATCTGAAAAGCATAGGGTTGGGGGCTATCATAAATACCCATATCTACTGCAAACTTCTGATACGACATGTTGGCCATTTTATAATATCGCGCTTCATGCGGTATAGATTTATGCCAAAATGCACCGTTGGCTATGTATGCATCAAGTTGTCCCGGGTTAGGTTTACCGCGTCCTGATTGCGCCCCATTACCCCTAAATCCTGCTAGTGGCCCGATACCTGGCTTTCGCTGGTGATTGACAATATAATCTCCATAATCTGAGTATCTGGCTCCTCCTTCTCCGTCAACCATGCCGGGAAGACCGAGCCTCGCCCCCAAATCTAGCAATACCGATTGAAAGCCTCTCACATCACGGTCTGGTTCAAAAACTGGCCACCTAATGGCGTCACAAACCGCATCTGCCTCGCAGATTGGTCTGTCTAATAAAGAAATTGCGTCATGGCGTTCTAAATAAGTGGTATCTGGCAATATGAGATCCGCATAGGCGACCATTTCCGACGAATAGGCATCTGAATAGATAATTTTTGGGATTTTGTATTCACCAGTCTCAGGATCAGTTTCGGTAAGCATTTCCATCACACCGCGGGTGTTCATTGATGAGTTCCAAGCCATATTGGCCATATACATAAACAGCACATCAATAGGATAGGGATCACCTGCAACGGCATTCGAGATAACCATATGCATCAAACCATGAGCTGACATAGGTGCATCCCAGCTATATGCTTTATCAATTCTTTGTGGGCTTCCGTCATCACCAAGCAGAAGGTCTTCTGGTCCCAGAACGTAACCTAAAGGGGCCCCAGGTAATGGCTTGCCCGCGCCGACCTGATCTGGTCTACCTGCAGGCTTTGGATGTGCTTCCGGCGGCTTTGGATAAGGGGGTTTAAACCGCCATCCTCCGGGGACCTCCACAGATCCCAACATCAATTGTAAAACATGGAGAGCTCTACATGTCTGGAAGCCATTGGAATGAGCTGATATTCCTCTCATAGAATGCATGGCAACTGGACGGCCTATCATCGTTTCATGCCGCTCTCCCTTCCAGTCCGTCCAAGGCTGTTTAATTACAATTTCTTTGGCAAAGGCAGCCTCGGCAAGATCTGCTGCAAATTGACGAATTCTATCTGCTGCGATTCCAGTAGTGTTAGCTACTGCCTCAGGCGCATATGCATCGTCCATGTAAGTTTCAGTTAGAATCGTAAATGCAGGAGTAGCGATGCCTCCACCGTCCAAAGATATTTGGCCATGCATTGCAGAGCTGACATTCTTTGATTTATGCGAGACGGCTTGCCCTGTTAAGCGATCGAGAACCTGTGGTTCACCCGCAGCGTCGCGCAAAAATAGCCCATCATTCGCAGCACCAGGGTTTCGGATGACTAACCATGGAGAATTCGTATACCTACGGAGATAATCCACATCGATATTACCAGAAAGCATCAATTCTCGGATTAGCGCAATTATCAACAAACCGTCAGTTCCCGGTGTGATCCCATACCAATCATCAGAGATCGCCGCATAGCCAGTTTGGACTGGGTTGACTGAAACAACTTTTTTTCCCCGACTCTTGACTTTGCCAAGTCCGATTTTGATTGGGTTAGAGTCGTGATCCTCTGCTACACCAAATAAAACAAACATTTCCGTGAGGTCCCAATCAGGGGCGCCAAACTCCCAAAAAGCTCCACCAACAGTATAAATTCCACCGGCCGCCATATTGACAGAGCAAAAGCCACCATGCGCCGCAAAATTTGGAGTTCCAAACTGCTGCGCCCACCAGCTAGTCAGCGCTTGTGATTGATCCCGACCAGTAAAAAAAGCTAGTTTTTTTGGGTCCGTGTTTCTGACCGGCTCTAACCAACCGGTTGCAGTGGATAACGCCTCTTCCCAACTCACTGGTTCAAATTGTCCAGACCCACGCGGACCAACTCTTCGCATTGGTGATTTGAGGCGTGCCGGCGAATAGTGCTGCATAATGCCAGCGGACCCTTTAGCGCACAAAACCCCCTTATTTATTGGATGGTCCCGATTTCCTTCAATATACCGAATTTTATCATCACGGATGTGTACGTTGATTCCACATCTACACGCGCACATATAGCATGTTGTCTTCTTGATCTCGTCATTGACTTTTGGGCTGTATTCAATTTGCGGCTCAGAGGACATCATACTTACCTAGGGTTGAACTGTACGTGAGAGATCAAAGACATGCGGTAAAATGCCCCCTTAGTATTCATTAGTCAAACTGGTAATTTTCATAAATACGTTCGAATATGCTTATGGGTTGTTATGACATTAACTCAGATCAAAATATTTCTTGCCACAGCTGAAATTGGTAATTTAACTCAGGCTGCAAAGCACATTGGTGTAACTCAATCTGCGGCATCAAGTTCAATTTCTGCATTAGAAGAGTTGTATCAAATAAAACTCTTCAAAAGAGTGGGCAGGTCTATTGTGTTATCTGAAGAGGGAAAGCAGTTTCTACCTGCAGCGAGGCATTTTTTTGAGAGTTCAGAAATTGCGAAGAAAAGTCTTATTGAAATCGGTGGTAAAGCAGTTGGCAACCTCCAAATGTCAGCCAGTCAAACAATTGCTAATTATTGGCTACCACCTGTGCTCGCAAAATTTCAGACTATTCATCCTGACGCTAAACTCAACATAACTATGTCCAATACAGCTGGAGTGGAGAACTCCATTTTGAATGGGAGCGCAGAAATTGGATTCGTAGAAGGGGAGATAACTTCTGAGCAACTTTTAGTTACTGACGTTGATGATGACCAACCAGTTCTTGTAGCCGCTGAGAAATTGTTCACTGCTTTAAATCAAAACTATAACGATACAGACATAAAAAATCTTCCGTGGGTCGTGCGCGAGGTAGGATCTGGAACACGACGCTTATTAGAATATTTTATGAACTCACGCCAAATCGAATGGGATGAAGTTAATATAGCCCTAGAGTTACCCAGCAATGAGGCGGTGAGGCAAGCGGTAGAGTCTGGTGCTGGTATCACACTCCTATCTGAATACGTTGTTAGTTCGTCGGTGAAAAGTGGCCTCTTAAAATTAATTCCAGTTGAACTTCCAGTGAGGAAATTTAGGCTAATTACCCATAGAAATAGGAAGTTTAGCAATGTGTCCCAAGCGTTTATTGAGATGCTAACTTCGAAAAATTTGGAAATGACTTAGATATTAGTTTTAATCTCTCAAAGTTACGCATTAATCAAAGCCGCAAGAGCAATTGATGCTATTCTAGCTTGGGGAGGATCAGAGCGACTGGTTAATACAATTGGAACTTTACCACCAACGACAATGCCAGCGGCTAAAGCGTTAGCAAAGTATACTAGTGACTTGAACAATACATTTCCCGAAACAAGGTCAGGCACCACCACCGCGTCTGCTTTTCCTGCAACGATCCCCAGCAAACTATCCTCAGCAATCCCTTTAGAGATCACAGACTTCGGGGATAGAGCAAGATCAAGTGATAGGGGGCCAGCATAATCTGCTCTTTTGTCGACTTTTCGCGCTAGTTGAGCTATCCGCTCTGCTTCTGTACTTGACGGTATGGCCTTTGACAGAGCCTCCGTTGCAGATAGGATCGCGATCCTTGGCCTTGCAACACCGAGTTTGCGTGCCATTCTCGCCGTCTGCAAAGCGGCATCAACTCGCGTCTCGACGCTCGGGGAAACATTTACCGCAGCATCGGTAATAAGCAATGCCTGACCACCGTCGGGCGGCAGCATCGCAAAAATGTGTATCATCCGGCTGTTGGTGCGTATGTTAGCATCACGACGAACAATACCTCCCATAAAAATATCGGAGTGGATTTGTCCCTTTATCAATCCCGATGCTTCTCCACTATTGACCAGTGAAATAGATGTATCAATCGCCTCACTCTCACCTACCGCGTTTACAAGACGAACCCCATCAAGATTCCAGCCGAGCGCCTTCGCATCTGAAATAATTGCTTCAACTTCACCAACCATGATGGGAACAACTAGACCTCGGTCCAGTGCTTCACGCGCTGTTTCCATCACGTGTTTCCCGATTGCTCGAACAAACGCTACCCTTAAAGGCGGCAACTTATCTACTAGCCTCAACAAACTCTCAGGACAATTATTTGTCTGTTCGCATAGAAAAGGAGAGCGCGATGGCTGAAAGTCTGTCGCATTTCTCTGATGGGGTTCTGACTGCAATTGGCTTCCTCTGCTAAAAAAGTGTGCATAAAGGGAGGAAAAGTATCCTGTAATTTCTTTATTGACTGCGCTAACGTACTGAAGCTCAGCCCAAATTATATAAAATTTTGAACGTAAACTATGACGTCTTGCGAACTGAAGGTCTAACTGGAAATCAAATTTTGGTAAAATCTTCTGTTGGTTATAGTAACCTCAGCGATTCCCTCAGCAGAATTGACATATGCAGTGGTTCCAGGTGACGCACTTTTAGGTGTCACATGCGCAAAGCCAATAGTCTTTTTTAACCATTGTGAATAACCACAACTGGTAATTTGCCCAATCTTCTCACCTCCATTACGAAGAGGATCTCTGTTTGCTATTGATAATTGTTGACTAGATTGAAATCCAACAAGGCATTTTTGGAGTTTGCAGTTACGCAACAACAAGCCATCCTTTCCTAAAAATTCTGTCTTATTATAGTCGACAACAAAATCCAGCCCAACTTCCCTTGGGGTCTGAAAACCTGTCATATCTTGTCCAAAAATCAAAAGTCCTGCTTCTATTCTCATGATATCCAAAGCGCCAAACGCAACTGGACATACCGCAGGCACACCACGGCCTAGAATCAAATCCCATATATCTGTAACGACATTATAATCACAAAAGATTTCAAATCCGTCCTCCCCAGAATAGCTTACCCGCGCGACAAGAACTTGATGACCAGCGAGATCGAAGTTTCTCACTTCAAAGCGCTTCATCTTGGCCATTTTGTCACGTGAATTTTTGTTGGGTAACACTGAGGCAAAGGAGCTTACCGCTTTTGGACCTTGAATCATCAGACAATGAAGATGCTGGCATTCAATAACCTCGACATCAAATTTACTTGCCTCACTCAGTAACATAGCAAAGCCACGTCCAGCGCCAAAACAAATTAACCAGGCATTCTCAGAAACGTTAACCACAGCGTCGCGCCAAGCGTGGCTAGAGTTAAGTCGAAACAGTATGGCATCATCGAGAATATTCCCATCTGCATCTAGAATTCCTGTATACACAGCGGTTCCTGGCTCTTGGGCATAACAGTTTCTGGTGACACAGCTATCGAGAAACCACTGAGCCTGCTTTCCTTTCACGAGAATTTTTCTTATGCCAGACATATCAGTTAGTCCACATTCAGTTCTTATCGCAAGGTGTTGCATTTGAAGGGAATGACTGTAACTCAAGGGCAGCATTAAGCCGTTCCAATTGACCATCACTGCACCAAGATTTAGGTGCCTTTTATGCAAAGCGCTTTTTCGTGCGACAATTCGAATGGGGTCATAACTAAGCAAAGATTTTAGACTGCCTTTCCTGTTTACGGCGCATTTTCCTCAAAAGTGCGGAGACTCCAACCACCACTAATGGACCAAAAGCTATGTTAAAAATTATGATATTTCGAAATAGGGTATCAACCCTCTCACGCATTTCTTGACGCAGGGCACGCAAATTACGCTTAATTGGATAAGCAAGCGCTTGCAATTGCATAACCTGTTGTCGTAAATCGTTGGGTAACTGTTCACGATTGGCAGCACCTGTCATTTGCAAAACCTCTGCAATACTTGTCTCAGCTTTTGAAATCTGGGAGAGATACTCAGCTTCACGTTCGCGATAAATTTGACGCGTTTCAGAGAGCATATCCTCTACTTTTTTAAAGGGTCTAATAGGGTTTCCGTTTGAACGAATAGCCAACAAACGGTCATCTCCGGTAAGGTACTCAACCATGTTCAAGAATAGTGAGAAATTGTCATTTATGGGTCTGGGCATCGTCGTTCCACCGACTTGCGCTTCAGTCATACTATACCCATTGTAAATCCAATCAGCATCTCCCACCGCAAAAAAAGAGGCTTTTGTGTTAGTTGGCATTTTAGAACTCTCAACGAGAGCTGGTTTGACTTCACCATCCATATAAACAACCAGATTTCGGGGAGGATTTGTTTCCGGTGAGAAATTAGCCGCAAGAACATTGGCTTCATTTAATTTAATTTCGCGCTTGTAAAGCTCTGCAGTCTGAGTGCTTGTGGATACTACCGGATGGACAGATTTGTTGCTTTCATCAATTTCAAAATGCCCTGCTTCTGCGAAAAGTAGCCGGTTCAGCGCAATTGATACTGGATGCTCTTTGGAAATATTATTTGGCCCAATTTGCAATCAATAAGGAAATGGATAAGCAGCACCTACATCTGACTGAACAAGTGAGGAGTTTAAATCATCTCCCACAATTTTGTCGGGCGAAAACGCAAGTCCATAAGCATTCAATAAATCTATTAGTGTGTTGATTTCACCTTCTTTTGATGCATTAATCACCAACGAAGCATTAGCCTCATTCATACGTTGATATGGGTCAACCAAGAATAATGCTCCTAAGCCACTACTAATGTGTGCATCGATTGCTTCAAGCATGCCGCGCCGGAGCACAGGCGCATCTATGACAATTAATATATCAATATCTTCGGGCAGACTGTCAGCAAAGTAAGGGACTATCGTAATATCGTATTGGCTCTTTAACTCTTCCAAAATTGAAAATGAAGGGTGTGGCTCATAGGCATTTCTTGGTTTGAGAAACGATGCCAAAACTCCAACGCGATGCGTCTGTTGGCGAGAAAAATTGCTTAGTTTGACGGCTATATCATATTCCAACAGTGCTGCGCGCTTGTGATCAAAGTAGTTTATCACAAGATGTCTGCCATCTGCTTTAAAAACCGCGCCAAAATATAGAGTATCTCCCGAACTCATTGGGATAGCTGAGACACCAGCCAGCTCCGCCATTTCGGCTAATTCGGTGTCTTCACTTAAAGCGATAAATTTAACCTTTACTTTACCTTGGCTTTTTTTCTCTATCCGTTTTAACAGCTTCTCTACCCGTTTGCGGTGATCCCTAATTGTTGGCGGCACCTGAGCTAAACTTTTGTTAAAAAACAACTGAATATTGGTCGTCTCTGGAACACTGCGAGCAATATCTATTGTTTTTGCGCTTAAAGTAAATTCACGCTGTTCGGTAACATCCACCCCAACATCTAGCTTTGAGACAACTACGACAAGTCCTGAAATAAATCCTACAAAAATTATAAACACAGCTAGACTGCCTATTACTTCTTTTAACCTACTCGCCGTTGGTTGGCGTAGGGCTTCAAACTGACGTGTAGAAATCCAAAGCGAAACTAAACACAACGTTGTAAAGTAAATCAAAGCTGCAAGGGTTATCTCTCCTGACGCAACTTCTTGAAACCAGTGTTTTGGACTCAATGCATAAGTAAACCTCAAGAACTCAGCTATTTGATCTGGCAGTAAAATCAAAAGTGATTTTTCTATGTCAAAAACCAGCAAGCTTAATACAAGTGCGATACCAAGGAGAAAAGATGAAACCTTTTCCCTTGATATCGCCGCTGCAAGCACCGCGACTGCATAAAGTGAAGCAAGTAGTAAGGCTGCTCCAAGATAACCGGAAAAAATAATTCCCCAGTCTGGCTGACCCAAAAAAGCAATTGTCATAACCATAGGAAAAGTAAGTATCAACATTCCCAGCAAAAGCAGGGTGCCAGATAACCACTTGCTGAATATAAAAATTGACCCGGGTATAGGTAATGACAGCAAGAGATTTATACTTCCAGGCTTCTCGTGGCTTTCGAACGCGCGCATGGCCAAGGCTGGCACGAGCAAAACGCTTATCAACATCAGAAATTGCCACTGCAAATCAAGAGTAGCTAGGTTTGAGTTGAGAAAATTGCCTATGAAAAAGACACTACCATTAAGAAACACGAGAAACCCAACAGCAAATATAGGCATCGCAGAGGAGTGAACCTGTTGTCTCAATTCATGCAGCAAAGTTATCCAAATCATCGTAGCGGGTTTTGAGAAATCCCTAATGAATTTAGATGACTCAAGCATCTCCAGAGATCTCACTTTTATAATCACCGATAAGCATTTTGACTTTTGGTTCTAATCGACCATTCTCACTCAAAAAATTTTTAATAGGTCCAGCATCAGCAATCTGTCCATGACGCATAATTGCCAAGTCCTGGCACAGCAACTCTGCTTCCTCGAGGATATGGGTAGACATCACTATTGTTTTACTTCGCCCCATACGCTTCAAGATGGCCCTGATTGCAGATTTCTGGATTGGGTCAAGGCCATCAGTTGGTTCATCTAAAAATAGAACGGGTGGGTCACCCAACACTGCTTGTGCCAACCAAGCACGTTGTCTCCAACCTTTTGACAATCTTCCTAACTGTGATGTCAGCACTTCCTCAAGCGTAAGGACTTCGATAATCCGGTTAATTTCAAAATCAGCAGCATCTTTAAAGAATCCCTTTGCGTTAGCCACAAAACGCAAAAATTCTAACACATAAAGACCCTCAAAACCGTTAACTGCTTCTGGAAGGTAGCCGATCTGCGCTTGAGCAGAAACTCTTTCCTTAACAATTGAAAAGCCATTGATTTCCGCATCACCAGAGTTAGGAGTCAGGGAACCTGTAAGCATCTTAATCAAAGTTGACTTGCCTGCGCCGTTTGCCCCCAAAAGCCCAAGAACGCCAGCATGTGAGGCTGTGAGCGAAAGGTCAACTACTGCATTTGTTGAGCCATAAGATTTGTTGAGCAAACGGGCTTTGATTGTCATCACAATACCTGCAGAGAAATAGTGCCGTCAGCTTTGATCACAGATCGACGATAAATCCCGCAACGATAAACAAGAAAACGCTCAGACCCATAAACCAATAGCCTATTTTATTGGCTAATTTTCCCCGAGTAGATCTCGTTCCATCCCTATTTTCGCTGTCATCATCTATCGTGAGATTTTCAACAGTTGGCTTCCTAGAAAAAAGGTTTGGCAATATAGTAAAGACAGCTCCTGTAATAGCGAGACCCACCACTATTGGCTTGCTACTCAGCAATTTCAGGATTTCCAAAGGGTCCAAAACCACTCCATTTTTCATCGAAGACCGCCAATCAACAAACAGGTCTGCAATATAGGTTATTTTAGTACTGCGAAGCTTTTCATAGCTTCGTCATGCAATAGCTCCATAGCCTTTTTTTTATATTTAAACGCTTGTTCGGTCGTTAGCATCTTATAGTCTCGGGGTCTTGGTAACTTAATATTCATAACTGTTTGCACTGTTGTTGGCTTATTCGAGAGAACGACTAAATTATCGGCCAGAAAAATAGCTTCGTCGATTTCTGATGTTACAAAGATGTTAGTTTTTTTGTTTTCCTCGAACAAATCGAGAAAAAACTCTTGCATTAAACTCCTAGACATTGCGTCTAGGCCCCGAAAGGGTTCGTCCATGATCATGACCGTTGGTTCATTTATCAAGGCCCGAGCAAGTTCCGCTCTTCGTTGCATGCCACCCGACAACTGAATTGGATATTTGTGAATAAATTCTCCTAAGCCAACTTTTACGAGAAGCGCCTCAGCCTCGTCTTTCAAAGCCTGGCCAGACTTGTCGCCACGCATTTTAGGGCCAAACACGACGTTTTCGTAAGTGGTTTGCCAGGGTATCAACGCTGTCTCCTGAAAAACCACCATACGGTCTTTAGCTGGCCCTGTTATAGGCTTGTTATCAATCAGCACCTCCCCACTATCTGGCGTTTCAAAGCCAGCCATGATATTGACAAGGGTAGATTTTCCGCAACCTGAAGGACCAACAATTACTGTAAGTTCCCCGGCTGGAAATTCGATCGTGACATCTTTCAGCACGTCATCAGAAAGCCAGACTTCTCCGTAGGATTTTGATACATTACGTAGCGTCACGCTCGATGCATCATTTGGCACAACCTTTTTAGTGGATTTTGATTTTAAGGTCTGTTTCACAGCCATTGCATCCTCCCAACACAGCACTTTATTTTTTCGCAGTCTATTTATGGCCAGTTATAATTACTTCAGAAAAGGCGACGCCACGGCATCATAAAGTAACCAAGCTTCCTTATTGCACTTGATGATAAATAGCCGGCTATACCTATCGAAATCATACCTACCACGATTTGTTCGAGAGAACCGCCCATGTAAGAGTTCCATATGAAGAAACCGAGTCCTCCGCCACCTTGGGTACCTCCCCCGGAAATCATTTCTGCGGCAAGCACAACCTCCCACGTGATACCCATACCCACAGCAGCGCCAGTAAAAATGGACGGGAGAGTGCCTGGTAAGACAATCTTCCAAAACAAGTCGAATTGTGAGGCGCCCATTGACTGGGCTGCCCGGAGGTAACTGATATCAATAGACCTTGCACCCCCAAGAACATTTATTACGATTGTGAAAAACGCTCCTAGAAAAGTTACAAATGCGATTGACATCTCGTTAGTTGGCCAAAAAATAAGAGACGCCGGCACCCAGGCCAGCGGCGGTATCGGCCGCAAAATTTCGAATGGTGGAAAAAACAAGCCTCTAAAATACCTATTGACTGCCAACAATAGCCCAAAAGGTATTCCGATCAACATTGCAACCAAAAAGCCAGTGAGAACTCGACTAAAACTGGAAACCCAGCTCTGCCAATAGCCGATTTTTGGTATTACCTCCAAAAACGCGGCAAACACATCTGCTGGTGGTGGGACTAAACCAATTCCGATGATGTCAACACCAAACCAATCATCAAACAAGGCCCCTACATGCCAAATCACGAGAAAAATTAGGATCGCACTAACACCTCTTTTCAAGGTCACCTGTCCCGTGAATTTAGCAAAAAAACTTTTTTTCGTTGCAGTCATCGTTTCCTCGAACAATTTACCAATCTATGCAAAGTTTTTGTCTGCCTTAATCAAGCCATTTCTCTTTCGCCCGCCTGAAACGCCTTCACAGCCTCTTCATGAACGGCATCACTTACTTCCTCCAGCAACTTTCTGAATGCCTCTGACGATTGCGTCTCGTAAGATCTGGGCCTTGGGATTTTTACTTCTACGGTTTTCTTAAGCTGGCATGGTCTTGTTGTGACGATATGCACCTTGTCACCCAGAAAAATCGCCTCTTCCAAATCATGCGTAATGAAAAAGATCGTAACGCCGGTGCGGTCATAAGTCTCAAGTAAAGACTCATGCATGATTTGTTTTGTCAAGGCGTCCATAGCCCGGTACGGCTCATCAAGTAGCAGAACTTTAGGGTCGTTTATAAGCGCCCTAACAATCTCTGCACGCCTGGCCATGCCAGATGAGACTTCCCCCGGATATTTTGTGAGAAAACTTCCCAAACCTGCCTCGGCAAGCATCGTACTAGCTTTATCCATTGCTTCACGCGGTGCCAAAACTTTTTGGACCATTGGGCCGTACGCCACATTTTCTTGCAAAGTTTTCCATGGGAACAAAGCGCCATGCTGGAATACCACCATTCTATCTGCACCCTGATCAGCTAGTGGTTTGCTTGGGCCACACAAAAGGTCCCCGTCGAGGTGAATACTTCCCTCAGTGACAGAGTGAAAACCAGCAATTGCATTTAAAAGTGTTGTTTTGCCGCAACCAGATGGCCCGACAATCATACAAACTTCGCCGCCAGCGATTTCCATAGAGCAATCGTCAACTGCCAGGACGTTGACGCCTTCAGGATCGTACACCTTTGTGACATTTTTGATGCTCAGTGCGCCCAAGCCTGAGTTTCTATGTTTTTCTTTTGTCATCAAAATTTCCCCAAATCGCTATCGACCCTGTTGGCTAAGCTCTTTAACATGCCAAGCCATCAATTTATTTCCAAGCATACGAACCATTGCTGAGCTAAAATAGCCTATAAAGCCAAGAGTAATCATCGCAATCACCATTGGCACCGTCACATTGTTCATATAGGCGTCCACAATCAAGTAACCCAAGCCAAGATCACCGGACACCATCTCCGCAGCTACGAGTGAAAACCAAGCCACGCCAATTGAAATTTGAAGTCCAGTAAAGATAAAGGGAAGCGCACCTGGGACTACAACATTCTTAAATACATCCCACCTGCTCGAACCAAGGCACCCAGCCGCCCGAAAATATTCCTCATCGATTGAATCAACACCCAACATGGCATTAAGGGTTGTTACAAAAAATGATGCCAAAGTTGCGAGGAAGAGTACCGGCCCCTCAAAACCTGGTAACAGCAAAATCGAAAGTGGCACCCAAGCAAGGATTGGTATTGGCCTGAGAACTTCGATTATAGGGAAAATATAATCTCTTATCGTTCTGGACCACCCCATAAAGAGGCCCAGCGGCACCCCAAATGCTGTGGCAATTCCAAACGCAATAAGAATACGACGGCAACTTACTATAATATGGTCGTAGTATTCCTGGGTAAATATTGAGATTCCCTGAAATGGATCGACTGCAAACCAATCTTTTGATATTGCAACTGGACCTGGAAGCTTATCAAATCTCCATATTTGCAAACCCTCACAAAGCACCCAATAGGCAAACAGCCACAACCCAATACCCATTAACGTAAGGTAAGGGTCTAATTGACCTAGGTATTTCTTTGTTTTGTATACAAATAAATCAAAGCCCTGAGGTGCAATGATTTTGCCGTTTTGATTTGTAGTTGAGGAGTTTGCACTCATGTCGATCCCCATCCTTAATGCGATGCCCATTGCCATCGAAAAGACTGTCATATTCAGTAAATTAAATTAATAGGAGAGTTGGGGCTCAGGTTCGTCTGAGCCCCAACTAAAATTTTTATTTCGCGACGATGCGCCCGACTGGCGTGGTAAGACCGCGCTTCTCCAACACACGCTCAGCAAACTGACCCATCACGCCTTCAGGGCGAATTTGTGGTGCAGCAGCTGGCTTCTTCTTTAGGCTGTATAGGAAAGCTGTTGCATCACGAAGTAGCGACTTTGCGTCGTCACTGATCACGAAGTCCAGCTGAAGCTTTGTTGTACCTGACATTGGTGAGTCATACAGGCTCGCTTTCAACACAGACCTATCAATCTTCTCAGTCTGAGCCTCAGCCATAGCTGCTATCGCATCAGCGTTTGCTGGATCAGCAACAAACTCTTGCGCATCGAGCTCTGCTTCCAACCAGCCCATTACAGCATCTGGGCGTTGCGAGATAAGGTCATTCAACATCACCATGAATGCCCCGTCTTGCGCACCAAAATCCTCTCCAGATGCAGCTCGGCGAGCAATACCAGCTGAGACCATTTTAGAAGCGGTAGGCTCCCAGATCGCTGCAGCATCCAATTTGCCTGCACGGAAGTTTGTAGTGATGACCTCAATATTCTGGTTGAGGTACTTAGCGGGTTTAATGCCAGCTTTTTTGAACGCAAGCTGTGCAAACCTGTCGGTACAAGCACCATGAGGAGCAGAAGTAACTTTGCCATCCATCCACTTAACGGCATCAACACCATTCGCAAATTGTGGTGCATCATTCCTTACTAAGAAGATGTTACATTGCTGCTTTGACGTGCCGAGTGCTGCGACAATCCTAATGTCTGTGCCGCCCCTTTCAGGAAGATACTTGAATGTCGAAGCGATAGCTGGCATGTCGCCCATATATCCTATATGCTGCTTTTCACCAGCCATCGCGTTCACAATAACTGAACCCTGGAGCCCGACCTGAAACTCTGCTGTTGACCCTGCTGGCAAATGGTTTTTCCAAAACGATTTGCCATTATTAACCACGCCCGTCCATGACTCGGTGTAGTAAGGCTGGTAACCAATAACCAAGTTGACGGCTTCCCCAGGTTTTCCAAAGTCCACGCCAGCAGACGCAGACAAAGGTGCCATTGCGACAGCAGCTGCAATCCCAAGGCTTTTAAGTTTTTTAATATTTGGCATTTTATTCTCCTCCCATTTTCGTGATACGTAGCAATTGTTCAGATCTCGCAAGCGCGTGTATCGCTCTTGCGATAAGAAAATAAGTAACGCATGTGTTTTTTTGAAATACCTATACTTCACTCCGATCTGACAATGCCAGTTTTTACATATTCAGTCCTTAGCCGAACTATTTTTATTCAAATTAGCCTAGGTCTGATTGGTTAACGCTATCAAGGGTCCATCTAATTCGCAACGCTTATCGAGTGATAGAGAGCTATGTAAATCACGGTAGTTGTTTTAGCATTCGAGGTGTTTAAATTGATTACGGTATTCTAATGCAAGTAATTCAGCAACCTAAGCTGTGAAAATATACTGTTCAAAAGATATACATTACAGGAAGCCGAATAGTGATGGGACAAATTGTAACAAACGATGGTCAGAACGTAAGTGGAAGCCCGAAAAACGATAGCTTGAATGATACGTTAAAGCGCGCAAATGAAGCGTTCATCAAGGAACAGCAGAATATTTTCAAAAATGTTTGGGTGCCCGTATGCCACGAGTCAGAGCTTTTAAACCCATATGATTTTCGAACAAGCAGTATCGGCAACGACAACATAATCATCTGCAGAGCACCCGACGGTAAAGTCAATGCTCTGTTAAATGTTTGCCCACACCGTGGGATGTTGATTGAAAGGCGTCCTCAAGGCAGTTTTCTTGAAGGCCAAGCCTCTGGAAACCCGAAAAGAATCACTTGCATGTTCCACGCATGGCAGTTTGATATGAGGGGCAACTGCGTTTACGTGGCGCGCGAGAAAGAGGGCTACCAAGATAGGTTTTGTAAGGATGATGCAGGGCTTAGACGATTAAGATGCTCAGTTGGCTTTGGAGGTTTCGTATGGGTCAACATGAGCGATCAACCAGTCGCTTTACTGGAAGAATGGATCGGCGGGGCCCTTTCGCCGATAATGAGGCAAATTAGCTCCTCCCCTCTAGAAGTGGTGCATTATCATAAGGAAATAATACAAACGGGATATAAAGATGAAATTTTGAATGGTCTAGAGCGTAACGCAGGGCTAGCTGCCAATTTGTTTTTTCCTTTTGGGCATTTTGCCTCCCACAACGCAGATGAGAAAACTGTTCCGAATGGTGAAAACAAGTTTCCTGCGCCCAATGCCACAAAGTCGGTTAAAGTTAATTTGTTTCCAGGGTATATATTTCACTTGAGTGGACCCACTCTCCATGTGTCGACCATCACACCTGTGTCTCAAAACCAAGTGATGGTAGAAAACAGAGGTTTGGCACCAACGAGTGACAGTGAACAAGAACGCCTTGCACGTTCTAAGCATTACAACAGTATCTTCGGCCCATTTCGGCCTCTAAAAAGCGAAGGCCCAACCCCCAACGGCAAGCCAGAAAGCAACAGTCCAGAGTTGTCCAAGCATTACAATGAGGAATGGGTCCGATGGATGGAAAAGCATTACAATGAAAATGGCAGTTTGACCAACCGTGTCGTTGCGCAGGGTCAGAAAGCCAACCCCAACCTGGAGTCTGAGGCTTCCGGACCGAAAGTGGTTGTGGTTGGAGCTAGTCATGCTGGTATTGCGTTTGCGGACAAACTCAGGAAAAACAATTTTACCGGACCTATTGCAATTTTTGACAGACAGGTTGGCGGTCCCATGGAAAGACCGCCGTTATCGAAGGGCTTTTTACTCGGCGGCGGGGAGATAGTGGAGTCTAAATCGCTGCTCAGACAAAAAAAATGGTATAAAACCAATAAGGTGCGCCTCAAAACACAATCCATAGTTCACTCTGTTGATACGAAACAAAAAACAATAACAGTGAACAACGGGGTGGTTGTGAACTATGATAAACTTGTGATCGCCAGCGGAGCAAAACCTAGAGAATTACCTGACACGGTTGGAGTTGCGAATGCATTTACTTTAAGACAGCCTTCTGATGCTAATGCAATCCGCCAGGCAGCAAACAATGCTGACTCAGTGGTTATCATCGGTGGAGGTTACATTGGATTGGAGGTAGCTGCCTCGCTGAGAAAAAAAGGGATGGTGGTCTCTGTGATTGAGGCCGCTGAAAGGATTCTCGCGAGGGTTGCAAGCAAGCCCTTGGCAGAGCATTTCCAAAAACTGCATGAAAAACATGGAGTTAATATTTTCACCGGCATTGGAGTGGATAAAATCAACCATGAAGATGGAATTTTTGCTGGCGTCGTTCTATCTGACGGAAACGAAATAAAAGCTGACATGTTGATCACGGGCATCGGAGTTTTTCCAGATAGTAAGCTGGCAGCAGATGCTGGGATAGAAACTCAGCGTGAAGACGGTGGGGCCATCCTTGTCGACGAGGCAATGCAAACGAGCGTTAAAGATGTATACGCAATTGGTGACGTTTCTATTCGACGTGATCAAAGCTTGGCGGTTGAGTCAGTACACAATGCTCAAGAAACGGCCTCAATTGCTGCTGCGGCAATTACCAACAATGCATTACCAGCCATACAAACCCCCTGGTTTTGGTCTGACCAGTACGACACTAAGTTGCAATCCGTCGGCATTGTTCCGGTAGGGGAGAGTGACATTTATCAAGTTGCCCGACCTGGCAAAAAAGAGGGCGGCATTTCCTTTTGGAGTTATAGAGATGAAAATTTGATAGCTGTCGAGGTTGTCAATGACCCTGCGACTTACATGGAGGCGCGTCAGTGCTTGGATACCAAGCAGTCGCCGGACCCAAAACAAATCTCAAACCGCTCTTATTCACCAATTGATAGTGGGGGAGCGCGATCATGAGGTCTTCTACGAAAGGGAGGTTGTCGTAAACGCTTCACGTGTTTGCGACGACTTTTAAGCCGCTTCGGGTAAAGCAATCCAAGCAAATACAATTTAAAGTGGGGGAAACAATCAGAATGACAAACGCAAGCGCAGTGGAAATTGAAAAAAAAATCGAAAAAATTATCTATCGCACCGCATTAGCCCTAGATGATAATGACTGGAAGAGTTGGTTTGACCTCTGTGATGACGCCTTTTTTTACTCGATCACGTCCTTCAGTCCAGAAATTAATAAAAAGATGACCTACTTCAGTGGGAACAAAAAAGAGTTGGTTGGTTTGATGGATATGTTACCAAAACACAATACCGATCACTCTCCACTTCACCGACATACCTCTGTCTATACCGTTGAGGTTGCAGATGAAGGCCAGTCTGCTAAAGCAATCAGTTCAGTAACAATTTATCAAAACATGCTTGATGGCATTAATTCTCACCTGGACTCGGGTGAGAGCAGGCTCTTCGTCATAGGCAAATACTTCGACGAATTTAAGATAGAAGATGGCAATCCAAAATTTTTGAGCCGTGAAACCAAACTAGATAATAGACGTCTTGATAAGGGTTCGCATTGGCCATTGTAATGTTTTCTCGCTTGCAAAGACTTAGCGCCTCAGTGCCCAACGTTTGTAAATTATAGAAGGTAGATTGCATGGCTTGGACAAAAGTCTGTGAAAAAAGTGAAATACCCGAAGGATCAATCAAAAAAGTGTGGGCAAGAATTGGAGGCGGCATACCCATAGCAGTCGCTCACCATAAAAACGGCTATGTTGCGATTCCGCCTGTCTGTCCGCATTTAGAAGAGCCATTAGAGGACTCCGGTATGGTCACTGGATGCAAATTAACTTGTACAAAACATCTATGGTCGTGGGACCTAGAAACCCTAGAACTCAAAGATGAGGCAGAACTTCCATTGAAAACTTACGACATAAAAGTCGACGGGGATAATCTAATGGTCTACGTCACTGAGCAGTTAGAATACACATTTGACGAAGATGAAGATATTGACGAAGAGACTTTTTTTGACGGTGACGATGATTACGATGATATCTGGTAATCAACACAGTAGCTTTAATTAATAGTGAGAAACAATTGTATTCATTTGATAATTGGCCCAGCATCAAGGTATTTTATACGAAGCAATACCGCGATGCGCGCGTTGAAGCCCATAACGCGCTTTTTTGGATGGCACGTGCTGCTCACAGTTTTGTGGAATCAATGCCAGAGAACGCTCACTTAAATTTATCATGGGAAAATGACTCTGCTGATTTCAGGACGCAAATTTTTGGTGGCGATATACAAATAGGGCTAAATTTACCTGAATTAGAGCTTTATTTTTGTGAAAAAAAAGAAAAAGTGCCACACAGCTTTTGGCTCGATGATAAAACTCCCGCTTTTGTTGAGGCATGGTACTTAGTGGAATTACTGCACAGAGGTATTGATCCTGAGACTTTTTCAACATCCTTGCCATTCGACTCAAAAAATATGTTAATGGGTGACACACAAGATCACAACGCGTCACTATACAAAAAAGAACTCACCGCTCTGAAAGATTGCATAGTTAATTCAATCGCCATCCTTGAAGAGCTAGCAGAGCAACTGCAAAGAAATAAAAAACTAGTTAAAGATCCATATAAAATCGTTTTGGAGCCAGAGACCTTTACCTTGATTCTGACGAACACCCCATCCAGTGGAAACGACCAAAAAATTACTGCTGGGCTGAGTGCCGGTGACAATTTACGTCAGGCACCCTTTTTTTTCACTAGATCGATTGATCAAGTTAACGGTTCGAAAAACCATATTTTGGATTACAACCCTGATTGTTTAATTCCCCTGGACTCGATTATCAGCGAATCCATCACCCAAGATGAATTAGTAAAAAAATTAAGCGCGTTTTTGCTGAAGGGATAAGCAATCAATCAGTTCAATTTCTAACCGATATAAATCGCGTCGTTTTTTGCTTATTTTTTTGAATCTGCGGTGCCTGCTTGGGTATTACTTTATTAGCTTTCGGCTATTAGCCAATTTATTGGTACCCAAATTTGAGGTCCATCAAAGGAAATCACAGATTTAACAATGTAATCATTTTTACTTGTGAACGCTTGGTTATCATGAGATAAATGAAATATTTCCAAATCGCGGAGAGTTTTGTAATGGCCCCAAGAAATCACAAAAATTGGTTGAAAACTCCAAAAGTAGAGTACATTTCGAGTGAATGTTATAATAATTACTCTATTTTCGAGCAAGAAATTGAGCATATTTTCTCAAAAGTTTGGGTTCCGATGTGTCACATCAGTGAGATGTCCAACGATGGAGATTTTCGCTCAACACAAATCGCGAACAAAAACGTTGTTGCGGTAAATCGCGGCGGTGATGTTCACGTATTCCTGTGTCCATCAATTGATCGCCCTGCTGGCAACGGTTTAAGCACCGACGGATTGCACGAACTGCACAGTGAAGTGAAACATGGTGGAATGGTTTGGACTACTCTTGACCTAAATCCTAGCCTGAGTGTCGAAGAATGGACTTGCGGTGCTTTTGACTGCATCGCAGATGCGATCGATACCGAAGAAATGGAAGTGTTCCACTATCATAAAGCTGTGATCGACACGAATTACAAGCTTTGGCACGATACAAATAGTGAATTCTACCACGACTTTATGCATTATTTTAATAGAGTGTCGGGTTTTAATGACGAATATTTCGCTCGCAAAAATATACCATTCGACAATGGACACGTGAATGTGAGTAGCTTCACAGTGAACTATGAAGAATATGAAGGGTTTGAAGACCGCGGGGAGCTATCATTCCCTAATCTTCCACCCAATCAATGGTACATGGTGGATCTATTCCCAGGCTACAATTTTAACCTAAGAGGCAACGCATACAGAAGTGATATCGTCACTCCGTTAGGTCCGAACCGCGTTCTTATTGAATTCCGAGGTTACGGTCTGAAAAAAGATACAGCTGAAGAAAGAGCAACCCGCGTTAAGGCTCATAATTCAATTTGGGGACCATTTGGTAGAAACTTGCATGAAGACTTGATTGGTGTTGCGGGTCAAGGTACGACTATGAGGGAGGGAACGGAAACACGTAACATTCTTCACGGTCGACATGAGAACTCAACCATTCATGATGAAGTTGGGATGAGGCACTACTATGAGGCTTGGGGTAAATTCCTCGGGGTGAACCCCATGAACCCACTGGCTTTGCTTGAAGATAACGTACAGGCGGCAGAGTGATCTAAGAGATAGCAAACAACCTCAAAATGGCGGTTTTTTACCGCCATTTTTTGTAAAGCAAAATAAGAAATGAGGCCTCAGGTATACCCCTGTCAATGCGAACCTTTTAGTAAAGGTATTTTTGTAATTCACCCGTCTCCGCTAATGATTTTGCAATTTGTTCAGCAATACGCGGCATTGGCATTATGTTATCGGTTTTTACCCAAAATAAAGATACCGTTTTTTCCACCGACGGCTCCTTCAATAATAGGGCTTTCGTGCCATCAAGCAAACCCGGCATGCGTGTAAAATGTGTGGGTATGATGGTACACAATTCAGTATACTGTGTTTGGAACATTAGATGTAATATGGATTCAGACTCAATTTTAGGAATAACCTGGCAATCCAAGCGTCGAAAAATATTATCAATCAGCCGACGTTCGTGCATTGAAGACCGAAGCATCGCAAAAGGCAACTTTGATGCATCTTTCCAAGAAATTTCCTCAATTTTCTCAAATTCAAACGAGTCAGGCACGAGCAAACTCCAACTCTCCTCAAATATCGGCTGCGCATTACACCAAGACATTTCATCCTCGTGATCACTGTAAGTTATCGCACAATCAAGAGCATATTTGTCTAAACTAACTTTTAATTCATCATTCCCAACAAAATGAACGTCAACCGACACGCCCGGATATGCAGATCTGATCCTTTGCAAAATAATTGGCAAAACCGGTGACATTGATGGCATAGCTCCAATACGCAGACGACCTTGTAAGTTGTGTTTCATATCTCCTATGTCATCATGCATTGCGTTACAGTTAGCAAGGATCAGACGTGCCCACTTCGATACTTTTTGACCCTCTTCAGTAATGCCATACAAGCGTTGTCCGCGACCACGTTTAAATAGCGTGATACCGAGTTCTCTCTCAAGCTGCTTTATACCATTCGATAAGCTAGGCTGCTTTACATTGCATCGTTCAGCAGCGCGACCAAAATGATCCTCTTCTATGACTGCGATCAAATATTCAAGTTGCCTCAAAAACACGACCAACTCCCAAAGACATTTGGCGAATCACATTTGAATTGAGCGCAATGTTCAGATCACATTCTCAACACTTCAATGTTTGCTATGAAAGGACCAAACCGCTCTTAGTCCTCTATTTTATAGCACGCATCGATCAATAAAAGTCAACGTCATAGGCAAAAACTAAAATAAATATATAAATCGAAAAATATACGACTTGGGATATATTAAGAACTCAACAAGATATAACAAGCACCTCAAAGGTGCTTCCTGCAAACAGATTTTGGGAGGTGCATTGAAAATTGGAAGCCTTATCCATTAACCTTCTTTCTTTTCTTGCATGTGGCTTTTTATCAGGTTTGTTGATCGGCGCAGTTGGAATTGGTGGCGTCATTCTAGTGCCGCTGCTGACTTTCACGCTTGGTGTGGACATCTATCAAAGCATTGCAGCAAGCATTTTTGCTTTTGTAGTTTCGGGGCTTGTTGGCACTTTTATTTATGCAAAACGAAAAGTAATTTCGTGGAGAGATATAAAATTTATTTGGATTGGCGCAGCACCATCGACACTGTGTGGCGCAATATTGCTTTCGAATGTAAGCAAAGAACTATTAACTCTACTGATTGCTTTTTTAGCACTTGGCTCTGCCATAAGGGAATTTCTCAAGCAGCAAAACAAATCTCATGACTGCGCCATTGTAATTTCGAGAAGTAAGCTGATTTTTATTGGTGCTTTCACTGGTTTTTTCTCTGCGTTAAGCGGAACGGGAGGGCCGCTAATTCTCATTCCACTGATGCTCTGGTCTTCTGTCCCAATAACTATTGCTATCGGTCTTGCCCAGTCGATTCAATTACCCATTTCTGTTTTTGCTACCATCGGAAACAGTTGGAGCGGTATTCTTAACTTATCTGTTGCAATACCTCTCGCTACAGGCATTGCGTTTGGTACCTATTATGGAGGAATCTGGATTAGGGGAGTTTCAACTGCAAAAATTAAAAAAGGCGTTGCGATTATTTTGGCTGCAATCGGAATAGCGATGACAATCTCTGTTGTAATTTGAGCTTTAAGCAAATCAATTGCTTGCTAAATAGCTGTTGCAGAAACACTAATAGCTAAGACAGATTTTGTTGTTTGGCTTTTTTGCTTCTACAGTGTTTCAAGATACGTTCCTGTGAACGCGAACAAAGATATCTGCTGCTAGGGAGGGAGCAACATGGCTGATTCAAAACCACGTAAGAAGGTAACATACAAAACACTACTCAAAAAAATGGAAGCTGGAGAGCCAATAACGCAGCTTGCAGCTTATGATTATAGAACCGCCGTTGTTGCCGATCGCTTAGGCATGGACATTCTCTGCGTGTCTGACACTGGCGGCATGATCTTATTCGGCCATCAAAGTACAACCTCTGTAAGTTTTGATGAGGTTATGATGATGTCAAAGGCAATCGACAGAGGCTCGCAATACGGCCTAAGAATGGTTGACATGCCCTATTGGAGCTTTCATGTCTCAAAAGAACAGGCTGTAGAAAATGCTGGCCGTTTTGTTCACGAAGCTAATGCAGAGGTCATGAAATGTGAGGGCAACCGTCACCACGTTCCTGCCATCGAAGCTATCGTTAGTGCCGGCATCCCAGTTCAAGGCCACATTGGTATAACCCCCATGCGCATGCCACAGCTTGGAGGCTTTATCGCACAGGGCAAAACGGCAGATCGAGCCAAGGAATTAATTGATGATGCAAAGGCAATGTATGACGCCGGTTGTTTCTCAATTCTATGTGAAGTTACAACATCAGAGGTCGCTGAATACCTGGCAGAAATTTTACCTGTCCCCGTTATCAGCCTTGGAGCAGGTAATTGTGCTGATGGAGTACATATAATTTCCTCCGATCTCTTCCACCTTTGGGAAGAACACGTCCCAAAACACTCACGCATATATACGGATCTCATTCCAATCATGGAAGACGTGATTACGCGTTATATGGATGATGTTAAAACTCGAAATTATCCCGGGCCTGAAAACACTATAAAAATGCCGGAAGACGAGTTGCGAAAGTTTGCAACAGATATGAAATGGGAACGCAAGCTTGATGAGTTAGGTTAGTTATACTAACTAGCGTTCCTGTTAGAAACACCTTCCCTGTTTGGGTAAAGAAAATCTATCAAAACAGGTTTTTTTTACCCGAGGTAAGTCGGCCAAAATTTACCTCTATTTTGCCCAGAGACCAAAGCAATGAGTTACAAATCAGACATTGAGATTGCGCGTGAAGCAAAGATGTTACCGATCCAGCAGATCGGGGCAAAACTGAGTATCCCGGAAGAAGATCTGCTGCCATTCGGTCATGATAAGGCAAAGATCTCTGCCGAATTCATCAAGGCGCAGCGCGATGGCAAGGAAGGCAAGCTGATACTCGTAACGGCAATCAACCCCACCCCGGCTGGTGAAGGTAAGACAACGACCACAGTCGGGCTTGGTGACGGTCTAAATGCTTTGGGCAAGAAAGCCATGATCTGTATACGTGAAGCTTCGCTGGGTCCCTGTTTTGGGATGAAGGGTGGTGCGGCTGGTGGTGGATATGCCCAAGTCGTACCTATGGAGGAGATGAACCTGCATTTCACGGGTGACTTTCACGCCATCACCTCGGCGCATAACCTGCTCTCTGCGATGATCGATAATCACATCTATTGGGGTAATGAGCTGGAGATTGACCAGCGCCGTGTTACATGGCGTCGTGTTGTCGATATGAACGATCGGGCGTTGCGCGACATCGTCACAAGCCTTGGCGGCGTTTCCAATGGGTTTCCGCGGCAGGCAGGCTTTGATATCACGGTTGCCTCTGAAGTTATGGCAATACTCTGTCTTGCACTGGACATCGAGGATTTGCAAACACGTCTTGGCGACATTATTATCGCATATCGTCGCGATCGCAGTCCGGTTTATTGCCGCGATATCAAGGCGGATGGGGCGATGACGGTTTTGCTCAGTCAGGCGATGCAGCCAAATCTAGTGCAGACGCTAGAAAACAACCCTGCCTTTGTACATGGTGGACCCTTCGCCAATATCGCGCATGGCTGTAATTCCGTGGTGGCCACAACAACAGCGTTGAAGCTTGCTGATTATGTTGTTACCGAGGCTGGCTTTGGTGCCGATCTGGGTGCTGAGAAATTCATGAACATTAAGTGTCGCAAGGCAGGGATTGCCCCCAGCGTCGTTGTTCTGGTGGCAACCGTGCGGGCAATGAAGATGAACGGTGGTGTAACCAAGGCTGACCTAGGATCGGAAAATGTTGCTGCGGTGAAGGCGGGTTGTTCAAACCTTGGCCGCCATATTGAAAACATGAAATCATTTGGTGTCCCAGTAGTGGTTGCTGTGAATCATTTTGTTACTGACACGGATGCTGAGGTTGAGGCGTTGCAGAGCTATGTAGCAGAACAGGGCTCGAAGGCGATTGTTTCGCGCCATTGGGAGCAAGGGTCCAAAGGGGCGTTGGAACTAGCGACCTATGTGGCTGAGGTCGCCGATGCAGATATGGCAACTTTTGCGCCAATCTACCCAGATGATATGCCCCTTCTTGAGAAAATTGAGACTATCTCGAAACAGATATACCGTGCCGATGAGGTGATTGCTGATCAAAAAATTCGTGATCAACTCAAACAATGGGAAGATCAGGGTTATGGCAATCTGCCCATCTGCATGGCAAAGACCCAGTATAGCTTCAGCACTGATCCGACATCGCGTGGCGCGCCAACAGGTCATAGCGTTCCTGTTCGTGAGGTTAGATTGTCCGCTGGAGCCGGCTTTATCGTCGCCATCTGTGGTGAAATCATGACGATGCCCGGTCTGCCACGTGTCCCGTCTGCCGAGGCTATCATGCTCAATGATAAGGGTCAGATTGAGGGATTGTTCTAGCTATGACTGGCACTGGCATTGTTACCATGCCAGAGCTGTCTGGAAAATTTTAGAGTCCACGCATGATTGAGGTCAGTCAAAGAAATTGAAAATGAAAACGCTAGGGACTGGGGGTAATGCTCCAAACTAAAAAATGAAAAATATAAAAAGTCTTCCGGAGCTATTTACTCTAATCTTAGCAACCGTTGCATGTTATTTGTTTATTGAGACACAGATCAATTTGTCATCGCTAGGCTCTATCGGCTACCTTTCAAGTATTGATCTTATTGTACTTTCATTTCTGTTAAGTGTTCTAATCGCAGTAATAGCTGTGATAGCTGGTGTAGGTGGCGGGGTTATTTTTACGCCTATTTTACTAGCATTTACTTCAATCGATACTTTGATAATTCGATCGACCGGCCTTGTCGTTGCGATGTTCAGTGGTCTTGTATCCACAGGCCCCTTAATGCGAAAAGGTTTAGCGGACGTAAAACTTGTATTTTTAGGGGCCCTCCCCATTATCGTCGGAGGTATGCTTGGCTCCCTTTCTGCTATATATCTAGCCAAACATCTTGGCGAAACATCAGACGCTATAGTAAGGCTATTACTTGGCCTTCTACTTATTTTTATTGCAGTCATGTTCATCTTTAGCGGCAAAAACATGGAATACCCTGCCGCGCGGCCAAAAGATAGCCTTGCGATGCGACTTAAGCTTCGTCACAGCTACTGGGAGGACTCATTGAAGTCAACCATTAGTTATAAGGCCATCCACATCAAAATGGCCGTATTTCTTTTCCTAGTTGTTGGCTTTACTGGTGGTTTTTTTGGGCTTGGTGGCGGTTGGGCAGTGGTGCCCGTGCTTAATTTGGTTATGAGTATACCACTCAAAGTATCCACTGCGTCTAGCGGTGTTCTGCTCGCACTTGGAAACGCCGCAGCTATTTGGCCCTATATCAATGCAGGGGCATTAATTGGGGTGGTCGCAGCACCGTGGATGCTAGGCCAAGTTGTGGGAGGAATCATTGGTGCGCATATTTTAGCGTCAGTTAAAGCTTCAATTGTTCGAAACATTCTTATCACCATGCTTTTGGCTTCAAGCTTAAAGTTAATTGGTAGAGGACTTGAGACGCTTATTGGTATTGAAATACCTATTATCTGAGGAAATAACATGAGAGACCCTAGAAAACATCCAGTTCCAATATCAGGCGTGGTCTATGGCGAGATTATCTACTGGCTGACCGTCGGTTCGTCCTTTGTTGTTCTTTTAGGCACTATCGTTAGCTTCATTGAAACTCAATCCTTGGTCTCGTCAGCCTACATACTCAAATCTGTTTTCACTGGCAAAAGTGTTGAAGAAATTTGGCTCGGTTCAGATATAAGTCAAATTCCAGATATTAAGTTTTACTTAACAACATTTAACTTTGGTGAAAGCATAACTATCCTAGGAATAGCGTTTGGAGTGTTTAGTGTAATTCCTGCAGTTTTCTGTGCTTCATATTTTCTTTGGCGTTCAAGAAATCCTGTATTCGCGATATCTGCAGTATTTGCCGGCATTATTACAATATTCTCCATGCTTGCAGGTGTGCTCTGGGCATA
>CACHEI010000002.1 GCA_902578815.1 uncultured SAR116 cluster alpha proteobacterium | reverse complement strand
AGGTGTGCCTGGAAGCCGGTGCCGTTTCAGCCTTGGAAACTGATGTAGTGTTGACCATTTTCTGATCGAAAATCTCGTTGAAACGTGGCAAATGTTCTTCGTCCGCACGCTGCATCTCGGCCATTGCCTCAGCGGCGCTCTGATGAATGTCATTTTTCCGTGCTTCATATGGCAGCACCTTTGCCGAATTATGGCTGGATGCCATCTGCGCCTCTGATTTGAAATGTTCCTCGGTATTGTCAGTCGCGATCATCTCAATCTTCCCATCGCGTTTGAATGTGTCGATGATCATAGCGTCAGCACCCAGCTTTGCCGCGATCTCTTCCATGGCTTGCGCTGTGTCCAACGCTGAAACTCTGATGGTGGTCATTCTATCTGTCCTTCCCTATCAAGGTTTGTCAGGCAATTGCCGACGCGGTTCAGGCAGGCTGTTCCGCATTGCTGATTGTGGCAACAACTTCAATCTTTCTGGTTTCTGGTAATTCTGTGAATGCCAGCACGATTTGATCGTCGACATGCTGTCTGATGAAATGCGAGAATACGCGCCGGATCGCAGGTGAGACGACCATGACCGACTGTTTGCCATCGGCACCAAGCTCCTCATTTGTCTGCACGATTTTGCGTAGTAGCTGTTCGGCTAGCGAATTGTCGATGACAAGGCCTTCCTCGCCGCTCTGGCGTGCCATGGAAATCAGCATGTGTTCCAGATCAGACTCAAGAGTCATCACCGGCAGCGCCTGATTGAGCGGGGCCACCTGCTGGATCAACAGGCTGGCAAGCGCTGGGCGTAGTGCCTCAGCGGTCTCGGCCATGCCAAGATTCCGAGACGCCAGGCCAGGCAGGATCTCGAGAATGCGGCGCAGATCGCTGATTGGAATGCGCTCCTCAAGCAGCAGGCGCAGAATACCGGTCAGTGTGTGAAGTGGCACCAGTTTTGGCACCACTGACTCAACCAGGTTTGGCGCAGCCTGCGCCAGATTGTCTAGCAGTCCCTGAACATCATCCTGACCAATCAGCTGACTGGCATATTTATGCAGCATTTGCGAGAGATGCGTGGCCATGACCGACTCTGGCAGCACCACCACATAGCCCTTGGCCTCAGCCTCGGCCTGCTGATGGGCGCCAATCCATATGGCATCCATGCCGAAGGAGGGATCCTTGACCTCGATGCCGTCAATTTTGATGGTCGTGCTATCGCCTGGAATGGCGAGTTTACGGTCAGGATAGATCTTGTCTTCACCAACGATTGTCTGGCCAACACGTATGCGATAGGTGTTGCCATCAAGGGTCATGTCATCGCGAATTCTAATCGGCGGCACGACAAAGCCAAGTGCCTTTGAAACTTGTCGGCGAATCCCGGTGATGCGGTTTGTCAGCGGTCCGCCGGTTTCCTCCTCAACCATTTCAACAAGGCCGTAGCCAAGCTGAATTGAGATTGGCGAGTTGTCGGCAATATCATCCAGCTCGATCATGTCGGGGGATTTCTCCTCCTCCAACTCGGCTGTCTGCATCTCGCTCTTGCCACTCTGGTCAAGGTTTTCGCGTATGTGCGACCAATATCCGATCCCTGCGGCAATAGCGGCGGCAACCAGAAAAAGCAAATTTGGCATGCCCGGAACAAACCCGATCAGTGTGAGAACGCCGGCAACGGGGATCCAGGCACGGGACAGGCTGACCTGCTTACCTATATTTTCTGCCATATTATGCGTGGCGGAAACACGGGTCACTATTATGGCAGTGGAGATCGCCAACAGCAGCGACGGTATCTGGGCAACAAGACCATCACCAATCGACAGCAGCACATAGGTTTCAGCGGCGATACCGAAAGGAAGGTCATGCTGTGTCAGGCCAATGATCAGGCCGCCAACAATGTTGATAATTAGGATCAGGATTGAGGCAATGGCGTCGCCCTTAACGAATTTCGAGGCACCATCCATCGCACCATAAAAATCTGCTTCGCGCGAAATTTCCTCGCGCCTAACCTTAGCTTCTTCATTCGTCAGAACACCGGCATTAAGATCTGCATCAATGGCCATCTGCTTTCCAGGCATAGCATCCAATGTAAAGCGTGCCGATACCTCGGAGACGCGGCCGGCACCTTTGGTAATCACAATCAGATTGATAATTATCAGGATAATGAAGACAAAAATACCGACAGCATAATTACCAGAAATAACAAATTCACCGAATGCCTCAATCACCTGGCCAGCAGCATCGGGGCCGGTATGGCCCTCGCTCAAGACAATTCTTGTTGAGGCAACGTTTAGGCCAAGCCGCAAAATTGTTGCAATCAGCAGCAGGCTAGGAAAGCTGGAGAAATCAAGCGGCCTGTCAGTATGCATGGCAACCATCAAGATCAGAAGCGAGACCAGAATATTCGAGATGAAAAACATATCAAGCAGGAAGACTGGAAGCGGCAGCACCATCATCGCGACCAGCGCCAAAATGCCAAGCGGCATTATCGAACTGGTAAGAATGGCTTTTGGATTGTTCAATCCCAGACGAGCGAGTGTCAGTTCCATGACAGGTCTCCTGCACTGATGGCGTCAAAATTCCAGCAGGTAGCTACTGCCAGAATTTTTGGGGGTTGAAAATTATTAACCATCTGAATTGTCATGTTTAATTCCGATCCCATCGACTTCGCACAAAACTTGCTACGCTTACTATATCTACGCGGTGTGAACTTGCGGGCACTGCGCACATGATTATGTAAGGCAAAATGCATGCCAATCGCCGATTTCTTCGTAGTTCACCTGTCTTTTCTTTAAGATTTTTCCGAATGAATGAGGCTTGGCATGATTAATGCATTGGTCTTGCAGAAGTTAAACCGACACATGATTTAACAGGAAAAGGACGCGCCATGTCATTCACCTCTGCGATCACTGCAGATGCAAATCGCATCTCAGCCGCCCGGAAAAGTCCGGCAACCCTTACTTTTGCCGCCTGTGCCATGCTTGCACTTGCTGGCTGCCATACACCGACACATTTCGGTATGGTAACAACCACATCACAAGCTTCAGCCACATCACCAGCGCCAGCGATGGACAGCGCACAGGCCCAATCACTTGCTTCGATTAAAGAAGTTTTTGATGCCACCGCAGAAGAAGTGCCAACATTGACCGCTGTGGGTTATGCCGTTGTGTCATCGCAACCTGGCAAATCGGATTCGCAGAAGCGGCTTATGGCGATCCGGTCTGCCCGTATGGCAGCGATGCGCGATCTTGCTGAGCAAATTCATGGCCTTAAGGTAGACAGCTCGACAACCGTAATCGACCTAATGGTGCAGAATGATACTTTCCGCGGTGTTGTCTCCGGTACCATACGTGGAGCGCGCACTGTTCGCATTAACCCCACTGGATCCGACACTTATGAAATTGTTTTGGAAATTGATCGTGAAATGATTAGCCATCTAATGAGCACCGCTCGCACTCAGGTTAGTTAAAAGGAAATATAATGGTAAGGCCCGCCCTCAAGCACTGGAAAATAAGCTCCCGAGCCTTTCTGGCCTCGCGGGCGCTTTGCGCTATTATGCTAGTAACTTTTGGTGTGCTTGGCGGGTTACAGGCGTTGGCGGGTGGATTTGAATTCGTGCAGACAACCGGGCGGGCAGTAATCATGCATCAAGACGCGGAACAAGAAGCTCGGATAATGGCGCTGGAAGACGCGCTGTACATGGCGGCTCTCCAAGGTGGTGCAGAAATCAACGGGTTTTCCATCATAACCACCGACACAGCGATTGATGACCACTTTGTTGTGCGGCCAGCTAGCCGCATCCTGGACTACCGAATTGTCAATGAGGTAGTCGAGGAAGAGCATTATGCTGTAACTGTCGAAGCTGCGGTTGGCGATTTGCCAGACGCGCAATGCCAGGCTCGTAGCCATAGCAATGTCACAATTTATGCGCCCACCATCAGGGTCGCTGCAACGGCGCCAGCATGGACGCGCCAATTTGCAGATATGGCGATGCATGACGTTGTCATGCTGCTTGATGATCAGCCATCGCTTAACGTCCAGGCAGCCACGAGCACGAGGCTGGACCCGGCCGCCCTCGCGCGCAGCAATGACGCTTTTGACTATACTGCCCTTACATCAGGCCGGGTTCGGGTTAGCAAGGGCGATTTTGCTATCCTTCCGCATATCAATCTTTTTGGCGAGGTATCACGGGGGTTTGGTGTTTCGAATTATCAGATGACGATGCAGCTCACACTGCGCTTGCTGGGTGGCGAGGATTATGAAAAGTTGCTGGAACATCAACTGACCAAAATTATTGATATCGAGCAGAACAGCCTTATCCGATCACTCGATGTTATTAGCCGGCCAAAACGGCATGCCATTTTGTCTGACATGCGCGAACCGCTCTCTGATTATATTTCTGATTTTGCGACAAAATTGCTATGTCGCCCGCTGAAAGCGACGCTCAATTTTGCGGATGGAAAATTGACCACACCCCTTGGTACACACCATGGTGTAGGGGTAAATTCCCTTGCGGTTGCCAGTGGTATTGACACACCCTGGCAAATTTTGCGGGTGAGTGCCGCCGGCCCGATGACCTCAACCTTAACTCCGTTGAACAGCCAACGCGAAGCTGCGGGTCTGGCCGGGCAGGTGATAGAATTTATGGAGCTGAATTGATGAAACAAGCCCTCTACATCCTTACTGCTGCGGGCATTGGCCTGTGTTTGGCACAGGCTGCACTGGCGCAGTCGGCGCCCATCGTTGTTCTGGAATATCCAACATCTGCTGTTGAGACGGTAGATGGCGTCAACAGTGACCACCCGTTCATCGAGAATGCTAATTATTCGGCAGCGCACAAGGTTGCCGAGGCCGAGACGTTAAGCCATATTATAACCAATTACTATGGTGACAGCGGACTCGATCTGTCCGTCGTCAAAATGGCTATTGTCAAGTTGAACAAGCATGCTTTTGTCCGGGGGAATGCCAATTTTCTTTTTGCTGACAAAGTTCTGCACCTGCCTTCCTTGAACGAAATCCGCAATCTTGTTTTGGGAAAATCAGTTGGAAAAGGCTCATCAACGGGAGGTGGTCGCAATGATCAGATCTACTTTATTGGTGGCTAGACAAAAGCTCAAACTGGTTTTCGTTCTTTTCGTCCTTGCTGGCATTGACCAGACCTCAGCGTCATCACAGACACCAATTCTTGGCGCTGATATCAACAAGCTGATTGTTGATACCATGTTGGCAAAGGGGATGAAGGCCTCGCCGCGGTTGAGCAAATCACGCAAATTTCTAGCCTGTCAGACCGGCTTGAGTGTTGAGCAGATGTTTGGCAGTTGGAAAACTGTCAAGGTCTCTTGTAATGAAGAGGGCGGTTGGGGGGTGATCGTGCGGACCAATCTGAAAACAGCGCAAAAAGCAAAAGCTGTGCCAAAAAAATTGACAGTGGCCAGCACTGGCGCCACAGGGACCAGTGTGAGAGCTAAGACCACTCCTAATGTAACGATAAAGGCTTTGAAACATCGAAGTCAGGTTGAGATTATGAACATTCTCGCACTTGGCCGCAGCATGACACGCGGCGATGTAATCATGCCGCGCGATATCATCACCATGGCTGTGCCAGTAAATGCTGCAAGCGGCGTTTTTTTTGACCCTGAGGATATCATTGGCAGGAAGCTGAAAACCAGTGTGACAGCCAGAAAGCCAATTCAGGCACGGCATCTTAAACCGAAATGGTTGGTTGAAGAGGATGATGAGGTGGTGATCCAGAATCAGGCTGGCGGTATCAGCGTGGATATGGTAGGAATTGCTCTGGAAAATGGCCAATTTGGTGAGTGGATCAAAGTCCAAAATTTAAGCAGTGGGATTGTTGTTGTCGGTCAAATAAAAAATAAAAAAATAATCTCTACAAACGCTAAAATATCGCCAAAGCGTGTCGTTAACTGATCTGAGGAGGCTAAACCGATGGTTAATTCCATTAATAACATAGTCAATCGGGTTGAGGTGCAAAAAGGCCGTGATCTTGATAGCAAGAGTGGTTCCAGCACACCAGATTCAGCAAAAGTAGCTCCTGCAGGCCGTGACACCGTCAAGGTGAGCGAGGCAGCATCGGCGCAACTAGTGTCGCAGCTTTCAGCTAATCCACCAATTGATACTGAAGCAGTGAGCCGAATTAAGAGCGCGATTGCCGAGGGCAAATATCCAGTCGATGTCGATTTGATTTCAGACGCCTTGATGGAAGCATACAGAGACTTGAAAACCTGATACGAAAGACTGGTTGAAAAGTGACTGATATAAAAAACCTTGACGGTTTTTTGAACGCTCTCAATGATCAGATTGAGGGTGCAAAATTACTTGTGAGTGACGGGCCCGCTTTTTTGGATGCCACTCAAGCAATCGAGAAGCTTTTAGCCGAGGTTTGGCCAACCATCGAAGCAAGCTTGAGGGACAATGGCGTCTCATCCGATGATCAAGAACGTCTCCTTCATCTCCTTGAAGCAATAAATGCGCTCGAGACCAAAGCTCGGGCGCGCCTTGCCTGGTCTGAAGATTTTGAGGCTCACATGCGGCGTACGATGGAGACAACATCCTGAATGATGTGTGTAATGTACCGGCTCTGGCTGACGCCAAAGCTATCGGTTGCATCTACAATATGTTAGGCTTTTGATGGCAATTGTTATGTAGATGGTATTAATCTGAGATGCATGAATTAGCTAGTCCCACAGGAATTATAATTATTCTAATTCTGATAGGCGTTGGCGCAACAGCTGTTGCGCTGCTTTCAAAATATGGCGCATTGCTTAAACAGATCGAGGCGCTTGAGACCTACCTCCATAATCTTGAAAAACAGGCTGACCATAACAGTGGCGTGCTGTTCCGCGTGGCTGACATGGCGGATCAAGTCCGCATTTCAACCGCTGAGAACACCACCAGTATCGAGGCCATGCGCCGTGAGATTGGGCATTTGAGTGATGATGTTAGGGGTGAGGTGGGAACAAGTCGCGCCATTGAAATGGCCCGTAGTGGCGCATCAAAGTCAGATATAGCTGAAAAGACGGGGATGCCCATCGAAGAGGCCGAGGCGCTCGTCACATTTCATGGCAAGAAACGTAAATCCTAGCGTCTAGCTCCCCCAATCACATTTTAAATTCAGTCTTCCTGCAGTGCATTTCGTAATATCGGGTAACTCTTGTGGCCTTGATGAGTGACTTCTCCCGGTCAATTCGGATAATGAGCTCCGGCGCTTCAATTATCAGCTCTCGGTCATCGCTGAAAACCAGTTTACCAATCTGATTTCCTTCAAACGTCACAATATTCGCATCGGCATCAACCTTAGTTGAGCGCAACTCAATTTCCAGAATTCCTGCGGGATTCCATGCACATTCATATTTTTCCTGTTTAAAACGGTTAAACTCGTCACAGGCTGACAGCAACAGGATACCTGCGGCAAGGTGGAGCCCAGTGCGGACCAGGGTCCTCATTTTGCCTCGTCATCACCACCCTTGGGCGTGATGGGATCGCCAGTGAGACCGGCAAAGGCGGCAAGTTCTTCAAGGTCGGTTGAGTCGACGCCGATTTCGGTTGCATCTAGTTCAGGCTGCGTATCGTTCGCTGCTACTCCTGTCTCGCCTGTTGTGACCTCGGGTGATTCTGAGGGTGCGGCATCTTCTGCTGCGGGCGCGGCGTCTATTTCTGGTTCTATGGTGTCATCAATGATACCACGCGCAGCAGCCTCAGCTTCAGCAGCAGCCTTCTCGGCAGCTTCAGCCTTCGCAGCAGCCTCGGCGATTTCTGCTTCTTGCTTGTCAGCAGCTGCTAAGATCGCCTCCATGGCTTCATCTGCACGTTCTTCATCGCTCAGGCCGGGGGTGGATTTATCCTCAAATGGAGCATCTAAATCAGTTGAGAGAGCGGCATTGGCTAAGGGCGTCTCTGGCACTGGCTCACCGGCAGGTTTGAGGTCGTTCCCTGCCTGACTCGCCTTGACAGTTGAGCTGGCTTCCAGTGTTTTTGTTATTGCTACATCCTCTGCAGCTGGCGTTACTTCAGGGGTTGCTTTTTCGGAGGGCGCGACAACATCGTTCTTTGCGGTGGGTGCGGTTGCGTCAGAATCGCCCGCCTGTTGGAGTTCTGCATTACCACTCTGGATTAATGCCTCGGCTTCAATAGCGCGGACATCAACAATTGCCCCGTTAAAGAAGCGAACATCACCGACCTTGCATTCTTTCAATATGCGCAGTCGTGTCCAGCCACTCTCCGCTAGCTCTTCTGGCGGTGCCTCAGCAGCGTTAGTTGCCGCATCCGAGACAGTGGATCCATCTAGTAGATCCTTAGCATCGATAATTTGGCCCTCTGTACCAAGGCTTTGAATGCGTTGACGTAGAATAAAGACGCGCGCGGCCAGAACTCCAAGCCGTTTCAGTTCGTCAGTCTCATTTGCTAGCAGCGATTTAACGAACTCATTCATCTGCTCAAGTGTCTGTTTTTCACAGCGTGTAATGACGGCGTCACGCACTTTTATGGTTTCTGGTGCCAACTGGATGGTCGAGCCCGGACCGCCACTATTGGAGATTGTCGCCGAAGCCATTTTTTTTTCCTCGTAGTTGTGTTTGGCATCCTACTTGCAAATTCCGGACCAACGGCAGGTCCGTGAGGCAGTAAAAAACGTTTATTTGAGACTGTCACGTGTTGGCCAAATGTACAAATGAAACCAACAGGTAAGCATTAGAAAATTGGAAGAAAGGACGAGCAATGAAGGGAATCAGTGAATATCTGGATCTCCACTCGACAGCGCTGTCCTTGCGCTCAAAGCGAAATAAGGTCCTCGCCTCCAACATCGCCAATGCCGCAACGCCGCATTTTAAGGCGCGTGATATCGATTTTGACGCAGAAATGCGCAAGGTCCAGCGTGATGGACCGCTGCGTACGACCAATGAAAAGCATTTTCCCGTTCTCGCTAAGGGGAACGGTAAGGAAATGCTATATCGACAGCCGCTAACCGCCTCCAAAGATGGCAATACTGTTGAGATGAATGTTGAACAAATGGAGTTCTCAGAAAATGTGATGCGATATCAAACGTCACTCACGTTTTTGAATAACCGAATTACCGGACTGCTGTCGGCAATTCGGGGTGAGTAGGGATCGCTATGGCCGAAATAAAAAATGTTTTTGACATCGCTGGAAGGTCAATGGCGGCACAGCTGGTTCGTTTAAATACTATTGCTAGTAATCTTGCGAACGCTGGAAACGTGTCGGGCACTGAAGAAACAGCATACAGAGCAATGAAGCCAATATTCGTTACTCAATATGCAGACAAAGTAAAAGAGTCAGGCATTTCAACCTCTTCTGTAGAAAGCATAACAACTACAGATAGAAAACCAGAGCGTGTTTACATGCCAAATCATCCGGTCGCTGACGAAAGTGGTTTTGTCTATCAGGCCGCAGTGAATATTGAAGAAGAGTTCATTGAAATGACGGAAACCAACCGTCAATACCAAAACAATGTTGAGGTGGTTACCACCCTGCGCGCATTAATGATGCGTACAATAAACATGGGTAAATAAGTTAACGGAGAATATGAATGAGCACCATAGATCCAGCAAGCCAGACACACCTAGATACCATTCTTAAAAAATTGGGTGTAAATCAAGAAGAGGAGTCGCAGCAGAAAAACGCTGACTCACTTGGTCAGTCTGATTTCTTGAAACTGATGACAACGCAATTGCAAAACCAAGATCCGTTTGCCCCTATGGACAATACGGCGATGGTTGAGCAGATGGCACAATTTTCACAGGTAACTGGAATTACTGAGATGAGCCAAACCCTTAAGGGTATTGCTGATCAGTTGTCTGAATTCCGCATCGCAACGGCGTCAAACATGCTTGGAAATTCTGTCATGGTGCCTGGCAATTATGCCCGCCCCGATGACAGTGGTGAAATCCACGGCATGCTTGATCTGCCACGCTCGTCAGCATCCACCAGTTTGGTATTCACTGATGAAAAGGGCGAGATTATGCATTCGATCGATTTGGGTGCACAGCCAACTGGATTGGTAGGTTTCTCTTGGGAGGACATGCCCGAACAGATAGTCAATAGTGGCCAAGCAGTTCGCGTGGAAGCTTACGCTGACTTTGGTAATGGTAAAGAGGCTTTGACTCCATCCGTCTTTGCAGAGGTCTTGGCGGCGTCAAAGGGAGATGCTTTGACAGGGGTCATGCTGGACGTTCGAGACTATGGTGAGATTAGGGCCGCAGATGTTACGAAATTTCGCAGCGCGTCAAATTAACGAAGAATTCAGGCCATAACAATAGGCCAAATTGGGGCCATTGAGGTCTAACATGGAGAGAGAAGATGTCATTTTATACCGCTCTAACAGGATTGAATGGATCGTCTGCTGATATTTCAGCAACGTCAAACAATATCGCAAACGTTGGAACAACAGGATTTAAGCGAAGCCGTGTTGAATTTGGTGATATTTTTGCAACATCACCCTTGCAAAATGCGTCCTCATCTATTGGTTCCGGCACTATCTTGAAGGGCATCAAGCAGCAGTTTACTCAGGGTAACATTGCATCATCACTTAACGCGCTTGATCTGGCGATTTCTGGTCAGGGTTACTTTGCTCTGAAACCATCTCTGACCGCGAGCCAAACAGTATATACACGAAATGGCTCACTCAGCGTAAATAATGACCGATATGTGGTCGACTCTGCTGGTCAATTTCTTCTAACTTATCCGGTGAATACAGACGGTTCAGTCACTGCAAAGGATCTCGATAGTGCAGTTCCTCTCCAACTGCCAGTAACCTCTGGTGATCCCCAGGCGACGTCCAATATTACACTTGGCGTAAACGTAAACGCGGCGTCTGATGTTGTTACCGATAGGGCTGCGTTTGCTGATGGATATGAATTTAACCCGAATGATCCATCCACATTCTCAAATTCGACATCTATCACAATCTTCGATGATTTGGGTAACCCAACTATCGCTACCGTTTATTTTATAAAGACCCAGGCAGCAACAGCTGAAGACCCAACCAACAAATATGACACACGTCTAGTCATAAACGACACGATTATTGATCCTGATCTTGTAAGTGCAGTCGATGACGCTGGCAACCAGATTTTTGTTGACCGATTTGGTCAGCAGACTACAACCATCCCCGATGATAACTATTTTATTGAGGGTAAGGGATCTCCCCTATACAAACTTGATGATCTTCAAACGAAGGTGCCATCTCAACCTGCTTCAGTTACAGGAGAGTCTAGCAGTTTTGACTTTGGTGAGGAGGGTGACAAGCTTGTTGAAATTGTCTGTGACCCACTGCAATTTAAAGCAACTCGTGAAGCTGGAAACACTGGTAGCGACGTCTATTGGGGAAAGGATTTCCTTCTGGTAAATGTTGATGATTCTGACCAGCCGGTTAGCATTGATATCAATCCAGGCCTTTATAACGCCACGCAACTAGCAGCAGAAGTGGAGCGGGCAATTAACGCTGCTTATGGTGATGATCGCAAGTTTCAGGTTGAACAGAATGTAGATGACACTATCACATTTGACTTCCAGCGTGTTGGCGCAGATGGAACTGTCTCAAATCTGACTAATAAGATTGCTGTTGAGCTGCTGGGAACAGACAGCTTTGTCACTGAGGCGATGGGGGATGACTTCTCTATCTCTGGCACCTCTCCAGACTTCACCAAGGAAGAATTTCTTGCACACTCACAAATCCGTATTAATGAAACTCTCAACGAGTATGGTCGTGAGTATTCAGATGACCCACTGGGTGTAGGCGGACTTCAGTTTGTTAAAACAAAAGGTGAGACAATTGCTGAGCCATATGAATATACAACAATGGTTGAGGTCGAGCGTGCTGACGACCCATCTGATAAGCATTTTATGGTGCACTCTTACTACAACAAGAGACCAAATTTGTCGGTTTTCAAAGAAGCCGAAGCAATAAGTGGTAATGGTACCAATTTGATTGAATATGCTGCTACGGAAAATAGACTTCGGATTTTTGTAGCTGACACTACGAATTTTGAGCAGGGCAGAAGTCTGATGCTTGCTGGAGACACTGGGCTGCGCGGTGATTTGAACGGAAGAAGCCTCGTCATTTCTTCTGTTACACCTCAAGTAGCTGGATCAAACGGTCTTGGCGCAAATGCTGGATATATTGATGTCAGCACATCTGGACTAGCTGTAGCTGATGAAAATTTCAATATCACAGTTGGCACAGCTACCAATATCTTTGCCCTTACTAGTCCGGCAGCTTCTGAGCCTACGATGGAGGCTTTCTTTGAGGGAACCTCAGCAGTTTATGAAGGTGCGAAGGAAATTTACTCCAGCCAGAAAATTGTGATGAGGGAAATTAATAATTCCTCTTCCAATACAACTCACAAAGGCGCTTTCGTGGTTAAAGACTGGAAAATTAACAACACCGCTGACGAGATTAATAATGTTGGGGGTTTACCAGGAAAACTAACCTCTCTTGGCTTACAAAACTTTCACAGGCAACTTATTGTTACCGAGCCGGCAGCAGGACTTGCTAACGGCGATACGATGAACATTGTCTTAAGTAGTGGCTCAGGGACAGCAAATGACCTAACTATAGCCACTGGTGCATTGGCTAATGGATCAGCCGGCACCCCAATGGCCCAATTGGTTGCTGCCTTGAAAGCGACAACTGACCTAAAGGGTTATTCATTTACTTTTGTTAATGCCAACGACGAAATAGTTGCTGAAACAAGTGCAGCTAACTGGAGGAATGTGGGAGCCACAGTAGTAGACGGTACCGGAGCAGCCCCGATTACCAAGATGTTTGTATCTCGGGATGACAACGTAGAGGTTTCAATAGCAACATCACTAACAACAGATGTTTTCGGAGTGAGTTTGGATGGTGGCCAAACATCAGCTGGACTGACCACAACCGCGGTTGACAGTACGGTAGGTACAATAAGTTCTGTCGACTGGGTGGATGAGAAGAACCCGCCTGTAAAAGTTGGATATGATGCCATTAATCAGCGCTTGAAATTTGAGGTTGATCGTACAGTCCTGGGTTCAGGAACTGACAGTAATTTCAACTCGTTCTCTGCATATGGCTCTGCCACGCAGACTGGAACCAACAATCTGGGTCTAACCAATGCCGACAACGCTCAGCGCGTCGCGATCCGTGGTGGAGAGGTCTATTTTGGCTCCTCGTTTACTGCAACTGGAGAAGAAATTCAGCCGAATGATAAACGTTATGGTGTCGATGTAGCCTATAACAGTGAGTTGCAAAGTTTTACCATTTCAAGCGGCACAACGGGTGAGGAAATTGCTGCTAATGGTGCTAATGGGGTCACTACTGATCAGAAGGCATCAAACATTCAAGTTGGACGTTATGCGATTAGTGCAACGACAGGTGCTCGCGTCCAGCAGCCTTATGATGTGGATGCCACAGTTATTGGTAATGGCGACAATTCTCTTTTTGGTGTTGGTTCCTCAAAAAATGGGTTCCTGTTTACTGCGGGAAAGGGTCTTAAGGCTACGTCAGCAACAGCAGTTGGCGCCAGTGCGAATGAACCGCTGACCAACGTTTTTAAATTGTCTAACCAGGCTGGTGATAACATTTTTAATGTCTCGGTAAATGGCATCAGTGGTATTATTGAGGTGCCCGCAACGTCTTATGTTGGAACAACCTTAGCTGAAGCGTTGCAAACACGCATTAACCAGATTGTTGATCCAGATAGTGGCGTTCAGATTGGAGGTGTTTCCGTCTCTTACAGCAGCGAGACAAATAATTTTACCTTCTCTTCAGGAACTACTGGTTCAGACTCGACAATCAAAGTAAAGGGCGCTGCGCGCCTTGGGCTTGATGAGGTGCCTTTGGGTGTTGGAACAGTTCCTGAGATTTTCAACCTTGTCCAGGCAACAGACAAAGACGGTGTTGCCCTTTTTGTTGATGCGAATGGAAAGACTGTCACAAACCCCCCCGAAAATCTTGTTGATGGCTATTTTCCCCTCTATATCGATGAAGGGGAGTTAACCTTTGATAAAACAGGTAAGCTTGTTAGTCCGAAGAACCTTGTGCATTATGAAAAGCAGGGTGAGGGTCTGTCGATCTCGTTGGATGTTGATTTTTCAACCTCGACACAGTTAGCTCAACCGTTCTCGGTTTTGACAGTAGAACAGGATGGTTTCACCTCTGGTCGTCTTGACGGTATTGAAATCGACTCCTCGGGTACCATTCGGGCAAACTACACGAATGGTCAGAACAACCCGCTTGGTAAGATTGTTGTCGCAAACTTCAATAACCAGAATGGTTTGAAACAAATTGGTAACGCAACGTACACGGAAACAGCTGTTTCTGGTGCGCCGCAGGTCGGTGAAGCTGGTTCAGAAGGCTTTGGTAATATCTTGTCTGGTTCACTTGAGCGTTCCAACGTTGATATCACTGAAGAGCTGGTCAATTTGATTACTGCCCAGCGAAATTTCCAAGCATCTGCTAAAGCCATTGAAACAACAACTGGACTTACGCAGACTATCATCAACATCCGTATGTAATAGTTGATGTGTTCTAAAGAACTAGGAGAGTATATTGGACAAGTTGATCTATACTGCGTTTAACACGCTAAATAACATTTACGACAACAGGTCTGTCCGGGCTCAAAACATGGCCAACGTTAATGTTCCTGGTTATCGACGTGACTTGGGAACAAAGTCTGTGGGTTCAGCGTTTATGTCTGCTGAAAACACATTTCAAGCCCGTGCACTCGCCATTCGAGATGATAGTAACATCTTTGAATCGAATGCCGGAACACTCTCACAAACTGGTTCAGATTTGGATGTTGCTATACGGGGACCAGGTTATTTTGTGGTCAAGGGTCCCAGCGAGCCGTCACTGACACGGCGGGGAGATTTAAATGTTAATGGTGAAGGGTTTTTGGAAAATGGCTCCCGCCATCTGATTCTAGATAAAAACCTGCAACCTATTAAAGTCGGTGCATACAGGCACATTCTAATCGCTGACAATGGCGATATTTTTGTCCAGCCACTTGGTTCAGAACCAGGAACAAAAGTTTTGGTTGGCAGTATTGGAATGACTTCGGCTGCAGGAGAGCAGTTAAAAAAATTTGGTGATGGAGAGATAAGAGCCGCAAATGGTGGGGTGCCTCTAGTAGATGGGGTGCCCACACTCGTCCAGAAGCATGTTGAACTCAGCAACGTCAACATCACTGAAGAGTTGGTCAACACGATCGAAGATCAGCGAGCCTATGAGGTAAACATTAAGCTCATAACCTCTGCCCAGGAGGCAGACGAAGCTGGAGCGAGCTTGATGCGGATGCCAAACTAAATCTGATTTCCAATTAACTATTTGGCACGTCTCTTGCTTACTTATGTTGAAAGCACATAAGTCTGTAGGAGAAAACGAATGTCAACCAGTTCGATGCATGTCGCCAAGACAGGCCTAAACGCCCAGCAAACACGCATGCAAATTATTGCAAACAACCTCGCAAACGTCAGTACTACGGGCTTTAAGCGTGACAGAGCAAATTTTGAGACACTACTTTATCAAGTGCGTAGGATTGCCGGTGATCAAACGACAGCAGTTACCAACCTAACATCATCGTTTTCGGTGGGTACTGGCGCACGGATTGTCAATACCCAGAAAAACATGTCCCAGGGTAGTATGATTACTACCGATAATTCTTTGGATCTTGCAATTGAGGGCACAGGGTTTTTTCAGGTACTCCTGCCTGACGGACGAATTGGCTATACCAGAAATGGCTCTTTTTCAACGAATGCAGAAGGCACGTTGACTACACCAAGTGGCTATGTTGTTCAGCCTGAAATTCAGATACCAGCTGGTGCATCTCAGATCAATATTTCTAGAGATGGAATTATCAGTGTTCTTCAACAGGGTGCTGATGCCGCAGAGAATGTTGGCCAAATTACGATCGCAGATTTTACTAACCGTATTGGTTTGCAGCCGGTAGGTGAGAGCTTTTTTGTTAGAACTGATACGAGTGGCGATCCAATTGTTGGCAACCCTCAGGAAGAGGGTCTTGGCCGTATCATTCAAGGATCACTTGAAGCGGCAAACGTAAATGTTGTTCAAGAATTGGTTGAGATGATCGAAACACAACGAGCTTATGAAGTTAGCTCGAAATCTATCACCTCCGTTGATGAGATGCTTCGCTTTATTTCAAATAATCTTTAAACAAATAAAAAGGCTCGTTAGTTCAATGTACTGTCGTTTTATAGCGCTTTTGCTTATAGCACCTGGGATTTTTCTAAGTGGATGTTCCACCTATGTGGAGAACCAAGCTTCTTTTGCGTTTGATCCTATTTATCCTGAGGCCCACATCCCAGAGGACCATGGTGCTCCAACTGGTGCTATATATGCGGCATCAAAGGGTGGTTTATTTGCAACAGATCGACGAGCACGTGAAGTTGGTGATATTTTGACAGTCAGCCTTTCAGAAACTTTCGCAGCAACAAAATCACAGACTGCGGCTTCGGCGAAAACTGATGCGTTTGATGTCGATCTCCCTGTTGGTATTCCGAACATGTTCACTGGTGGTTATGACAAAGGGGTAGATCCATTAAAAGCTGGAACAACACGCAGTTTTGCCGGTTCTGGTAGCGCTGCGCAGTCAAACTCTTTGACTGGATTGCTGACCGTGACTGTGACCCGTGTTTTTGAAAATGGAAATATGGAAATAGCGGGACAGAAAAAATTACGTCTGAATAATGGCGACGAGTATGTGAGGTTGACAGGTCTTGTCCGTCCAGAGGACATTTCAGCAACTAATCTTATCGTATCAAATCGTATTGCTGATGCTGAGATAACCTATGTCGGCGCTGGTGAAGTGGCTGACTCGTCTCGCCAGGGGTGGCTCAGTAGGACGATGCGGGCTATCTCGCCGTTCTAGGGATGGAGTTATAAATGCCGAAGATATTTCCTATTGCTACAATCGCCTCAGCGCTACTGATTTGTTTTGTGAGTAGTGCGTTTGGTGACCGTCTCAAAGACCTGACGTCAATAGCTGGTGTCAGGTCAAACCAGCTAGTTGGCTATGGCATCGTTGTTGGTCTGGCTGGTTCTGGTGATGGTGGTAATGGTCTTACCAAGCAATCGCTACAATCAATGGTATCGCAATTTGGTTTAGTGACTGATGTTGCAAACATCACTGCTGCAAACGCTGCAGCAGTAATGGTGACTGCTGAAATGCCAGCTTTTGTAAAGACCGGCCAGCGCCTAGACGTTACTATTTCTGCGATTGGTGGCGCTAAGTCTCTACGCGGTGGAACTTTGCTGATGACCCCATTATTAGGCGCAGATGGCGAAACCTATGCGGTAGCTCAAGGTAATCTTGCGGTTGGTGGTCTTGGCGTTACAGGAAATGATGGGTCATCCTTAACGGTAAATATTCCAACGGTTGGGCGAATACCTGGTGGGGCGTCAGTTGAAAGGATGGTAGAAACACCGTTCCAAACTTTAGAAAACATTATTTTAAATCTTCACCAGTCAGATTTTAGCACTTCAATTAAGGTGGCTGATGCTATCAATGAAGTTTTTGGGCCATCAGTCGCAGTTGCGCTCGACTCATCTTCCATTAAGGTTCGGGCGCCTGCAGACCCCGGCCAAAAAGTATCCTTTGTGAGCCTGTTGCAAGATATTGAAGTTGATCCGGCGCGCCCAGCAGCAAAAGTTATCGTGAATGCCCGTAGTGGCACAATTGTGATTGGTGGCGATGTTAGAGTTACTCCAGCCGTTGTAACGCACGGCTCACTTACCGTAAAAGTCAAAGAAGATCAAAAAGTCGTGCAAGGGGATCCAACAGTTACAACTACTGCGGCGGGTGCCACGGTAGCGGCAGGTGAAGCAACCCAGGTTGCAGATACCGAAATAGATGTTGAGGAAGAGACCGCCAAGGCTTTTGTTTTTGATACGGGTGTGGAGTTATCAGACATCGTTGATGCAATAAATGCGGTTGGCGCAGGTGCCTCTGACCTTGTTGAAATTTTAGGCGCATTGCGCGAAGCAGGTGCTCTACGTGCTGAGATTATCATTATCTGATTTGGAGCGGTCAAAAATGGTAGATGTGAATATTGTGCCCGCTGATATGCAGGCAATGTTGATGACTGCAGATCAGGAAAAGTTTGAAAAGCCTTCAGAGAACGATAAATTGCGAGCTGCGGCTGAGAAATTTGAAGCAATTTTCTTAAATGAATTTATGAAGCAAGCTCGTAAAACAAAACTTGCCGAGGATTTATTTGGTAGCTCCGCCAAGACAACCTACGAAGAGATGCTGGATCAAGAATATGCAGATAATTTGTCTGACAAAATTAATCTTGGCATTGCAGATGCACTTGTTCGTCAGCTTGGCAATCAAGTGAAGTAAATCCATGGCAAATCTTTTTGACATTGGAAAATCTGGGTTGGAGTCATACCGGCAAGCGTTGTCGGTTACTGGTCAGAACATAGCAAATATTGATACTGATGGCTACAAACGTAGGGAAGCGTCGCTTGATGAAATCAGTGGAGGCAAGGCTGGCATTACAAGCGTAGGCAAGGAAACAGGTTTAGGTGTTCGCGTATCCTCCATAAGGAGATCATTTGATGAGTTTCTTCTTAATAAAGCGCGCAGCGCAAATGCAAGCGCAGTATCAAAGGAGACGTTCTATCAAAACGTAAAAGCCTTAGAAGACATCATTCTCCCAGGTGAGGCAAATATTGGAACACAAATAAATCGCTTTTTTTCTGGCTTACAAGAAATCAGCACAACGCCATCTGACATGGCGGCTAGAGCTGTTGCGTTAGAGCAGGGAAGGGCTCTGGCAAACTCCTTTCAAGAATTGTCGGTACTCTCAAAGAATATGAACAATGACCTTGCTAATCTTGCAAGACAGCAGGTTACAGATTTAAATATCTTTACTTCGGAGCTTGCAATTTTGAATCAACAAATTGCCGCGATGGGATCTTCTGCAACCAATTCAATTCTTGATAGCCGTGATGCTCTTGTAGATAGGATCAGCAATATTGTTGGTGTCACAGTTGAACTTTCTTCGGCAGGTGCTGCCAAACTCACTTTGGGTAGCACGGGTCAGGGGCCAACTGTAGTTGATGGCGTAAATCAAAATAATTTATCTGTGAGTATCGCAGATGGAAGGTTGTCTTTTGCAGTTGCAAAAGGAGCCAGCCAATTTCTTACTTCACAAGTAACCAGTGGATCACTTCACGGTGTCGGCGACGCTTATCGTACTACCGAAGAAGTTATGGCAGAAATTGACAGGCTAGCATTTGTTATGGTCCGCGACATGAATGCTGTCCACAAGCAAGGGATCGATTTAGATGGAGAACCAGGGGGGCTATTATTCAGGGCCCTAGACGTCAACATACAAGCAAATCCAACGAATTTTGGGGACAGTATTGCTGAGGCCCAAATTATTGATCATGGCGCATTGAGTGCTGAAAAAATTGTATTTACATTTGATGCAGAAAAACAAACATGGAATGGCAGATCGGAGACTGGAAATCTTGTAGCCTCTGGTCGGTCGTCTGTGACTTTACCTGGTCTGAACCTTGGGTTTTTTGGCGATCCAGTGAATCTTGATCAGATAATTCTTGACCCGATAATTGGCAGTGCTTCGGGTGTAAATTTCGCGCTGTCAAGAGGAGAGGATTTTGCGGCAGCATCACCTATTCTAGTTTCATCAGATGTCACCAACCTGGGTGATGCTGTTTTGAGCATGACCCCAAATTCTTCTCAGCAGACATCCGGGTTGGGCACGATCACAGATTTTCACAACGGGTTATCTGCAATAAGTGCCACACAGTTTGTTGATGGTGGCGCTGTAGCAGTTATTCCCGCCAATGTTTCGTCTATAGACCTGCTAAGTTTAAGTCGGCAATCTAGCGTGCAGTTCAACGTAGGCGAGTCAGATATGGCTGGTGTAACTAGCATGTCACTTGTCATAGAATCAAATGACAGCAACGGCAACCTCGTATCCAAGACCGTTGACTTTAGCCTGAACCCCTCATCTTTCAAAGATGGAGGCGCAGGGTGGAGTAGCATGGACGAAATTTCTTCCTTATTAAATCAAGGCGCTATTACGGGCACTGTATCAGGAACGGCTCAGGTGGTGACTTTAGCAAGCCTCGGTGCATATGCCTCAGGTCTGGGCGAAAATATGACTATAAGTTTGTCAGCAGATGAATTCACCAGTGCTTCGATGGGACTTGGTTCGGGCAGAAATTCTCAAGCTGCAGTGCTAGCTCGAATTGATGCTGCCTCAGATATACAAATTTTAACGCGAGAGGGTAGGCACATCGCTGGTACCATTGCAGGTGCCAATAGCTCAGAAAAGTGGTTCTCGGAAATAAGCGATTCACAACACTTTTTTGAGGGGGCGGAGTACCGTTCAGATTTCTTAAATCTTTCTGGGGATGATGGTTATATTGGTGTAAATGTTGACGGAGTATTTAGTGCGACTGACGCACTTGTTAAGACTTTAGACAACAGCGTATTAAAACTATCCGAAGTCAATACCCCAACATTGGGCGATGTCAATTTAGTTAAACTCTCGACTTTGGATGGAATGGTTATTGAGTTTGGCGCTCGAGCAAGTGCAGCTTCGGATGGCAATTCAACAAAAGCACTAAAAGCTGCTTTTGACGATTTGGCTGATAAAAAAGGTTTTATAGCTTCAATTGATGCGCTGAATAACCTGCATTTTGCGCATGCTGATGGGGTTGATTTTAGCGTACAAAAGTCAACCAGTAGTTATAAAGGTGTCATCGTCTCTGGTCATTCCACGATGGATGATGGAGCAAGCCGAATCTTGGCGCTTCGGACCGCTGACTCGAAAGTTGTTTTACAGGGCTCTAGCGACTCAAATGTAAAGGGTGTTGTCCTCGCAGACTTAGCAAGCAAATTTAGAGCACTTGATGAGACAGCGAGGAGTGGTTTCAAACTAGCTGAAATAACTGATGCGAATGGAGCCACTGTTTCACTCCAATTTTACAGGATAGACGACATTGATTTTACCGCACAATCAACAAGCGACGATCTGACACATGATGGCGGGACGAATGCATCACCGGCACAATTTTTGCCAACCATTGATGCTGAGGTAAATATCAAAAATAAGGCAGGCTCCGACGGCTTAGAGCTTGGTGATGAAGTAAGTGTGGCGCTAACAAATGGCACCCAATCTATAACGGTTAATAATATTTTGGTAACCAGTGCTGGTGTCGTTCAGGACATCTATGATGCCTTTTTGGCAATCCCAGAAAAGAAGGGGTATTCATTCGAAAAAAATACGGCAAACGATCAGCTTACAATTAAACGTGCTGACGGTGAGAATTTCAGTGTAAAGATTACACCATTGGATAAATCTGGTGATGCTGTTGATGTAATGCGGTTAGATTTAGATGGTGGCGGCGACAATGTCACTACCGATACCGATGGGCAGTATCAAGACACGTTTGGCGGAAACGCGACCAACGCGAAAGTAAGTATTTCAGCTTTCACAAATCTTGCTGATAATCTGTCAGAAAATATTACCGCTGGCGGGGCTGTTTTGACCACCACAGCAGTATCCACTAACAATGCAAGTGCCTTGAGTGCAAATCAAAACAAAACGTCAGTGACTTTTAGCTCCATTGAAGGTATCGATACCAACGAAGGCTCACCAAACGGCTTCTCTGCGTCAGCCCGGACGGTCGATTATAATGTCAGAGTAGGCTCATTAGATGTTACAATAGGTGCTGAAGATGTCGTTGGCTCGGACGGAAGCGATGTTGCAAGAGCTGCCATAGACGCACTTCGAACAAACGCTCCTATACCTGCGGTAACAGGCTTAATTAGCAAAAAGTCAGAAATTTCCTTTACGCTATCAGATATTAATTTATCTGCATCTCAAATTCATAACGCGGTCACAAAGGTTGTGAATCACGAGGGTGCAAATTACACATTCGTCAGTGATGGCACTAATATCTCAGTTTCTGGTGGGCCGGAGAACTTAATTAGCCTTAGCTTTGCAGGGACTACAGTAAGTGGATTTGCAAAGTCACCGCCAGTTGACGGAGAAAAAGTTCATATCAAATTTGAAAATCAAGAATATACGCTAACTATGGTAAATGGTGAAGTTGTAGTTTCTGGCGGTGAAAGAGACCGCTTAAACGCATATTACGACAGTGATATGAAATTACGGATTTCCTCAAAAACTGGGTCTTTGAGCAAATCCTCTTTCACGATAGTCCCCGACGCTGAAGTGTTTGGCAACTTTCAAGCCGCAAGGGATTTTGGTCTTATGGATGGATTTGTAACTCCCATTACTTACTTTTCTAATCAACCGAGCATTGATTTTAATTTTAAAAGTGGAGGCACTGTTGCTGAAGGTGGAGAGACAATTCAGGTGGATTTAGTTTCAGCATCGGGTGCTGAAAATTTGACTTTCACAACTACGGCTTTGGCAGCTGGTGACGACAACGAAATTATTGAGAAGGTAAAAGCCGCTTTTGACGCTCTGGCAGATACAAAGGGGTATAGCGCTTCACTATCAGATAATGTTCTTTCTTTTACCCGTTTTGATGGTGACAACTTTAATTTCGAGGTAACCGAAAGTGGCACAGTTGGATCAACTGCTATTTCTTTTGAGGCAAATTTGCGACCAGCTTCAAAAGCAGATTTGACATCTGGAGTTGCAACTTCATTTACAACGATTGGTTCACCTTACAACGCCACTGATTTTGAATTATTCCTTGAAGGCAACACAGTTACGGCTAACTCATCCGGTGATGTTTTAGCGCCCGAGTTTATGGTTGAGGCAAAAAGTCTGGCAGGTCAGCGGTTAACGTTAACAGGTCTGCCAGATGAAGAGTTAATAATTTCCATTGGAGATTCTGGCGCAAGAAGGATTTCAATGCAATATGATGTAGTTCCCGAAAACACACCAAGTGTTATGCAGGAAATTACTGTCAAAATTTTGGATGCTAGTGCAGGAACTGTTGAGTTTTTTGACAAGGCTACAGGAACATCAATTGCTAGCAGGACATTGGATGATGATAACTCGACAAAAGCAATGTCTTTTAATGTTGAATTTGAGGGCATTTTAAAGTCGGGAGATAGTTTTCATCTAGACTCGAACCTAACGGGTGTTGGTGACTCTAGAGCCATGCAAGAACTTGTGTCCCTGCGAACTGCCGAGGACAGAGCTGATGGTAGAGGAGGTTTTCAGCGTTTATTCAGCAATACTGTTTCTCAGCTTGGCGCGACTGTTCAGTCCGGCAAAATGTCAGCTGAGGCCTCCGCTGCAATTAGGGATGCGAGTGCCGAGGCCGAAGCATCATATACTGGGGTAAATCTGGATGCTGAAGCCTCAAACCTTATTCAGCAACAGCAAGCATATCAGGCTTCGGCACGAATTTTGCAAACTGCGAGAGAGTTATTTGACACTTTGCTTCAGAGTATTTGATGACTGTGCCATGTTGAAGCGGTGAAGGTAGTTGAGTATGCAAATCAGCACTAAATTATTTAATGAACAATCCATCGCCCAGTTCAATAGACAATCTGCGGCAATCCAAGATATCCAATCGAAAATTGCCACAGGTAAAAACATTCTCAATGCTTCTGATGATCCCACCGCCGCGGCAAATCTCTCTTTTGCAAAGGAACAGATGACAGCAATTGAGAAATTTAAGTCTAATATTGAGCAAGCCAATACCCGAATGACTATGGCAGAAAATGCACTTAATGATGTGTCGACGGTCCTGACAAGGATTTATGAGTTAGCAATTCAAGGCCGCAACGACAGTTATACTGTCCAAGATCGGGCTTCAATTGCAATTGAGATTGGCCAGCTTAAGGAAACTTTAGTGGGGCTCACAAACACCAAAGACCACAAAAATGATTTTTTGTTCTCAGGTTTCAAAGTGAAATCGGCCCCGTTTAAAACGAACTTTGATGGTAGCGTGCACTATCAGGGTGATCGGGGAACGCATTCAGTGCAAATTTCAGAGACCATGAGGATGAACACATCTATGGATGGCGGAACCGTTTTCCTGAGGGTAAAAACAGAAAATGGTCGTCAAAGTGTTTTCGATATTGTCTCGAAAATTGAGACAGATTTGATGTCTGGCTTTGTTGATCCAAGTTCAATAGGCGAGATGAATGCGGCCGTTGATCATATTGCGGTACAACGCTCAATGGCCGGTGCACAGATTAATAAGGGTGAAATCCAGTTAGGTGCGATCGAACGTAGGCTCTTATTAATGAATGAAAAAGTTTCTGGCTTGGAAGACGCTGACTTGTCCAAATTGGTAACAGAGCTCCAATCCAAGATCACGTCACGAGATGCTGCACAACAGGCTTTTGTGAAAATAGGTCAGCAAAGCCTCTTCGATTTCATCAGATAGTTGTGCCAGAGCAATGGATTTGTGATTAGTGGGAAAATCCAACCTTTATTTGAGGGTAGCGGGGTGTTTTGTCTCGGCAATATTTCCATTAATTCTAGAAACCTGATGTGTTCACATTATTTTTGCTTTTGTGCCCCTAAATTTCTAATAATAAGTCTTCTTCCTAATTTTCAAATTATAAATGCTTCTACTCTCACCTGAATAGTAAAGTCTATTCACCAACTGATATGCGCGTTTGTTCTCAGGAAAACGCTCTAGTAGATGGATATTTTCATTTTAGCTTCCAGTTGGCTCCTTTTTGCAGGGCGACAGAGCTCTTGAAAAATAACGGTCCAGAGAAAATGAGGACATTGATCAGCATTCTTAGCTTGGAGTAAAATCCCCCACAGCGAGCCTTTGATTGGATTGAGATTGTTTGATTAATTTTATAATTATTATCTGGCAGCATAATCTGTGCCAAGCAATTGGACGAGACATCAAATAAAACTATGATTTCGAATTAAGAAATGTCAAACTCCAGCAGGGTTAGAAATTTGGTTAAAAAAAGGGGCACCTTACGCCGCCCCTTTTCAAATTATTTTTGGTAAATCTTAACCCTGTAACAAGCTTAAGACACCCTGTTTTGAGGCATTGGCCTGTGCCAACATTGCTGTGGCAGCCTGGCTCAAAATCTGTGACTTTGTCAAATTGGAAGTCTCTGTAGCAAAGTCAGCATCCTGAATACGGCTCAAGCTTGACTGAAGATTCGACGACACATTCGAAAGGTTAGTCACTGTGTTATCCAATCTGTTTGATACACCACCAAGGTTTGCACGCTGAGAGTTAACAGTTTCAATGGCAGAGTCAATGATTGAGAGTGAGTTCTGTGCTGAGTCTGCATCAGTAATTTTCACCTCTGTTGTGCTGAAGGTGACAGAGCCATCACCACCGTCAGTAACAACGACGCCACCAAGGCTAGCATCTTCTACTGCGGCCGCAATTTGCGCTCCAACGCCCTGCGCGGATACGTCGAAACCATTTTCACCTGCGACAACACTTAGTGCTTGCCCTGCAACTTCAAACTCGAAGGTATCGCCAGCAACAACTACGCCAGTTACCTCAATCTTACCTTCACTAGCTTCTATTTTAGCAGTCGGTGTATCAGTAACGGATACGTTAGTGCCCACTACGGACTTAGAGTTAGATTTAGTGTCAAGAGGCATAGACAGCGTCACGTCACGACCAGTACCTTCTGTCACAACTAAGCCAGTGATACCTGCATCTTCTATTACTGCCTTCAGTTGAGCTCTAACACCTGCATCAGTGTTGGAGAAACCGTCTGCTCCAATTTTGAAGGTTAGGTCCGTCCCATTAATAGTGAAACCAAACTCATCACCATTGTCAATTTGTCCACCAAGAGTAATCTTGTTGGTTGCTGTGTCGACGGTAATAGAGGCATCTGCTTGTGTCTGGTCTTTGATAACCACTGCATTGGAAATTTCGGGCTTTGAAGTGATTTCTACGTACTGATTAGTTACAGCAGCAGAAATACCTGGTACGCCCGCAGTATTTATCGCCTGAGCCATTTGGTTGGCAAGGCCATTAAGTGAGTTTTCAAAGCCATCGAAGTCGTCAGCCACTATACTTACAGTTTGACCAAACAAGTCTACACTGTACTCCTTGCCAGTGACATAACCACCACCAAAAGTAAGAGCAGCTTGATTTGCAAGGTCACCAAAAGCCGTTGTTGTCAACGCTGTCTTTGTTGTGGTGATGGCAGCAGCACTTCCTGATGTATGCTGATCTAGATCATCCCCAAGTAAGGACGCGACAGCATCCTGCTTTTGCGCGTTCTGAACACCGCCTGCTGTAACTGTGGCTAAGGTACCATCCATAGCTCCACCGTTTAGCATTGTGGCAGCGACGCCAGCACCGTCGAGTTTAAAAAAGAGGTCCAAAGCGGTAGCACCAGCATTATTCTCTGTAATACCAATCTGGAAATTTTGTCCATCAGCTCTTGTGAATTGAACCGCTCCAGTTGAGGCAGTGTGGGTTATGGAATAACCTTTTCTGTCGGCTGTGGACAAAGCATTGAACGCATCAGCGATTGCCCGACCAATCTGAGTTTGACCATCACCGGCAACCAAAGCAGCAGTTGTAAAGGTTATATCATGGTCTGAACTTGCGTTGTTTCCTTGCCCAGATGTATCGACAAGCTGAACCGCTAGAGTTTCACCACCCTCAGCTGTGTTGGCATTTAATGTGATGTCCACTGTACCCGCCGCACTACTTGTATATGCAGCCGGAGCGGAGTTGTTACCTGCGTCATGCTGAAATTCAGTTGAGTTCGCATTCACAGAGAAAGCAACATTATCAATACGATAAAACTGAAGCTGTGTCGTGGCGCCTGATCCGTCAGACACCTTTGTCAGTTGGAAACCCTTCTGACCGGCTGTGCCCAATGCATCAAACTCTGCTGCCATAGCGTCAAGAGTAGTCGCGTTGTCAGTACCGGTGGCACCAGATGTCAACTCGATAGCGTTTGCAGTATCCGTTCCAATAAACAGAGAACGGGCGCCTGCGGCTGCTACAGCGGTGATACCCGTCGTATCGATCTCAATGCCCGTGAACCTTACTGTGGGCTTTGAGATTTGAAAGTTTGCGCTAGCATGACTAAACGTAACTTCGTTGCTTGAATTAATTGCAGCTGTGAAACCTTTTTTGTCAGCAAGTTGATCAAACGCCGCCTTGATAATTTTGGCGGTGTCACCGGCAGCGGGAGTGGAACCATTCTGTCCGGTTTTGCCACCAAAAGTGATTGAAGCACCAGCTTCGGTGGTCAGAGTGATCATGTTGACATCACCTGTTGCAGGAGTAGCACTATTAGCGGTTTCCTCTGAAACCTTGATGCTTGCAGAGCGTGTACCCTGAGTATCACTGAATGCAAGTGTAGAAGTCTGGGTTTTAGCCAGAGTGGTCTCAGCACCTTGAATTACTGGGCTGGTGTTCTGCGTAATAGTTACACTACCGTCTTTGTTGTCAACAGCAGTTACGGTCCCGTTCAGCGTTGCATTTGAGTCAATTGCAGCTTTAAGCTGAGCGCTTAAGCCAGTGAAGTCATCAGAAAATGCGTCTGTTGCGGTGGCCTGTATTTCAACCACTACACCATTGATTGTTACACCAAACTTATCACCGGAGCCAGAGCCGCTGTCAAAAGTTCCACTCATTCTCACGGTGTTGCCATCAATCTCAATAGCACTGTTGTCAAGAGTTGTGCCGCTGGTTTCGTCATTTGTGGCAGTCTGAAGAACAGGTGTGGAGGATTGACTTAGGCTGATAGAACCATCTCTGTTATCCACAACGCTAACAGCCGCAAGAGAAGGCGACACGTCAGCAGCGTTGATCTTTGTATCAAGTGCATTTTTCAACTGTGCACTTAGACCTGCAAGGTCGTCTGAGTATTCATCGCTGACGCTATATGTGATTGAAATTTCTTCACCATTTACGTCAAACTTAAATACGTCACCGACCTGTGGCTTGCCTGAAATTGAAATCTTGCCATTTTCGATTGATACAGATGCAGGCGCATTTAATGTGCTGGCAGTTACAGACGTTTCGCCTGTTGCGGCCTTACCACTTCCGACGCCAACACCAAGTGCTGCGGAACTAACCGCACCAATGTCTACGTTAATGCTGTTTACAGCAGTACTTCCGGTTCCAACCTGAAACTGGAATGAAGCCACGTCTGAGTGAGAAGTAGCTGTTGAGAGCGAAGAGCCATTTAAGAGACTTTTACCACCCCAATTTGTTGCTGATGCGATACGGTCAATCTCAGTTTGTAGCTGAGACAGCTCAGCTTGCAGATTATCACGGTCTGAGTCTGAATATGTATCATTGGCAGACTGAACTGCCAGTTCACGCATCCGCTGCAAAATGCTCTCAATCTCGACGTGAGCACCCTCAGCAGTATCCATCATGGCCTGTGAGTCCATGGCATTGCGAATAGCCATTTGTGTTCCGGTGATTTCAGCGTTCATGCGAGATGCAATAGCAACGCCTGCAGCGTCATCGGCTGCGCTATTTATGCGCAAACCAGAAGCAAGACGCTCCATGGCGTCTTCTTGTTGGGATTGCACTTTACTCAAATTATACTGGGCATTAATTGCCGCAGTATTTGTGTTAATGACAGTCATAACGACCTCCGTCAGATTAGTGGCTTTATTGCCCTTTGTCAGTTTCATTAACGACGGGGTGTGAAAATGATTAGTTTAACCACCAAAAAAATTAATAACCTATTGAAAAAAAACAAATATTTGTCTATATTATTTGGAAATACTTTTGTTTTGTAGTTTTTTGTAATTTTTTTTATAATCTGGTCGTCGAGGTTTGACTTAGATATTTTATACACCAAACTAGTTTTGTTGGTTGCTAGCAACACAACTTTGGAGTGCTTTAATTTATGCATTGTCCAGCTTGGATTTTCGATATTTCAGTTGCGCGCGCCGCTAGTGAATATTTGGCGTCAGAAATGGAACTTGAAGCTTTCGGAAAAAAATATGCTGAGGGGCTCTCAGAACATTATGATCCAATTCTGACTGAAGCAATTTCAGTGACCAGCATGCAATGTCTGCAATTTCTCTCAGAAATCGAGGCTGGAGAAATTGCAACTGAGTTGTTGGACGGTTTTAGCTATTATCGGCTCATGAACGAAAGTGTTGGCAAACCCAGGAGGCAAAAACCCCTTTTTGGTTCTTTGGAGGACGGCACAAAGGTTCAGGAATGGAATGGAGAGGCATCTGTGAAAGCTTTCAAAGCTTATGTCTTTGGATTAAGGTCTAACACAGTACCAAAGGCACCGGCAGGATGGCGACTCGAGGAAAATGAAAGCACACCAAACTTAGCGGAGTTGGCTGGTAAAAAGCTTTCACTATTAGATGTGATTTAACCTAACTCCAGATGTCCTACTGTTTTAAAGTTGCTCTCCAGGACTCCATCATATTATCGAGATAAGTTTCAGTAGTTTTGAGACTAGCCACAGCTTTATCCATTGCAGCAAATTGTGTCACGTATCTTGATCTGAGAACCTCAATTCTCTTGTCCAATGCTGTCATATCTTCAGTCAAGTCCTCTAAATCGTCGTTGTACTTAGCGATTTTAGCCTCAAGGTCACCATTAGATGCGGTGATATTTGTGGCGAACGAAGTTAGTCCCGTAACTAAACTTTTTCCAAGATATACCTTCGTACTCTCACCGCTCCCTACCGTGACAGTAGCTATTGGTGTATTGCTTATTAAGGCTCCACCGGCTGAAATGTTTTCATTTAGGTTTGAAGTCAGGGTTGTGGCAGAATTGACTGAGACTTGAGCAGCAGTCTTATTTCCTGCGGAGGTGGCTGATGTAGCTGTTCCAGAGGTAAGGTCGGCAGCTGATGCGCCATCTATGCTGGCCTCCAAGGTAATGGCACTAGAGCCAACAGTGCCTGTTTCTGTTGCCTCAAAGGTAAAATTTTCCCCATCTGATCTGGTAAAAGTAATGGTATTATTTGCAACGGTTGCCAGATAGCCTTTTTTGTCGGTAAGTGCATCAAAAGCTGTTTTTATTGCGGTAACGATTTCTGTGTCATCTCCAGCTGCTAAAGCAGCTGTGGTGAATGTGAGATCATCAGTCGTACCACTGGTTGCGCCAATTAAGTCAATTTGTATCGTTTCATTGCCCTCTGCTGCAGTTCCACCACTTTTGTAATTTACCGCAACTGTTCCTTGAGCTAGTGAGGTGAACTGTGCGGCTGAAGTATTATTGCCGCCATCATGTGTTAGATCATCACTGTCAGAATGTATTGTGAAAGTTGTTCCATCAAGACGGTAGAACTGAATTGCATCACTAGTACGCGCTATTTTATAACCTTTTTGTTCGGTTTCGCTAAGAGCATTAAAGGCCGTCTGTAATTCATCCAGCATTGTTGCGCCACTATTCGTGTTGCTGGTTTGGAGAGCTAGTTCATCTGATGTACCAAGGCCTAATGTAACTGTACGAATAGCTCCTTGGTCCACTGTTGAGTGAGCCTTAACTTCTACACCTTTGTAAGTGTTTGCGGATTTCTGGACTGACAGATTTTGTCCGTCAGTTCTTGTAAATGTAATTACGTTATTTGCAAAACTCGCAGAAAAGCCTTTTTTGTCTTTTAAATCATCAAAAGCCGCTTTTATTGCAGCTGTAGTATTTCCAGCTGATGCGCTATCCGTTTTTGCTGCAAATTCAATAGATGAAGATCCGGCTGTAAGTTTGATTGCATTTACTTCACCTGCTGTTGGTGTCGTGTTCTCCGAAATGGTGAATGATGCATTCTTGATTTTGCTGTCGTTCGCTAACGTTGCGTTGCCTTCACCATCAATAAAAAATGTGTATATTCCCGCCGTGAAATCAGTACCAAAAAGGCTTGCTTCAACGCTACTATTAGGCGTGGTAGCACGAGTGTTCGTAAGAGCAGAAAAGGCGTCGGGGTCTCTATCAAATGCTCTGTTAAAACTCGACGCTTCAAAGATCAATGACCCGTCTTTTTGAGTTTTAACACCAAATTCAGCCAAATACTTGTTTGAATTATTAAAACCGGAAAGTGCTGTTGTAGTATAAGCCTTTATTCTGTTTTGGAGAGTTCTAACTAGGGGATCTCCTGCTAATGGGCCGGCCTCAGCCCCATTAAGCCCGCGTTGCGATAAGGTTGTCAGTGAATTCTGGAGACTATTAATTTGATCCACGAGACTAACAATCGCACTTTCAGCCACTTTGCTGTCATAAGCAGCACTAACTGTTTCCGCAGAGCTGGTGGTCGAATTTAGTGTCATTGTGACACCGTCTATCAGGTCTGATATCTTGTTTTTGTCTCTTGTGATTGTCGTTCCATCAATTTTGAAACTAGCATCTGAAGCAGCTACCGTCTCAATGTTGCTGTCATAGCTTGTGTAAGAAATGGATGAAAGTCCACTCCCGCTAGGATTTTCGACCGTTGTCATCCGCATTGCGTTAGCAGCTCCCTCATTGGATTTCACCATAAGGGAATAGCTATTGTTGCCAGTCTTTAAGATTGATGCCACCACTTGCATATCTTGAGAGTTGATAGCATCCCTAAGGCCGATCAGTGTATTATTTGATGCGTCTATGGTTACCTGCTTAGAGAGCTCAGTGCTGTTTGCGGAGAAACTACCTCCACTCCAAGTTCCAAAATCGAAAGTAATGTTGCCTGTACCGAGGTTTGAAGTTTCACTGGAAAAACCGCCAAAAACTAGTGTGTGGGCTTTTGCTAGTTGTGTTATTTCAATTTGATGAGAAAACGCCTTGGCTCTGGCCTTGTCACTTATCGTTACAGTGGTTGTAGACCCAGAACTTGTAGCGCTTAAGCCAGTATTTCCAGACAAAAGCCCGATTTTCTGATTCAGGTTATCAAAATCCTGCTTCAATTGGCCAAGACCGGAAATTTCAACCGACTTTTTTTCTTTAGACCGATCAATTAAATTAGCTTTTGGAGCACGCTCTGCGTCAACTATAGAATCAATTATCTGTGTAGTGTTCAGGCCTGAACCGATTTTAAGGCTAGATAGATAATCAACTGACATGTCAGACTTCTCATAGTATAACATAACTGAGGGTGTAATCTGACCCCAATTGGTAACGACTGTTTTTTGCAATTTTTATGCCGTAACGTGACATTTTTGCTTTTTTGAATTAGGCGATCCACATCGCTTGAACGAAGTTTTCAAATTTTACAAAAGAATACAAATTTAAATTCGATTTCTAGAGGTAGTCTTTTTGGTGTTTTTCTAAAGGATTTTTGTGATTGCCTTTTGGAAAGCTCTTTTTTGAAAGGGGTTTTTTATTCTCATTAAAACAATATTTTCAGTAATTGTAACTGGGCTTATTTTTGGCCTTGTGATGGCGTTTGTCTCAAATGTATTCGTTCTGGGAATTCAATGGCTGTCTGATCTTAGATCATCCGATGTTTTACTTAATGTTGACCTTTTTGGATTGTCATTGAGTTTTGGCCCTTTAATCGGGCTTTTTATAGCTGCGACCTTAATTTTATTAGTCAGGCGTGTTTTTGGTGTTGTTCGTTGGCACGGACCTGCCGATAGCATTTTTGCAGCTCACCGAACTGACAACGAACTCGATGTTAAAAACGGTTTTGGCTCAACGCTTGCAGCTTTCGTGTCGGCAAGTGGAGGTGCTTCGGTAGGGCAATATGGCCCCCTGGTGCACTTTGGCGCCACCATGGGCAGTCTTATTCGCCAGATCACCGGTTCAAAAATTACCACCGATGTGTTTATTGGTTGCGGTGTAGCTGGAGCGATTGCAGCAGGTTTCAATGCTCCTATTGCAGGTGTTGTTTTCGCTCATGAGGCAATTTTGAGGCATTTTTCACTCCGCGCGATTGCCCCAATTGCAATAGCGAGTATTACTGCGGCTTGGATTAGTAAATGGAAATTTGGTGACAACCCACTTTTCATGGTTAGTGATCCGACGCCAAATTTGCTCGAACTGCTGCCAGCCGCTCTGGTTGCGGGACCTATTTTCGGTTTGTTGGCGGTAATTTTTATGCAGAGTTTGCGTCAGAGTGCGTCTTTTGCAGCTAGGTCGGGCTGGTCAACTGGGCGTCTAGTTTTTTCAGCCGCTGCAATTACTGGTTGTATTGGAATGTTTATTCCAGAGGTGCTCGGTTTAGGAAGTGAGACTATTTCTTTCGTGTTATCAGAATCTTATGAAGAATATTACCTAATTCTCCTGTTGTTTTTTAAATTGGTGGCGACTGCTTTCTGTATTGGGTTTGGATTATTTGGGGGAATTTTTTCACCAGCAATGTTTGTTGGAGTGACGGCTGGGGCACTAGCTGGACGTATACTTGCTTTATTGGGTTTTTCGGTTGCAGGACCCGGTTTAGCAATCTGTGGTATGGCGTCAGTCGCATCCGCGGTGATCGGAGCGCCAGTAGCGGGTGTACTGATTATCCTCGAAATGACAATGAGTTACGAATATGCGTTAGCTTCTATGCTAAGTGTCGTAATTTGCACAATGATATCAAGTGTCGTTTTTGGGCATTCTTTTTTTGACCGTCAACTCCTTGATCGAAAGATAGACGTTTCACAAGGGCGTGGTCATATTGAAATGATGGAAACTCCGGTAATGTCTATCGTGACTGAGGAGTACGTCAAATTGAGGGAAGATATTAGTGTTGGCGATGCAATTAATGCCATGGTCAGTGCTGAAGTGACGGAGGGTTATGTATTACGTAATTCAGACAACAAATTTCTTGGTAAAGTAGTGATTCACGAACTTATTGGATCAGACAACAATGCTCCAACTTGTGACCACCTCGTATTAGACCCTGTTATGATTAAGCATGATGCCTCCTTGCAACAGTCAATCGAGGTGGCTAGTGATTTTGTTGGTGAAAGTATCCCTGTTGTGAATCAGAATACAGGAATCTTGCATGGTGTTGTTACAGAAGCCGATCTTTTTAAACTTTACTTGAAGTTACAGTCAAAAGTTATTGATTTAGAGAGAGGCTAGAACTTACGCCACAATATCAAGCTGATCGCGAAAACGTGGTGTTTCGGCGTGTAGGTTAGAAATACGCGCCATTTTGGTTGCTAGAATATTGTGCTGAAAAGCTGGTGCTAGCAAGCTACGAGCCGCTAGGAATTGTTCACTGGATACGGCAGATGGTGCTTGTCTTGGGTGACTGATGACCATTGGTTGTGGCTGCCGCGTGTAATCGCGTGAAAGGATTTCAGTTGCTGGTTTGCCTGTCACGCCAAGCATAGTTTGGCGGTTGCTTGGCACGATGTTTGCATCGAAACCATTTATAGAGGCCCCCAATGCCGAGGGGATTGAGGCAACGGATGGCGGCGGAGTTGTAACTGGAACTAATGGCAACATTGCTCAGTTATAGCATACCCGCGGAACATAGCCAACAGGATTCGTTTTAAGACACTTAATCGGGAGTCAACACATCAATGAAAAATAGCAAAATGTTAGATGCTTACGCAAATTCAGAACGTGAGGCAGCTGTCGACTCAGATGATCCACACGCGATTATTTGTGTGTTGTATGACGAATTGTGCCGTTCAATGAATATTTTTTTCAATAATTTAGAGAAAAAGAATGCCGATTTGGAACTTCGAGGCAAGGCGCTGTCAAAATCATTAGCGATCATTTATGCGTTGCAAACCAGTCTCAATTTTGAAGCAGGTGATGAGATAGCTGAGAATTTGTTCAGGCTCTATGAATATGCGCGTCAGCAACTGCTTGAAAGTGCCAAATCTGAGGAGCCAGACAGCATCAAGGTGGCTATTAATTCGCTTTCAGAAATCCGTGATGCCTGGCGGATGTCGGCCACTCAACCAGCGGCCAGAGCATCAGGAGATGTAAGCGCTGCGACGCAACGGAGGGCATCATGACAAAATCGGAGTTTCTTGATCAATTCAAGATATTCAATGAACAGATTGAAGCCGCGTTGGCAGCGCAGAATTTTGACCGTGTTGTCAATCTAGATCTTGCCAGACGTGACATGCTGCATGAATTCACTGCGACAAACGGTGCTGATGATGATCAGCATTTTTTTGAGGCGCTAGAAGCTTGCGCTGCTGACAACGCGCGGGCGATTACGCAGATGACCCGGGAAATGAGCCAGGTGCAAAAGGCTACCGGTTCCAAGTTGCGTTGCCTGTCAGGTTATCGAGACTAGCCTTTCCCTGGGAGATTAGGGTTTAATTTGGTCCCAGATTCGCTTTTTGGCGGCGTTGGTCGCTCGATCATCAATTTTTTCATTTTCTCGATCAGCGTCGTTCGCTGTAGTTTTAGCGCACTGGCGGCATGGCTGACCATGCCTTCAGATTTTCCCAGCGCCGCTTCGATCAAAACCACCTCGACATCGCGTAGATGGCGGCGCAAATCAATTGTGTCAAAATAGCTAAACCAATCGGCATAATGGGATGGATGAGGCAAGGGCTGCTCAAAATTAACAGCCTCGCCGCCATTGATTCCTGCCAAATTCGCAGATGCCGCCCACAATGCATCCTGTTCCTCACGACGGTCCGGTACCTTAAGACGAAGCAGATTTTCCTTCACATGCGCGCCAGAAATTACTTCCCCGGCAAATAGCACCGCGGCACGTTCCAAGACATTACGCAACTCGCGGATGTTGCCGGGCCAGGGATAGCGGGACAACTCCCTCCAGGCGGAATCATCCAGCTTTGGTTTGACAATTTTCTGGTCGACTGCCATCTGACAAAAGATCGCCTCGGCAATTAGGGGAATGTCAACGCTGCGCTCAGCCAATGTCGGCACCTGCACCGGAAAGACATTGATCCGGAAATATAGATCGGACCGGAAACTTCCATCATCGACTTTCTGTTCGATTTTCTGGTGGGTGGCACAGATCAGCCTGAAATCAACTGGCACATCCTCACCGCCGCCAACTCTCTGAATGGCTTTGTCCTCAAGCGCACGTAGCAGCTTTGACTGCAACGCCAGAGGCATATCGCCAATCTCGTCAAGAAATAATGTGCCATTCTTGGCCATCTCAAACCGGCCAGCGCGAGCCTTGTCAGCGCCGGTAAAGGCACCTTTTTCATGGCCGAACAATTCAGACTCCAGCAATTCGCTTGGAATTGCCGCGCAATTGACGGAGACTAGCTTACCCTTACGCCCAGACTCAGAGTGCAGCGCTCTGGCCACCAATTCCTTGCCGGTTCCTGTTTCCCCCAATACAAGCACATTGGTATTCGCCTTCGCAACGACCTTGATCAGCCGCTTCAGATCTTTTACTGGTGCGGATTGTCCGATGATAATGTTATCTAATGTCTGCGCTACAGCGTCCATGCCCATTTAATAAAGACCTAAAAAAAGAGGCGGTGTCAAATTTTTGATTAACCATAAAGGCAATCTTCTTAGGTTGTCAAAATTTTGAACGGTTAATTGTTCAAAAAAAGGAATTTTTCGAGCATTCAGCGGGCTTGGTATTTATTTTAACTAAAAAAGGGATTTGGCACGCTTCCTGCCTTTATGGGGCAGTCGAAACTTTAAGTGGGTCAAAAACAATGAATAGCATTTGCCTGGAGAAAGAGCTTTTTGCCAAGGCTGAGAGATTGGCCAAAATTCTGTCCTGCCGCATGGTGCAAGTAACCATGGCAGGTGGTGACTCGGTTGACGGCCGTTCATCCACCTTTGTTTGCAGCGCGGCTTTTGAGAAAAAGCTTGGTGGGCAGGAGGCCGTTATTGCCAAAGGTCGTGCAATGCGCGCTGGAAAATTAATGATCATTGCCGAGGATCAACCTGCCTTTGTGATTTCTGAGGAATTTGGTGGCAAGCTGGTACGGCTATCGCTGCCAAAATCTGATCTGGCAACCTCAATTTGTGATGATTACGGGTTGCAACTCGCCGCCACGTTACTGTCGGACGAATTACATGTCGCGGCTGGTGATAAGGTAAGTCTTGACCTTCTGAACCTTGCTAAACGCGTTGCGCAGACAGATGTGACAGTGTTCGTCAACGGCCCGACAGGCACTGGCAAAGAGGTTTTGGCCCGTTTCGTTCATAATCATTCGTCACGTGCTGAGGCGCCTTTTGTTGCAGTCAATTGTGCTGCGATCCCAGAAAATATGCTTGAGGCCATTCTGTTTGGTCATGAAAAGGGAGCCTTCACTGGTGCTTCAACGGCCAACAAGGGAATTTTCCGTGCTGCCGATGGTGGCACTTTGCTGCTTGATGAGATTTCTGAGATGCCGATGTCGTTGCAGGCAAAGCTGCTGAGGGTGCTACAGGAAAAGGCAGTCACACCGATTGGCTCGCATGCGGATGTCGGTGTTGATGTACGTGTTTTAGCCACAACAAATCGTAACATGCCTAACGAAATTCGCCAGGGAAATTTTCGTGAGGATCTTTATTATCGGCTGAATGTATTTCCCCTGAGCACCACTGCTGTTGCGGATCGTGGGGATGACATCGTGCCGATTGTCACATTTCTGCTGAACCGGCACTGCACTAAAGCCGCCCTCATCCCCTGGCTTGATGAAAGCGCGGTTTTAAAGCTGCGCGACTATAGCTGGCCAGGTAATGTGCGCGAGCTGGAAAATGTTCTGCAGCGCGCGCTTGTGCTGTCTGTTGATGGCAAAGTTACTGCAGCGGAAATCATCACGGATGACAGTCTTCATCTAATGGCTGGCCAGCAGTTACCGATGGCCAACTCCTTACAATCCACACATGGCGCAATGCCAGCGCATAATTAATTCAGGTGATCGGATAATGATGCCGGCACCACTAAAAATGTTTATGGGAGATAAAAATGACTTTGATTGGACCAGTAGGAAACAGTATCGGCAGCTTGCATCAAGAAGTGGTGAAACGTGCCGAGCTGACTCTTGGCAAGGGCGCAGGGGCTACCGATTTCTCCGACCGCGTCGGCGATGCTTTGAAACAAGTGGCAACTGCCCAGTCGGACAGTGCTAACCTGACCAAGGCCTACGAGATGGGTGCTGAACATGATCTTAGCAAGGTCATGGTCCAGCAGCAGATCTCCTCGCTTGGTTTTCAGATGACGCTCAATGTCCGTAACAAGGTTCTTAGCGCCTACAAGGATATCATGAACATGCCGGTGTAACGCCGCAAATGGCAATGACGCTACTCACAATATCAGAAATGATAATCTAGGGAAAAAAGTAAAATGGCAGAAGCAACAGATATCACAGCTCCTGAAGATGGTACTGCAAATACGACGACAGTTGTCACGGTAAAAGATAACGGTCCACTGTCTAGCGTTCGCCGGATTGCATCCGACCCAAGCGTCCGCCGCGCTGTGCCTGCAATTCTCGGTGTTGCTCTGGTTGTGATTGCCGTGGCAGCGTTCTATTTTTTGAATAAGCCACCAGTGACGACGCTATATGCCGGTATGCCCGAGGCGGAAAAGGCGCGAGTTGTTGAGGCGCTGAAAAATTCCGGCATCCAGGTCCAGCTCGACCCAACGACAGGTGAAATTCTGGTGCCCACCTCCGATTACCATACCGCCCGTATGCAGCTTGCGGCACAGGGCCTTCCGGCTTCTGTTCCCGAAGGTTATGATTCTATCAGCGAAATTCCCATGGGATCGAGCCGTACCGTGGAAAATGTTCGTCTAAAGCAGAGCCAAGAAATTGAACTGGCTCGCTCAATCAGTGAGATTGAGGGTCTTGTCGCAGCACGAGTGCATCTTGCAATTCCCGAAAAATCTGTTTTTGCCCGCGCCTCGGTGCCTCCATCAGCTTCTGTGTTTGTGCAGATGGAGGATGGTCGCTCGTTGTCACGACAGCAGATCAGCGCCATTGTGCATCTGGTTTCATCTTCGGTTCCAAGCTTGCCCAAGGGGGAGGTCACAGTTGTTGATCAATATGGTAATCTGCTTTCTCAGCCAGGCCGTAATGCGGCATCAGCAATGACGGACTCCCAGCTCGAACACCGTATCCGTCTTGAGGATATCTATCGCCAGCGTATCCTATCGATCGTGACACCTATGGTTGGCGGTGGCAATGTTATGGCCGAGGTCAACCTTGGAATTGATTTCACGCGTAGTGAAGTCACTGAGGAATTGGTCGATCCGGAGCGCAACGCGCTGCGCAGCGAGCAGCGCTCGTCCGACACTTCGTCAGAATTGACCGCTCGTGGCATTCCTGGAGCGACCGCCAACCGGGCGCCAACGCAGACAGAAGTGACGACTGAACAGGGGGACAAAGGTGCCGAGGGTGGCGTTGCAAATCGTTCCTCCAGCGAGGTGAAGAATTATGAGGTAAGCCGCACAATCTCGACAACACGCAAGCCAGGAACTGAGATTACACGGATACAGGCCTCTGTTCTGGTGCGCGATCTCGAAGTGATGAATGCCGAGACTGGCCTTCTCGAAGTACAGGCCTTCCCGCAGGAAACGCTGGCTGAAATCGAGAAGCTTGTTATTAACGCAATTGGTCTTGATCTGGAACGAGGTGACAGCCTAACTGTAAGCAGCGCGGCTTTTGTCTCCACGTTAGAGGGTGTAACGAAACCTTGGTATGACATGGAATGGGCCGTCACGTTAATGAAGCAGGGCATGACTATTTTGATTATGGCAGTGGTTGTTTTGGGTGTCATTCGTCCATTGATCTCGCGGATCATGGTGCCGGCTGCCACTGGTGCACCAGGTGAAGCAATGGTTAGCCTTGACGAGGATGCCGAAGTTGACCAGGTCGAAATCCAGGAGGGTGAAAGCCTTGAGGACATCAAGGCCAAGCTCAAGCCCAAAAAAGCGGCAATTTCAGCAGAAATGTTGGATACAGCGAACACCTATGATGATAAGGTCGCGGTGATTAGGATGATCGTTGGAGACGAAGCTGGACGTGTGTCCAACGTCTTCAAGACAATGATACAGAGTGACATGGCGTAACTTTTAATTCACGAGCGATACCGTTCTTCTGTAATGCGGTATCACCAGGATTGAATAAGATGTGAGGGTAAAATGGCTGAAGCTCAGAAGGACGATAACGACAAAGATGCCTTTGAACGTCTGACAGGAACCCAGAAATCAGCAATTCTAATGATGCTTATTGGTGAGGAAGAAGCAGCTGAAATTCTGAAAAACTTGTCACCGCGTGAGGTCCAGCATCTTGGGTCGGCAATGTATTCCGTTCAGGGTCTTGGTCAGGATCTGGTCAATCAGGTGCTTGACGAATTTCTTGCCATTATTAAGGAACAGACCAGTCTTGGTCTCGGTGCTGGCAACTATATCCGCAATGTTCTGACCAAGGCACTTGGTGATGACAAGGCTCAATCGGTCCTAACGCGGATTACGCCAACAAGCCAGGAACGCCCCATCGAGATTCTTGACTGGATGGACGCGCGCTCTATCGCCGAGCTAGTTGTTGATGAGCATCCACAGATCATCGCCCTTGTGATGTCCTATCTTGATGCCGGTCTTGCCTCAGATGTGTTGCTGTCGCTTCCTGACGAATTGCAACCTGATGTCGTTTATCGCGTTGCCACGTTGGAGACGGTGCAGCCAGAGGCGTTACGCGAACTTGAAGATGTTATGCAACGCAAATTCAAATCCAATGCCACATTACGCGCCTCGCAGGTAGGCGGTGTGAAAGCAGCTGCGCAGATCATGAACTTCACTAAGCAAGATACTGAAGCCCTGATAATGGAGGTGATTGGCGAGGAAGACCGCAATCTCATGCAAGCCATTCAGGAGAGTATGTTTGTCTTCGATAATCTGCTCGACTCTGATGACAAATCCCTGCAGACCTTGCTCCGTAATGTTGAGACAGAGGATTTGGTTCTCGCCCTCAAAGGTGCCGATGAACCTTTGCGTGACAAGTTGTTCTCATGCATGTCTTCACGTGCTGCGGCCAACCTAGCTGACGAGATGGAAGCACTTGGTCCGGTTCGCCTGACTGAGGTACAGGATGCACAGAAACGCATCATCAACATTGCCCGGACCATGTCTGACGAAGGTACAATTGTTCTGGCAGGCCGTGGTGGAGACGATTTCGTCTAACCTACCATTCTTAGGTTAAACGATTAATTTGATTAAGGAGATCAGACGTGATGCAAACCGTGGAAGCTCAAAAAGATACGCCAAAAATCGAGCCTGTGTTTGACGAAGATGATGTTCCTGCAGACAAGCTTGATGACTCGGAAATTGCGCGTTTGGTCTCGCTATCATCGAGAGCTGCCTATAGTCCCACCAACAATATACCAGTTAAGCCAAAAGAGAATTTTGAGCCACGCACATTGGTAACAATCGCCATGGAGGCACAACGCCGGCGTGAGGCTGAATTGCAGGAAGCTACCAAACATAGCGCGGCATCGACATCCACCACCCACGATACTGAGGCTGTGGAAGCCACCGTTGAGACGTCTGATAATATGGCGGGTAGTGATATTGCATCGGAATCAACCGCGGTCTATGCAGGCAAAAACACTGCAGGTGCGGCTAACGTCGCAGATGAGGAAACGCCTCTGCCGGAGGCTGACGAGGTGGAATCTGGTGAGCCCGAGCTGACCGAGGAGGAGATTGCCGCCGCTTCTACTGCTGCAAAATTACAGGCTGAGTATGAGCGTGGTCTCGCTGAGGGCCGTGCCAGAGGAGAGGAAACAGGCCAAAAGGCGGGCCATGACAAGGGGTACGAGGCTGGGCGCGCTGCTGGTCAGGCTGAGGCGACAGCCCAGCTGGAAACTGCCATTCAGGGCTTTGAAACGGCTACGTTGGCGCTTGCAAGCGCGTCGACCCTTGATTTGGATGCGCTGACGAACAAAATCCATGATACCATTCTCTCGCTTGCCAGCGAGCGTGCCGGTATGGCGATTGCCGAAGTGCCGGAGGCCTTCGCTGGACGCATAGAATCGATACTTGCCACCATCAAACAAGGCGCCGATCATCCGCAAATCATATTGAACCCTGATAATTTGCTGGCTCTTAAGCCAATCATTGAAACTCGCGAAAAGCTGCAGAATTGCAGACTTGACGCTGACAAGACGCTGGCGCCGGGCGACGTGAGGTTGATTATTGACGGTATCGGCATTGAGGATGAATTGCACCGCAGAATAAGTGGAAAAGTGACTGTTCAGCCAGCAAATACGCCCGCAATGGACCTAGTGGCGTCTCCGATCGATACCGGGGCAGACATCACCGAAGTGGCTGCCAATGAAGCAGACATCACCAAGACAAACATTGCAGATCCGCTAAATGCTGGCTCTGCAATGCTTGGCGCAAATTGTGAAAACACGCAAAGAGGGAGCGACGCCGCGCCCCAGACCGCAAGCGAGGGTGGCTTTTCGATTGACCTCAAACCCAAACCAGAGGCAACGGCAAATGATACCTCAGCTCTTATGCCTGAAAACACCGATGAACCCGAAAAGGATCAATTATGAACCAGCTCAGCGGCGCGCTGATCAGCAAGGTCAACAAGCTTGCCATTGATCAGCCGATAGCAATTTACGGTCATGTTAGCCGCTATGATGGTCAGATGGTCGAATGCAATGGCTTTCCAGCAAATATTGGCGCGCTCTGTCAGGTCGAAACAGATGGGGCGGAAAGCGCCGTTGCAGAGGTGATTGGCTTTCACCATGGCAATAATTTGCTCTCGCTGCATGACTTTGGCGCGCGCATCCGGGTTGGGGCGCGAGTGACATTGTTCGATGATGGTGCCGCCATTCCGGTTGGTGACGGACTACTTGGCCGCGTAACAGATGCGCTTGGCAACCCGTTGGATGAGGGCGGAGTCATTGACCTTGATGATCGCTGGCCGCTATTGGGTAAGGCGCTGAATCCGTTGGCCCGCCGGCCGGTCGATGAGCCACTAGACGTCGGTGTAAGGGTTATCAACTCGATGCTGACTGTCGGTATAGGACAGCGGATTGGTATTATCGCCGGCTCTGGCGTTGGCAAATCCGTTCTGCTGGGGATGATGAGCCGCTATACGACGGCTGATATTGTCGTAGTTGGGATGATTGGTGAGCGTGGCCGAGAGGTTGGCGCCTTTGTGAACACAATTCTTGCTGGCAATGCTCGCAATCGCACCGCCGTTGTTGCGGTGCCGGCTGACCGCTCGCCACTGCTTCGTATTCGTGGTGCTGAGCGGGCAACAGCCGTAGCTGAATATTACCGCGACAAAGGTAAGAATGTCCTGCTGATCATGGATTCGCTGACGCGGGTGGCCCATGCTCGCAGGGAAATCGGCCTAGCTCTGGGCGAACAACCGACTTCAAAAGGATATCCGCCTTCGGTTGTCTCGATGATCCCACGCCTGATCGAGCGCACTGGTACCGGTGCAAAGGGGCAAGGTGCTATCACCGCCATCTACACGGTACTGGCGGATGGCGATGATGCAAATGACCCAGTTGTTGATACGGCGCGGGCTATCCTTGACGGCCATATTCTGCTGTCGCGCGACCAGACCCAGATGGGTGTTTACCCGGCGGTCGATGTGCCATCATCAGTCAGCCGTGTGATGAATGACATCGTAGGTGCTGATCACCAGCAGGCAAGTCGCAAATTTCGGCGGCTTGTCTCGCTTTATGTGGAGAACCGCGATCTGCTACTGATGGGGGGATACTCACCGGGTCAGGATGCTGAACTTGACCTCGCGGTCTCGCTCTGGCCGGCGTTGATGAATTATATTCAACAGCAGGAAAATGAGAAAGCTGATTTTGACAGTAGCCGCAAAGATTTACTCAAGCTCATGGACTCATAATGGCGAAGAGGAAATCCATCTATGAACGACTGGCGCTGAAGCAGAAAGTTGAAATAGCGAGGAAAAGTCAGACGATGCGCACATTGCGCGAGGAGCTGGAGCGAACCACAAAAATTCAGACACAGCTGTCGAGAATTATTGATGATACTGCAATCAAACCAGGAGCTTCAACAGTGATGCAAATCCGTTCGTCTAGCTGGTATGCGGCGCGCGTCCATGAGCAACTGATTACGATCAGCAACCGCAATGAGTTTCTCGACGCTGAAGTCAGCGCGCAGGAAGAGCAGCTTGCTGCTGAACGCTATAGGCATGAGCTTGCGGTCAAAAAGGGAAATGAACACTGCCGCCGCGAGCGCGAAATGCTCGAGGACCGAATTACCGAGCTATTGCCGCCTCGCGCCCGGCCAAGCCGCTGACGGATGCTGGCCGGCTCTGAATTACAAGCCTTCACCCAAAAAATCGCTGCACTGCGTTTAATGGCATCGTTTTTGCAAAGTTTTTGCCGGAAACGTGCGTCTTGTGCGTCATGATGATGGGGTTGAAATGACACAAATTGACACAAAAGCAGCGAATATAGGCCTTGGCGGCCCTAGTGGATCATCAGGTGAGGCCAACGCAGCGCTGTCGCCGGAGGCGCTTGCGTTGTTTTCTAGCCTGTTTGTGCAGATGCAGCCCAAAATGGAAAAAACTGCCGAGACAGCAGACCAGGCGACTGACCCTGCCTTCACATCGTCGGTTGTGGACTCTTTGACGCCGCTTAGTGTAACTGCAAGTCGTGAAAACGGTGACGCCAGCGCCATTGATCTTGGTGACATGGTGAATTTAACAGAACTTTTGGTTGCCGTGCAGGGGATTGTTGGCACCAGCAGCACCGCGGCTGAGTTGCCTGCTTCCGCAAACGACAAGTCGATTTCTACTAATGCTCAAATGACAGAAACCACAGTCATCGCTGCGCAGCTGATGCAGGAGGCGGCGTCAGCGCTTATCCAGCGCAGGCAACTGACTGGGGGGACTGAAAGCTCTGCACCAAAGACCGCCTATGGTGCCGAGGCTCTGTCCAACCCACAGCTGGCGGCTTTGCTTTATTCAGCAGGAAAGCAGGTGCTGGGGAAATCCGTTCAACAAGGTCTTCCTGTTGATGATTACACGACAGCCGAGCTTGAAGCGGTCATTGGTTTTGACTCACATGCCACGCATGGCTCAACGCTCAACCTACCATTCGGTGATGCTATTCCAACAGCGTTGCAGGGTCCGCCCCAGCCGTCAGGGCAGGGTCCAGTGCCAGTCCAACTTGCCCGTCTTGTTCAGGGCCCGCCCCAGAAATCTGGCCAGGGCCCTGCTGTTCACCTAGTGATTAAACATCTCCAAGGACCACCACAGGCCTCGGGTCAGGGACCGTTGATCCCAGAAGTGGTTAAGCAGATGCAGGGACCACCGCAGGTCTCGGGTCAGGGACCGGTGACACCAGAACTGGCCAAGCAGCTGCAGGGACCACCACAGGCCTCAGGTAAGGGACCGGTGTTAATACAGCACAATCTGCCCAGCATTGGTCGGCTGGCCGCAACGCCGCAGATGGCTCAGCCAATAATAACCAATGGTGGCGAAGGCATTCAGTCCACATCGTCTGACGAAGTGGCGCAGGTAATTGAATTGGAAACTGAGGTTGGTGGAAAATCTGAAACTAAAGTCGAGACTAGACTTGGTCAGAAACTACCAGAGGGGTTGCGTAATGACAGAATGATGACACCGGCTGATGCCATGGCGCAGAAGGCACACCGCGTTGCGGCCCAGAGCATGTCACAAATGAATGTTACGCCCATCCGCACTGTGATCCCACCGATGATGCTCGACCTATCGCGCCAAATGGCCGCTGAAGCACAATCGGACAGCAACAACCCATTGCAGCAATCTGCAACGTCATCGGCGTCTGTCACGCAACAGCAAGGTGGCCAGTCAAGTGGTAATGGCTTTGGACAGCAGGGGCGTGATGCTCAGCAAGTGATTGACAATGGGGCAAAGAATGCCGGTGGTGAGCGTGTGGCTACTTACCGCCTGCACGTTCAGCAGAATGGCTGGGCTGATACGATGGTCCGGCGGCTTCAAACTAGTTTGCAGAATGGTTTGGGTGCAGTACGTATCATTCTTGAGCCGCGCAATCTTGGACGACTTCACGTGACTATGGGCTTACGTGATGGCCGCGCGGCCATCCGCATTGCTGCCGATACAGCACAGGCCGCGGGCCTGCTGCGAGACTCGCGCGCACAGCTAGCTCAGATGTTTGAACAATCCGGTCTTCGTCTTACTAACATGCAGACCACTACCGCCAACCTTCAGGGTGATAGCATTGCTACGGCTGATGGCGACGGCTCCATGATGTTCGCTGACCAGCAAACATCTGGGCAGAATGCTAATAAAGATGGTAAAAATTCAGAACATGGTAATAAACTGTTGTCAGACAGTCCGGATGCAGGCGATATCGAGATCGATACGACTACTGCTTTGGCGCCTGGCGAAATGGCAGTGTTGAACGTTCTGGCATGATGAATTTGTCTAAAAGAGGAATCGACAATGGCTGAAAACGATGGAGAAGAGGGTGGCAAAGGCGGTCTGATAAAGAAGATCTTGATCTTTGGTGGTGGTGGTTTTTTACTGATTGCCATCGGCTTGGGCATTGGTTATGTGGTATTTGGTTCAACCCAGCCAGACCCATCTGAGCAGATTGAGGAAATCATTGAGCGCAAGATGAAAGAAGCTGAGGAGGCTGAAAAAGCTGCTGATAATGCAACGCCGCAGAAGCAGTCCAAGGATTCGCCCAACGCGGAAGTGTTTGCCACGATCTATCATGAGTTCCCGGGGACATTCACAACCAACCTACAAGGCTCGCGAAAAATGCTGCAAATCGGCGTTGGCGTTTCCACCCAGTATGATGACACTGTGATGGCCAATGTTGAGGCGCATCAACTGGCTCTACGGTCGGTTATTCTCGGCGTGATTTCCGAATTCACCGAGGAGGATGTTAAAGGGCAAGCTGGCCGTGATGCTCTTTCTGCGGCCCTGCGAGTTGGGATAAATGTTAAGCTAGAGGACCTTGAAGGCTTTGGCGGCGTGGAAGAGGTTCACTTCACCTCGTTTGTGTTGCAATAGCGTGGGGTCTGCTGGTTGTTTAGACTTTTGCTAGACCGGATGGGTATTTGGTGATGAAAAGGAGGGATTGTGGCATCAACGCGTAAATTGAGCAGTGATGAAGTCAACGCCTTAATCGAAGGATTAAGTGAGGACAGCAGTGACACCTCTGCGGCCTCAGCTGAGGACAAGGATGTCCGGCCTTTTCAGTTTGGCTCGGATGATCTGTCGCTTCTTGGTGATTATTATGCGCTACGCATGATCAATGAACGCTTCGCCCGCATGGCTCGTCAAGTGTTTCTGCCTATGCTGCGCATTCAGCCGAGAATCTCCTCTTTTCCGCCTGAAGTCAAAACATTTGATGAATATACCGCTGGTATCGAGAATTTCATGAGCTTGAATATAAGCCGGATCGAGGAGCTGCGTGGCAGTATGCTTGTCGTGCTATCGCCTACCTTTATTTCGGTACTGACCAACTCTTATTACGGCGGCAAAATTAAGCCGCTAGCAACAACTCGCGCTGAATTCACAGCGACTGAAGAGCGGATCATCGAAATTATTAGTAACGGCCTCAACGAAACGCTAGAAGTGGCTTGGCGGGATCTCATGGAAATAAGCATCCAACATAGCAGCCGTGAGGTAAACCCTCAATTTGCTTCATTCGTTGACGGCGGTGACCTTGTCATCATCTGCTCCTTTGTTGTGCAGTTGCCTGATATTGATGCCGCCAGTTTTGACATCATCTATCCGTTGCAGACGCTCAAACCAATCGCCTCACTTCTCCGCTCCCGTGTGCAGACCGATAAAGCGAATGATAATCAATCCTGGCGCGAACGGATGGAGCGTGCAGTTCTTGAGATCCCGCTGGACGTTATTGCACGCTTAAGTGAGCCGACTGTTTCGATGAATAAACTTATCCGCCTGAAGGAAGGCGACGTGTTTCCAATTGAAATTGGCGAGGGTGTCGAAATTCTGATTGAAAAGCTGCCATTCTATAATGGTGAGCTGGGAGAAGTTGGTGGTCAGGCGGCAATCAGCTTGACGGACCGCCGCAGCGAATAGATAAGGTCGCTCGCCTCTTGAGAGGGACTAGAAAACACCCGCCAGAACGGCGGTGGAATGGAAAGGAAGACCGATGGCTGAAGATACCGAAGCAGATGTGAGCGCTGAGGAAAAGCATCCGGACTCAGAGCGGACCAGCATGGACAACATGCGTTTGCTGGAAAATATCGACGTCGTTCTCACCGTTGAAGTTGGCAGCGCACAGATCAAAATTCGTGACCTCTTGCGGCTTAATGAGGGATCGGTGATCGAGTTGGATCGCCTCGCCGGTGATCCGTTAGACATCCTGGCGAATGGCACGATGATTGCCAAAGGTGAGGTCGTCATGGTCGGCGAGCGTTTTGGCATTCGCTTTTCTGAGATAGTATCACCCGAGGACCGGGTCGAATCCTTATAGTCTGTCATTTTTTCGACACAAGACCGCTTACCTTAGCTCATTGCCCGTAGAGTTCTGTGCTAGACATTAATTAGACCATTTGGTGGGTAGAAACTGATAAAAAAAGTCATTTAAGAACAGATAGATCCAAATTTTTTCAAGAGGTGTGGCATTGCTGGCACGTCCCTTGCCTTGTATCGGGTATGAGTTCTTGTGACGGAGTTTCTAATGCCTGTGGATGCGATCCAGCCCTATCAAATAATCATTATGGTTGCCTTTCTGCTGCTCTTGATGGTGGTGGCTTTCATTGTCCGACGCTTTCGCGGGGGATTGTCCAAACATATTCATCGCACGAAGCGCATGCGCTACATCGAGGACATGGCGCTGACGCCACACCAGCGGTTGCACCTTATTGAGGTTGATGGCCAGACTTTTATGATCCATTCTGGCAAGGGCCATGCGGCAACGGTTGTTGTGGTTAAGGGCACAGTCAGCACCGGCACTGCAGACGGGCCAATGACGCTTTCGGATATCCAAAAGCCAACACAGAAGCCCGCGTCACCAAAATCACAGAAATTATCTAAACCGCCTGCAACCCGGCTTGCCGGCGGTGCACCTTCATCGGTAGACCGGAGTTGTAGTACGGCAAATGTTGACCAGATTGCCAGTGCCATTGCCGAGGCGCGCAAGCGCAATCCATCTTTAAGGCTCGACAAATGACCCGCTTTTTCCTGCTCACTTTGGGCGGCCTTCCGCTGCTGGCAGGCCTGTTTGCAGATCCTGCCCTTGCCCAGGATATAGCAGCCGGCATTCCCGCATTCAATGTTGCCAGTGATGCAGATGGCGGCTCCACCTATTCGCTTTCGCTGCAGATACTAGCGTTGATGACGGGCCTGACGGTTCTGCCGTCGCTTGTCCTTGGCATGACCTCCTTCACCCGCATCATCATCGTTCTGTCGATTCTTCGCCAGGCAATGGGAACCCAACAGACACCACCAAACCAGGTGCTGGTGGCGATTGCCCTGTTCCTAACAATGTTTATCATGGCGCCCACCTTCACCGAAATAAACAGTTCGGTGATTTCGCCTTACCTCGACGGATTGATGCCAGCGGATACAGCGCTGGTTAATGCTGCCAACGTGATAAAGGATTTTCTGGTTAATAACACACGGGTAAATGACCTTGTGATGTTCACTGAAATGGCTGGTGACGAGCCTTATGCGTCACCTGAGGATGTACCATTAACGGTGCTGCTGCCGGCATTCATCACCTCCGAGTTAAAAACTGCCTTTCAGATAGGCTTTCTACTGTTTCTGCCGTTTCTAGTGATCGACATGGTGATTGCCTCAATTCTCATGTCTCTTGGTATGATGATGCTGAGCCCAATGCTGGTCTCACTGCCCTTCAAACTTCTTCTTTTCGTCCTTGTTGACGGATGGGCCATGACTGTGGGTTCGCTCGTGGCTACCTATACCGGCGGCTGACGCCGGAAACAACAAGCAGTCTTTTCGGAGGATTCTCTAAATGGGTTTTGATGCGAATGTTGAATTTCTCAGGATTGCCTTCTGGCAAATCATCCTTGCCGCCGGTCCCTTGCTCGCGGTGGCGCTGATTGTCGGTTTGGTAATCGGTATCATCCAGGCGGCAACCTCGATCAATGAGATGACTCTCAGTTTTGTGCCAAAGCTGGTGATTGTCGTTATGACCTTTGGTCTTCTCTCGACCTTCATGCTTACTCAGTTGTCAGATTATTTCGCCTTTATCTTCGACCAAATTACGCGGATTGGATGATCAGATAATGCTGGGACTTGCCACACCATCAATGACAGGATTACCTGGGCTTGAACTCAATCTGGTGATTACGATGCTTTTGCAGTATTTCATGGCAAGCTTACGCATTGGTTCTTTTATCATTGCGGCGCCGTTGTTTGGCGCACGTTGGTTGCCGTTACAGGTGCGCATCATTCTTGCTCTCACGATAACCACTATAGTTGCGGTGCAAGTGCCCTCTATTGATCCGACAATAATATCCACCGCCGCAGGCGTCATGATGATGATGGTTGAGGTGGCCATTGGCTTGACGGCTGGACTTGTCCTGAGCATCTGGTTTTCCTCTGTGATGTTGGCTGGTGAGAAAATAGCTGCCTCCGCCGGTCTTGGCTTTGCGGCTCAGGTTGACCCGCAGACCGGTGGCCAAACCCCGGTCGTCAGCCAGACGCTCTATTTGTTTCTGACTGTTCTGTTTCTCTCACTAGACGGTCATCTGATCGCGCTAGCGACAATCATGGAATCCTACCGCATTCTACCCATTGGTGGTTCTTTGGCACCGCAGGTTCTGATTGGCGCCGGGATTAATGCTGCAGGCATCATGTTTGTTGCTGCGACCATCATAATGCTTCCTATTGCCATGGTCCTGCTGATGATTAATGTTGCCATAGGCATCATTACCAAATCCGCACCGCAGCTAAATCTGTTCTCCTTTGGCTTTCCCATCTCTCTCCTTGCCGTGTTCCTGCTGCTTTATTTATCGGCAGGCGCTATGGGCGACAGCATGGCCCAATTGATCGATGACTCACTTGCCAATTTACAAACCATGATTTTGGAGATGCCTGGTGGCTGAGGAAAATGAAGATGGTCAGGAAAAGACCGAAGAACCTTCCCAACGAAAGCTTGACAAGGCTGCAGAGGACGGAAAGGTTCTGACCTCGAAGGAGATGTTCGTCTTTACCAGTGTAGGTATGGGCCTTGCGATGCTTCTTGCGTCAACCCAACTCGTCCCGCAAATTCTCGATGTTTGGGGAAGGTTATTCGTTTTTGACACTGCTACCGACATCCGTAGCTTTGGTCTTGGCAAGCTCAAACATGGGTTTTACCTGGTGATTTTGACCACGTTGGTCCTTGGCATTCCACTGCTGCTTGTCTCATTAGCGACCCAGGCTGCGGTTGGCGGCATTAATTTTGCGCCCAAATCAATGGAGTTCAAGGGTAATCGGATCAATTTGCTGTCCGGACTCAAGCGGATGTTTTCGATGAAGGGGTTGGTTGAGCTTGGTAAGGCAATACTCAAGGTTGCGTCGCTATTTGGCATTGGCGCCTGGGTGATCTACTTGCATCTGCCGGGTATTGTATATCTGACCAACAGCACGCTTGGCGTGGCGCTTGGCAAGATTGGTAGGGTCTTTCCGCTGATGATCGGTGCTATGCTTGTCGCACTGATGATAATCGCCGCCATTGATTATGCTTGGCAGCGTCACACTCATATAAAATCGTTGAAAATGACGTTGAAAGAGGTGAAGGATGAATTCAAACAAACTGAGGGCTCACCCGAGGTCAAGGCAAAGATCCGACGCATGCAGATGCAGCAGGCAACTGAGAGTGGTCGTCAGCGCGAGGCGCTTGACAATGTCGCGTCAGCAACGACTGTGATCACTAACCCGACCCATTTTGCTGTGGCGCTCAAATATGTGGCTGGTGAGACGGGTGCGCCAACTGTTGTGGCGATGGGCAAGGGCAAGATGGCGGAGCAGATTATCGAGCGTGCAACTATTGCTAGGGTGCGGGTGCTACGGATTCCATTGCTAGCGCGTGCGCTCTATTTCACCAGTGATTTGGGTGCGGAAATCTCTGAAGGATTGTATAATGCTGTGGCCATAATTCTGGCCTATGTCTATCGTGTTGACAGGGGCGAAGTACTTGAAGAGCCAGAAATCAGCTTACCGCCAGAATTGCGGTTTGATGAAAATGGCCGTCCTGAAGGAGACGGATGATGATGGTTCCTGTAAAGCGTCGCAAGGAACGCAGCCTTGGCGAGATGATCAGTAGCGCTAGCTTTTATGGTCTTGGCATCTATGCCATTCTTGAGGCGATGCTGCTCTATGAAGAGGGTGCTCCACTCCTAAAATGTATCGCAGTTGGTCTTGCCGGCTTTACCTGTGTTTCAGCTGGCGCACGTTTTATCATCGCTGATCTGGTGATGCGGATAAGGGATGATTCAGATGTTAGATAATCGGGTAAATTGTTTTGAATGTCAGTTTCATTTCATCACACATGACCCGGCACGGCCGTATGGCTGTAGAAAGTTTGGGTTCAAGGGGCAATTTTTACCTTCACGCACTGTTTTTGACACGACTGGCATGAAATGTGCTTACCACCAGGCAAAGGGTCTGCAACGACGGGGTCGATCTTCGACCGGAATGAATGGGAGAAAGGCATGAGCGCAGAATATAATGCTGTGCAGGAAAGTATCAAGATTGCCCTTGATGCTGCAGATGCAGCTACAGACGTGACATCAGAATTTAACAAGGTCAAACGCGACAACAAAAAATTGGAGGCATCCGTGAAAAATGTTCACCGCTATACTGTAATAATTTTTGCCAGCTCCATGTTGGCTGCGGTTGCTGCGCTGCTCTTTGCGGGCCTGATATATTTCCGGACGATGGCTGACCTTACCACAATGACAACAACTAGCCGCGAAGCGCTTGTTGTTTTTGCCGAAAATGTTGATTCAGTAAATGACTCTCTCGATCGGATGAAGTCTGCTATGGAGGCACAGCAGACCCTGATTGTCCAGAATGAAACGTTGATTAATGAGCTTGGTGGGTTGCGTGAGGTGATTGCTCGCACGAATCAAGCGGTCATTGCAGGCCTCAAGGAAACCACTAATGAGGTCGTTCAGTCCAACGAGACGCTTGCTGGTGCCATCACAACGGGCATCGCTGGCGAGCTTGGCTCACAGACCCGCAAGATGATTGCACAGATGGAGTCCACAGAGGCCCACACTGAGTCAGTAATTTCATCAATGAAAAAGGATTTCTCCAACGCTAAATTCGTTGAGGGTATCGCAATGAATCAGAAAAATATGCTAATTGAACTGAATGAGCTGTCTGACCAGACCGCTGCGATTAGGGAAATGTTCAAGGAACGTGACAACCGCGTCAGCTACCCCTAACGTTTTCTACTAGGTCAGAGGAAAGATGGTTGAGTCAATGATATCATGTTACTTTCTTAATGGTGATGTACGTCGCTTATTCGGGATAGGGGTATGGTTTGGAGTGTGAACATGGCTGATTTTTCAACAGACCGCCCGATGAAATGGGGTTTGGCACCGGCTTGCTCGTTGCATTGGCTGGCTCCTTGCATTGGTCAGCGGTAGTAAATCCATGCTGAACCCGGCAGAAACTCCACAGGCGCTTGATGCGGCTGTGCAACCGCAAAACAGTGTTTTTGCAATCAAGGATATTAGGCCTATCTGTAGAGCACGCACGTTACGCCTGGAAACTGATGATGTAATTGTTGCCGTCGATGGCAAGCCTTTTTATGGTGACATAGATCTGCTGCTTGATGAGATCTTTGAATGTGATTCACAGACCGGTATTTTTCTAACGATTTTCCGAGAAGGAAGCCTGTTTCATGTGATCGCACGTGGGCCACTTGGGTGTGCCTTCGAATATGCAAAACCTGAAATTGCAAGTGCTGCAAGCAAGAAGTTGGCTGAAACCACCATTGCCCCGTTAGAGGAATACCGAATTTTTGAGGTACTGCGCGATATTAATCGAAAGTGTGTGATTATCGACACCCAACCTTCGATGGCGGCGACATTTGCTTCACCGATTTGGTTGATCCAAAACCGCTTGTGGGAGGTTCTGCTGGCCGTGATCCTGATATACGCGGTAACATTAACCGTCAGCTGGATGCTGTTCGTTATTGTCATTGTTCTTTTGGCACTGTATTTTCGCCAATCGCAGCTAACTCTTCAGCGTAGTTTTAACTTAATGCGCCAGCGGCAAATGTGGATGATTGTTGCCGCCAGGTCCGTTAAGGAAGTGCAGGAAACCTGCCGCCAGTTCGACCCAAAAAGCATCTATAACCCCTCGTTTGTCGGAGCGCCTGAAGCAGAAGAGGTCAAGCCAAAAAAGCGCCGTCGTCGTAAGTCCAGTCAGAAGCCGGCTGGGGCATCTACCGCGGCAGCTTCGCCTTTACAGTCAGAGTAGTTATTGACAATAAATATCGCTCTCTCTCACTACTTACCTTTCTTGCAACATGCCTGCAGATTCATCTTTTAAAGTCGTCCAAGTTCGCTCGCTGAAATATTTTGATAGCGTCCGATAGTTAGCCTGTTGGCACAATTTCTTCCATGGTTTGTTGTTCAAGTCCCGATTTTTATCCATTTTAATGTTTGATGTTGGGAAGTGTGAGCCAGACTTTGATCCAAAATCATTCCTATCCTATTTGCCGTAATGGTATTTTCTATATCTCTCGCTGCGTTCCATCGAATGTGTGCTTTCGTTTTAACAAGGATGGCGTGATCGTTTCACTGCACAGGAGATTGTCACTCAAGGCGCAGCGATCTACCCATGCTCTGTCTGATAGGCTGTAGCGTTACTTGGATAGCATCTGCCTGGAAGTCTTCCACATAAGAGAGCTTCGGTTTTCATTGGTGCAGGAGGTTGAGGTAGACCAAATAGTGTTCCTGTACCCATCCGAGATGAGCTTGACAGCCTCCGCCATAGTCTTTGGGACAGGCTACGCAGGGTTGAATGTCCTTCAGATATCACTGATGCAATTTGTGGCTGGGCTACTCCTGGTATTGGCTAGAAGTATGGCAGCGGCTACGGCCTCAAGGTCATAACCAAGTGGATGGGAAGGACCGTGATTCGAGCACTGCGGACGAACAACCACGATGCATGAAAATTAGGTATTTGAACCACGGACCATAGAAGAAGTGGTGCCCAGGGGCGGTATTGGTTCCTTACGTATGTATCAGCTAGATGCCTTAATCCAAGAAGAGCCTAAAATCTCATTCATCACACGCGCAGTCAAGATGCGTCAATGACCTACCCAATCAGAAATCTTCTGGAAATGGAAAGGACCTATTATGAATGAATCTATCTACGAGATGGGTAGGCAGGAACCATACCCACCTACGTACCTATTAAACATGTGTTATTTCACAGATTGTGTTTAAACACTGGTAACCACTATCAGTCGTCGTTTGGTGCAATCCAATGGGTCACTGACATGCCTATTTGCGGGTGGGGTCACTGCCGTTGTTCATAACGAAGGATTAGATATATCTATTCTCCCTCGTTGAATGACAAAGATGACAAGAATGACTGTGAGAGAGCCTGAATAGTTTTTGGGTAAGAAAAGGTGTCGGTGCATAACGGGTCATGGCAGAAAAGCCTGATTCAAAAGTCTAAGAAGTAAAGGCCTCCAATCAAAAAACTCCCTTTTTCTTTTCTAAGATTTGTCTCTGAGAAATGAGATATTGAGAAGTCAAATTCCTTGCAAAGCTCTTCAATGTAACTCTTAGAGTGAGAATATCGCCCAGATTTTTCTAAATGAAAACCTTTCTCATTAGTATGTTCAGTCGAAAATACTAATTTCCCAGGTTTTTTGTTTCTAACCCTTATGAGGCGGAACACCTCAGATAAATCACCGACGTAGACAAATACATCTGTTGCAATGAAGTAATCAAATTTCAGTTCCGCATTCGATAAGTATTCAACGATATCAACACGGTCTAGGTTATCGTAAATGTTCCGTGATTTTGCTATCTCAAGCATATTTCTGGATAAATCAATCCCGTCAAGCTTAGTACAATGTGGCCGGATTTTTTCTCCAGTCAAACCCGTACCGCAACCTAAATCTAAGATTGAGCCAAGCGAGCCACCACCATGTTTTTCTAAAGCTAATTGCGTGATGACCTCTGGACTTTTGTACGATAAATCCACTAACAACGACTTGTCGAATTTATAAGCGTATCTATCAAACAAATTTTTTACATATTCGCCAGGTGCTGAGTTAGTTGTTTTACCAGTAAGCGAAGATAAGATATGGCTGGCTTCTGCATAATCAGGCTTCAGTGACAATGCTTTTTTATAAGCCTCTACTGCTTCCTCCAGCTTACCTTGGTCTTTGAGAGCATTGCCCATGTTGTAATAGGCATCAGCATAATCAGGTTGCAGTGACAATGCTTTTTTGTAAGCCTCTATTGCTTCCTCCAGCTTACCTTGATCTTTGAGAGCATTGCCCATGTTGTTATAGACCTCTGCATAATCAGGTTGCAGTGACAATGTTTTTTTGTAAGCCTCTACTGCTTCCTCCAGCTTACCTTGATCCATGAGAACAACGCCCATGTTGTTATAGGCCCCTGCATAATGAGGTTGCAGTGACAATGCTTTTTTGTAAGCCTCTATTGCTTCCTCCAGCTTACCTTGATCTATGAGAGCATTGCCCATGTTGTTATAGGCACCTGCATAATCAGGTTGCAGTGACAATGCTTTTTTGTAAGCCCCTATTGCTTCCTCCAGCTTACCTTGATCTTTGAGAGCAAAGCCCATGTTGTTATAGACCTCTGCATAATCAGGTTGCAGTGACAATGTTTTTTTGTAAGCCTCTACCGCTTCCTCCAGCTTACCTTGATCTATGAGAGCATTGCCCATGTTGTAATACGCATCTGCATAATCAGGCTTGATGGCCGTAACTTTTTTGAACGCATTAATGGCTTTGTCTATTTGTCCAGTTTGTGCAGCAGCACGCCCCAGAATATTCCAGATAATGAGCTTATTAGGAAATTGCCTTGTAAGGGCGTGTGCTTGCTCAACTACTGCTGCTAATTGCCCCTGATTATACAGATTGATGAGGTGATTAATTGTTTCTTGAGGTGGGATTTGTGTGGCGTTGGGCTGATTAGCCTTGTTTAAACCAGCTAGACCCTGCTGTGCTCTTTTGTTCTCGGGAAAAGCTTGTAGAACACCCTCATATAGTTCCTGCGCTTCCTGAAACCTGCCCTTCTTAGCGTGAGACCTAGCCTTTAATAGCGCCTGATCCACCGATAGTTTTGCCAACCTTAAGTCCTCACTTAGCTAAATCTCATAATGGGGTTTCGTACCTGGTAAATTTATTCGGAAAGGCGATCGTAGTTCAAAAGTGTTGAACCGGGCAGCAATGAGCAAAGATATCACAATCGTTGCTTCCGACAATAGTATGATAGTCATTAAAACATTTAGCGGCCCTGATTTAAAGGTAAAGTCTTGAAATTGGTAAAGACTTCATGACAAGTGGAGGGGCAGTCTTTGAACTAAAAAGTCTTGCTGAAGTGCTCCAGAGGCATTACATGGCTCTCAATTTTTTTTTTACTCGCTACTGCAATGGCAAAGGCTGAGTTGGCAGTGATATGTCCACTTTTTCCATGACAAGAATGACAGTGTTTTTATAAACCTCTGGCAATTGTCCTCATGGGCGACTTTTCAGTTTCTTTGTCATTTTTGTCATTTCTGTCATTCAGCGAAGGGGAATAAATATATCTACCCCCTCTTTATGAACACCGGCAGTAACAGCACCCGCAATTGGGCATGTCAGTGACCCATGCAAATGCCACATAAGGCAACTGATAGTGGTTACCAGTGTCTAAATCCAATCTGTGAAACGCCACATGTGTAATAGGTACGTAGGTGGGTATGGTTCCTGCCTACCCATCTCGTAGATACATTCATTCATAATAGGTCCTTTCCATTTCCAGAAGATTTCTAAATGGGTAGGTCACAGGGTAGGTCATTGATGCATCTTGACGGTGCACCTGCTGAGTGAGACTCTAGGCACAGCATCAATCAAGGCTGCCAGCTGGTACACACGTAAGGAACCAATACCGCCCCTGGGCACCACTTTCCTGCAAATGCTCCATTTAAAATGCCTTGATTCAAACAGTTAATTTATCACTGCTGAATTGGGTAGGTCGCAGTGAACATATCTACTCCTCCATCATCTTCATCCATTTAGCCAATACAGGCAGTTCATAGCCTTTGCCATAGGATGAACCAATGGAAGACGATTACCATCCGCCTATCTGGTCAATGATGTCTGATGGACATTCCACTGCACGTAGCCTGTCTCTCATAGAATGACGAAGACTATGCACTACTGCATGGTCAGTAAGTCTAGGCTTCAGCCATTTATTCAAGGCAGCGCTAGCTGAGTTGGCATTACATATCTTGCTATCGCAGTAACGAGGGAAGGCATAGTTACTGTCATGCTGTTGCAGCCTTCCGGTAGCCCACAGGCTTACCCCAATCAATGGTATTAGTCTCTCACTGCCTTTGGTCTTCAACCTTCTCCATGGGTGTGGAACGAGTTTGATATGAGGCACGTCAGCATCCAGTACGATATCATCTCTGGCCAGCCCAGCAGCTTCTGACAGTCTCATGCCAGTGTCACTGATGAGAGCAAGCAGCTACCTGTTCTCATCATCTACATTCATGCACTCATGCTGGATACGCCTGATATCATCCAGATGTATTGGCTGGCGTTCCTCTGGTGTCGCATCAGGCATATGGATGCTGGCAAAGGGGTTGCGCCCCTCTATCCCATGCTCTGCCATAGCCAGATTGATGATGGCTTTGATGGAACCAAACATCCTCTTGATGGAGGTAACTGCTAATCCTCTATCAATCAGGGCATCACGCAGCTTACCAGCTTCTGAGGACACATAGTCATTGATGGGCCTATCTCCCAATACCTCAATCACAGAGTCAGCATTGCGCTGGGCTGCACGGACAAAGACCTTGTCCTTACCATCGCCTTTCAATCTCAGATAGAAGCTGGTCGCTTCTGACATCAGAGGTGCAGATGTCTTCACAGGCTGGAACAGTCTGCTCTGCACATTATCCAGCCCCATCACATCCAGTTGCATATGGAACCACTGGTCATCCAGCCTCTTGGATATGATTTGGCTTTGCCTCAAGGCATCACGATACTGCTTGGTCTTCAATGCAAGCACGATGAGGGGCTTTGAATAATGTTCAAACAATGCTTTTGGCACAAGCCTGGAGAAGTAATAGAAGCCATGCTAGCAATACAGATGATGGTTTATTTGACCTACCATGCGACATACCCAATTCAGCAGTGATTAACTAACTGCTTGAATCAAAGCATTTTACATGGAGCATTTGCAGGAAAGTGATGCCTGGGGGCTGAGTTCGATGCCTACATAGTGACTACTCTTTACCTGAATTGCAATTTTATCAATATGATAGCTAATTGGCGTCAGCCAGAAAATGCTCTATTTTGGATAACACCCAAGATCCAAGCGCCACGCTCAATGGACCGGGGTTACTGCTGCTGTTTGCCGGCCCAGACCACCGTTCGATCGGGTTGCTTGCGCCATTTAGAATGGCTCGAAGATATCAAATGACTACTATTGCCATATTATTTCCCTCAAATAAGCTCTCTAAGTGAGTCTTGCAATTTAGTGTTTAGCTGGTGGGTAATGTGGGGCTGTCAACGATTGATTAGACTTAAGGCTTCTGACACCAAAATTGGTACATTCCGGCAAACGCTTGGGGATGACTTTCCTCGAACTCATGCCACAAGACCAAGTCACGAATATCGGATGCTTCACCATGAAACTCTCTAAATCGGGAGTTTATACCGTGAACTTCAAATGTGCAGAACGTTAGTCCCAACTCGTTAAGACAGCTTTTAATCTGTGGGAGCGTAAAACGATGTTCCTGCACGTGAAATAATGCATCTCTAATCATACTAAGACTAAAAAAATCAGTGTACTTAGTTAATCGGTTATGTTTTTCTTCTTGGGATTTCGCTAGTGAGTATCTGAATTTTCTGATATCAGCCAACGACCTCCCCACGTCCAGTGCTGTGATTTCCTTTCGGATCTCTACAATATTTTTTCGAGCCAAATCACTGTACAAACCTATTTTCATCAAGCCGCCGGGCTTCAATAAATCCACAAGAACTCTCCACCCTACCATCGGATCATCCATATGATGAAGAACACCCGCACTTTCAATGATGTCAAATTCTTTGCCCATTCGCTGGAGATTTAATATGTCGGCCTGCAAATAATCTATGTTGTTAAGACATAATTCATTAGATTTTCTTTGTGCATAAGCTAAGCTTGCAAGACTCAAATCCACAGCAGTGACATGACAATTAGAAAAGCGAGAAGCAGTTTCTATCGAGTGCTGGCCTGTCCCGCAACCAGCAATAAGAATAGCCGGAGCCGTCACATTTTTAATATTTTGGGAATGGAGTTGAAGCGTTAATTTGTCACAAACCGCAGAGATTGGTTTTGCCTTTACCGAAACTGCTAGTTTCACCCATCGTGGATAAGGGCTCTCTTCATACTGCTCCCTAACTTTAAGCGACACATCGTCTGATATTTCTTCCAACACTGGAATATCTTTCGCTATTATTTTCTCGAGAAGTGGTTCCTCTATCAGCCTGTTCTTCACCTCTTCTAGATTGTCAAGACAATCTAGCTTTTGACACCAATCATATTGGTGTAACGGGCGATAAGATGCCAAGCACAGAATTTTTGCGATTTCCGGCTGCTCAGATGTAGCGACGATTTGCGAAATTTCAGTTTGTAATTCGCCAATCAAATGAGTCTCTTTGTCACTTTCAACGTAAACATATTCATTAGTGAAACAGTGCATAGAAAGCGTCGAAAAAAAATAGATGAGTTCAGGAGATACCTCCAACTTATCGAGATTTTTGAGAAGCGAACTTCGTATCGCAACAAAGAGTTCCTCAAACTGAAGGTCAGGAAGAGGACATAAACGCATCAACTGATGAAGAAGTGGAATTTTATCCAGACTTCCAATTATGGAAATTGCCTCGTTAAGGCTTAAAGCAGGTTTTTTCTTGAACAGTAAATCATTAATTTTAGTGTCATGCTTTAAAAGACTTAAAATATTGTAAGCCAAATCCAAAGGACGCGTAAAATTTCCAGCATTTAACAGTTGGCTTATTAGGGGATACAGCTTGGAGTTTGATGAATTGAATTTTACTTTTTTAAGAGCGATACCGAAATTTACATAAGCTTCGGCAAAGTCATCCTTGAATACTATCGCTTGATTATAGCTGGCCAGAGCTTCGTCTAATCTGCCTAGTTCTTGAAGCATATTACCCAAATTGTTATGTGCGTTGGCATAGTCAGGCTTTAACGCTATCGCTTGATTATAGCTGGCCAGGGCTTCATCTAATCTGCCCAGTTCTTTTAGCGTATTGCCCAAATTGTTGTGAGCTTTGGCAAAGTCAGGCTTAAAAGCTATCGCTTGTTTATAGCTGGCTATAGCTTCGTCTAATCTGCCTAGTTCTTGTAGCGTAACGCCCAAATTGCTGTGGGCGTCGTCATAGTCAGGCTTCAAAGCTATCGCATGGTTATAGTTGGCCAGAGCTTCGTCTAATCTGCCCAGTTCTTGTAGCGTATAGCCCAAATTGTTGTGTGCTTTGGCATAGTCAGGCTTTAACGCTATCACTTGTTTATAGCTAGCCAGAGCTTCATCTAATCTGCCTAGTTCTTGTAGAGTAACGCCCAAGTTGTAATGGGCGTTGGCAAAGTCAGGCTTCAAAGCTATCGCTTGGTTATAGCTGGCTATAGCTTCGTCTAATCTGCCTAGTTCTTGTAGCGTAACGCCCAAGTTGTAGTGGGCGTTGACATAGTTAGGCTTCAACACTAAAGCTTGGTTATAGCTGGCTATAGCTTCGTCTAATCTGCCTAGTCCCTGAAGCGTCACGGCCAAGTTGTTGTGGGCTTCGGCATCTTGAGGAGATAACGCTACTGTTGTTTGATTAGCATCTAAGGCTTCAGAATTTCTGCCAGTTGCTCTCAATACTGCGCCTAAAATTTTCCAGCCAAATTGATTTTTGGGAAACTCGTTAGTAATAAATACCGCTTGCTTTTCTGCTTCACCAAATCGTCGGCTCTGATAGCATTCAAAAAGACTACTGAGTTGTTGCTGAGATGGGTTTTGCGAAGTGGTTGCTGCATTAGGTTTTCTCAAGGCATCCAGTCCTTTTTTTGCTCTTTTATTCTCGGGAAACGCTAGTAACACGGCTTGGTAAAACCTTTGAGCTTCTTCAAGTTCTCCCTTTTTTATATGCAACTTTGCCCTTAACAGAGTTTGATCCACAGACAGTTTAGCCATTATGCCGCTCTTCTAATCACTCTTTAACTAAAAAAACTCACAAGCCACTTAAGTTTTCACATCCCCTAGACTAAAAACGTCAAGGATTAGTGATACGCCATCTGATGCATTTTCCGTGCCGGTTGCATAATGAATATTAAAAAACAACGCGCAGAAACCATACTAAGTGCCTATTTGATAGAGCTCTATAAAGTTGTCTTTAGGTTTGCGGAGAGGGTCATGCTGGCAGAAATAATTAGGCTAAGTGCCTCGCTGTTCTGTGTTTATGGCCCGCTGAAAAGTGGCTCTGATTACTTTTTATTGGCCTAATGTCGCCAGTAAATACTTACGTAATCTTCCACTTAGATGAAAGCCTCATGCCAGTCTCGTTACTAGTGGTGGCTAAGCTGTTTTGTCGTGGGACCAATGGCCCGTACCAGTCTTAGTAATTAATCTCAATCTCAATCCGACGGTTTACCGACCGCCCATCAGCCGTGCTGTTACTCTCGATCGGTTTTGATTCACCATAGCTTACAGCCTCCATCCGACCTGCGGGGATCATACCCGTATCTTCAAGCTCCTGAACAACGCTGGCTGAACGAGCGGCCGCCAGATCCCAGTTGTCGCGGAATTGTGAGCCAAAAATCAAAGGAACATCATCGGTGTGGCCAGATACGGTAATTTTACCACTGCCATCCGCATTAATACCTGCAATTTTAGACATAATCTCCTTGGCTGCATTTGTCAGCGTTGCCGATCCTGATGCAAAAGCGCCACCGGCTCCAACTGTTACAATTACCTGTTCTTCGTCGCGCTCAACCGCGACAAGTCCCTCACCAATCTCTTGGCGGAGAGCAACCTTGAGTTCATCTTCTGCTATCTTAGCCCTCTCAATTTTCTCATTCTTTTCGGAGGCGGCGTCTTGAGTTGCCTGATCAGCAGCAGTCAATGCTTCCAACGCAGCGCTCGCATCAGCCATCAATTGGCCTAATTTCTCATTCAACCCACCAATAAGGACCTCCTGGTCAGTTTTGCCGGCTGCGTTTTGCGCCTTTTCAATTGCGTTCAGGGTTTCGCGCAGCAATTGGGGTAAATCCTGTTCTTCAGCGTCAGTTGCAGTGAAATTGACTACAACCTTTTCCCCAAGTGTTTCAACCTCAATCTCCCCGCGTGCAATTGCGTCTTCAAGTGCGCGCACAATATCCTCTGCTGCCTCGCTTTCGCCTCCATCGTCCTCTTTTTTCTTTTGTTTTAACTCAAGATCAGGCTGGGTTACGCTGGTTGTCTGCTGCGTCATATCCGTCGTAATCGAAGGGTTTGGTGATGGGCTAAAGTTAAGTGATAAAACCGTGGTCCCTTTTGGCTGCTCAACTATTGGTACCACGCGTTGAACACCAAAAGCGTTCTTTAGCGAGCCCGAAATTTGCTTGAACTTTGGAACGTTGAATTCAGCAAATGACAGAATTAAAACGAAGAACGCCATTAGTAGAGTCGCCATGTCGGCAAAGGTTGCCATCCAAGCTGGCGCACCAACCGGAGGACACTTTGGACATTCCGGGCACCCTTCATCAAACTCTTCAACTTCTTCTTCTTCTTCTTCACCATCGACTTCGGTGGCATCAGCCATTTTTTATCTCCAGCAACTCGTTAAAGTGCGCTCCAGATTAAGCATCAGCCATTTCAGCTTGGAGCTTAGGCGGCAAGCTAGAAAGCATAATGTCTTGGATGTTTCGCGGTGATTCGCCACGAGCAATGTTCCGCAAGCCCTCGACGACCATCTCGCGATAAACAACTTCGTAAGTGGTATAGCCTTCCAATTTGAGAACCATAGGCTTAAAGACAATGTTAGCAATAAAGGCGCCGTAGAGAGTAGTTAAGAGAGCAACCGCCATCGCCGGTCCAATCGCTTTCGGGTCAGCCATATTACCCAACATCAAAACCAGTCCAATTAGGGTTCCAATCATCCCCATTGCTGGAGCTAGATCTACCCAGGCGTTGATGATTGTCTGATTAGCCTCATGACGAGATTTCATGGACTTGATCTCCATAGACAATTGACTTGCTAGTTTGTTCTCGTCCGCGCCGTCCACAAGCATTTGAAGGCCTTTTTCAAAAAACGGATCTGGCACTTCTTGCCCCTCAAGCGCCATCATGCCGTCCTTTCGGGCAATGCCAGCTAAATCAGTCATTCGTTCGACCATATCCGGCAGTTTTTTTACTGGCGGGAAAAAGGCCTTGCCCATGGCACCAAAACTCCCAAGAAATGCCGGCAGTGGACAGTTGTACATCACAGCAAAAAAGGTGCCACCTCCAACAATCGCCAGCGACGGCGGGTCAATGAATGGAGAAACGCCACCGCCAAGTAACATGGCAAGTATGATCATTGCGACAGCCCCAAGGAACCCAATAATTGATGCCAAATCCATTATAAATCTCACCTGTCATAAAAAGCAGAATGCCTAGCAATCTAGCAATATCCGTACCAAAATAGAACGCCTGGGGCCCTTTGGTAAGGATAAATTCGGAAACTTTGAATTAGTTTTGCGGTTTTATGGGGTGTGATCAAGACCGCAGCGGTCAAATGGCATGATTCTCGCATATCAAGCGGCGCAAGGGATTGAACTTTGTGTAACTTAATGACCATATCTAAAAAAGGTCGTTATATAGGAGCGCATCGATGGGGCGTGATTTTCGGTATTTTCTAGCAATTACCTTTATTTTTTGCGCTTCATCAACATGTAAAGCTTCCGATTACATTTCTCGTGATCACATTGTTATCGATTTAAGGTTTGGTATTGAATGGCTGCGCTGCACTGTAGGCCAAGTTTGGGACGGCTCGACTTGCATTGGAGAACCGGTCAAATTAAACCAGGAAGAGATTGCAACTGCAATCCTACAGGCGAATGAACAGCTCGGCGGAAGCTGGCGGTTGCCGACGCTGGAGGAATTAGAAGGTTTGGTATGTGAAGAATGTGAACGCCCTAAAATTAGCAAGAAATATTTTCCTCAAACAGCCTCCGAACCCTACTGGACTAGCGACGTTAATCGCGCAGCCAAACGCCATATGTGGTCCGTGAATTTCTTCACCGGACATACTTACGCCCGTTTTTTCCCTTTTCAGCAGTTGGCTTTTCGGCTGGTGCGCGATCGGCGCTGACACCGCCACGGCGCTCCCACAACAATACCGCTATTTTCACTACAAACAACATGCTGCCGGCAATCCAGATGGCGCTAGCAGCGCGTTCCGGTGTCACAATCTGAAGGAAACGAGCGCTGTCATCCACAACCAGTGAAAAAATGCCAAGCATGATTGTAAAGGCGATGAATGAGCGGATGATTCGACAGCGCTGACAGGTGCTGCCGCGAGCGGGTCTGTTTCGCCAAAGAGTAATCACTACGATCCTTTCCTTTCCCTTATGTCCTAGCGCCCCTAACTTTGCCCCAAAAGTAGTTTTCGCCCAGACTATTCAAACCCCTATCTATTGATTATATCCCAACGAATGGGGTCGGTTCAATGGCGCATTTTGCCTTCATTTTTGGCTCTTTTTTGCGTCCATTTGTTGACGCTCTCTCGATCTCAATTAGACGTTGAATTTTAACATACTGAAAAATAATAATAAAAGCGTCTGCATTTTGACATTGTCCGGCGTCAAATAGTCTTTTTGCAAAGCGCGATTTTCTTCTGCACCGTTAATTCAACAACAGGAGAAAACCATGCAACTAATGCCATCACTGAGCGTAAAGCAAAAGCAATCTCTGGTCATGACGCCACAGTTGCAGCAAGCCATCAAACTGCTGCAGATGACCAATCTCGATATCCAAAGTTTCCTCGAGGAGCAGGCGCTTGAAAACCCATTTCTAGAGGTTGAAACATCCAAGCTTGACAACGTTGACCATCCAGGATCTGAGGCAAAGACTATTTCGGCTGAGACAGCAAATCCGACTGATCTGGCGGATAGCATTCGCGAGGGCACAGCGCTTGCCGATGATCCGACGGCTCATTGTGATTTTGAAAACCGGTTTGATTCGAACGGGCTTGATCTTGGCCGCGGTGCTGCGTCTGCCGCCATGGGTGATACTGACTGGGAAAACCTTGCCAACCTCGTTCCCGCACAGCCCAAAACCTTAACAGAATTTGTTGTTGGTCAGATTGATCTGAGCATTTCCGACCAGCGTCAGCGTTTCATCGCTTATGAATTTGCAGACTCGCTGGAGCCGAGCGGCTGGCTCGGTCAAGCGGTTGAGGATATTGCGGAGAAATGTGGCTGTTCATGCGAGGAGGCTGAGACGGTTCTGGAAATTCTCCAGCGTCTTGAGCCAGAAGGTGTTTTTGCTCGCAATCTTGCCGAATGTCTGCGTATTCAGGCAAATGAAAGCGGCGTTTTGTCCGCCGAAATGGATGTGATACTCGCTAATCTTGAACTGCTTGGTCGGGGTGAGCTTGAAGTTCTGGCGCGCAAGGCAAAATGTGACATCACTACAATTACTGCCTGCCTCAAGCAGATCCGTGATTTTAATCCAAAGCCAGGTGAATCATTCGAATGGGCGCCGCTTCGTGTTGATGCTCCCGATGTGATCGTTAGCCGCGGCGCGGAATGCTGGGTTGTTGATCTGAACAGGTCGACCCTGCCCTCACTTGTAATAAACGAGGATTATGCTTCGGAAGTGAATGCCGCAAACCGCCGCGCTAGTAGCGAGGAAGACAAAACATATGCAAGCGAGGCGCTTGGTTCAGCCCGCTGGCTGCGCCGCGCCCTTGAACAGCGCAACAGCACCACTCTGAAGATCAGTGGTGAGATCGTCGCCCAACAGTCTGAATTTTTGACGTATGGTCTGTCAGCATTGAAACCTCTGTCATTGAAAAATGTTGCGGAGGCTGTTGGCATGCATGAAAGTACTGTTAGCCGCGTGACAAGCGGTTTAATGATCGCCACACCGAAGGGCAGCTTTCCGATGAAATCGCTGTTTAGCGTTTCCATTGCTGCAAGTGATGATAGTAACAGCAAGGCCGCCGGTGCGGTACGCGAAATGATCAAGACGATTGTTGAGGCAGAACCTGCCGGCAAGCCACTGAGTGACGATGCAATTGCCGCTATGGTCTCAGAAAAGGGTGTAAAGCTCGCCCGAAGGACGGTTGCCAAATATCGTGATATGCTGCGCATTCCGCCTTCTTCAGAGCGTCGTCGCCGCGCCCGTCTAAATATGGCTGGCTGACCTTGAAATTTTTATGGCATTGGCTTCTCTATTTAATGGCAAAAGCGCTTAGCGGCAAAAGATCGGAGCTGCTCCGTTTGTTGTGATGGTCATAATATACAATCTCGATCGCCGGAATGGCTAGCGCGTCGCCGTTGGCCAGTGTCCTGCCTGCTAACAGCTCGGCAAGTGAGGCTCCTGTCTCGTGGGTGTCCCGCGTGCTGAAATCCTGATTTTTCATCGTTGTCTGCTTCACCATAACCTCCTCTGGTTTGTTACGGTGAGTCCTGCATTTATCGTGCCACGTAGCGTAACGCACAGACTAGCAGTGACAAAAATAGGTGCGTTAGGCAAGCCTGGCGATGTGACGTATGAAATCGCTCTGATGCGTCGGCATTTCGTCGAGTGAGCGAAATAGGTGCGAGGCGTCAAACCGCTTCAGCACAGTGACGCCATTAGCAATTGCCGTATTTGCCCATGGGCCCTTTGCGAGCACTTCTGGGATGCCAAACAATTCGCCTGCAAAGAATTGTTTCAGCGCTATGATGCCCTTTTCATCTAGAACATAGATGGCCCCCGAGTTGACCATGTAAAATTCATGCGCCATCTGCCCCGCACGGAACAAAGCCTCACCATGGAACAATCTGATTTCTTCATTATTTTGAACCATGGTCTACAACAAGAACCGAGTCTGGCGACGCTGTGTGATGGCTGCGGCGATTGAACATGACAGTGGCCATGCCATCCGGTTTTCTCGGTTCCACATAGCTTTGATTTCAAGCCTGTCGATGCCGATTACTCGACATTCTTCATGGGCCAAAACATCATGTCGGTAGGCGTCGAGTGCCAGCATTTCCAGCAGTGAAAGTAAAGCGCCCGCAGCATAGGTGATATCATTCATATTAGCCTTCTTTACCAGATCTGGGAAATGCTTGTGGCCACGGACGGCGGCATTTGGTGCCAGTGCTACACCACTCTCAAGCAAAAACAACATCTCAGTCGGGTCACCAGCGGTTATAATCCGCTCCCGCGGTGGGATGACTTGGCGTGGGTGGTACCTCCAGTCAATAAATGGCAATAGGTCGGATTGCATCAACCATCTCCTCTAACCAAGGACGACATGGCACCCAGAATGTTAGTTTGCCTAAACAGTTTCTTTCAGCTTTTTTTGGTTTTATTTGCTGTGATGCAGATTGCGTAGCAAGTCAATCATCGCCTTGGTATTTTGTTCCGACATGCCATCTTTCAACGTAGCCACAATCTCTGCCTCAAGCAGACCATTTCGCTTCGAAATCTGCTTGGTAAAAGCGGTGCCAACAATGAAGGTAAGTAGCGCTAAGACATAGACAGTCGCCCATAACGCTGGTGAAGGCACCCACCAGCTTGGTATTTGGCGAAAGGGACAAGACATCGCCAAAACCAACCGTCGTCAGAGTTATGAACGAGCACCACAACGCGTCGGGATTGATAAAAAATGCTCAAGCCAGCCGATGTTCTCAACGACATTCATTGGCGATTTCGATACAAACATCGGGACGCATAATAGATAGAGCGATGCGCCAAAAGCGCTTTTTTTTGGCACGAATGGCCGAAAATACTTCCTCCAGCGCCGATGATTAATGCGATATATTGAGCAGATGCACAAGCCTAAGCACCCGCAGATTGATCTGTTCCAGGGACCACCGCGGGGTCTAAGACAATATGTCAATGAGATCAATTAGGCCGGCAAAACTGAAAATATAATCCTAGAGCCTGTGGCCGACGATTTTGAAGCGGCCTAATTCGCTCTCGACAACGGTTCAGATCCATCGCGAAAATTATATCACACAAATGGCATCTGAAAAAATTTAAACAGAATTAAGGACTGACAATATTGCCGGCCACGATTGTCGGTTTATTTCAGCGAGACTTAAACAGGTTCAGCAGAATGAGTATCACCAGAAAATTGTCACACCAGCAAATGACCTAATCCTCTCCGCTTGACCAGATCAATATTTGGCGAACCCGTTTTCTTGTGACCAGAGCCAGTTACCCCAGCATGCCGTATTTCCACCGTAGTTTCGGAGAGGAAAATAGCTGGAACGTTTATCGCGGAGAAATATAGCTATTATTTCTGCAGATCCTCGGCGATTTCGGCTGTTTCAACGCAGCGATTGGCGAACGCCATCGCTGCTGCGCGGCCACGCAGCTGATACATTCGCATTAACCCATAGCGTCCGGCGGCCAGCGCTACTGCGTCAGGATCATTGCGTATGCCAGACACCATATTCAGCAACTGCTCAATATTATCGCGGATTGTCTCAAGCCGGCGCACCTCTTCTTTTGTGAGAGACGGATAATCCCCCACAACTAGATCGCGCCCCTTCTTGTTTATTGGCAGATAAATAATGTCACCCATTGGATTTGATTCCTTGTGTTTCTGGCTCTGGACAACGCATCAACTTAACTTGATAGAGATGCGGCCCGCCACTGTTCGCGATATTCTCCACCAGTCGTATGGGTACCATACGGTTGGCGTTAATCTGGATAGCAGCGTTTCGCAGAATTGTCATACCATCGGCAAAACTACCCTTGTGTGAAAATCTGATGGTGGAAATGGCTCTGCATCCGGCCAGCTGTGCTGAGGTGCTGTCCATGAACACAACCTGATCACTGCCCTGCACCGGCTCTGGCGGCGGTGTTGGCTCGGCTTGCACTTTCGGTTCTACGGGTTGTAATGGTAACTGGCCTGCTTGATCCGCGACATAAAGCTCACATGCTGACAGGCCTAAGATGAATCCGGTCGCTGTCGTCAGTGCCAGGCGTTTTGTGATCTTCTGTGAAACCTTCATATGATTATGCCATGTCCTGATCTGGTGCTGCGGCCACTTGGTCGCGCGGAAAATTGCGTTACCGAAGAACAACGACAGGTTCGAGGGTAATATTAGTTTGCCTCCGGCTACTCTGCCGACGATATCTGCGTCAGCGAGCCACCGAGGCCAATCCGATTACCTATATCGAAAAATGTTTGCGGGTTTAGCGATTTCCGCCCAACACGAATTTCGTAATGCAGATGTGCGCCATCGACGCGGCCGGTGCGTCCCATCTTCCCAATCACGGTGCCATGTGTCACATCGGCTCCCTTATTTACCAAAATGCGCGAAAGATGCGCGTATGTGGTGGTGATGTCATAGGCATGCCTGATTCGAACGACATTGCCGAATGACCCCATTTTGCCGGCATGGATTACCGTTCCTGGGGCCGATGCATGGACCTCTTCTTGCCATGTGCCAGCCAGATCAATGCCATGATGCTGGCGGATCTGGCCGGTCACCGGATGCTTTCGCTTGCCATATTTGCTTGAGATGTAGAAATACAGCATCGGAGGTTTCAGGGGCACTTTATTCAGCGCGGAACGATGTGACTCAAGCGACATGGTCAGCGTGGCAAAATCAGCATTCGCGACTTGCTCGTCCCAAGCACTGGCCGGTGGCAGATAGCTATCGGCGATCCCGAGCCCTGTCATATGTGCCCTTATTGACCCAACCTCACGAGCCATTGATCGCAGCATCTTCAGCTGTCGCACCACCGGCGTGACCACTGGGATTTCGCTATCGGGTGCGAACGGCACCATGGTAGTTGTTCTTCCCGGGTTAAGTGCGATGGTGATGGCACCGTTCGGTGCCCTATTGGTCTCCGTTTTCGCATCCTCGCCGTTTCGGCCTTTTTTCTCTGGGGCCAACAATGGTGTGATCGATTGTGTGAAGGGGCTGGAGAAGGGCGCTTTTAGCATTGCCACCAGCGCGTCTTTTGGGGTTGGCGTGGTGTATCTGATGTTCGCCGCCTCGTTGGGCGCTGCGCCATCTATCTCTTCTGTTTCACCAACCATCCCGGTGACATTTTGCTGCGAGGAACGCAATTGCGGAGCAGATGATGTCAGAGCTGCCATTTCAACTAGGGCTGGTGCCGCTGCGGTTCGTGCAAATGGTTCCTGAGGTTCAACACTGGTCATGCCGCTCTCGTCAACCTCTGTGGTTGCAATCAGGTCGCCATCTTCGCTGGTCTCACTGCCGACCGGCATCACTTGAGTAGGGCTGCTGGAGGTCGGGACGAGTTTGGTATCCAAATCGGAATCTGCGGCATTTTCAAAGGCAAGCAGCATTGACTGGTCACCAACATCATCATCAAAACCCTCATTTGCATTGACCATCGGCATTAAGTCCTGGCTACCATCCATCGGGCCCTCTACAGATATGCTGGCCTCAGCGGTAGTAATTGTGTCATTGCTCACAACCTCGACCGACTTATAGCCGATAAACAGCGTGGTTGCGGCGATCACGGCCGAGCCGACAAGCCCTACAAAGGCAGCCGCAAAGACATAGGTCGGCCGCACCACAATCTCTATCGGGCCACGCCGTGTCAGCAGCAGAAATCGTGTTTCTTCGAGTAGCGGGTGCCGCCCACGTGTCTTGAAAGGTGTATGCGGGTCGTTGGATCGTAAAACCGGTGGTTTGATCCTACTCAAGATCCTGCCAACAATCGCTCGCATGGTCTATCCGAGCTTAGTCCAGAGAATGCCAATCAAAGCAATGTTAGTCAGCAATTGTGCAATCAAAATAAAAATCAGGTAGCGGTTGGTGTGCTGGTTGCGAACATTTAACTGGAATGACGGCAGTTTCAGCGCCTCTTCAAGCCCGGCCTTTGTGTCTAGAAGGAGAGCCTCATCAGCCATCACCGCCTGTTGCTGATGATAGTTGCTGGCTGGCTGATCAAAGCTTGGCGCAGTTACGCCTGGCACTGAGAATTCGGCAATTTCGCTAGCCGGCTTGGCGTTGACGGCTGTTGCCCTGTTTGAGGCCATTGCTGTGGAAACCTCGTTGCGGATTTCTTCGATGCGCTTGCGTATATCAACTACATCATCGGCCATGGCGAAGTTCGGCACCTCAACTTAACTAAATGTGCGTCCAACCGTTCACAAGAAAGATCGTATTTGTTCAATAACTGAGTACACTATAGGTAACGACTGTACGCCAAATTTGTTACCCTTCAGCGCAAGGAAGTTAAAAAATTTTCTGGCTGATTAATTTGCTAAGTAAATTCAGGAGGATAAATTGTTTGAAAAAGGAAAAAAAGAAGAGGGTGAAGAAGCTACTGCGTCGCTCATCGACGAAGATATGCGAATCACCGGCTCTGTCACATCCTCTGGAGATATCATTTTAGCGGGTATTGTCGATGGAGATATCAACTGTAGGAACCTTGTTGTGGAAAATAATGCGACCTTAACCGGTTCATTGAACACAACAGAGGCGGTGATCGCTGGCAATGTAAAAGGTGATGTTGTCTCCGACCGGGTGCAAATACTCGATACGGCCTATTTTGAGGGTGATCTAAAATGTAGCGGCATCGAGGTTGAAGCAGGCGCGCATGTGGCAGCGCGCTTCAACAAACGTAGAAAATCGAAATCATCGGGTTAACTTTGGAGCAGAAATTGCAGGATGGTGAGAGTGAAAAGTTGCCGAGCCACGCCTGAAGTAGGGAGAGAAACAGATGGATAAAACGAAAGCAGTGATCGGTGCCGACGCCAAATTCGTGGGCACGATATCGAATGTGAAATCAATTGAGATCGAGGGTGTTGTCGAGGCGGACCTGAATGCTGAGAAGCTGTCAATCGGAGCGTCAGGAACATTTGTTGGTGAGGTTAATTGTGATCTTGTGGTGATTGGTGGCAGCTATGATGGTACTATGCGCGCTGGCAGCATTTGGGCAACCCAGACGGCGCAGATTGCTGGAGAAATTCATTATCAATCATTGCAGATGGACCGTGGTGCGGCGCTGAACTGCCGCGTTGTTCACAATTGGGAAGACCCGGTTGCGGCAGTAGTGGAGGCTGAGGCTATAGAGCCCACTACTGATTCTGAGATTGAGGTTGAGGCTGAGGCCAAGAAATAGCATTGCTTAAATTGCCAGCCCTGACGATTGAGACTAATCGCTGGCTTTACAAGAAGGATCAAGGATAATGGAATCTTACACCACAATTACCGAAGGCATGATTATGGACGGCAAGCTCGATGCGGGCCAGTCGCCAGTTCTGATTGCCGGTCACTTCAAGGGTGAAATCAATGCTGTGGAAGTCATTCTGGATGCATCCGGCGTATTTGACGGCCAGATCAACGCTGGCAAAGTGGAGCTGTCCGGCAATTTTAATGGCAAGCTGACAACTGACGAACTGAATATCGGCTCGACCGCCACGATTGATGGCGATCTGAAAACTAACTCGCTGGTCATCGAGCTGGGCGCTGAGGTATCAGGCACCATTGGCCGCAAATCATAGTTGCGACGATGAAACGGGTGTTTTCATAGCCCCCTTGTCAGTGAGTTCATCAACTGGATAAACCGGGTTGCCTGCGGACTTAGCTTGCTATCCCCTTGCCAGATGGCGCCAAAGGCAAATGTTGTCTCTGCCGGCCTAATCCGCAGAAACCTACCGCCTGTTTTGGCAAGTGTGTAATGCGGCACGATGCCGATATGGTCGCCCATTTCCAAAAACGGCATGACAAGACCAGGCGGCAGAGATGTTATGAAGGCTTTGTTCCCTCCCAGCCCCATTTTCTCTAGGATTTTGTCCGATAACAGGCGGATATGCGTTCCCGGTTGATACAACGCCCATCGCTGATTTTGCATGTCGGCCGGGCTGAGGGAAGCACGACGGGCCAGCGGATGCCGGTGGGTGGCAATAATCATCATCTGGGTGAGAAAGAATTCCCGTCCAAGAGCATTTGGCAGTTGTTCAGCCATCTGCGTCGGACCGAAGGCCAGCTCGATTTTCCCGCTTGCAAGCTGCGATACCAATGTTGGAATTGGCGCGCTTTGCACTTCAAACTGGGTTGTTGGCATCTGTTGTGCAAACTGCCGGAGCGGTTCGGCCATGATTGACCAGCTTGCCGATGCGGTGCAGCCGATCCGCAGGATCTGGGTGCCAGCCTCGCTAAGATTGTCAGTCAAGTCGTTGATCCGGCGCCCAGCCATGACCACGGACTCAGCCTCCTCGAGTATCCTGAAGCCAATTGTTGTTGGCACAACTCGCTGGCGCGAGCGCACCAGCACCTCAAAGCCAAGCCGCCTTTCCATCACTTTCATGTTGCGAGTAAGGGCAGGTTGCGTCAGGCCAAGCGTTTTGGCCGCCCGGGTGAAGGAGCCGGTGCGGATAATTTCGTGAAACTGAAGCAGATGCCGAGGGTCGATGTCAGTCATCTTCAATCCATATCAAAATTTGATGAAAATCGCAGCAAAGATAATTTCTTGGCAAAAGCTAATGCATTTTGTTTGGAAAAACATCTCACAGCAAAGATAGCTGGCTCGCTGATAGTAGAATTCATACTCACTGCGGTAGGAAAGGATTATGATATCAGCTTTCCCGACGTCGATGAATTGCGGCAGGCATCCTTTTGGACGCTCAATCCCCTAGGCAAGGTGCCTATTCTGATCTGTCCAGATGGCTATACCATATGCGAGACGCTGGCAATCATCGCGCATCTGTTTGAGGCGTTTCCGCAGCTGGCACCGCAGGTTGGCAATGCTGCCCGTAATCGGCATTGGCAATATCTGGCCATGCTGGCACCCTGCGTCTATCCCGCGTATCACCGTTAACACCCTACTGAATATTGTGCCCCAAAGAGCGCGTTTGATGCGGAGCGGGGCCTTGCCGTCGTAGAACAAGCGCCAGCCTGTAATTTTATTGAGGAAACGCTTTGTGGGTTCCTATGTGGTGCCGCGCCTTCTGCCGCCGAATTTCATCTCTAAATGCTGGCGCGCTAGGATCTTGACAGCAACGTTTTGCTAGACAAACGGCCAAAACTCGCTGCCTTCATGGCAGCAATGCGGACGCATCCTGCGGTTGATTGGTTGCTTGCTAAGCAGTGTCGCCCATCGAACACACCGGCCAGCGGTTAGCCGTCGCATCTGTCGTTGGCGAAACCAGCTTGGCAGGCGTGTTCAGATGAGCCATTCTGACGGTTAGGCCTTCCCATTCGTGACGACAGAGTCCCCAAATGATTAAGTTGCTGGTTTTTGACAAGGATGGTGTCCTTCTAAGCCTGACTGCCACCTGGTTGCCAGTCATTGAGGCTCTCGCCAACTATACCATATCCCGATTACCCCATGGTCATGGTGATATTACCGCAGCTGATCTTCTGGCGTCAATTAATGTTGATGTGGTCAGCGGCCAGATCGATCCAGGTGGTGTTTTTGCTCGCGATTCCCTGGCCGCGGTCCAATCGGTTTGGCAAAAAAATCTTCCTACTGCTATGTTTGATCTCCATTCAGATAGAGCCTATCAGGCAGAAATTGAGGCGCTGATGCTCAGACTTGTCCGTGGCAAATCCGTTTCCAAGGGTGACATCAAGACACCTCTCGACAATCTTTACGCGGCGGGGTTCCAACTGTCACTTCTGACCAATGACAATGAGTTTTCAGCCCGACAGAATCTTTCCGACCTCGGTATTGCCAACCTGTTTTCCACGGTTGTTGGGGCCGATAGCGGACATGGGGTTAAACCTGAACCTGGCGGACTTCTTTATTGCTGCGCTGCCGGTGGGTTTGATCCCTCACAAGTGCTGATGATAGGTGATACGACAGCTGATTATGGCGCTGCCATCGCCGCCGGCGTGGCAGATTTTATCTGCATTGCCGATGATGTTGCCGAGCGCCCGGACCCGGCCATCAAGCCGGAAAATGTCATCGCTGATCTAACGGGCCTACCGGAATTGCTTTTGCGACGTGGTGATACATTGCTGCGCTGCAATGATAGCTGATCAGCTTGTGCAAGAAGCATTGTCTTTCGTCTGCACGTAATTTCATAACGCTGGTGAAGTCGCTGAAAATTGTTGATGCTATGCCGGACCCGTTATGTCGTTCTAAAACGCCCAGCACAGCGCCGCAGTTGAGCAGAAACATTGACCGGTGCAAATTCACCCGCCGCCAGGCGCCATGGTTTTGTTCGGTACAATATGATATTTGCCTATATTCAAGCGGCTTTGTTCCCCTAGCTAGTAGCTTCATTCATCAGATCATCAGGTGCGGAAAAAGGTGGTGGGAGTCAATCGATTTGGAGCTGGTATCCGGCACAGGGGTGAGCTATTCAAGCGCCACGGTGTCCTGCTGGCCAAATAATGGGCAAACGCTACTTGGAGGCTGGACAGAGTCGCCTTCCCTATAATGTTGCCAACCCTGATTTCGATCTCAGGTCTGTTATGGTCGGTCAATAAATCTTGCGCTCCCGGGTTGGCGCAATGCACACTGTCGCTGAGGTGATCAGGGCACGTCCGGGTCAGGCCAGAGGAGATACAGATGAGTTATGTAAGCGCTGTAAAATCTAATAAGATACCGCTGGTTGATATGCGCAGCGACACCGTCACCAAGCCAACCGAGGGAATGCGAGCGGCTATGCTAGCAGCTTCTGTGGGTGATGACGTTTATGGTGACGACCCAACTGTGAACGAACTGCAGGAGCGGGCAGCACGCCTCCTTGGCAAAGAGGCGGCGCTATTTATGTCGAGTGGCACACAGTCGAATCTGGTTGCGATGCTGGCGCATTGCCAGCGCGGCGAGGAAGTTCTGTGCGGTGCGGACTATCATGTGTTTATTGACGAGGCAGGCGGTGCCTCAGTGCTTGGCGGCATTATGTTCGCGCCAATGGCGATGAATTCGAATGGGTCAGTCGATCCCGAGACCATTAAGCGGACGATCAAGCCTGATGACGAACATTGCCCGATCTCGCGGATGCTGTCACTAGAAAATAGCTGGCATGGCCGGGTTCAACCATTGTCAGACATCACTGCTGCCGCCCGATGTGGGCGTAAGTATGGCCTAGTTGTGCATCTCGATGGTGCACGGATGATGAATGCCGTGATTCGGCTTGGCATTTCACCATCAGAATTAGTGGCCGATGTGGACTCGGTCTCGCTGTGCCTTTCTAAGGGGCTGGGCGCGCCAGTTGGTACCCTTTTGGCCGGACCAAAATCATTCATTAGACGCGCGCACCGCATTCGCAAACTCGTTGGCGGCGGGTTGCGTCAGGTGGGTGTTCTTGCGGCTGCTGGCCTTTATGCGCTGGATCATCACATTGAACGCCTTGCCAGCGACCATGACAACGCCTTGCGGCTGGCCGAACAGCTCTCTCTCATTCCTGGAGTCGCTGCAGACCCAGCGGCTGTCGAGACCAATATGGTGTTTGTCGATTTTGCCGAAGGTGCCGGTGTGCGGCTGCGTGACCATCTAGCGGCGAAGGGGATGCTGATCGTCGCCGACAGTGATCATGTCCGCCTTGTCACGCATCTGGATTGTGGGGCTGCAGAAATTGACCTCTTCGCCACTGAGGTGCGCGCTTTTTTTGGCTGACATATCTAGGGGTGCAAGGCACTTTTGACTGAATTTTGGCCGAATTCGTCCTGTTTTCTGACGCAAGCTGAATATCTGCTGAAAGCAGCTGTGGCACTATTCGTGCGGTCTATGATTTGGTTTCTAGGGAGACGCTTATGGCGCTACAACTGTCGATTGGGGCACGTGTTCGCAAAAGCCCATTTTTCGACGCTGCCCGTGCCGATGGCATGGCTGCTGCCAGTGTTTACAATCACATGTATATGCCGACGAGCTACGGCGATCCAGCTGCTGAATATGAGCGGGTGATTAATGGCGTTGCTATGTGGGATGTTGGTATTGAGCGGCAGGTCGCGCTAAAGGGTCCGGATGCTGTTGCGCTGGCCCGCTATCTGACACCCCGAAATCTTGATGGTCTGAAAATTGGTCAGGGGAAATATGTGCCGATCTGCAATTATGAGGGTAAATTGATCAATGACCCAGTGCTTCTCCGTATTACCGATGATGAGATATGGCTTTCCATTGCCGACAGCGACATTGCCTTGTGGGCTGGTGGCATTGCCGGGGCGAGAGGCATGGACGTTTACGTGTATGAACCTGACGTCTCGCCGCTGGCCATTCAGGGGCCGAAGGCAATTGACGTTGTTGCCGACATGTTTGGCAATTGGGTCAGGACGCTCAGTTATTTTGGCTTTGCGGAGGCAGAGCTTGAAGGAATTCCACTTATTTTGGCGCGGTCGGGCTGGTCAAAACAGGGTGGTTATGAACTCTATCTGCGCGATGGTCGTTATGGTGCAAGACTCTGGCAGCTGGTTAAACAGGCCGGGGCGGGCTATGGTATTGGTCCTGGCACTCCAAATTACATCGAGCGCGTGGAAAGTGGGTTGATCTCGTATGGCGCCGATACGGATGATGCAACAACGCCTTATGAGCTTGGGATGGATAAGTTCATGGATGTCGATCAGAAAGAGGATTTTGTCGGTAAGGCAGCGCTCCGTTCGCTGCGTAAGGCTGGTCTAAAACGCCGTTTCATGGGACTGTTGATCGATGGTGAACCCTTCCCCGCCTTCAACGAGGCGCGCTGGGAGTTGCATCAAAATGGCGACTATGTTGGTTATGTGTCGGCGGCGGCCTACTCTCGACGGGCGCAGTCAAACATCGCTGTTTCCATGGTTTCGACGACTGCAATCGAATCCGGCCAGCCGGTTGATGTTGCGTCTGACTGGGGACATCGGAAAGCGACTATAGTTCCCTTACCAATCATTTAGCTGCAGAATACTCAAAAAGAAAAAGGCCGTCAGTAAGGCGACCTTCTCTATTTATCTGCGATCTGGCGTAACAATCCGCTGATCAACGCCAGGTGCAGGGCATTATTTGGTAGACCGCTATTCTACGACGGCGAGGTTGACAGCAGCGACTTTGCCGTTTCGCTGTTCTTCAAGATCGTATGTGACTTTCTGGCCTTCGTTGAGCCCATTTAAGCCGGAATTTTGAACAGCGGTGATGTGAACAAACACATCATTGCCAGCTTCGTCAGGGTTGATGAACCCATAACCCTTTTGCGTATTAAACCACTTTACAGTGCCCTGTGACATTCGTTTAGTCTCCAAATTGAGTCGAAACAAGCCGCTGGTTTCGACCAGTTATTCAATTTTATGCTACATATGTCACTGTTCGCACGGGAATCAGGTCTCACATAGCCTTACGGCTTACTACATATGTGGCGGCGGGCTCATGTTGTCAAATTTTTAATTGCGGCGACGCTGATTAATTGGTGGGAAAATTTTGCAACTGCGGGCCGATTTTGCGTGATCTACCATTTGTCGGTATTTCCCTAGCAGGGCTTCAACTGATTGAAAAACAGTCATATAACTATGCCAGCCTCGGTTATGTGCTTGTTGGTCCCGTGGTCCTGTTCCTGCCACTATCAGAGAAAGACTCTATGCTTGCTGCGTCAAAAATTCGCTTTCGCGGCGCTGCCTGTTCTCTCGCAGCGGCGCTGCTTTGGGGCCTTGTACCGCTCTACGTCGATATTGTCCATGCAACTAACCCCTATGAGATTGTCGCCCATCGGGCTCTCTGGTCGGGGATTTTGCTTCTATTTTTCATGCTGTTAACTGGTGGCATGCGAATGATTCCTGGCGTCATTGTCGCGAAAGCGACGCGGCGAGGCTTTGTTGTGTCTTCATTCCTACTGACGTTGAATTGGGGTCTGTTTGTCTATGCCGTGCAGGCAGGCCATGCTGTTGAAGCCGCGCTTGGCTATTTCATCTATCCGCTTATCGCTGGTGTCCTTGGTATATTGCTTCTAGGCGAGAGGCTAGACCGTATGGCCTGGATATCTATAACCGTTGTCGTCTGCGGCGTTTTTGTCAAGATGGGGCTAGATGGTCGGCCGCCGATTATTGGTCTGTGTTTGGCTGCCACTTTCGGTCTCTATGGTGTGACCCGGAAAAGGATGGGAATAGATCCTGTGACGGGCATGTTCGTTGAAATGCTTGTGGTAATGCCCCTGGCAGCTGGATATCTAATCTGGATGGTTTTCGATGGTCAGCTGATTTTTTATGGCGGCGGATTATTAAATATTCTGCTAGCGCTTTTTGCTGGCGTGATCACGGTAGTACCCTTGCTACTCTATCATGCGGGCAACCGAGATCTACCCTTTACCGCAGCCAGCCTTCTGTTCTACGCCAACCCTACGACCCAACTTTGTCTCGGTGTTTTTGTCTTTGGCGAGGCGTTTACGCTTAGCGATGGGCTGGCATTTAGTTTGATCTGGCTAGGCATCATTGTCTATTTCACAAGCCGTTCAAAGCTGCGGGCTGTGCCCGCCAATAGCTAAGCACACCGGATAATCTGGTCACTTTTCAGCAACCAGTGGTGAGAAGGCGGACCTTTAATCAGTCGATCATTCTTGCTGAGATTATTTTGTCGGGGTCGGCGGGTGGCTCGCCGATAGCAATTTTGCGAACGATGTCCATGCCACGCTCCACTTGTCCCCAAACGGTGTACTGGCCTGTCAGATGGCTACAGCCGTCAAAGCAGATGAAAAACTGGCTGTCGCCTGAATTCGGGTTTGATGACCGGGCCATGCCAACAGTACCCTCCTTGTATTCGTAATCGGTGAACTCGGCTTCCAGCTTTTGTCCGGAGCCACCCATGCCGGTGCCGTCCGGATCGCCTGTCTGCGCCATGAAATCGGGGATGACCCGGTGAAAGATGATCCCATCATAAAAGCCGTTGCTAGCCAGTTCGGTGATACGGGCGACATGCTTGGGCGCAAGTTCGGGAAGCATTTTGATTTCTACCTGACCCTTGCTGGTTTCGAGAAGGAGGGTTTGACCCTCCCCGTTGTCGGAGGTTGCGTTTGCTACATTTGTCATGACGTAAAAGGTGACTCCCAACAGTGCAAAAATAAATCGGCTCATCAACCCGTCCTGTGCTGGCTGCTTATAGACTGGATCCGTGCAGGCAGGCTGCGCTGGAACACCAGGGTATCACCCCTTGTTAACGAGATATAGGATGGTTTTTCCATTGTTAAAGATGCTGGCTTGAAAAGCGCGTTAAGCTTCTTATCGCTAAGATTGCCTGGAACGAAGGTGATCGGCGTCAGGCATCGTGATGCCTTGCAAGACATAAGAAATTGATCAGCGGCTTCTCTGTCTATAACTGCGTGTTTGGACCCAGAACCATCAGTAAGCTCGATTTGACCGTTTTGCAGCCACCTTACCGGATGGTGATCAAATTTTTTTCACAAGTTGGGTTGATCCATAACCTATACATAATATTTTCTCCCCCCGTGCACCTTTTATTTGCGTTTTTGGGCTCCTGCCCGATTACCGCGGACTTTGGAAAACAGGTCTCTTATTTCCCAGCCTCGCAGACAAAAGCTAACAACTAGTTTATGTGCCGATCATTTTTTCGATAAAATTCACCAAAATTTTACTAAGAAAGGCTACAATGGCTTTATGGGTCCAAATCAAACAACAAATAGACCAACCGATGCGCTCAAGAGCCCGAATGCGCCGTTGGCGCAGGAATTCAATATTCATATCGACGCTGACGGGGCCTGGTTCCATGCGGGCGGGCTGATACGACGGCCCGCGCTAGTCAAATTGTTTGCTTCCATTCTGCGCCGCGAGGCGGATGGCAGCTATTGGCTAGTCACGCCGGTTGAACGCGGTACGATTACCGTTGCCGACGCACCGTTCATTGCAGTTTCTATTGTAGTTACGGGTGTTGGCACCGACCAGCAGATCAGCTTTACAACCAACGTAGATAATACGGTTATACTTTCAGGCGACCATCCACTAACTATGCGCCAACTGCCAAATGATGCCGAGGGTGATATCACAACGACGGCGGTTCCCTATATCCATGTCCGGGATCGTCTTGAGGCCAAGTTGACCCGGCCGGTTTTTTACGAGTTAGCCGGCTATGCTACCAGCAATGATCAGGGCGTATTTGGTGTATGGAGTTCTGGCAGCTTTTTCAGATTGGAACTGTGATGCACCGTCGCAATGGAAGGGACATCATTGCCAATGAGCGGACAAATAACCAGATCGATCCTGGAATGCTGTATCTTGCCGCACTGCTTAATCCTGTCCCTCCGTCATTGCGCGCCAATCAGGGTAACCCGGCGGCAGTATTGGTGGGGTTGCAGAAACACGCCGCGGGGTGGCATGTGGTGATGACACGCAGAGCAGGACATCTGGCGCATCATGCTGGCCAGATCAGCTTTCCCGGTGGCAAAGTGGAACCAAGTGACACCAATCTGGTGGCAACGGCCCTCCGCGAGGCGCAAGAGGAAATCGCGCTTTCGCCCTCAGCTGTGACGATCATTGGCGCGCTCGATATAGTAACCAGTCCAGTGGGGTTTGTGGTGCAGCCGGTTGTTGGCCTGATTGCGCCCGAGGTAGTTTTTGTAGCGTCACCCGACGAGGTTGAAGAGGTGCTTGTCCTGCCGCTTGCCGATGTGCTTGAACCAACCCGTCACCGGCGGGAAAGCTATCTGAGGGAAGGGGTTTGGCGCGAGGTCTGGGTTATCGATAATGCCGATCATTATTTGTGGGGTTTGTCGGCCAGCATTCTGGTTGATCTCACCGGCCGCTGCCGCTGACGACGGGATTATCCACGTCGTTTTCGCTGCAGGGCAGATCGGTGCTATCAACAGGTTGTAGGAAAGGAGACAAGAATAATGCGGCGTTATCTGATCATGTTGAGCGCGCTATTTGTGGCAATTATTGTGATGACACTGATCACAAGCTGGCAGCGTCGCCGCGCTCTTGCTCGTGGCGAGGACCCAGAGGCAATAAATGGCATCACTATCGCGCATTTGATTGGCGCGCTTGCTGGTCTTGCTGTTTTTTTCCTTGGCGTCTTTGTGTTAGAGGGAGAGAGCTCGGCACCTGATGCAGCCTATCGACCCGCCGTAATCATGGATGGGCAGATCTCAGCTGGCGGGTTTGAGCGAGGCAACCCGGACGGAGGCAACAGAGGTGATGGTGGATAGGGCCAGCTTTCCCATTCCGCCACTTGCTGCGCAGATTTTTGCCTTGGTAGCGTCTGCTGGTTCTGAGGCGCGCATTGTCGGTGGTTCGGTGCGCGACTTTTTAGCTGGTCGGCGGCCAGGTGATATCGACATGGCTGTTGCCATGCCAATCGAGCAAGCAGCTGAAATTTTTCGCAAGGCTGACCTCAAGGTCATCGAAACCGGTCTCCGGTATGGCACGGTTACGGTGCGTGTGGCCTCCAAAAACGCCGCCGCTATCGAGGTCACGCAGACACGTGTTGATGTCGACACCGACGGCCGACACGCGACTATCAAGTTCAGTGCTGACTGGTATCAGGATGCGAGTAGACGCGATTTTACCATAAACGCTATTTATGTTTGCGCTGATGGCAGCATTGCCGACCCGCTTAATGGCGAAGCAGACCTTCGGGCCGGCCGTCTGCGCTTCGTTGGTGATGCAGGCCAGCGTGTTCGTGAGGATGCGCTAAGGATGCTTCGATATTGCCGCCTGATGTCTGCCTTTGCCACCGCTGGCCCGGATGCTGAAGCAAATGCCGCGCTTTGTGCCCATGCCGGTCTTGCCGCCTCTCTGTCCGGAGAGCGTGTGGCGGCTGAAATGGCACGGATGCTCGTGGCTCCCGGGGCAGGTGATGCTATTGCGTTGATGCATGAGTGTGGCATTGATATTGCGGCGCTTGGCGTGTCGTGCCAGCCGTTGCCGCTTGTCCATGTGCCGCCGCTTGCCCATTCCGGTCCGTTGGCGGCGCAAGGATGGCTTGCCTGTTTGGCCCTTATAATGCCTGCCAACAGCGCCCGCTTTTTGGCCAACAGGCTTCGTCTCAGCCGCCGTGATGCAAAATGTCTGGCGATGATTGACCGGCTCGGCACGCCTGAACTGCTTTACCGGCTCTCGCCTCAGACAGATGATCCGACAATTTGGCAGCGCGGGATCTGGACGCTGCATCGGAATGGGGTCAATGCCGGACTTGTCTATGCTGTAGCAACGGCACGCGCCGGTGTCGATGTTGATCTTGCGCATGCTGAGGCGCTTGCCTCCTGGGATCCGCCAAAATTTCCAATTTCTGGAGCCGATTTGTTGTTGAATGGGGTTCACAATGGACCTGCACTCGGCCAGATGCTAAAAGCCCTTGAACAGAAATGGGTGGACAGTTCCTTCACCCTTACAAAGAAAGAGTTGCTGGCCGGTCTTTAGGTCCGTGGCGCTGGGCGTAGAATGAAAGGCAGCATTACTGAAGCCATGCAAACACATAATGACAATGAAAACGTCGCCATCGGCGAAACTGATTTTCAGTATGTCGGCGCCGACACTGATTCGCGCAAAGCGGCCACGGCCAGTTGGTTTGCCGCATTGCGTGATGATATTTGCGCCACGTTTGAGACCATTGAGACCGAACTTGATGGCACTAGCAAAGCCGATCAGCACGCTGGTTCTTTCATCCGGAAGGGTTGGAGCCGTGAGGGTGGCGGTGGCGGTGAAATAAGCCTGATGAAAGGCCGGGTGTTTGAGAAGGTTGGTGTAAATATCTCCGTAGTGCATGGTGAATTTTCTGAAGAGTTTCGCACCAACATTCCAGGTGCGGCTGTCGATGGCAGATTCTGGGCTGGTGGAATTTCGTTGGTCGCCCATATGCATAATCCACATGTGCCAGCCGCTCATATGAACACCAGGTTCATTGTCACCTCGACCAGCTGGTTTGGTGGCGGTGGCGATCTGACCCCGCTCCTTCCAGATGATGAAGGCGCCAGGACGGCATTTCACGCTGGGCTGAAGGCTGCCTGTGATGCGCACCATCCTGATTATTATCCGCGATTCAAATCATGGTGCGACGAATATTTTTACCTGCCGCACCGTGATGAGCCACGTGGCGCAGGCGGCATTTTCTTTGACAATCTCGATAGCGGTGATTGGGACGCCGATTTTGCTTTTACTCGCGATGTTGGCATATCATTCCGTGATACATATGCTGGCATTGTCCGTGCCCGTATGAACCGGGATTGGAATGAGGCCGAACGGCATCACCAACTGGTTCGCCGCGGCCGCTATGTCGAGTTCAACTTGCTACATGACCGAGGTACACTGTTTGGCCTGAAAACCGGTGGAAACATCGAGGCCATCCTGATGAGCTTGCCGCCAGAGGTCAGATGGCCATAGGGAATGCTCGGCGCGCCCGTGGGGCGCGGCCAAATGCCTCGCATTTTTTGCTGGAAAAGACATAGATTAAAGTGAGACAAATAAACAACCCGTGTTAACAGATAGCAAATTCGGGACAGTTTCTTGCTGTTTGACTTGCTTTAAAGGAACGTGGGCCTTGGGAGAATAGGGGGCAGAATGGCCAAATCGACGTCAAATTCCAAATCGTCGTCTTCAAACGGCATGCAAGAGCCAGCTCGGCGCGACTTCATTGTCGTGGCAACCTATGCAATGGGAGCAGTGGGTGCCGGAGCCGTTGCGTGGCCGCTGATAGACCAGATGAATCCAGCGGCTGATACGCTTGCATTGGCCAGTACTGAAGTGGATGTATCAAAAATTGCAATGGGCCAAGCAATCACCGTGACTTGGCGCGGTAAGCCGGTTTTTATCCGACATCGCACGCCTGATGAGATAGCCCGCGCGAACGCCATTGACGGCGCTGAACTGCGCGACCCGCAGGAAGATGAGGCCCGCGTCCAGCGGCCTGAATTGTTGGTTGTTGTTGGGGTGTGTACGCATCTCGGCTGCGTGCCCCTCGGCCAGAAGACCGGTGATGTTAAGGGTGACTATGACGGATGGTTCTGCCCCTGCCATGGCTCTCACTACGACACCTCTGGCCGGATCCGGAGGGGCCCAGCGCCGACCAACCTTGAGGTGCCGCCGTATTCTTTCCTGTCTGATAACGTAATTCGTATAGGTTAATTTTATAGTTCTTCTGGAGGCAAAACACAAATGTCTGCTGCAAAATTTTCAAATCCGGTTGTCAGATGGATTGACCATCGCCTGCCGGTTTTTTCCATGCTTGATCACACGGCAAATGAATATCCGACACCAAAGAATTTGAACTATATGTGGAATTTCGGCAGCCTCGCTGGTTTGTCGTTGGTGATTATGATTGTCACCGGAATAGTTCTGGCGATGAGCTACACCGCCCATGTCGATTATGCGTTTGAGTCCGTTGAACGCATCATGCGTGATGTCAATCATGGCTGGCTGATCCGCTATATCCACATGAACACGGCGAGTTTCTTCTTTATCGTCGTCTATCTTCACATTTTTCGCGGTCTATATTACGGCTCCTACAAGGCTCCACGAGAGTTGCTGTGGATTTTGGGGGTTGTTATTTTCTTGCTGATGATGGCGACGGCTTTCATGGGCTATGTTCTGCCATGGGGTCAGATGAGTTTCTGGGGTGCCACCGTGATTACCAACCTATTTTCGGCTATTCCGCTTGTTGGTGAGAGTATTGTGACCTTCCTATGGGGTGGTTTTTCGGTTGATAATCCAACCTTGAACCGGTTTTTCTCACTGCATTATCTGATGCCATTCCTGATTGCTGGCGTTGTTGTGCTGCATATTGTGGCGTTGCACCGTTTTGGTTCGAACAACCCGATTGGCATTGATACAAAGGGCAAGCAGGACACAATATCCTTTCATCCCTATTATACTATTAAGGATATAGTTGGCATTGCCCTGTTCCTGCTTTTGCTCGCTGTTGCAGTGTTCTTTTTCCCGAACGCGATGGGGCATCCGGACAATTACATTCCGGCTAATCCGATGCAGACTCCAGCGCATATCGTTCCTGAATGGTATTTCCTGCCTTTCTACGCCATCCTGCGGGCAGTGCCAGATAAGTTGGGCGGCGTTCTGTTGATGTTTGGCGCAATCGCAATTCTGTTTATCCTGCCATGGCTTGACCGTTCACCTGTGCGCTCTGCCCGATTCCGGCCGGTGTTCCGCATCTTTTTCTGGCTGCTTTTTATCGACGCGATTGCGCTTGGCTATCTTGGCGGCAAGCCTGCCGAGGGTATTTATGTAACGTTGTCTCGTGTTGCTACGGCATGGTATTTTCTGCATTTTCTAGTGATACTGCCAATGCTGAGTGTTTTTGAAAATACCAAACCTTTGCCTAAATCGATTTCGGAACCTGTCTTAGCAACAACAGTGGCAGCAGAATGATGAGCAAATTTATTTTGACATTCCTCATAGCAGTGATGTCAGCTTTCGGCATGCCCGGGGCAGCATCAGCTGCCGGGGGAGGGGATGTGACACTGCTCAAGAAGGACTGGACGTTTTCTGGGATTTTTGGGCATTATGACAAGGCATCGATGCAGCGTGGTTTTCAGGTCTATCTCGAGGTTTGTGCTGGCTGTCATTCGATTGAATACATGGCATTCCGCAACCTGGCTGATCTTGGTTACGATGAAGCTGAAATTAAAGCGATTGCAGCTGAATATGAAGTACAGGACGGACCTGATGAGGATGGTGAAATGTTCATGCGTCCTGCGCGTCCCGCTGACCGTATGCCAAGTCCATATCGAAACGACAATGAGGCCCGCGCCAATAATAATGGCGCCCTGCCGCCTGATCTGTCACTGATCGCTAAGGCACGAGCTCATGGCCCAGACTACCTCTACAGCCTCCTTGTTGGCTATGAGGACGCACCTTCCAACTTAGATGTGCCCGAGGGTATGTATTATAACAATGCTTACTCCGGCCATCTGATTGCCATGCCACAGCCTATTTATGGAGATGACGTAGAATATGCCGATGGCGCCTCGACCAGCACCGAATCGCTATCTGCCGATGTCACGCATTTTCTGATGTGGGCTGCAGAACCAAAGCTTGAAATACGAAAGCGCATTGGGGTCGCGGCTGTGTTCTTCCTTAGCATCTTCCTAGTAATGTCTTACATGGCGAAAAGGCGGATTTGGGCTGACGTACACTGAGGTAGTGTCGGATGACAATAAACAAAACAGCCAGCGTCTACCCCGGCGGTTTTTATGCGACTTTCCGCTAGGATATAATTACATTTACAACATATGTGCCGGCATTAAAAGGGACCAGCCTGAGACTTTTGCCTAGTTTGTGGATCTCGACAAAGACATTCTCTTGGAAAAAAAGTTCAATCGGGTTGTGGCATCGCGGCACTTTGTGGGCAAGAGCGATATGGAAGTGGAAAAGGCTGCCGGAATCATCGGCATAATGCTGACCAGCAGATGATCGCCTAACTATTTTGGTCGTCTGACAATTATGACTATGTCAACACTCACCAGCGCCAGAAACAGAGGTTGTATGTGAAGCATTCGGTCGTCTAGACGAAAGATGTTGCGCCTTGATTAAGCGCTCCGTGAAGGCAAATAAGATCGCGTTGACAGCTACACAGTCCCTGCTAATAAGATGTTACTGGTTGGGACGCTCGCTGTTTTTGGCTTATGACATGCTGCAGCCAGGGCGTTGGTGAAAAAATGATGCAAGTGGCAGATCATCCTAAATGGTAGTGGATTTGCCCTTTAGACATTAAACCGGAAATGAAACACATCTCCATCAACCACTTTATAATCGGCTCCTTCGATGCGCAGTTTGCCAGCATGCTTGGCACCAGCCTCACCGCTATTGGCGATATAATCATCATAGGCAATGGTTTCGGCGCGAATAAAGCCGCGCTGGAAATCGGTATGGATAACACCAGCTGCCATCGGCGCCGTGGCGCCCTTTGCTACGGTCCAGGCCCGCGCTTCCTTAGGTCCGACGGTGAAGAACGTCAGTAGGTCAAGCAGCCCGTAACCGGCCCTGATTAGGCGTGCTAACCCAGTATCCTCGAGACCCAGCTCAGCCAGAAACAGGGTCTTGTCGTCCATGTCAAGCTGGCTTATCTCCGCCTCGATTGCAGCCGAGACAATAACATATGCCGCATTTTCATGGGCGGCCTGCGCAGCCACCGCCTCACAGAACGCATTGCCACTTGCTGCCTCGCTCTCGCCAACATTGCATACATAGAGAACTGGCTTTGAAGTCAGCAGTTGCAGATAGGGCAGACGCAGCGCCTCAGCTTCGGTCAGTCCGGCCGCGAGCCGCGCGGGTACTCCTTCAGAAAGCTGGGCGAACAATTTTTCCATGAGAGCCAGGTCGCTTTTCGCTTCTGCATCGCCGCCTCTTGATCTCTTTAACAGCGCTGCCATGCGACGTTCAAGTGACTCAATTTCGGCAAGCATTAGCTCGGTCTCGATGGTTGCCGCATCGCGGATAGGGTCTACTGACCCCTCTACATGGGTAATTTCGCTATCCTCAAAACAGCGAAGGACATGCGCAATCGCGTCAACCTCGCGGATGTTGGACAAAAACTGATTGCCAAGCCCTTCGCCCTTTGCAGCACCGCGTACAAGTCCAGCTATGTCAACAAATTCTAGCTGTGTAGGTATCACATTTGCCGATTTGGCCAACGCGGCAAGCGCATCAAGGCGTTTGTCAGGCACCGAAACACGGCCGGTGTTCGGCTCAATGGTGCAGAATGGATAATTTGCGGCATTGGCGGTGGCGGTTTCCGTCAACGCGTTAAAGAGCGTTGATTTACCAACATTTGGCAGGCCAACAATGCCGCAGTTAAATCCCATCTTAGCTATCCTGCTTAGGTTTTTTTTCTGGCGTTGCCTCAGTCTTTCGTGCAGGTGCCAGAAAGGCAACGCGGCTCTGAAAACCGTCGGTATCGTGGTTGACCAGCCGGTTGGCCTCATCGGCCATGGCGATGGCGAGATCTGCCAGCCACCCTTCCAGCTCATCTTTGGCAAAATCCATCAGCACCCAGCTCTTAACGTCTATCCACACTGGTGGGCGGCCAACGCCTATACGCACACGCCAGTAGTCTGCGCCGAGATGCCGATCGAGATCGCGGATGCCATTATGGCCACCATCTCCTCCGCCCTGTTTAAGGCGTACCTTGCCTGTTGCCAGGTCGATCTCGTCATAGAAAACAAAAATATTGCCAACAGAGATTTTGTAGAAACGTGCAATTTCAGCGACCGGCAGGCCAGATTTGTTCATAAAGCTCTGCGGCTTGATCAGAAACACCTTTTCTGTGCCAATCTGGCCATCCGCAATCAATGCGCCCGATTTCGCCCTCCAAACAGAAAAACCGTGCTGCTGGGCAAGCTTGTCAACAGCGATGAAGCCAGCATTATGCCGGTTTTTGGCAAAGTCTGATCCTGGATTCCCAAGGCCTACAAATAACAGCATGGCTCTGTTTCGGTCTGTTCCTGCCAAGCCGGTGGCATTGCCATCATTTACTCTGAGCCACCGTCTTCGGTTCCGTCGTCGGAGTCAGCTTCAATTTCGTCCTCGTCTTCGTTTTTCACGCCACCACCTGGTGACTGCAATGTGGCAACGGTGAAATCGCGGTCGGTAATGGTCGGCTCGACACCGTCGGGAAGAGGGATGGCGCTGATATGAATTGAGTCACCAATCTTCAGTCCATCGAGATCAACGGTGATCTTTTCCGGTATGGCTGTCGCCGGACAGTTCAGTTCCACCTCATAGCGCACAATGTTGAGAACGCCTCCAATCCTCAGGGCAGGACAGGTATCCTCATTGATAAATTCAACAGGCACCGCAACGGCTACCTTGGCGCTGCCGGATACGCGTAGAAAATCCATATGCATCACCACATCAGTTACCGGATGGAACTGGATGTCACGTGTCAGCACAGTGTTTTTTTGGCCGCCGACGGTAACTTCTAAAAGCCGGCCGAAAATTCCGGGCTGATGGACAATTTTAGTAATCGCTCGGGCCTCCATTGTGATGCTGATTGGGTCCTTCTTGTCGCCATAAATGACGGCAGGGACTTGGCCTGCACGGCGTGCCGCACGGGTGGACCCCTTACCGACCCGTTCGCGCTGATTCGCGCCGATGGTTGTAATGTCCGACATTTCTTACTCCTTGATATATGCCATTTGTCCGTGCCTCCAGGGGTGCACGGCGTTCGGAGGTATATTCTTTTCGTCGCGAAAAGACAAGCGCTTTCAAGGATGAGATGGGGCTTTTTGGCCAAGAAGTGCGGCGAGCTTCCGCTAGTCCTCTGGGCTGATCCTGCTACTGCCAGATTTACCTTAAAACAGGGTCGAGACAGAACGTTCCTCATTGATCCGCTTGATTGCCTCGCCAAGCAGTGGCGCCACTGAGATGTGGCGGATATTTCGGGCTACGCGCACCGCCTCGGTGGCGGGGATGGAATCAGTTGTAACTAGCAAATTCAAGGGTGATGAAGCAACCCGGCTTACCGCGCCGCCCGAGAGCACGCCGTGTGTTACATAGGCATCGACGCTGAGAGCGCCATCCTTGATCAGGGCTGCCGCCGCGTTGCAAAGCGTTCCGCCAGAATCGACAATGTCATCGACCATGATGCAATGCCGGTCTTTAACGTCACCGATTATGTTCATAACTACTGAAACACCCGCTTTCGGGCGGCGCTTATCAATTATAGCTAGATCGGCATCGAGCCGACTGGCCAGAGACCGCGCGCGCACCACGCCGCCGACATCGGGCGAAACGATCATCAGCTTGGCACCATCATAGCGCGCTTTGATATCTTTAATGAAAACGGGCGCGGCAAAAAGATTATCGGTGGGAATATCGAAAAAACCCTGTATCTGTCCGGCATGTAAATCAATCGTAAGCACCCTGTCGGCACCGGCGGAGGTGATCAGATTAGCTAACAGCTTTGCCGAGATAGGCGTGCGCGGCCCAGACTTCCGATCCTGACGCGCATAGCCGTAATATGGCAGAACCGCCGTGATGCGGCGGGCTGAACCCCGGCGCAGCGCATCCAGCGCAACAAGCAGTTCCATGACATTGTCATTCGCTGGAAAACAGGTCGACTGCACGACGAAGACATCCTCGCCGCGGACATTCTCACTAATTTCAACGAATACTTCCATGTCTGCGAAACGCCGGACATCTGCTTTTGTAAGTGGCACATCAAGATAAGTTGCAATAGCCTCTGCCAGAGGCCGATTACTATTGCAGGAGAGAATTTTCATCCGAAAAAAACCTGTTGCAAGCAAACAAAGCGGCGCAATTGAATACCATGGTTGTCATAGCAATCCCCCCCTCACCGGGCAAGCCGTTATCCAGCATTTATCGCAATTTTGTTATTCACTGTCTGCCCCTACCTCATCCCATGAAGCAGGTGGACAGAATGCCAATAATCAATAATCCAAGAAAAATGTAGAGGTGTGGCATTTTCAGGGCAAACTCAAAGCTTATTGTTGTCCGGGCCTTATCACGGTGCAGCGGTGAGGCTGATGATTGAAATTTGCCGGCCAGTATCGGGTGATGCCGCATGTGTGGCCCGCCGGTGTGAAAAGAACCGGGGCGATCCGGTTCTGATTGGGGCATAGGTGTCCTCGCCGCAATCGGCAATCTGTCGTACTCCGGCCGCTGAAAGCTGCAACCTGACATAGCCCGGTAGGTCAAATAGATATCGGCGATCCTGCTCGGGGTCGACGATGAAACAGGCGGCAATACTGTCCGCACTTACCCCACTTACCTGCTGGCTCTCGATGATTTCGGCCCGCATCTCGCTGCCGATTTGATAGCTAGTCTGCCGGATCGTTGGACCAATTAACGCGGTGATGTTTTTGGCACCGGCAGCGTGCATCTGCGCCAATGTCGCCTGAACAATTCCCTTCGCCGCGCCGCGCCATCCGGCATGGCACGCCGCAATTACCCCGGCCTCTGCATCGCCAATAAGCAATGGCAGGCAATCAGCGGTCAGAATTGCTAGTCCTAGCTCTGGAATTGTCGTGACCATTCCATCGGCGCGCACCAGCTGCTCACGCGCGGCTGGCGCGCCTGTTGACACGGTGACAGCGACGGCGCTGTGCGTCTGAAACACCGCTGCCAGACGGTTCGTCGCCAGCCCCATCGCCGTGGCGCAGATGTCCCGGTTGCAGTTCACAAATTCTGTTTTGTCATCCGAGCCGAAGCCGCAGTTCAGACTGTCATAAACGCCCTGGCTTACCCCGCCCTCGGCTGAAAAGAACCCATATTTGATACGTCCAGCAAAGACGTCACTAGTAAAAAAGACAGCGCCATTGGCAGCCTGTTTGCGTTCAAAAATGGGCCCGTTCTCACGCCTCATGCGCTGCCATCCGTTCCGGCATCTGAACTGGTGCCTGATGGAAAGTCAGTCTCGAAGCCTGGTGGCAAGCCCACACCCTGTGGCAATAGAAGTGCTACCTTGAACACTTCGCCCATCTGCGCTGGGCTAGTCAATCTGTCGACCGCTGCCAACAGGTTACGCCGTGTTTTCCCCTCGCAATGCAACGCGGCTTGTTCGGCGCGTTGGGCAAGCCCGATGCGCATCAGAAATCGGCCCTGTGGCACGGGTCCAATCAATCGGCAGCCATGTGTGGCAGCGCTACGGGACAGTGCGGCAAAGTCAACCCAATGCGACAGATCAGCGGTTCCCGGCTGGTGAAAAACATTCACCGGTCGGTGTTCTGCAACGGCCTGCAGACTGTCACCGGCAGTGCCATCGCGTCCATAATCGATGATCAACATGGCGCCCCCATTCTGGCTGATGCGGCTTGCCAACATGGCGATTACTTGATCACCTGCACCACAGAATTCGGCGACATCGCCATCTTTTGGCTCTGGCGGTAGCGTGCCGCTGTAGTCTGCCAGTTCGGCTCTTGACAGCGCCGGGCCGTCGACAAAGCCAAACTCAACACCCTTTAGCCCGATAAGGCGGTGATGCCAGCTACCCTGCACTCCAGAGCCACGCCAGACAAACTGAGCTACTGCCAGCGCGTCGAAAAACTCATTAGCAATGCCAAAAATTGGTGCGTCTGGCAGGTCGTCACACGAAAAATGCCAATGGATCTCTGGCGTTGTCGCGGCGCTGCCATTTGCCGCGATTAGTGCTGCCTGCGCCCGACGTAGCGCGAGGCTCGTCTCAACCAGATGGATCGGCCTACAAGCAAGCGCTGGCATTAATGTCTCCCAAACGCTGCGCATGTCCCGCATCAAGGTGCCACGACCCGGACCAAGTTCGGCAATCACCGTGTTCTGCGGCTGTCCTGCAAGCTCGAACATATGTGCTAGATACAGCCCGCACATCTCGCCAAACAGGCCGGAAATTTCAGGTGAGGTGATGAAATCACCGGTAACGCCAAACGGGTCACCATGTTGATAATAGCCGGCTCTGGCATCGCCCAGACACGCGGCCATGAAATTGTCTACGCTAATCGGCCCTGCGCGGCGAATCTGGCTAGCAATGCGGTCCTTAAGTGTTGTGTTATCGCCAACAGCTATGTTTTCATTGTCTGACGCGGCTGTCGTCGGGGGCGTCTTTTCTGGTGTCCTTGACATGCTCACACCTGCCGCCGGTTATGGCCGAACTTTAGCAGATACAGCCCTGCCGCAATCATTGGCAGGCATAGTAGCTGGCCCATTGTCAAGCCGCCGATCAGCAGCCCCAGCTGCGTGTCCGGCTCGCGCACAAATTCAACCAGATAACGGGTCAGACCATAGCCGGCCAGCATCAGGCCGGTGATCTGCCCGGGAGAGGCAAGCCAGCCCCGCCGTGTTGCAATCAGCATAGCCAGACCCAGACACAGCCCCTCAAGGCCGGCCTCATAAAGCTGGCTCGGGTGGCGCGGCAACCCGTCACTATTTGGAAAGACCATGGCCCAAGGCAGGTCGCTAACACGGCCAAAAAGCTCGCCATTGATGAAATTTGACAGGCGGCCGAGAAAAAGCCCGATCGGCAGAACCATAGCCACCCGGTCTGAGACTTGTAAAACTGGGATTGCGTGGCGGCGGGCAAACAGCATCATCGCCAGCGTGACGCCCAGAAGCCCGCCATGAAAGGCCATGCCGCCCTGCCAGATCTTGATGATCTGAATCGGGTCACTGGCAAAAAAAGCCGGGTTGTAGAACAGCACATAGCCGAGCCGCCCACCTAGAATAGTGCCAAGCACCACATGATTGAGCAGCGAGTCGATCTGCGCGAGCATCATCGGCGCGCCGGGCTTTCCCGCCTCGCGCCGCAGGAGGTAATAGCCAAGCAGTAATCCGGCGATATAGGCCAGCGCGTACCAGCGGACTCCAAAGTCGCCAAGCTGGATTGCAAAGGGATTGAATTCAGGAAGGATGATTCCAGTTGGTGTGTCTGTCATGATGCCCGATGTTAGTTGTTTTGTGCCAAAAGGGCTTGCCCCAACATAAAAAAGATCACCAACTTTATCGCAAATGCGTGCCATGCGGTATTGGAATAACTGGCAAAACCGCATAAATAGTAAAGGCGTGATTTTACAAAGTGACAATTTAACCTGTCAAACCGCAGGCAAACCGCTGCGGTGGCAAGGCAGGAGAACGGAAATAGCATGTCGCCTCAATCGAATTTCATCAGTGACCTTGCCAAAATGGCAAATGGGGCCGCAACGGCCCTTGGTGGTCTGCGTGAGGAACTTGACAATATGATCCGCCAGCGCATGGAACGCATTCTCAATGCGCGCGGTCTTGTGACGCGCGAGGAATTTGATGCGCTGCGCACCAGGCATGAGGCGATATCGGCGCGTGTTACCGTTCTTGAGGCTGGCATCGCCGCCCGCGAATCACCCCGGCCGAAAAAGACAGAATCGCCAGCCCGCAAAGCGTTAAAAAAGTCTGCCGCGGCTAAAAAGACCAGTTCTGCAAGAAAAAAATCCGTCTCCTGATTTCAGCTTCCCTCCACCATCTTCGCAAACCACCATCGACGAATTGGGGGTTTTACAACGATTCGGCTATTCAAATGGCAAAAAACCACAACAAAATGTGCTCGGTCGATAATTTGACCACAAAATATTGTGTTGAATGACATTCTGTCTTGCGGCATCTTGGTAATTCTAGCCACCACAGACTGGAAGTTCAAATTATGGGTTTATTTCCACCTGGCCAGGCCCGTATAACCGAGGATGGACTCGCGCATCCAATCGATCTGGTGACGAAATTTGTCGCCCGCCAGGACTGGCAGCTGCGCGAGCGTAATCATGATGCCGTGCTAGCTGAGGTGCCGGGACGGTGGTCAGATTACCAGCTTGCCTTCACCTGGCAGCGGTTCGACGAGACCATGCAAGTCACCTGCCGGATTGATGTCCACGCTGATGAGGAACAGCTTGGCGAGCTGGCGCTGCTTGCGGCCATGCTCAATCAGGATGTGCATATAGGGCACTTGGCGCTTGATCTGAATGCGTGCGAGCTTGAACTGCGACACACGCTAGCGCTTCGTGGGGCTGGTGGGGCGACGCCTGAACAGATCGAGGATGTTGTTGATTTTATGCTTGGCGAATGCGAGCAGGCCTATCCAGCAATCTATCAGGTAGTGCATGGTAAAATGGCCGCGGCCGAGGCGGCCACGGCTGTTTTGATGCGCACCGAGGGGGAGGCGTAGGACAATGCTGATCACGCTCATAGGCTGTGGCAAGATGGGTAGTGCGATGCTGCAGGGTTGGCTCAATGATCCTGGACTTGACGCTGATTTCGCCATTATCGAGCCGCATCAGGATGCGCTTGACTGGACTACCTCCCACACCAATGTCAGGCTGTTTGCTGATTGCGCTGCTGCTGCCTCTGCGACTCGTAGGCCAAGCCAGATGGTCGTTCTCGCTGTCAAGCCACAGATAATGGATGAGGCGATTGTCTCGCTTGCTGGCGTCGCCGATTCTGATACGGCCTTTCTTTCAATTGCCGCCGGCATCCCGACCTCCTGGTTTACTGCGCGTCTGCCAAAACGTGGCGATGGGTCGGATGCGCTGGTTCTGCGCTCGATGCCAAACACACCGGCGGCGATTGGCAGGGGCGTCACGGCGCTCTATTCCGCTGATGCACCAGAGCCGATTGCAGCGCTCGCGGCCCAGCTGCTTGCCGCGGTTGGGGCGGTTGTCACCATTGATGATGAGGGTCTGATGGATGCGGTGACTGCCGTTTCCGGTTCCGGTCCCGCTTATGTGTTTCTGCTTGCTGAGACGATGACCGATGCGGGGATCGCCGCCGGGTTGCCGGCAGCGCTTGCCAAAAAGCTCACTGAGGCCACGGTTTCTGGTGCCGGCGAGCTAATTGCAGCGTCTAATGATCCGCCCTCGCAGCTGCGCGTCAATGTCACTAGCAAAGGTGGCACCACTGCTGCGGCGCTAGCAGTGCTGATGGATGATGATGGCCTGGCATCGTTGATGAAACGGGCGATCGTGGCAGCGCGGGACCGTTCGATTGAGCTTGGCAACTGATGTACGGCTGTTGTTCGCGCCTGACCGCTAAACGCTTGACCAGCTTGCTGGTGCGTCCCATCTACCGACATACGTGGGGCGGCTGTCACTCGAGGTGACGGATTGCTGGGTTTATAACTTAAACATTGAGTGGATGAGCGCGATGGAAAGTACGACGACAAACACGATCATGGACCGGCTTGCCGCTGCCACCTGGGACCAGCTTGCGACGCTGACACCAGCGGCACTCGACCTTGATGAGATCGCACGCCAGGCCGAGATACGCCCCGCTGCAGCCCGCGCTGCTGCCGGTTCGGTCACTACATTGATTCTTCACCAGCTCTCACGGCTCGACCGTCAGGCTCTGCTTGAGAGTCTTAGTGACATTGAGGATGCGGGGGAGGTTACGATCCGCGAGAAAATCTTAGAATCGCTGATGCACCGCTTTGAAGTCTATGCCCCCTACAAGGCGCAGATTGCGGCACTCAATGTGGCAGCGCGGCGCAACCCACAGCTTGGCATCCGGCTTCTAGATTCGCTTGTGCAGGCGATGCGAGCGCTGCTGTGGATGGTTGGTGATGATCTGGTTGGTCTGCGCGGTGAGGCCCGCGTCCGCGGTGTTGCCATTGTTGCCATGCTCGTGGCGCGTGAATGGCAGAAAGATGAAACGGCCGATCTATCACACACAATGAAGGCGATCGACGCCCGCCTTGCCGAGGCTGAGGAATGGGGGCGCAGTATGCGGGTATTGGGCGATGGCAATGACTTCCTGGCTGTTGGGCGCACTGCGGTGGATGATGGCTTTGTCGAGGGTGGTGATGGTGATCTGCCACCGCAGGACCGCTATCAATAACCAGGTGATACAGACCTTGGAAAGACACTGGGTGTGTCTCAAGAGGGACAGAACAGCGTAACAGCCCGCGAGGAAGGACAGTAATGGCTGATAAAAGCGCAAAAGCTGGGACAGATCTGGCCAGTTTCGATCAGTTCCTGAAATTGGATATTCGCTGCGGCACGATTGTTGACGTGTCGCCTTTTCCAGAAGCGCGCAAACCCGCATTCAAGCTGGTGATTGATTTCGGCCCAGACATTGGCCAGAAAAAATCCTCGGCGCAAATCACCTCGCTCTATGCACCGAAAACGCTTATTGGCCGGCAGGTGATGGCGGTAGTCAATTTCCCTCCTCGCCAGATAGGCCCATTCATGTCCGAAGTGCTGACCCTTGGCGTCAGTAACGCCGCTGGCGCAATTGTCCTCGTTGCGCCCGAACAGCCGGTCCCGGATGGCAGCCGTCTGCACTAGCCTCCATCGGACCAGTGTCTCCTAGACAGGCAGTTTGATCGCCACGCGTAACCCGCCAAAGGGCGAATCACCAAGGATCAGCTCGCCGCCATGTCCCAGCACGATATCACTGGTGATTGACAGCCCAAGGCCGGTGCCGCCGGTTTTTCGGTTGCGGGACTCTTCTAAACGGATAAAGGGACGGATGGCATCAGCGCGTCGCTCCACGGGAATGCCTGCACCATTATCATCAAAGAAGATGGTCGCCTCATCATTGCGGTAGCGTAGGCTGACCCGCGTCTTTGTGGAATAGGCGAGTGCATTTGAGATGATGTTCTCAAAGGCGCGCTGAATGGATTTTCGTCGCACTGGAAAGGCTGGCAATGGCTCACCCGACAGGATCATCTGGATGTCATAGCCATGCGCCTTCGCTGTTTGATGCACCAGGCGGTCCAGAAGTGTCTCAATCCGCGTTTCTTCCGGCTCCTCTTCGCCCTCACCAGCGGCAAAGGACAGATAGGCATCAATCATGTCCTCCATCTCGGCCAGATCGGCACGGATTGCCGCAGCGTCCTCATTGTCCTTCATTAGCGCCAGTTGCAGCCTGATCCGGGTCAGCGGCGTTCGTAGGTCATGGCTTACCCCGGCCAGCATTTCGGTGCGCTCGTTTAATTGCCGCATGATCCGGTGGCGCATTGCATGGAAGGCGCGTCCGGCAAGCCGCACTTCCCGTGCGCCCTCAAGCTGATAGTCCGACGCAGTTCGACCCAGCCCAAGCTGGCGCGCGGCATTGGCAAGCCGCAGGATTGGCCGCACCTGGCCGCGCATGAACAGCAGCGCGATGGAAAACATGAGGATTGAGGATCCTACCGTCCACCCGATGAAGGTCCAGCTTGTCGACGAGAAAATCCGTTTGCGGCTGGCATAGATACGCAATGTGCCATTAGCGAATTTCACATCGACATAGATCAGATGCGGGTCCGCATCGACATTGGTTCGCCAGGGGCGTGCCAGACGGTTGCCAAGTGCCAGCCACAACATTTCCTCGGCATAGCTCTGTGGAGCGCCGCTATTGCTTCCGGCAAAGGGTGTCTCGGTGTCAAACTGGATTGGAAAGTTGAAATATTCCCATCCGGTTGTCTTCACTGTTTCGATCAACTCGGTATCTGGAGCGTTGCCTAGCTGGTCGACAAGAATGCTGATCTCGGCCCCTAGATTATTTGCCATATGTCGGGTGACTGTATCCCAGTGCCGGTCATAAAAAATGAATACGGTAATGATCTGGACGAAGATCATAGGCACCAAAATGATCGAAAGCATTCGCCCGAACAGTGTCTTTGGCAGGACGTTACGAAGCTGCATTGTCACTCCCACTCGCCATTGCTGGGTAGTTTGTCCGCAGCAACCATCCTCGGTTGCGCACTGTCTGCAAATAGACCGGATGGCGCGGGTCCGGCTCCAGCTTGCTGCGCAGTCTGGCGACAGCGACGTCAATTGACCGGCCCTGCATGCTGCCTTCCATCGCAATTGCCAGATCGTCACGGGACAGCACCTCATCCGGGCGCTCGGCAAAACTGCCAAGCAGTTTCTGCTCTGCTGTGGTGATATGCAGGCGTCCACCGCTGCGCGTAAGCATACCAGTATAAATGTCATATACATAGGGGCCGAAGGCGATGCGCGGTTTATCCTCACTTGGCGCAACGTTTGTGGTCCGGCCAAGAATCGATTTTATTCGCAGCACCAGCTCCCGCGGCTCGAATGGTTTTGACATATAGTCATCAGCGCCAAATTCGAGCCCCTGTATCCGATGTTCGGTCTCAGACAATGCCGTCAGAAACAGCGCGGGTACGGGATTGTATTTGCGCAGCTCCTGCAGGAATTCAAGGCCGGTCTCACCCGGCATCATGATGTCGATGATCAATAAGTCAAAGGTGAGACCAGTAAGGATGCTCCGCGCTTCGGCAGTGCTGCCGACATCCGTGACGCGAAACCCGCTTTCCTCAAGAAACCGGCGCAGCAGCAGCCTCAGCCTCTCATCATCATCAATCACCAGAATATGATGATCACTCACTGCACTTCTCCTGTCAGCACCAGCCTCTCCATCACGCTCAATTTTACACAGAGGTGATCGGTTTGGGCCTTTTATTCACTCTTGTCTTGCCGGTCGACCTGGCTGCGGGTTTCGACATCAAGCAGTCCCTGCAACACGTGCTGAAAACCCTCGACAGCTTTTGCCCCTGCATTACGATAGGCGGCTGCAAATCGCTGGCCCTGCACCGCGGTCAGGCGCGCCTCAAGTGCGTTTCCCCTTTCGGTCAGGTAGAGCAGGCGCTGTCGCCTGTCACCAGCGCCGGTTTTTTGGACGATATAACCATCCTTTACCAATGTCGACAGCACGCGTGACAGGCTTTGTTTGGTGATGTTAAGAATCGCCAGCAGATCGCTCACCCGCATCCCCGGATGGCGACCGACAAAATAAATTGCACGGTGGTGTGCGCGTCCCATATCCTGCTCGGCGAGAATGGAGTCGGCTTCCCCCGTGAAGTCCCGATAGGCGAAATACATTAATTCAATGCCGCGCCGCAATTCTTCTTCACGAAGAAAAAGAGCTTTGCCAGAGGGTTTTATGTCAGCCATGTTGACCAATTATCCGATGTGGTGTTACCGTATCAGCAAACTACCATAATATGCCCGATTTGGAACTATTCATTTGGGCTCTGGCTGGGTAAATCACAGAGTAAGGCTGTGGCCATCCCGGGCAATGTATATGCCGGAGTTGATATCTCTAGGCGTTGGCACGAGGAGTAGAAAATGGCGTTAATTCCCTTCGATGATCGTGATGGTCTAATTTGGCTTAATGGTGAAATGGTGGATTGGCGAGATGCCAAGACACACACTCTGAGCCATGGTCTGCATTATGCAAGCCTTGTGTTTGAGGGGGAGCGTGCGTACGGCGGCACCATTTTTGCCGGTGCGGAACATACCAAACGGTTACGCTCCTCCTGCCAGATGCTTGATTTTGACATTCCCATTTCCAACGAAGAGGTTGATGAGGCTAAGATAGCTTTGCTGGCAGCAAATAAAATCACCGATGGCTACGTCCGAGCCTTTTGCTGGCGCGGTTCGGAGATGATGGCAATCTCTGCGCAACAGACTAAAACGCATGTAGCCATTGCAGCCTGGGAATGGCCCAGCTATTTCGATCCTGAAACTAAGATGCGCGGCATCACTCTAGATATTGCTAAATGGAAACGGCCATCGCCCGAATCAGCGCCTGTTCATGCGAAGGCGGCCGGTCTCTACACAATCTGCACCCTGTCAAAGCATGAGGCCGAGAAAAAGGGATTTCAGGATGCGCTGATGCTTGATTACCGCGGCTACATCGCTGAAGCGACAGGGGCAAATGTCTTCTTCATTGATGCGGAGAGCACCCTTCACACCCCGATTCCAGATTGTTTCCTCAATGGCATCACCCGCCAGACGGTGATCCGGCTTGCCCAGTCGCTGCAGATGAAGGTAGTGGAGCGGCATCTCCAGCCCGAGGATATGGCAACAATGAAGGAATGTTTTCTCACTGGTACTGCGGCTGAGGTGACGCCTGTTGCAAGGATCGGTAACTACACCTTCACCCCCTCGGATGCATGTCGCCAGCTGGTCACGGCTTATGATGATCTGGTAAACGGCCGGATCAACCTCTGATCAGGCGCTGCTTTTACCTGGCAGTTTTCCGGTTACTTTCTAATTCATATTCCTGCGTGAATACCCTGTTACTCTAGCATCCATTTCGCATGTGCGTCGCTATCGGATTGTCGCGCCTCCACCCAGTTGAGCTGATCGCCACGTTCCTCGGCTTTCCAGAAGGGCGCGTCCGTTTTCAAGAAATCCATAATATATTGCGCCGCATCAAAGGCGGCTTGCCGGTGTGCAGATGAAACGGCGACCAGAACGATCTGCTCGCCTGCAAGCAGACGCCCAACGCGATGCACTACCGTCACCTCAAACAGCGGCCAGCGGCCTCGCGCCTCATCCTCAATACGACTGATCTCGGTTTCTGTCATCCCTGGATAATGTTCAATTGTCATCGCGGTGACACTGTCATTTCCGCTGAGGCTGCGCACTGTGCCAACAAACAGCGCTATCGCGCCCACCGCCGGTCCCTGCAGTGCCCGGCTTTCTGCGCCAACGTCAAAATCTTCCTGTTGTACGCGTATCGCCATCTCAGCCACCTGTCACGGGGGGGAAAAAGGCAATTTCGTCCCCTCCTGCCACGACGGTTTTCAGGTCGCCGTAGTTGCGGTTGACCGCAACTCGCACCGCCGCCATATTTTTTAGCGCCAGCGCATGCCCTGCTGACTGCGCCATCAGCTGCGGCATCAGATCACCAACCGTTTTTGCGCCATCGGGCAGGGTGACCTGCTCGCTGGCGGTGCCGGTATGCTCACGCATCCACGCAAAATACAGAACAGTTATCATTGCACCACTCATAATCCAACCTCGCGAAATGGAATGAAGGACAGATAGTCTCCCTCACTCACCCCGGCATTTTCAACAGGAATCTCAATAAGCCCATCGGCCCTGGTCAGCGATGACAGCACCCCGGCACCGCGGCGCCCATGCAGCTGCATGATGGTTTCACCAGAGGCATTCGTGTGCAGTCGGACCCGCAGATATTCAGCGCGCCCCGGAAGTTTCTTGTGATCGAAGCCAGCTTGTACCGGAATCCGCAAAATTGAGTTGGCCTCGCCTCCAGCCATGATACTGAGTGCTGGTGCCGCTAACAGCCGGTAACACACATAGGCTGCCACAGGGTTGCCGGGCAAACAGAAAAGTCGCTTTTTGCCAAGGCTGCCAACCGCCATGGGCCGACCAGGTTTCATCGCCAGCCGCCAGAACACTTGCTCTGCGCCAAGCGCGCGCAAGGCTGTCTGCGTATGATCCTCCTCACCATCTGATGCACCGCCGGAAGAAATTACTACATCACAGCTGGCAACGGCCTCGCGATAGGCAGCGATCAGCGCGTCGGCATCGTCCGGCACGATTTGAAAATTGCGCACCTCATGCCCGTCGGCGGTGACCAGTGCCCGCAACATTGGCCGGTTTGAGTCAAAGGACTGGCCAACGGCCGGATCTGTTCCCGGCTCGACAATCTCATCCCCCATCGATAATAGCCCGACAATAAGCCGGCGACAGACCGATAGCGCGACATGGCCAGCGGCGGCGGCAATGCCGATATCTGCTGGTCCCAATCTGGTGCCGCTGGGGATGATGGTCTCGCCGAGGCGGATGTTCTCACCAGCTGGCCGCCTGTTGCTGCCTCGCTTCAGTCTGGTGTCAATCTGGATCGTTCCGTCTGTTTCATTTACGCGGCATTGTTCGTGCATAGCCACCGCATCCGGCCCGTCTGGCATGATTGCGCCAGTAAAAATCTTTACCGCATTGCCTCTAGTGACAATGCCCGAAAAGGGGTGGCCAGCGGAAGCCCGTCCGACAACCGTGAAAGCATGCGCTGGATGTGCAGCCAGAAAATCGGCATGCACGGCATAGCCATCGACCGCAGCATTGGCTGTTGCCGGCAGATTGGCCGTCGCAACCAATGCCTCACTGAGCCTCCGTCCGGCTGCGGCTTCCAACGCGCAACTCTCAATGCCAACTATTCTCTCAATTGTCTGCAGAAGACGCGTACGCGCTGTCTCTGGTGCTAGCATCCCTTTATAGATCATGCTGGTTTTACCGCATCGGCAAGGCCGCAAATCAAGTCGGCAATGGAGGTGGCATCATTCAGATCCAGAGTGATCGTCGGAGCGCTGTCTGTTTGTGATCCAAGCCTCGTATCAGTTGCAGCGGCGATGATCCATTCATCCTCAGGCCAGAGTGGCGCCTTGCCGACAGCCTCGCGGTAAATTTCGATTTTTGGGATCGGTTCACGCTTGAACCCCTCGACTAATACAATATCTGCTGGCGCCAGCGCTGCTAGCAAATCGTTGAGCGACGGGTTGCCTCCAGTGCCATGTTCTGTAAAAAGCACGGACCGCAGGGCCGATGTTACAAGCACCTGGTGCGCGCCGGCGCTGCGGTGGCGATGGCTGTCCTTACCCGGGACATCGGCGTCAAACCGGTGGTGCGCATGTTTGATTGTTGCAACATCACGGCCTCTCGCCGTTAATATGCTGATCAGTTGTTCGGCGAGCGTTGTCTTACCACTCCCCGACCAGCCAGCAAGGCCAATCACAAAGCCGTGACGTCCGGCGCCGGCAAGAGGCGTTTTGGCAAGTGTTTTGCTGGCGAGGACGGTGTCAGTATACATGGCGCAACGCTTCGCGGATGTAGCTATAGCCAGTCTGCACTGTCAGAACTGCGGCAATCCATAGCAGCGCCAGTCCGACTTCAGCGGCAAACGGTACCACTGGAAAGGCAGGCGCGCCAATTAGGAACCCGACAGCCAAAATCTGCGCCATTGTTTTCCATTTAGCTAGTAAAGTCACAGGTGCTGCGAAACTACGTTTTGCCAAATATTCCCGCAGCCCTGAAATCATAAATTCGCGCAGCAGTATGACCAGCGCCGGCACCAGAAAAACCCAGCCGACGGTCGTTACATTGGCCAGTGCCAGCAACGCACAGCAGATTAGCATTTTGTCGGCGATTGGGTCGAGCATCTCACCAAGCGGCGAGACGACATTCAGTCGACGGGCAATCCAACCGTCAAAAAAATCAGTTACACTGGCAAGCGTGAACACCGCCAGGGCCAGCGCATAGCCAAAATCCGGACTGTCCATCCAGATCAGCATTGCCACTACTGGAGTCGCCAGAATGCGGCCGATGGTCATCCAGTTCGGTATGGCTTTGACCGCGAAAATCATCTCTCAGCTGGCTCCTCTCCCGGGCGCATTGTTCTGGGGCGCTTGGGTGTATTGGCAGTCATGCGCACTGCCTAGACGTTCAATTTGGCGCTAGTATGACGCATGTGCCTAGGATTGCCCATTATAAAACCAATCATGAATTTGTCGTGCAAATTTTTTTGAGATGCCCTCGACAGCCTCCAGATCTGTAAGTCCGGCTGACGAGACGGCGCGTGCCGACCCAAAATGCGCAAGCAGCGCCTTTTTCCGCTTTGGTCCAACTCCGGGAACAGCGTCGAGTGGGCTTGCTAACTCACTTTTCTGGCGTTTGGCGCGATGTGTACCAATGGCATAGCGGTGTGACTCATCACGAAGCCGCTGTAGGAAATGCATTGCCGATGAATGCGGCGGCAGAGTAAAACTTGACCTGCCGAGGATGTGAAACTGCTCGCGCCCAGCATTGCGGTGAGGGCCTTTTGATATGGCGACAACGGCAATGTCGTTGATACCGAGATCTTCCATTACCCCACTCACGGCTGCGAGCTGGCCCTTACCGCCATCAATTAGAATCAGATCAGGCCAGGTGTCGGACAGCCTAGCTGGATCCTCCTTCAGTGCGCGCTCGAATCGGCGGCTAATGACCTGGCGCATCATCGCAAAATCATCACCCTGTTCGGTGGCGTGCCTGCCCTCATCACGAATGTTGAAGCGGCGGTAGGCAGCTTTTTTGAACCCTTCCGTTCCGGCAACAATCATCCCGCCAACAGCGTGCCGCCCTTGAAGGTGTGAATTATCATAGACCTCAATGCGCTTTGGTGGCTCTTTTAGATCCAGCGCTTCGGCCAGCTCCGCCAGCAGCCGCTTTTGCGAGGCGGCGTTTGCCATGTTCCGTGCCAGCGCTTCTTCAGCATTACGGCTTGCCATGGTAGTAAGCTTCTTACGAGCGCCGCGCTGCGGGCGCGAGATGTGCACAACACGTCCGGCCTGTTCTGATAGCGCGTTTTCGTGAAGTGCCCTCTCTGTAGGCTCATCCGAGACCAAAATTTGCTGGGGTGGCTCCTTGTCCTCGTAGAACTGGCCAAGGAATGCACCGAGCACCTCATTAGACGTGCTGTCTTGATTATGTGTTAGAAAATAGGAACGGTTGCCATAATTGGAGCCTGACCTGATGAAAAAGATTTGGATACAGGACCGGTTGCCGCTGCGGGCAAGGGCGATGATATCGGCATCTGGCAAGTTTGGCAGATTGATATCTTGATTGGCCTGAATTCCGGTCAGTGCCCGGATACGGTTACGCCAGATGGTGGCTTTCTCGAATTCCAGCTTGTCCGCGGCGCAGTGCATCCTTGCGGCGTATTCGCGTTGGATTTCCACTGAGCCGCCAGACAGGAAACGGTGCGCTTGCTCCATCTGTTTTGCATAATCTTCTTTTGAAACATGTCCGACACAGGGAGCGGTACAGCGTTTGATCTGATATTGAAGACAGGGCCGAGTGCGGCTGGCAAAGACTGAATCCGAACAGGTCCGCAGCATGAAGGCGCGCGCCAGATCGGTCAACGTGCGGTTGACCGAGTCAGCCGAGGCAAATGGGCCAAAATATTCGCCGTTGCGAGTTTTGCGGCCACGATGCTTGGTCAGTTGTCCAAACTCATGGTCGGCTGTGATTAGAATTTGCGGTAGGCTCTTATCATCGCGCAGCAGGATGTTGTAGCGCGGCTTCATTTTCTTGATCAAATTCGATTCAAGAAGAAGCGCCTCGATCTCCGACGTGGTGACAATCACTTCTAGTTTCTCGGTCTCGCTGACCATCCGCATAATTCGGTTAGACAACCGGTTTGGCTGGGTGTAGGAGCTAACTCGCCGCGCAAGATTACGGGCCTTGCCGACATACAACACCTCGCCAACGCCATTCAGCATCCGGTAAACACCGGGGTCGCTCGACAGGGCCTTCAGCTCGTTCTTCAGATATTCGATCCCGCGCCAGATGTCAGGCGGCAGGTTTGCTGGTCGACCGGCACCATTTTCAAGCGCATCGTCTTGGGTTGCTGGATCATGCATCACCACCACCTGATGGCAGGGTGGCCTGATTGGCAGAAATGGCTGGTGCGGGAAGCAAAAAACATAATGTATAAGATTTAATGGACTTTGCCTGTGATGTGTAGGGGGTGTCGCAAAACAGCCGACCTTTTTCATGCCGGCCAGCCAGTGCCTAAAGACCTGCCTGGCGCCCGCTCTCAGGTTAGAAAAACAATCCCCTAAGCCTGTGGATAACGTTGTGGAAGAAACGCTTCGTAGCCAACCTGCTTCTTTGATTTCCTTGAAATTTAGCAAATTGCCTATTTTTTAGGCAAAATTAAATATATGAATAAAATCAGTATCTAAGGAATTATCAAGAGCAATATTAGTATTATCTCAGTGGTTTTTTTTCTCTTTTGTAGAGTCAGAATGATACTCGCTTTGCTCTGTGCACAACAATCGGTAAAATGGTCGCGGTTTTTCGCCTGTTGATACGTTACGACACTGGCTGGCTAACCTGCCAAAAACATCGAAAAAATATTGGTTGTCGTATCATTTCAACACTGTTTTCAGCAGTGCTGCGGGCCAATTTTGGGGTCCGGTTTTCAGGGCTGTTTCGGACGTTTGTTTTGACGCGGCTGTCGCTACATCCGCCAAATGTCCTAGCGTCGTCTGCCGCGTTTTATTGGCGCTACGCCTAGGGTGCCGGCTGGAAATCCATGGTTTTCGACGATGCTGCCTGGCACGCCGGGGGCGGTCAGCCCAAGTTCAGCGGCTTCCATCCGCCTGATCTCGTCACGCAGCCTGGCGGCCTCCTCAAATTCCAGATTGCCGGCGGCCTCCTGCATTGATTTTTCCAAATCGGTTATCACTGTCTTGAAATTGCTGCCGACCAGATCACCGGCCTTGACATCGGTCGTTGGTTTTAGATGGCCGGCATGCTCATAGACCGAATCCAGCACGTCGGCGATATCTTTCTTCACCGATTCCGGTGTTATACCGTTGGCTTCATTCCAGGCCTGTTGCTTGACACGTCGTCGGTTGGTCTCATCCAACGCGTACTGCATTGAATCGGTGACCTTGTCGCCATATAGGATGACACGCCCTTCGACGTTGCGCGCCGCTCGGCCGATCGTTTGGATCAGCGATGTTTTTGATCGCAGATAGCCCTCTTTATCTGCATCCAGAATGCCTACTAGTGCGCATTCGGGAATATCCAGTCCCTCACGCAGCAGATTGATCCCGACTAGCACGTCAAATACCCCTAGCCGCAAATCACGCATGATCTCGATCCGCTCCAGCGTGTCAATGTCCGAATGCAGATAGCGCACCTTAATGCCACCTTCATACATGTATTCAGATAGCGCCTCGGCCATTTTCTTGGTCAGGGTAGTGATCAGCACGCGTTTACCCCTGGTAGCCATCTCACGGCTTTCGGCAATGATGTCATCGACCTGGTTTGTTGTCGGCCGAACAATGCATTCTGGGTCAATCAGGCCCGTTGGCCGCACTACCTGTTCGGTGAACACGCCGCCGGTGCGTTCCATCTCCCAAGAACCCGGCGTTGCCGACACAAAAATCGTCTGTGGACGAAAGCCCTCCCATTCCTCAAATTTCAGCGGCCGGTTATCCATGCAGGAGGGCAGCCGAAAGCCATATTCTGACAATGTTGATTTGCGCGCGAAATCGCCCTTATACATAGCGCCAAGCTGCGGCACGGTGACGTGACTCTCGTCAATAATCAGCAAAGCATTGTCCGGCAGATATTCAAACAGCGTTGGTGGCGGCTCGCCTGGTTCCCGTCCGGAAAGATAGCGCGAGTAATTTTCGATCCCGGCGCACGCGCCGGTTGCCTCAATCATCTCAATATCGAACTGTGTTCGCTGTTCGATCCGCTGTGCTTCCAGAAGTTTGTTCTGCTGGACGAATTCGGCTAGCCGGCCTTTAAGTTCTTCCTTGATCTGTTTGCAGGCCTGTTGAAGTGTTGGGCGCGGAGTAACGTAATGTGAATTAGCAAAAATAGTAACGCTATCTAACTTCTGGGTTTTCTCACCGATCAGCGGGTCGATCTCAAAAATCGCCTCGATTTGGTCGCCAAACAGCGAGATCCGCCAAGCCCGGTCTTCAAGGTGCGCCGGAAACAGCTCGACCGAGTCTCCACGCACCCGAAATGCACCGCGAACGAAATTGGTGTCATTTCGGCGGTATTGCAGCTCGGTGAATTTGCGCAGCAGCTGCTGACGCGGGAAATCCTCGCCGATTGCCAGTGTCTGTGTCATTGTCGAATAGGTTTCTACCGACCCGATGCCATAAATACAGGACACCGAGGCTACGATAATTACGTCATCGCGTTCAAGTAGCGCTCGCGTCGCCGAATGCCGCATCCTATCGATCTGTTCATTGATCGACGACTCCTTCTCGATATAGGTATCGGAGCGCGGCACATAGGCCTCAGGTTGGTAATAGTCATAATAGGAAACGAAATATTCGACCGCATTGTCGGGGAACAAAGTCTTCATCTCGCCGTAGAGCTGCGCTGCCAGCGTTTTATTAGGCGCAAGGATCAATGTCGGTCGCTTAATTGCTTTGATTACATGCGCTGTGGTGAAGGTCTTTCCCGATCCGGTTACGCCAAGCAGTACTTGGTCGCGTTCGCCCTCCTCGATGCCGGCAATTAGCTTGGCGATCGCCGTTGGCTGGTCGCCAGCGGGCTTGAACTCCGACTGCAGATCGAAACTGGCGGGTGCGCGTGGCCGTGTGATGATCAGATTGTCCGTCGTGGCCCTGTCGGCTGCCGCACTGCATGCCTTTTTGGTGGTCGTACCACTGTTCCCGAAATCGGCTTCTTTGTTTGGAGTGATCTCATCCATGCGTTACAAGATAGGGATGATAAGTGGACAAGGAAAGAGGCTAGAAAAAAGATCCAGCCCACCCCAAAAGACGCCGCTGTATTATTCATTATTCTGCATTAGGACTCCCTCAGTTTCTCTTTTCTTAATCAGCTCGGATATAAATTGGTTAACGGATAAGGAAAGCTCTGGCTTTGGCGTTTGCTAGGTTGGTGGTTCTACCGCCGGTTCTGCTGTTTGCTCTCAACCTAGGTAAATGGCTGGCAATATTTCCTGTTAAGCTGTGTTTGCTATCGGAGCTTTTTTTAATCATTCTCGCGTTTGCTTGACTTTAACTCCAAATTGATTCCAGCGGGTAACCATTATTTATTGGCGTTACTGACGAGTGTTGAGGTCGGTGATTTAAAAACTCGATTTGCGCTTAGAAAAGCGACAAATTGGGTTTGGTTTGGTCTCATGGCTAGTGACATCGATCCAGCCCAGTGCTTGATATTAGGAGATCGCCTGTCAAGGGCATAGTGCGCCTACCTTCAATACAGTAAATTATTCCGTGTTTACTAAAGATTATGATAACACTGAATCGTAGCTTGAGCTCACCGATACCTCAGAGATTTTTCGTCCAAATAAAACGATAGATCTTGCGATTTGGTATAGCCAGCGTGCTGGTGAGTATTATCAAACGGCCGATGCTACAGGCCATGCGGGTGCTATGGAGCTGCTCGGTAATATTTAGCTGTTTAACAATGCAGTCACGCGTGACAGACTCAGCGATTACATGTGGTCGCCACGAGCCATTTTACACGTGGAATTTAGATAATGAGTATATTGGGAAATGTGCCGAGTATCATGATTATCTTCGCTTTTGGCTAGGATGGTGCGATTAGGCATATTGATATGGGACAGAGGCAGATACAAAAGTGCTATAGAGACAACTCTCTGAGTTGCTGCGGACAACGCCTGTATCACCCTCCAAACAACCTCCTTGCCCCGTGGTGGATTTCCTCGTTAGATCTAGTGTTCTGGGGTAGGGTGCGAAATTACCCCAGATCAGGAAAAAAGGTATAACCACCATGGACATCATTTCTGACCGTCTTAACCGCATTGCGCCATCGCCCACTGTGACCATATCAAGCATGGCGCTGGATATGAAGGCGGCCGGCCGCAACATAATCGGCCTTGCGACCGGTGAACCAGATTTCGCTACCCCACCACATATTGTCGAGGCGGCGATACGGGCAATGCATGATGGCCATACGCGCTACACCCAGGTTGATGGCATCCCCGAGTTGAAAGCCTCAATTGTCCGAAAATTTGCGCGCGAGAACGGCGTCACGGTCACTCCGGAGCAGATCTCGGTCGGTACCGGCGGCAAGCAGGTGCTGTTCAATGCGCTGATGGCAACAGTTAATGCTGGTGATGAAGTGATTATCCCCACCCCGTATTGGGTTAGCTTTGCCAGTATTGTCGAGGTGGCAGGCGGCAGCCCAGTCTTTGTCGAATGTCCGGTTGCGGCTAGTCTGAAAATGACGCCGGACCAGCTAGAGGCAGCGATCACGCCGCGCACTAAATGGCTGATCCTAAACAGCCCTTCGAATCCGGGTGGGGTTGGTTATGGTGAATCTGATCTGGCTGGCTTTGCCGAAGTGCTGCGCCGCCATCCCCAGGTGCATGTGATCAGCGATGATATTTATGAACATCTGGTCTATGACGGTTTTGAGTTTGCCACCATGCGATCTGTCGCCCCGGACCTTGCCGACCGCATTCTCTCGCTCAATGGCGTGTCAAAATCCTATTGCATGACGGGGTGGCGTATTGGCTATTGCGCCGCGCCTGAGCCACTTGTCCGAGCCATGGCAAAGCTGCAGTCGCAATCTACTTCCTGCCCGAACACCATTGCCCAGCATGCTGCCATTGCTGCGCTTGAAGGCCCCACCGATTTCATGGCTGACAATCTGGCCGCCTTTGCCCGAAGGCGGGCGACAGTGGTGGATGCGCTGAGTTCAATGGCCGGCGTGCACTGCGTCGTTCCCGATGGCGCTTTTTATGTCTACCCGGACATCTCGTCGCTAATCGGCAGGCGCCGTCCAGATGGCGGTGTCATCAAGACGGACAGCGATTTTGTTGCCGCGCTGCTCGAGCTTGGGCAGGTTGCGGTTGTTCCTGGCGTTGCTTTTGGCCTGTCGCCCTGTTTCCGCATTTCATATGCTCAGTCCGATGCGTCGCTTGAGACTGCGCTGGCCCGCATCGGCCAGGTTATCGCGGCGCTGGAATAAGCGCGCCTGCCTGTTTAAACGTCTACCAAACTGAGCCCGCACGCCATTTGTTTGGCATCAGACACCTTAAATTTGCCTTTATTTTTTTGATCGCAGTAAACTAAACATTAGTCTTTGCGTGCTAGCCTAAAGGTCAGATATGTTTATTGGTGTTTAGGTCTTTTTTTGGCTTTGTAATTTTCAGAATTTTCCATTTGCATTTCTGAGCGGCTATCTGCGCCGCTTTACAGCGGTTTCGCCCCTTATCTTTGGTTCGTCCTGATTACTTGACACCGCTTCTACAGGCCCAGCTGGTTTCTTTTGAGGTCTACGGCACCCTAAAAATAGGAAAGAGTATTAACGTTGGAATGGGAATTGATTCCCCTCCCAGCAATAAATGGTATCTGCAGCATCACGGATTTGAGGAAGAAGGCGTGCATGTCAGACGGGCTGGTGGTCTCACCCTCGTCAAACAGGATAGTGTCGTTTGCGCTTGTAGTTGGGGGTGGCCAAAGCCAGTCGGTTAGTTCAATGGTCACAGGGAGGCCACGATGAAATCTTAAAGAGTCTAAGCGGTAAGTCTCTAATATCTGGTGACAATTTTCTCCTCGCTGCCAATCACCTGTCGGAGTTAGGGTTTGGTATTTATGGCCGGGCTAGCAATGATATTCTTGGCGTCGGTTTACAACTAGGCATACTGCAATGTGGTTATAATTACAGTTGGAATGGTACTAAAATGGTATTATCTCGAGGAGGATTTTTATTCTGTCAGGGCCTGTTACGCGCTCACCGACATGGTGTTTTTGATTGCTACTTTTGTTTCCAACTATGACAAGAACGGCTCCAAGAATTTAGTGATTCGTGGGTAGAAAAAACAACACGCCAAAAGCATTTATTTGCTGAATGATGGTAGCAAGGGTACTACGATCTAAGCCCTAATTGCATTTGATGATCTTTCATAGAAAAAACAGTGTGATCCGTCATTTTTGGCAGAGCGCGACTGCATTCCGTTGATTTTAACTTGCTTTGTTAGATTGTGACGATTGGGGAACATTAGTATGTTTTTTGAGGAACCACCCGTATCATTGGGTCGTTGACGATCTGCAGCTTGAGGGTGTGTTACTTTGAGGCAGTAATTGACTTTGATCTGTCCCCACTATGGATCAGCGCAGTGATAAACTTAAATAGTTATCTCGTCGATCTCGGTGATGCGCGGCAAGATTGGTTTGATGTCAGGTATATCAATGATGAGGAAAAACTTGACACAATTCTATTTAGAACCGGGGACAAATTGAAAATTTTTGGCGCTCTTGATGCTAATTATGGACAGGGCTTATCTAAAAGCAATTTCACATTTTTTGTTGATTTCTTTGTCAATAATACCACCTCGGTGACTAGCTCAACATAATCTGTTTGGCCATTGCGTAACCGATGCCCAGTTACTGATTTTCATTATCGCCTCTAATTCAGACTTACTTCTGGCGCCAGCTCTCCCAGCGACGTTTCCGGATATGGCATGATTGCCCAACTCATGCTATGTTCGGAGCTTTAATAAAGCTGTGTGATCCGTTAACCTAAGGGATAATCAGGGTGGGAGGTGATGCCTATCCCCGCCCAAACAGAACCAGCGCAAACCAAGTGAGGATTATTGAGAAATCGCTATGTTGATCAAATCAAGGCGCAGCTGGGAACTGCCAGAGGCCGCCGCCACACCTGAGGATATTTATATGGATCGCCGGCAATGGCTTAAAGCCGCCGGCTTTACCGGCCTTGGCATTGGCGCGCTGCTGGCCGGCCAGGGGCTGCTTGCCAGCAGGGCGCTTTCTGCTATTAAAGGCTATCCCTTTTCTCGCAACGAGGCCTACACTCTCGACAGGGCCATTACTGATGAGGTTAAGGCCACTACCTACAACAATTTCTACGAATTCGGCTCGTCAAAGAATATCTGGAAAAAAACCCGCAATATGAAATCTGATCCGTGGATGGTGACGATTGATGGGATGGTCGAGACTGAAATGACATTAGATGCATCCGATCTTATTGACCTTATCGGTGGCACTGAGGAACGGCTCTATCGACACCGCTGCGTTGAGGCTTGGTCGATGGCAATTCCTTGGTCGGGCGTGCCCCTTGCCAATCTTGTCAAATTTGCGCGGCCGGGGGCGGGTGCCAGATATTTGCGCATGGAAACCTTTATGGATCCAGTGGTCGCTCCGGGACAGAAACAGAGCTGGTATCCCTGGCCCTATGTTGAGGGGCTGACTATTGATGAAGCGGTGAACGAACTGGCTTTTCTTGCCACCGGCATTTACGCCAAGCCACTTCCCAACCAGAATGGCGCGCCAATCCGTCTAGTGACACCATGGAAATATGGGTTCAAATCAATCAAATCGATTGTCCGCTTCAGCTTCACTGATAAAAGACCGGTCTCGTTCTGGGAACAGCTTGCCCCCACTGAATATGGATTCTGGGCGAATGTGAACCCTGGCATCCCGCATCCGCGTTGGCCGCAACGCACCGAACGCCTGGTTGGCACTGGCCAGCGTGTACCAACTCAGATGTTCAATGGCTACGATCAACAGGTCGCTCATATGTATGCCACCCTTGGCATCACCGACCCGCGTGAGCTGTATTACTAGGTGTTGGCACCTGAATAGCCACTCCAGGGTGGCTAACGCCCTAAAGCGCTGAGCACACGCTTGCAGACCGCATCCATCTCATCAAGCGCGGTAAAGGGTGTCCGCGGCAATCCTGCTGCCAGCGGAGCGGTATGGCCGGCGGCGATCATGCGGCGGTGAAAGGCGGCGATGCGGCCGCGCTCCCCAACATCGGCGGTAGCTCCCGCGGCGACCCTGTCCGTTGCTGTGCCTGCTGCTACATTCCATCCGGCAATCAGTACTGGCTTGCCGGTGATTGCCGCCTCGCTAGCCATATTCACCGAATCAGAAGTCACTATGATGGCATCCGCGACGCCGAGAATTCCGGGATAGGGGTTGGCTTCATCGGGGCTGACAATACTTGTATAGGTCTCTCCAAGCTCCGCCCCAAGCGTCTCGGTTAGCGCCGCCGGTGTCCGCGTTGAGGGTATCAGCACCAGCCGCATCGGCTCGCTCTCGGCAAAGGCGCGCAGCCGCGCCGCCATTGCAGCAGCCATTTCCGGGCTGATCCTGTAGCGCCTGTTGTCGCCGCCAAGCATCACGACAACACAGGGGACAGTATCACGCACTAGCCATTTTGTTGGCAAATCCATCATCGACTGCTGTATTGATTCCCGCGTAAGCCGGTTTAGCGAGCCGGTTGTGGTGACCACATTGCGGCCACGTGCCCGGTCATGTTCGGGGACCACCAGCGCGTCAAACAGTGCTGGTGAGAGTCGCGGGTCCTGCAGATGCACAAGCTGCGTCCGCTTGCCATCGGAGCGGGCGCGGGCGCGCATCGCCAGCCCCAGGCCGACCATTCTACGCCCACAGGTGATGAGCAGATCACAATGCCGGCCCCGCACCGGCTGTTTCAGTGCGGCGGAGATATCCGGTGCACTGGCATAGAGCGGCAGGAACGACGCGTGATGTCCAAGGCGCGGCAGCATCCGTATTAGCCAATGCGGGTCAGCCTGAAATTCGCTGATGATAAGCTCTGGGCGCTGCCGCGTCATTGCTTCGGCCAGCCCAACCGCCTGCAGCCGCATTCCTGCGGTGCCATCACTCATTACCCAGAGTGCGGTACCTTTGGTCGCTGGCCCTTTAAATTGCTCGTCAATGGGTGTTTTGGCTGCCGGTCCTGTCATGCGTTGCTGGCCCTCTCCTGTCACCGGCAAAAAGTGATGGGTCCGGAGTGACAATATATGTAGTGCCATAAACAAGATCGCGCAATAATATTAAGAAATCTGCCTTGCCTGTCTCTGGATGCCACCTTATGATCAGCTCTAGAAGTCAAAAAGTGGACCAAAACTCCGTTAGTGGGCTGGTGGTCAGATTTTTGACCTTGCGAGGCGGCTTGGCCCAGCGCCGCAGAAAGCGGATAGAAAAAAGATGGCTGCTGACGGAAAAATCAAACTCGATGATGTTGACAGGCAGATCCTCAACGATCTGCAGACTGATGGCCGCATGACCAATGTTGAGCTGGCAAAGCGGGCTGGCATTTCCGCACCGCCCTGTCTGCGCCGCGTCAGGGTGCTTGAGGACGGTGGCATCATCCGCGGCTATCACGCGGATATTGACGCCGATGCGCTGGGTTATTCGGTCAATGTCTTTGCCTTTGTCGGGCTAAATAGCCAGGCAGAATCAGACCTGCAAGAATTTGAAGAGATGGTTCGCGCCTGGCCGCAGGTGCGTGAATGCCACATGCTGATGGGTGAGACCGATTTTCTACTCAAGATCGTCGCACATGACTGGGATGATTTCCAGCGTTTCTTGACTAGCCGGCTTACCCCTGCCCCCAATGTTAGCCACGTTAAGACGGCACTTGCCATCCGCTCAGCAAAAGCGCTTCCCGGTGTTCCCATTGACGGCATGAAATAAGGTGTCGCTTCGTCGCTTGAGTCACAGTTGCTTGGGGTTCTGCCGGTCTCGGCGGATTGCTACTCAGGCGATGACCTTGTCCATATCGAACAGATCAATCGAGATGATCTCATAACTTTTTGTACCGCCTGGCGTATGTACCTCGGCTGTCTCGCCGACGCTCTTGCCAATCAGCCCACGAGCAATCGGTGACGAGGTTGAGACCAGACTGCGCGAGGTATCGGCTTCATAGGGGCCAACAATATGAAAGACCAACTCCTCGTCGGTCTCCTCATCAGCGACGCCGACGCTGGTGCCGAACGTAACGCGCTCGCCAGTAAGTTTTTCCGTGTCGATTACCTCGGCGCGGCTGGTCACGTCCTCGAGCTCGGAAATCCGGCCCTCGATGAAGGATTGCCGCTCGCGCGCAGCGTGATATTCGGCATTTTCTGACAGATCGCCATGTTCACGCGCCACGGCTATTGCGTTGATTACGGCAAGGCGCTCAGTGTTTTTCAGATGCGTAAGCTCTGCTTTTATCGTTTCTAGCCCCTGCGGGGTAAAGGGTATCTTTTCCATCTTGCCCTGTCACCTATGCCCTGTCGCTAATTCGCTGTCGGCCGCTCGTCTCATTGACTAAGCCCTATTACCATTATGGCACCGTTCACAATTACCTCAAGATGCAATATCGGCAAGGAAATCCTGCAGAGTGCGAACGCCAATACTGCCCCGCTGCATGGCGCGGATCGCCCGACAGGCGGCGCGGCTTCCTGATACTGTGGTATAGTAGGGAATGTTGTTGGTCAGCGCGGTTTGGCGAAGTGAGAAACTGTCCTTGATAGCGCCAGCACCTTTGGCGGTATTCAACACCAGCTGAATTTCGCCTGACAGCATGGCATCAACCGCATGCGGCCGGCCTTCCATCACCTTGTTTATTCGGGTCGCCGGCACGCCGGCCTGCTGCAGCGCGGCAATGGTGCCGCCGGTGGCTATGATCGTAAAGCCAGCTTCAACCAGATCTCGGCAGATCGGAATGAAAGCAGGCTTGTCCTCATCCTTGACCGAGATGAAGACGGTTCCTTCAATAGGTAGTTTTGTCCCTGATCCCAGCTGACTTTTCGCAAAGGCGCGACCAAAATCGCTGTCAATGCCCATCACCTCGCCGGTTGATTTCATTTCAGGCCCAAGAAACACATCGACCCCAGGAAAGCGGGCGAACGGGAAAACAGCTTCCTTGACCGCTACATGCGCCAGCGTCACCTCGGTTAAGTTGAAATCGGCCAGCTTTTCTCCGGCCATCACTCTTGCGGCAAGTTTTGCTAGCGGTACCCCGGTTGTCTTAGCGACAAACGGCACTGTACGGCTACCCCGTGGATTGACTTCAAGCACATAGATATCCTCGTCCTTGATCGCGAACTGAACGTTCATCAACCCGACGACATTGAGCGCTAGCGCCAGCGCCTCGGTCTGGCGACGTAGCTCGGCAATCAGCGTGGCTGAGAGGTTCTGCGGTGGCAGCGAGCAGGCGGAGTCGCCGGAATGGATTCCGGCTTCCTCAATATGTTCCATTATCCCGCCGATGTAGACATCCGTACCGTCACTCAGCGCGTCGACATCAACCTCGATGGCATTGTTTAGGAACTGGTCGATTAATACCGGAATATCGCCGGAGACGATAACCGCATCTCGCATATAGCGCTCCAGATCGGACAGGTGATGCACCACTTCCATGGCCCGGCCACCAAGCACATAGGACGGCCTGATAACCACCGGCAAACCGACACGCATGGCAATCTCACGGGCTTTATCTGCAGAATGGGCGATGCCGTTTTTCGGCTGCAGCAGTTCTAAGCTTTGCAACAGCTGCTGAAAGCGCTCGCGATCTTCGGCAAGGTCGATTGCATCCGGGCTTGTTCCCAGTATTGGGATCCCTGCAGCTTCAAGTGCGGCGGCAATTTTTAGCGGCGTCTGGCCCCCAAGCTGCACGATCACCCCCTGCAACTCGCCATTTTGCCGTTCACGGCGGATCACCTCGATCACATCTTCATCGGTTAGCGGCTCAAAATACAGCCGGTCCGAGGTGTCATAATCGGTCGAGACCGTTTCCGGGTTGCAGTTGATCATGATTGTTTCATAGCCGGCATCTGCTAGCGCGTAACAGGCATGCACACAGCAATAGTCAAACTCGATTCCCTGGCCTATCCGGTTCGGACCACCGCCAAGAATCACAACTTTCTTCCTTGCTGATGGCGCGGCTTCGCATTCGGCTCCGGCTGCAATTTCATAGCTTGAATACATGTAGGCCGTGTTCGAGGCAAATTCGGCAGCGCAGGTGTCGATCCTTTTGTAGACCGGGTTGACCCCAGCGCTTTGTCGTTTGGCCATTACTGTGACCACGTTCTCGCCCGCTAGGCTGGCTAGTCGAGCATCAGAAAAGCCCATTGATTTTAGATACCTAAGCGTTACCGAATCCGCAGGTACTCCCTCTGCCCGGACCATCGCTTCGGCGTTGATGATAGCCGCAATCCGCTCGATGAACCATTTGTCCCAGCCGGTAACCGCCTGCAACTCAACCAGCGCTATGCCCGATCGGATTGCCTGGGCGATCCGCAGGATGCGGAAAGGCACCAGCTCACCAAGCCAGCCTCTTTGTAGATCCACGCCAAGCGTCCCGTCGAGCGCAGGCATCTCCAGCTCATCCAGTCCGGACAATCCGGTTTCCATCGAACGCAGCGCCTTTTGGAGGCTTTCCTCAAAAGAGCGGCCAACCGCCATAGCCTCGCCAACCGATTTCATTGACGTCGACAGTTTGACCTCAGCTCCAGGGAATTTCTCGAATGTAAAGCGTGGGATTTTCGTAACCACGTAATCAATTGTTGGCTCGAAACTCGCCGGCGTGACACCAGTGATGTCGTTCGTGAGCTCATCCAACGTATAGCCAACCGCAAGCTTTGCCGCCACCTTAGCAATTGGAAAGCCCGTCGCCTTTGACGCTAGCGCTGAGGACCGGCTGACACGCGGATTCATCTCAATTACAAGAATCCGGCCAGTATTTGGACAAACCGCGAATTGCACGTTTGAACCGCCAGTATCAACGCCAATCTCGCGCAACACGGCAAGCGAGGCGTTTCGCAGCGCTTGATATTCCTTATCCGTTAAGGTTAGCGCCGGTGCCACGGTGATCGAATCTCCCGTATGTACGCCCATTGGGTCTATATTCTCGATAGAGCATATAACAACGCAATTGTCTGCGGTGTCGCGCACCACCTCCATCTCGAACTCTTTCCAGCCCAGCACCGACTCCTCAATCAGCACCTCGCTCACTGGCGAGAGCCGCAGGCCGTTGCGCACAATTTCCTCAAACTCGCTGCGGTTATAGGCGATGCCCCCGCCTTCACCGCCAAGTGTGAAGGACGGGCGGATGATCGCCGGCAGTCCGACAAAATCCAATCCGGCAAGCGCATCCTCGAAATTGCTTATTGTTCGAGCTCTTGCGCATTCCAACCCGATCCGTGCCATCGCCTTACGGAATAGCTCTCGGTCTTCGGCCATCTCGATCGATTTGGTTCGCGCCCCGATCATCTCAACACCATATCTTTCAAGTGTGCCATCATTGTATAGTGATAGCGCCGTATTCAGTGCAGTCTGTCCTCCCATTGTTGGCAAAAGCGCATCCGGTTTATCGGCGGCGATGATCTGCGCCACTGTTGCTGGTGTGATGGGTTCGATATAGGTGGCGTCGGCCATTTCCGGGTCGGTCATGATCGTCGCAGGGTTGGAATTGACCAGAATGACGCGATAGCCGTCGGCTTTTAGCGCCTTGCAGGCTTGTGCCCCGGAATAGTCGAACTCACAGGCCTGGCCGATGATGATCGGTCCAGCACCAATAATCAGGATGGATTCGATGTCATTGCGGCGTGGCATCTTTAGCTCTTTCTGGCTTTCATTAGATCGATGAATCGGGTGAAAAGATAGCGGCTGTCATGTGGACCGGGTGATGATTCAGGGTGATACTGTACGCTGAAAGCTGGCTTGTCCTTATGCTGTAGACCTTCAATCGACTGGTCAAAAAGCGAGATATGAGAAACTTCCAGCATGTCTGGCAGGCTATCCGGATCGACGACGAAGCCATGATTCTGGCTGGTTATCTCGATCTTACCAGTTGCCAGATCCTTAACTGGATGGTTAGCGCCGCGATGGCCGCGTCCCATCTTGTGCGTCTTTGCCCCCATTGCCAGCGCCATCAGCTGATGCCCGATGCAGATGCCGAAAATTGGCATGCCGGCGTCAATCAGGCTGGCAATTTCCAATCCGGCATAAGTCGCGGTTGCTGCCGGATCGCCCGGGCCATTGGAGAGGAATACACCGTCTGGGCACATCGCCATGATCTCGGCAGCACTGGTATTGGCCGGCATTACCGTCACATCACAGCCGGCGTCGGTTAGACAGCGCAAAATATTTCGCTTGCAGCCAAAGTCTATGGCCACTACGGAGAGGATCGCGTCGGTCTGCCGGTGCGCGGCTTTAGCAATCTCCCAGCTTCCCTCAATCCAATCATGCGCTGCATTGACCGTGACCTCGGTTGCCAAATCCATGCCGGTCAGGCCTGGCCAAGCGGCGGCGAGGCTGATAAGTGGTTCGATTTTTATATTGCCTTCAGGTGCATAGCACAGCACGCCATGCGGGGCGCCGGTCTCGCGAATACGGCGCGTCAGCGCTCGGGTGTCAATGCCGGCAATGCCTGGCAGGTTGTGCGTCTCAAGCCAATCACAAAGATCGGTCTCGGCACGCCAGCTTGCTGATGCGGTCACAGGTTGCCGCGTGATTATGCCGAGCGCAGCCGGCGTTTTTGTCTCAAAATCCTTGGCGTTGGCGCCGACATTGCCAATATGCGGAAAAGTGAAGGTAATGATTTGCCCGGCATAGGATGGGTCAGTTATGATTTCCTGATAGCCAGTCATCGAAGTGTTGAAGCAGACTTCGCCGATATTTGTTGTCGCAGCGCCAAACCCAATACCTGGAAAAACTGTTCCATCAGCGAGGACGAGGACTGCCGTTGGGTTCTCATGAGCGGCGCGAAGCGCAGCAAAATCTCGGCCAGAGTGCGTCGTCTGCCCCATTGGTTCCCTTGCCATTCAGCGATGTAACCGAGTGTCCGCATCCCGGCCGCCCGTGCTGTAAACGGGGTAGGATGCAACCAGTTGTTGTGATACAAGAGCCCCCCCCGCGGGTCAAGCCTCCAGTCGCTAGATTAACCCCGATCACGGCTGATTTCGCAAGCTTTCAAGATCTTTGTTCTGAAATTGGCTGTTATCCTGTAAAACTACTCCAAAATAAATGAATCAATGTTTAACTTGCAGCTTTCTTCTGAAGCGGTTAAAAGCCTCGCAATTCCAATGGGGAGGTGGACGGCACCGCAACCGGGGGTCGACGTGCAACAGGATGGCGGATCCATGCGTGACGAGATTTCAACGGCGATGAAAGAGGCGCTGAAGGCAAAGGACCAGCTGGCGCTTAGCACTATGCGTCTGATCAGCGCGGCGCTAAAGGATCGTGACATCGCCGCGCGCTCTAATGGCAATGCTGACGGCATTTCTGATGACGAGATTCTCGGCTTGCTGCAGACTATGATAAAACAGCGGAACGAATCAGCAAAGATGTACCGCGATGGTGATCGCCCTGAACTTGCCGAAATAGAGGAGCAGGAAATCGTCATTATCCAGCAATTCTTGCCGCAACAGCTTGATGAGGCTGGAATGCAGGTGGCGATTGATCTTGCGATTGCCGAAACTGGAGCCAGTTCGGTTAAAGATATGGGTCAAGTCATGGCATTCCTGAAAAAAGGCTATACCGGTCAGATGGATTTTTCCGCCGCCAGCAAATCTGTCAAAGCAGCACTGATGGGCTGATTGGCTGCGCTTTGGCCTACTGGCATCCAGCCTGTAAGTTCGCAATATTCCTGGTTAAAAAATGTGCTATTGGCCTGCTGGCATCTGGCATCATAAGATGCGGCGCGCTATCGTAAATTTTTGTTTTAAATTTTCACGCCAAATGTCTAGGAACTCTCATAGATGGCAGTGCCACCGGAATTCATCGAAGATCTGCGCCAGCGCATTCCGCTGTCTGAGGTCATCGGCAAACGCGTCAAGCTGATCCGCAAGGGGCGGCGTTTTATCGGCCTGTGTCCGTTCCATTCGGAAAAGACACCCTCCTTTTCCGTGGTCGATGATGATGGCTTCTATCACTGTTTTGGCTGCGGTGCGCATGGCGATGCGATTTCCTTCCTCCGCGAAACAGATGGCCTCGATTTCATAGAGGCGGTTGACCGGCTTGCCGATATGGCCGGCATTCCGGTACCGCACAGCACACCGCAGGACTCGGTCAAGCTGCAGCAGCGAAAGGCCACCCTTGATATTTTGGAGGCGACCGCGTGCTTCTTTCAGGGAGCCCTGCGCCGGGATGAGGGCAAGGCTGCCGTGCGTTATATCCGCAATCGCGGACTCGCCGCCGATACGATTAACACATACAGGCTTGGCTATGCGCCACCCGGCGGGTTGCGGGCGGCACTTGCGGCGCGGGGGTTCAGCGATGCAGACATGCTGGCAGCAGGGGTGATTCGCAAATCTGACCGCGATGGCTCGTTGTTTGATTACTTCCGCGACCGGGTGATGTTTCCGATTGAGAGTCAACAGGGCAAGGTGATCGCCTTTGGAGCGCGGGCGCTAGGCAACGCCCAGCCAAAATATCTGAATTCAGGTGAAGGGCCAACTTTTTCGAAGAAAAAGATACTCTACGGGCTGGTGCAGGCGCGCGAGGGGCTGCGCCGCAAATTGCCTCTTGTCGTCACTGAAGGCTATATGGATGTCATCGCCATTCAGCGCAGCGGCACCGCCGCTGCGGTGGCGCCACTTGGCACTGCGCTGACCGAGGAACAGATTATCTCGCTTTGGAAGCTGCATGATGAGCCAATCCTGTGTTTTGATGGTGATGCTGCCGGGCAGCGCGCCCAGATACGCGCGCTTGAGCGTATTCTACCGTTGCTGACTCCCGGCAAATCGGCGCGTCTTGCCACCATGCCCGATGGCAAGGATCCCGATGATGTTTTGCGCGAGAGTGGCAATGATGGCTTTTTGAAGCAGGTGGCGGTTGCGCGCTCGCTGGTCGATAGCCTTTGGGATGCGCTTGCCAGCCAGCGCAATCTACGTCAACCCGAATCCCGAGCTCGTTTCTGGCAGGAAATTCGCGGCCAAGTCCGTCTGATTAACAACAATCAGGTGCGTAGCGCCTATGGAGATGAGATCGAATCACGTATTGCTGCGATGCGCAGCGCCGGACGCCAGCAGGATGGCATGCCACCGTTTCGTCCGATGGCGGTTTGTCGGCCACGGGCTGGGATGATCAACCGGCATCGTGCTGTTTTAGCGTTGTGTCTGGCTCATCCACAGCTGATTCCTGGCATCTATGAACAGCTGCTGCGATTGGAGTCTGGTGATGCTAGTCTCGAATCGCTAAAAAAAGCGGCGATTGACGCCGTTATTAGAGATCCGGACCTTGACGTTGCGGCGTTAAACTATCATTTAACCGAAGTGGGTTTGGCAGAACAGGTGGCAGAACTTTCGGGGGAAGAAATGAGGGCAAGGCTTGGGTGTGACCCAGCCTCTCTTTCCAGTGTTGACGCCAGTCAGCAACTGGAAGAAATTTTAAACCTCGTCAGCGGAAAATCAGGAGTTTTTTCGTATACAGCTCAGGTCCCAAAATAATCGCGGCTAACAGGTTCGTGATGGCGGTGGGGCGCGATGGAGGGCGAGCAGCCAGCTCCTTGCCCCCTGGTTGCAACAGGGCCTCGCACGGTGTTTTGTTTGTGAGGGACTGATGATTGTCACGGAATGCCCTCCTGGCATTAGGTAGGGTATCTTAGATCACGGAGACATTTGGACTCTATGGCAGCAAAACCAAACAAACAGGTTGAAGTTGAGGCGAACTCAGCTGACGCCGCCGTTGAGGCGGCAAATACTGACGCCGCTCAGCAGACAATCAAGACGCTTCTAAAGATTGGCAAGGAGCGTGGCTTTGTCACCCATGATGAACTAAATGCCGCTTTGCCAGCTGAGGACTTTACCTCGGAACAAATCGATGACGTGATGTCTACCCTCTCCGAGATGGGCGTGTCTGTTGTTGATAATGCTGAGGGCGATGAAAATGGCGAGGAGGCCGGGGAAGAGGGCCGTGCTGCCGGCAATCTATCTGACAGCGATGTTTCGGGAACTGATGACCCGGTACGCATGTATCTGCGCGAGATGGGCAGTGTTGAACTACTGTCGCGCGAAGGCGAGATCGCCATTGCCAAGCGAATCGAGGCCGGTCGCGAGATGATGATTGGCGGTATTTGCGAATCGCCACTGACAATCCGAGCGCTGATGAATTGGCGCGACCAGATTGCCGATGGCGTCGTGCCACTGCGCGACATCATCGATCTGGAAACAACATACACCAAGCTAAATGGCGGCCCAGTGACCGTAAGCGCCAGTGACGGGTCGCTGGAGGATGGTATTTCTGACGGAAATTTCGCGGATACAGAGCCTGAGGAAGAAGAGCCAGACGTAGAGGAGGAGGAAGTTGATGACGAGAGCGGTGACAGCGATACTGACACTTCGACCCGCGATGCCAATGATGATCATGATGACAATGAAGATCTGAACATGTCGTTGGCGGCGATGGAGGACTCGATCCGTGATCAGATGATGGATCTGTTCGACGAGATCAGCGCGACTTTCAAAGCGTTTTCGAAATCACAGGACCGGCGGTTGGCCCGAATGGCGGCGCGGCAGACCTTGACCCCGCGCAGCGAGGCCTCGCACTTTGATCTGAAGATCCGCCTTGTCGAGCTCATGGGAGATTTGCATTTAAACCAAAACCGCATAGAAAGTCTCTCCGAACAGCTGTTTACCCTGAATCGTCACCTCACTATGCTTGAGGGGCGGTTGCTGCGCACCGCGCTTGACTGCGACATTTCCCGAGATCAGCTGCTGGCCGCCTGGATCGGGAGTGAATGCACCGCGGACTGGCCTGGCACTTCCGTGTCTGGTAAGAACTGGGATAAACTCACCGACATCCATGCTGATGCGCTCTCAGAAATTCAGGATAAAATCCGGCTTATTGTCGATGACATGGGGCTGTCGATTTCTGAATTCCGCGAGGTGATCCAGACCATTCAGCGCGGCCAGCGTGAGGCGGCGCGGGCGAAAAAGGAAATGGTCGAGGCAAATCTGCGCCTCGTTATCTCTATTGCCAAGAAATACACCAACCGCGGCCTGCAATTTCTTGATCTTATCCAGGAAGGAAATATTGGCCTTATGAAGGCGGTTGACAAATTTGAGTATCGCCGCGGCTACAAATTCTCTACATATGCCACTTGGTGGATTCGGCAGGCAATCACAAGGTCGATTGCCGATCAGGCGCGCACCATCCGCATCCCGGTGCATATGATTGAGACAATCAACAAGCTGGTCCGCACTTCGCGCCAGATGCTGCATGAGATTGGCCGGGAGCCGACACCTGAGGAGCTGGCAGAAAAGCTGTCAATGCCAATCGACAAAGTTCGAAAGGTGTTGAAAATCGCCAAGGAACCCATATCGCTGGAGACGCCTATTGGCGATGAGGAAGACAGCCATCTCGGGGATTTCATCGAGGATAAGAACGCCGTCCAGCCGCTTGAAGCAGCGATCCATGCTAATTTGCGTGAGACCACCACGCGGGTGCTGGCCAGCCTGACCGCCCGCGAGGAACGCGTATTGCGCATGAGATTTGGCATCGGCATGAACACCGACCATACGCTCGAAGAGGTCGGCCAGCAATTTAGCGTTACGCGTGAACGGATACGCCAGATTGAGGCCAAAGCGCTACGCAAGCTTAAACACCCTTCGCGCTCGCGCAAATTGCGTAGCTTCCTCGAAAGTTGATTGGCTGATATAAGGAGTTTGTCGCATTTCATGCCGGCAGCGTGGCACCGCCCGCCAACCGGCACAGGCAAAAGTGGGCCTGTAGTTCAATTGGTTAGAACCCACGGCTCATAACCGTGTTGTTGCAGGTTCGAGTCCTGCCGGGCCCACCAATGCTATATTAAATCGGCGCCCGACAGGGTTGACTGGGCTGTGGATAAATCGGGTCGGCGAGACGACAACGCCGCCACTCAAGCACGAAGCACAGAATGATGTGGCGGCGACTGACCGGTCGCTTCAAAGCTATGCTGGAGTAGTCACAATTGATGGCGGAGTTGTTAGCTGTTCGCTTCTCTTTAACCTTGCCAAATTTGGCTGGCGGGATGTCATTCTACCTGAACGTGACGAGCCGACCTCCGGGTCAAGCTGGTATGCCGCTGGCCAAATTCATACAATCGGCTCCTATCCTAACATCAGCCGCTTTCAAAGGTATACGATTGGCTCTATCGCGAGATCGGGGAAATGTCAGGCCATTCTGTAGTACTAAAACATCACCGGTGGTTTCTAAGCCGCTTCAACGCGCGAATGGTATGAATCTCAAACGCGAGCGTTCTAAGGCGCGCTAAATGGATTTGCAGCAGGATGGTGATCTTGATCCCTCGGGTGCGACCTATGCTTTTGCTAAGGCGGCGCGTGTCTTTGGTGCTGAGTATTTCGGCCAAATACCAATAACAGGCGCCAGCCAGCGCCCTGATGGCAGCTAGGATTTCAGCCCCCAAAAGGTGACATCAATGCCGAACAAATTGTCAATTGCGGTGGACTTTAGGCGCGGGAGGTAGGACATATAGGAGGCCTGCATCTGCCGGTCTAGCCGAGGAAGCATCACTATCTGATCACCGATGATATTCCGGAGATTGCCGAACGCATGGCGCCGGGTGGAAGGCGGTTGCCAGCTGGAATTAACTATGAGGCCAATATCTATTTCTGCCAGGAACGTGGCGGCATGCTTCTTGGCACCTATAAGCCCCAGTCAACGCCGTGGAAGATTAACGGCACGCCCCTCGATTTTGGACATGAGCTGCTTAACTCCGACCTTGACCGCTTTGCTGACCGGCTGGAAATGTGCTTCGAGCGGATTCCGGCGATTGGCGAGGCTGGGATCAAGAACATCATTAATAGTCCCTTCACCTTTGGCCCGGCTGGTAATCCGATGATGGGGCCCGTGCCTGGCCTGCACAATTCCTGGGTTGCTGTTGGCGTGATGGCCGTCTTCTGCCAATGTGGCGGCGTCGGCCTGACGATGGCAGAGTGGATGATTGATAGCAAACCCTCGATCGAAGTCTGAGCGATGGATGTCGCCCGGTTTGGCGAATTTGCCATGCTTGAATGGGGTGCCGTCAAATCCTCGGAAAATTGCGAACGCCGCTTCGTTATGGGCTTTCCCAACGATACGCTGGCAAAGGGGTGGTTGCAGAAAACCACCGTGCTGCATGACCGGCTGTAGGCGCAGGGCGCGCTGATGGGCCAGGGTTTTGGCCTTGAGCGTGCGCTGTGGTTTGCAGACGGCCCTGCTGAGGCACACGAAGAGCCAACCTTTGGGTGCAGCCGCAGCCGTAATTATGTCGCGTGTGAAGTCCAAGCCGTCCAGACTGCCTTTGGTGGTATTAAGATTGCCAATTTTGCCAAGCATGAATTTCGTGGTGTTGGTGCTCGTGCTATTTGGAATATATGCTTGCCAGTCAAATCCTGGAGCCGGGGCGGCTTATGCTTACCCCGATGCTGACGCCGAAGGGCCGGCTTTATGGCGATCCGACAATTAGCTGTCTTGCTGCTGATCATTTCATGCTGTTCGGCTCCGGCGCGATTCAGGAAGCGCATCGTCATTGGTTTAAGAAACACTGCACGCATGATATCAGTTGTAGAAATGTCTAGGATGACTGGCATGGCATTGCGCTGTCGGGTCTGAAATCACCCGACCTTTTGGCCCGCATCACACGTGATGATGTTGGCCCGAAAGCGCTCAGACTCCCTGATTTGCGCCAGACTTTTGTCGCTGCTGTTCCGGTGATCCTGAACCGCATCAGCTTCTGGTGAGTTGGCTATCGGTGGTATGGCGCCCGCGCGCTGATGAGCATGTGGCTGGACAAGGGGTGGGGCGCCTGCTGGTTAGAATTTCGCCCTGACTTTACAGCAATTGAATTTGGCCTTTGTTCATTCATTGACTGGAGCCGCGATTTTGTCGGAAGTGATGCTAGCCTTTTGGCGCGCTCTGCAAGTGCTAAACGCCGTCTTGTTACAATGACTATCGCCGTTGACGGCATCTATATGTCGAACGACGAGGCGATCCTGCGCGATGGTGTTGCAGTTGGCTATGGTTCATCGGATGGCCACGCGCACCGCGTTGGCCAGTCGATAGCGATAGGTTATGTCAGCAAAAAGTGCGCCACGCCGGGAAAACAGCTTGCCGCCGAGATTCTGGGTGAGATGTGGGGGGTAACAGTTCTAGACGGCCCGGCCTTTGATGCCAATGGCTTACATATACGCGCCTGATATGCGTCTCGCTTCAGTCGCCCCTAGGTCCAGACCCCATCGGATTTGCCTTGGGCTGCGAACGCTGGGAAAAAATAGAGGCAAAAAACGTTATGCTCTGTCGTACAGGCTTGAAGTAATTTTTCTTTTATGTCAAAGGCTGCGCCGACGATTTTAAGGACTCCACATTTTGGCTGATGAAAATATCAGCTCGGCTGGCCGCTTGCGGTGGCATGCACAAAAGCCTCAATAAAAAGCTTTTTCTTGGGGCTAAGCTGGACCACCCGCACATCCTCTGCAATCACCACCTCAATGGTGCTGGCGCCAGCGCTGCTAGCCCGGTCATGCGCCAGTTGCTTAGCCGCATTGCGCGCTTCCTGGAGTGCGGCCTCCTGCACGTTGAGGTCAATGGGCCCGTCGGGCAGATGTACGCGGAACTTGCCGTCAGTTGGGGCGGTTATGGAAATCATAACGCGCTGGCGGATTGAGCCAACGGCCGCGCCAACTGCGCCGGCCACATCGGCATGTTCCGGCACGTTGACGGCGACTCCCATCATCTGGGCAATATGCGGATAATGAGTTGCTGCAGAGGCACCAAGCGCCACCAAGTTGGTTTCCAGCTGCATGTCGATGCTCACCAGCGGCGCCGCGCTAGCAGTGATGGTGCCAGCCACATGTGTGGTGACCATCCTCTCTGTTCCCACTTCCGCATCTCCCATCCCCGCGTTTTGTTTGTCCGTGTAATGCGGCTTAATGATGCCTTTGAGATACTGCTCATACAGTGTTGCAAGCAGAGGCGTTCGACTTGCCTGCTCCTCGCCATAGCCGTCATGCGCTAGTGCCGCATCCATCAGCGCCAGCCCCGATTGTTGATGCAAGGTGGCAAGCGTCATCGCTGCCAGCGTTCGGCCATCAGCGGCAAGCGCCTTGCCTAGGCCAGTTTTCTGTCGCGCTATCAACTCTGCACCAAGCTCGGCCGCTCGCACATCAAAGTCGGTGAAGGCACCTGTGACATGCGCAGCATCGGTAGGGGTAAAGGTTGCTAACCCTAACAACCCCCGGCTGATCAGCCGGTCGACCGCGCCAAGCGCCAGCTGCGTTGCGGCGACTTCGGCAATAGGTGTTGGTCCCATCTGGATGACTTTCTGCGCTAGCCTTGTCTCTGAGCGAGTCAGCCAGCCTGGTACGCCGTCGGGCATCAAGGGAAAGATAAAGCGGGCATCGGTCTGCATTGGAACCAACAGCTGCAGCTGTTCCTCCATATTGGCAATGACCGCTGGATGCTGCGTTGCCAATAGCGCCAACGGCACTGCTCGGCGTGGGCCAATTGTCACGCCACCCGCGCGTTGCCGGGTGATTGCCCGCACCTCGCTGTCACCTCCCAGCCCACATGTACGAATCTCCGCCGCCTCAACCATCGTCTGCCAGCCGCCGACGAGCGCCCCCTCGGCACGCAGGCGTGGCGCGCCATTCTGCAGAAATGCGATGTCGGTTGTCGTGCCGCCGATATCGGCGATAAGTGCGGTGTTTGTTCCAGCCAGAAAGGCCGCGCCCGACAGGCTGGCAGCTGGACCGGAGAGTACTGTTTCCACCGGTCTCGCGCGGGCAAAATCGGAATGCAGCAGCGAGCCATCACCCTTGACCACCATCAACGGACAGGTCAGCCCCCGTTCCGTCATAATCGCTTCCGTCGCCTCGATTAGCCGTTCCAGCAAATTGATCAGCCGTGCATTCAGCACCGTTGTCAAGGCACGCCGCGGGCCGCCAAGCGCTGATGACAGCTCATGGCTGCAGGTGATTGGTAAACCAGTCAGCTCGCGTAGCAGGTCACGCGCCGCAATTTCATGTTCCGGGTTGCGCGTGGCAAAATGTCCGGCAATCGCAAAGGCTAACACCTCATTACCCAAGGCTGCCGCCGTGTCGCGCAGCGCATCGCGGTCAAGCATCGTCTGCGCGCCACCATCGGGGCTGTGTCCGCCATTGATGAAAGCCACTGGGTCCTGGCCCAGTGCGCGTGCCAGATCGGCGCGTTCAAGTACTGCCTCCTCAAAGCCAATCATCACCAGCCCAATGCGCCCGCCAACACCCTCTACAACAGCATTTGTCGCCAGCGTAGTAGATAGCGAGACAAGCCCGATGTCACTCGGCTTGCCGCCACCCGCCGACTGCGGTTGGCCGGCTCTTGCCGTGTAGGCGTCCAGAACCCGGGCGATGGCGTCGCCAAGCCCGATCGACAAATCCTTGTGCGTCGTCAGCGCCTTGCCGGTGGCTAGCACCTGTCCGTCCGCCGCATCCAGCAGTGCCGCATCGGTGTAGGTGCCGCCGGTATCCAATCCCATAACCAGACTCATCGCCCCTGCTCCCAGAGTTTCAGCGTCCTGCGCATCAGCGACTGTCTGTTAGAAGCAGGCATCCACATCCCCCGCGCTCCATTTCAGGCAGCCGCCTGACGGTGCTGATGTGCGTTCAGAAAGCATAGGATATAGCTGGCAAAACGCGCACCATCATGGCCGTCCTCAAGGCTCACTTGCGCGCTTTCAAGCGTTTCTGAATCAAACACATCAGCGCGCACCCGCATCAGCTGGTCGATATAGGCAATTGTGAATTCGGGATGCCCCTGCACGCACAGCACACTGTCACCGATTACGAACATCGCATTCGGACAGAACTCATTACTGCCAATCAATTGCGCGCCCGGCGGCAACGTCTCAACCTGGTCCTGATGGATATGGATCAGCCGGATATCGTCATCGGCCGGCATCCAGTCTGGATGGTCATGCAGCTTAACTTTGTGAATGCCAAGACCCCATCCCCGGTTTGACTTTGCTGCATAACCTCCAAGCGCATGTGCAATGATCTGATGCCCAAAACACACGCCAACCATCGGAACGTCGGCGTCATGCGCGGCGCGGATGAAGGTCATCAGCGGGGCAATCCATGGCAGATCGTCATAAACCCCATGCTTTGACCCGGTGATGATATAAGCGTCATAGGCATCGACAGCGGGCGGTATATCGCCATCGAAAACCGCTACCGGCGCAAAGCTGTGCTGTGTGGCACGCGGGTCGCTGGCAAACATGTCGGTGAATAGTGCCGGATAATCCTGAAAAATAGAGGGCATTGCCGGGTTGGTCGTTCCTGTCTGCAGGATTGCGATCTTCATTCTGCCCATCCTTTCCATACCAACGGTGCAAATTCTTATGTTGGTGCGCCAAAAAGCTGTTGCTGTTGCTAGCCATGCGGTCACCCCACCAACATCATTAATTTACCGACCAATACACTGTCCTGCAAGCGCCCTAAACGCTGCCGCCGTCGCCACTTTTGACCGTAGTCAGCACAAAAAGCCGGATTGCTGATGACAAGCCACCTGTCCGCCTGCTATCAATCTCGCCGACAAGGCTGGCCACTGAGACACCGCGCGCTTTTGCAATTTGGCCAAGCTCTTGCCAGAATTCATCCTCCATAGAGATGCTAGTCATATGGCCCTTGATGCTAAGTGATCTTTTTTTCATTCTTTGCCTTTGAAATCTCCTGGTCTTTATATGCGGCTGAACTGGGCCACCAGTTCGATATGGTTGTTCAGGCGGAACTGGTCGATCACTTGTAACCAGTCACAGCAATAGCCACCATGGTCCAGCAGCACCGCATCGCGGGCAAAGCTCGCTGGGTTGCAAGACACCATGACGATGCGTGGCACGTGACTGCGAGCTAGCATGGCGCATTGGGCGCTGGCACCGGAGCGTGGTGGGTCGAGGATTACTGCGTCAAATTTGGCAAGCTCGGCCGCCGTCAGCGGCGCACTCCTCAGATTAGCCAGCCGCCCGGCCACCTGCCCGCCGCACCCGGCGGCATCGGCCCCGTTTTTCAGCGCGGCAAGCGCCGCGCGGTCCTGCTCGACTGCGAGAATTTTCACACCCTTTGCCACTAGCGGCAGGCTTAGCGTGCCAACTCCGGCAAACAGGTCGACCACAGACTGCGCGCCATCAACCCCTTCTTCAACGCATGCCTGCAATTCTGCCTCCCCCTCAAGACTTGCTTGCAGAAAGGCCCCTGGCGGCGGAGTGACTGCAATCCCACCAAAGCAAATTGTCGGCGGCACTGGCGCATAGAGCGGCATCGCTTGAGCAGCGCAATGGGTCGTGTGTGCTACTTTTGCACCTGTTACCACCGACAGTCGCGCTAGTCCGGTCTCCCTAGCCCAGCTACCAAGTGTCGCTAGCAGGGCCGGCATGCTCTCAAAACCGACCCCGTAATCAGTGGCGTGAAGTTGCACACACAATCCCTGATCCAGCTGGTTGACCTGCGCATCGATGCTGCAACCGATGGGAAACTCGCGTAAGGCAAAAGCCCTCAACTCATCCAGAAACGCTATCAGTTCACGATGTAGCACGACGCAGCTTTTCGGCGTTATGATTTGCGGTCCCTGACGCTCGTTGAAACCGGCGGCAACACCATTGGCCAGTCTTTTCAGATGAAAGGTGGCGCGCCGCCGGCTGTACAGCGGCACGACGCAGAGTTGGCGCATTCGTCCCGGCCAGATATTTGCGCGTTCGACAATGTCTGTGACCTGCATCTGTTTCCAAATCCCAACTTCCGCTTCTTTCCAATGCTGGAACTGGCAGCCGCCACAGGCTGGAAAGGCCTGACATGAAGGCGCGCGCCGCGCCGCTGCTGGTTCGATCAATTCGATCAGTCGGGCGCGGATACCTTGCGCGTTCAGGCTCAGCGGCTGTGCTAGAACTCGTTCGCCTGGCAGGCTGGCCGGAACAAAGACCTTGTGCTGACGGTTTTTATCATTCTGCGTATAGCTGGCTGTACCGACGCCGTCGCCTTGCCTACCAATATGACTAATTTTCACCTCAATGGGAGCGGCGTTTATTGGCAACCGGCCCGCCCTACGGGCTACACTACGGCGCCTGCGGCTGGATTCACGATGTTTTTTAGGCCTTTGCTTTCCGTCCTGCTTGCTATGGCTTTGCAAAGGGTGCTGTCGTGCTGATTTACTAACCATACTTGCTGCGGTTGGCTACAGCGGTCGGGAGAACCAGACGACCCGGCCAAAGATATGGACCTCGTCGATTCGCCGCTGATAATTCTTATAGATGCCATTTTCTGAGGTCAGCCGCGGCATCTGCGGTTGCCCTGCAGGCACCAGATCTAACCGCTTGGCGACCAGCCCGATGCCATCACTGATGATGAAGATCCCCGGCGGTGAGGGCTGTGTCTTCGTGCAGTCGACCATCACGACATCGCCATGTCCAAGTATTGGAGACATTGAGTCACCGCTGATCATGATCAGCCTCAGCCCAGCGCTCGGTGTTGGTGTGATCATGCGCAGCATCTCGACCGGCATGGCAAAGCTGCTATCACTGCCCGCATCTTTCCTAGCCTCACCGTCATTTAGCGTGCCAAAGCTAGCGCTTGCTGTGTTGCCCATGAAAACAATGTTGGTACGTGTTATGGTGGTTATGTCGGTCATGGTATGCCGCTCAGCTTTGTCTGGGTCGTGAAAACTTGAGGCTGAAGTTTTGTCTAGCGCCAACGCGCTGTTGTCAAGTGTAGCATTAACCTGCGGCTTGAACTTGTTTAACCCCAGAAAGCTCTGCTGGTCACATCCCACCAGGTCTGCCAGCGCATATCGCATTTCTTCTGATAGCCCGCGTGGTGAGCCTGGATATAG
>CACHEI010000001.1 GCA_902578815.1 uncultured SAR116 cluster alpha proteobacterium | reverse complement strand
GCCCTGCCTCTGCTCGGCTTCTGGGTGATGGGGCGGATACCATCCGGTTTCGGCACCCGTCTTCTTTTTCTTTTGGTTCTTGGCAGTTTCCAAGGTGTCATTGGGTGGTGGATGGTAAAATCCGGTCTCAGCGAAGAAGCCAGCGTGTCGCAATATCGCCTCGCAACACATCTTGGCATAGCACTTTTGATTTTCGGAATGCTTATTTGGACAGCATTGGATATTCGCGATGGTAGATCACCATTGCCGCGCGGTCAAACAGCGGCGACCATCGGCATTGTTGGGCTGACAATTCTGGCGGGCGCTCTGGTCGCCGGCATGGATGCTGGTCTTCTCTACAATGAATATCCGCTGATGGGGTCAGGAATGATCCCGATAGAATATGGTGAACAGGGTCTTTTTGATCCATTTGAAAACCCAGCATCGGCGCAGTTCCATCACAGATGGATCGCAGTTTTGGCCGTCGTAGCCGTTCTAGGCCTAACGTTTAATGCAAAAAAGACTAATCTTAGCAGCGGTCCGGCCTATTTTGCGATGGTGGCAGTTTCAGTGCAATTCCTGTTAGGTATCACCACTTTGCTCTACGGCGTACCCGTGGCTCTCGGTGGCCTGCACCAGGCAGGTGCCGTGATTTTACTTGGCAGTGTGGTATGGCTTTCGCACGGGCTTGCCCGCAATCGCTGACGCAACGGCGCTCTTACCGGTGGCGGTGTCGTGCTAGTCGCTTTGCGACTTGATAACCGGCACACGCCGGATGTGCAAGTCAGCGAGGGCGACATCCTCCACTTCTGACGGCGCGGACATCATTAGGTCCTCGGCCTTACCATTCATCGGAAACAAGATAACCTCACGAATATTAGGCTCATCCGCAATTAGCATAACAATTCGGTCTATGCCGGGGGCAATGCCGCCGTGCGGTGGCGCGCCAAAGCGGAAAGCATTAATCATTGCTGGAAATTTCTCATCAACAACGCTGTTATCATAGCCGGCAATTTCAAAGGCCTTGTACATGACTTCAGGCAGATGATTCCGGATCGCCCCGGAGGATAGTTCGACGCCATTGCACACAAGGTCATATTGCCACGCCTTGATTTCGAGTGGGTCCATGTTTTCCAGCGCCTCCATCCCTCCTTGCGGCATGGAAAAGGGGTTGTGCGAGAAATCAATCTTACCTGTCACTTCATCCAATTCAAACATTGGAAAATCAACAACCCAAGCAAATTTGAAACAGTCCGGATCGATCAGGCCCTGATCCTCGCCAATCTTTAGTCGGGCACGTCCAGCCAGGCTTGCCGCCTCAGTGGCCGTAGCGCAGGCAAAAAACACAGCATCACCATCACCTACACCAACGGCCACGCGAATCTCTTCTGCCTTCTCTGCACCAAGCGCCTTTGCCACCGGACCTCTGGCCTCTCCATCGCCATAAATGATATAGCCCATGCCAGGGGCCCCTTCGGCCTGCGCCCAGCTATTCATCCTGTCAGCGATGGCCCGGCTGCCGCACTTTGGGCCAGGCACGGCACGCACAACAGCACCATTTTCCACATTCTTGGCAAAAATTGAAAACCCCGAATCTCGGAAAATCTCGGTTACATCGGTGATTTCGAAAGGCACTCGCAAGTCCGGCTTGTCGTTGCCAAATCTGAGCATTGATTCCGCATAGGGAATATGTACAAACTTACTGTCGATGGTCTTATCAGAAAATTCCTCAAACACCCCTCTGATAACAGGTTCGACTGCATCAAAAACATCCTGCTGTTCGACGAAGCTCATCTCAAGGTCAAGTTGGTAGAATTCACCCGGACTGCGATCTGCACGGCTATCCTCATCACGAAAACAGGGGGCGATCTGGAAATAGCGGTCAAAGCCAGACACCATAATCAGCTGTTTGAACTGCTGGGGTGCCTGCGGCAGCGCGTAAAATTTTCCTGGATGCAGCCTTGCTGGCACAAGAAAATCACGCGCTCCCTCGGGAGAAGAGGCTGTTAGAATGGGGGTCTGGAACTCTGTGAAGCCGAGGGCGACCATTCGAGCCCGAATTGACTGGATGATCTGGGCGCGCAGCATGATATTGCCGTGTGGGCGCGCACGACGAAGATCAAGAAAACGATACCGCAATCTCGTTTCCTCACCCGAGTTCTCATCTGAATTGACCTGCAACGGCAAGGTATCCGCCGCCGACTGAACCGAAAATTTCTCAATCCGCACTTCAATATGACCTGTCGGCAAGCTGGTGTTGATGGTCTCGTCACTCCGTTTCAACACCTCACCCGTCACTGTCACAACTGACTCAAGTCGGGTTGCCTCAACCATTTCAAAGCAGGCGTCCGAGGAGTCGATGACACATTGGGTCAGACCATAATGATCACGCAAATCAACAAAAACCAGTTGACCGTGATCACGCTTGCGGTTGATCCAGCCCGACAGCCGGACTTTTTCACCAACATTGGCCTCAGCTAATTCAACACAATTGTGGGAACGGTAAGCATGCATGGTCATGGCTCCAGAAAAGATCCATAAGGGACATAAAAACTGGCGCAGTATGCAAATTATGAACCGAGACTGCAACCGGCATTTCGTCGGGGCGTAAGTAGTGTCAGAATTTGCGTTGCGGCGTCATTTCCGACAGCTCCGCCAAGATTTGTGACGACCGGCATCACCCAGATTTTCAGGAATGTCGGTCCAAAGTTGGCCTAGTACCTGTTGCATCGCCGCCGTATCAAAGGTCGTAGTTGCCACAACCGGCAAATCGGTTGCTTTTGCCGACTTTAAGTGCAGTGGCGACTTCCTTGGTGTTGGAAATAGTTTCAATCCACAACATGTCCACGCAACCATCAGCAAGAGTGCTCGCATGTGACCCAAAAGCATCCCAGGTTGTTTAACGGGTCAACCAACCCATCAGCTCAAACAACTCACCAATCGAACCCATCGAACCAGTGACAACCAGACGGCACCCCTGCCTGTCCACAACAGCATCAGCCGCCATACGAGCAAGACGTGCAACAACGGTGTTGGTTTCGGCGACACGGTCATGCGCCTCATATACCTTGAAACGCAATGCAAGGCCTCCAAATGAATTGGTCAGCAACGGATCAGCAATGGCCAAAAAAAACGAAGGGTGAAAGCCGATAATATCATCCGGTTACTCGACATTCCACCACTCAAGCGGAAAGGCAGTTTCCAAACCTCGCATCAATAGGTCAGTACCGGTGGCACCATCGGCCAAAAAATTCTTTTCCCGCAAACATTCTATCAAGTGCTGAATGTTTCACTAGCTGTCTTTGTTAACCTGTCTGGTTGGTCGACGCGCTGCCCGCCGCCACACACCGGTCACAGCGGCACGTCTTGTCCGCAATTCGCTCAGCAGAACACTTTGTTCTTCTGCTGACATACCTGGCCAGGCGGCAATCTCCCGGCGTGTCCGACAACACCCAAGACACAGCCGATTAGCCTCATCCATCTGGCAGACTGAGATGCATGGAGACGTTAGCTTCGTCTGTGTTTGACTGTCATCCATAACGCAGTCTACCTCACGAACGCGTGCCTGCACCGCCTTATCAGGCAGCGCGGCTTTCGTCCTGACCGTCGAGCATAATCTCGTTTAACATATCAAGACCAACAACGATGTCCTCCGTGTTGGTAGCAGCCAGGTTTTCACTACGGGCAGCGTTTGCGCCATTGACAAATTCAGGGTAGCCCATATCGACAATGTCAAGGATCTTGATTGCATCGGCAAGGATGAGCACGGGCATCTTTTCGCGAAGAAACGCCCGCAAGATCCGCTTGGCATGAACCTCGGTTGAGAGTTTTTCGATATGGCGATCGCCTCGTGGAATTATCAAGGCATCATAATCAACTGCAAGTGTTGTCGAGAGCGTTGCGTCTACAGGATAGGACATACCCCAGCCGGTCCCGTTCCAAGCATTGGTCAGACCAGCGTCACTTGAAATGATCTTCAATTTTGCATTTGCCACCAGCATCGCCTTTTGAATTGCAATAAAAGTGGCCTCATCAAAGCCACTGGCCACCATGAGGCCAACTGTCTTGCCAGCAAAATTTGTCATTCGCATGGGTAAACTCCTTTTTTGTGTTTGTCACTGTTGCGTGAATATCCCTTTTGGCAACAAAATTAGCCATCGCCGGCGAGGCAGGGACCATGGTGTAAAAACATTCATTGCGCCAGTGCGCGGGATATAACGCGTCAGGCTGAAATGTTCAACCCCGATATCCATGGTTTGACGATCACATCGCACATTCGGTGTTTCTCCATAAATTGCTACCAATCAGAGACCAGCATCAAGAAAAATTCTTGGATTGACTACCTCTCACAAGGTCGATGATCGTTAACACACTTCGTTTTTGCGCCATATTGAGTTGCTTTTGACCTGTAGATTAGCCATAAAAAAGCAAAGAGACCCATCAGGCAGACGAACAGCCAATAGGTGTGTGGTAATGACTCCCTACGATGACAGCGACACGAAAACCCTGAAAGCCGGAACGCCAAGCAAGGCGCATGGCGACGCAGGACCCACACGGTCCGAGGCCGAAGCCGCAGTTGAAGTGCTGTTGCGATGGGCCGGTGATGACCCCACCCGCGAGGGTTTAATTGGAACACCTGGGCGCGTGGCACGCGCCTGGAAGGAATTCTGTATAGGCTATAATGAAGATCCAGCGTCCCTGCTGGGCAGCACCTTTGAAGAAGTCGAGGGCTATGATGACATGGTAATGTTGCGCAACATCAGGCTGGAAAGCCATTGCGAGCATCATATGGTCCCAATTCTTGGGGTTGCCCATATTGCATATATGCCTGATCGCCGCGTCGTTGGCATATCAAAACTTGCCCGCGTTCTGGACAGTTTTGCCCGCCGGCTGCAAACGCAGGAAACGCTGACGGCGCAGGTTGCAGAATGTATCCAATCCGAACTGCGTCCACATGGTGTGGCTATGCTGATTGATGCGCAGCACCAGTGCATGACAACACGCGGCGTCAGAAAACCAGATGTCTCGATGGTAACCACACGTTTTACCGGTGTGTTTCAGTCGGATAGTGACCTGCGCAGACGGTTTTTTGAACAGACAAAGCTGGGCTGATCACATCTCGAATCAAATGCGTTTGGCTGTTGCTCACAGCTCAGGCTGTATAGGTGTTTTGCATCTTCGGCTTGATCAGTGTTAACATCTTCCCATGTCCATGCCCGTTGGCGGTTAAAGAATGCGACTAGCACCTGTGTTAAATATCCTTGGTCTGCTGACGACCATGCTTGCGGCGGCAATGCTGATCCCAATGGCGATAGATCTTTATGTTGGTTCAGATGATTGGCAAGTATTTGCCGTTTCTTCCCTTTTAACTGCCTTTGTTGGTGTTGCCGTATGGTTAAGCACATCACAGCGCGAACCTTTCGATTTGGGCCTCAAACAGGCATTTCTGCTCACGAACGGATCCTGGCTTCTTATCGGTGTTTTCGGTTCCTTTCCCTTCATGTTTTGTGAGTTGGCACTCAGCCCCACAGACGCAATTTTTGAGTCGGTGTCGGGCATCACCACGACCGGATCAACCGTCTTGAAAAATATCGAGGCAGCGTCACACGGCATTCTAATCTGGCGGGCGTTGCTTCAATGGCTGGGAGGCGTTGGCATTGTGGTAATGGCGATGGCTGTTTTGCCAATGCTGTCAGTTGGTGGAATGCAGCTGTTCCGCACCGAGTCATACGACAGGGCAGAAAAAGTCGTGCCTCGGGCCGCGCAGCTTGCAGGCGGTATTGGACTCGTTTATGCGTTTTTGACGGCCGCCTGGGCAACCATGCTCTCCCTTGCAGGCATGGGAGTTTTTGACGCTGTGGCGCACGCCATGACAACCATCGCTACAGGGGGATATTCAACGAGAACAGCCTCTATCGGCGCTTTTGACTCGGTCGCGATCGAATGGATTGTCATCGCAGGAATGATAGTGGGCAGTCTGCCATTTGCCCACTATCTGGCGATGGTTCGCGGTGGCTGGCAATCACTTCTGCAGGACCCACAGGTCCGTTGGTTTTTGGCGCTCCTATTTGCGGTTGTCAGCCTTCTTTGCTGGCATCTTAACATATCCGGTATGCCACTTGGCACAGCCATCAGGCAATCAAGTTTCAATGCCGTTTCGATCATATCTGGTACCGGATATGCTAGTGCCAATTTTTCAGCATGGGGCGGGTTTGCCTCCACGCTACTTCTGATCGCCATGTTCATTGGCGGGTGTGGTGGGTCAACAACATGCGGCATTAAAGTGTTCCGACTACAGGTATTAGCGACAACAGCAAGAGTGCAGATTAGCCGCCTGCTTCGTCCGCATGCCGTGGTTCTCGCATATTACAACAAACGTCCGGTCGCACCAGAGGTCATGGATTCGGTCATGGGCTTCTTCTACCTTTATATTCTGTGCTTCGTTCTTCTGGCCATCCTTCTGGGGATGATGGGGCTTGATTTCGTCACCGCTCTTTCTGGAGCGGCTACGTCGATCAGCAACGTAGGACCAGGGCTTGGCAATCTGATCGGCGCCAATGGCAATTTCGCGAATGTACCTGATGCGGCAAAATGGGTTATGGCGTTTGGAATGCTACTTGGACGCCTAGAACTGTTTACCGTTTTGGTGATGTTGACACCAGCGTTCTGGAGCCGTTAACGCAGAATTATATTATCGATCTTCTGCAACTCCTCGCGCGCCTGCCTGTCAAGCGCCGCTAGGGCCAGCAGCAAGGTTTCCTTGACTGCCTTGTCAAACTCATTTGGCGTTGAAGATTCTGGTGTGGTTTTTGAGTGGCTTGCCGAGAGGTTTACCATCGCTTTGGCTCCACCAACAGGTTGTAGCCACATCAGACGGGCCACTAATTCGACCCTGATTTTGGTATCCTGCTGATCCGAGAGAATACCCTGCAGATTAGTCTCGCGAGGTAGCTTTTCCTTTGTCACAGATGCTTTTGATATGTCGAGAATCAGTTCGCCACTGCCGCCTGCCGGCTGCAACACGCTTGCCGCCCAATTAGCGACAATATTGCTCGGATAAGGTGTCTGGAAATGACCAATATAGGGTGCTTCCATCGGCATCTGCCAGTTTTCGACAATTTCTAGGCGGCGGGCATTCATGGCAAACGCGGCATAGCCACTACTGTCAAATTTTGGCGGGGCTTTTGTTCCGTTGGTTGAGGTTCCACATGCTGTCACCGACCCCATCACAACCATGATAATAAGATAGCCGAGCCGCATTTTTAGCCTCCCATTCTGTCGTTTCAAGAATGCGGCATGAAAGAAAATAAATCCACAGCCGAATTTACGCCGATAAACCAAACCCGCCAACCCATCACTGCGGCGCTAGCGCCGTGCCAATCTCATCAATGTGAATTTTTCGCGTTATCTTGCAGAATTCGCAGGTAATTTCAACATAACCGGCTGCATTCGCCAAATCCTTGATATCTGCCGGATCAAGCTGTCCTAGCATGTTTTCGACCCGCCACGGACTGCAGCGGCATTTATCTCGCACCTCGCGGGCTGGGGCCACATGAGGTTCCATGGAATTGAACAGCCTGAAGATCAACGCCTCGGGGCCGAGGCGCGGATCAACCATTTCATCAAACTGCACGGACTCCATGAGAGTCTTGGCTGTATGCCAGGCATCATCGCTGAGATCCAAATCGGCAGCCGAGCCATTCTCGCCGCCCTTGGCAGCAATCCGTTGCAGCATCATGGAGTTTGCCTGCCATTGCTCACCTTGCTGTTGCGAAGCTGCCACAAACAATGTGTCAAGCTGCTCAGAATTGGCAAACCATGCGGTCGCAGTATCACTAAGTGTAGCACCCTTAAGATCGACGATACCCTGATATCTTCCACCGGTTGCGCCCTCATCAATGGTGAAGGCGATATGGCCAGACCCCATCAACTCCGGAACATTTGACGGCAAATTTGCGATGGCGTCATCAGAGCTTTTTGCATCCGCATCAAAGGCTACATAACCTCGCAAATCACCGTCCGAGGTCATATCGGCAAGCAGGGTTTTGACCTGCGCATCGCCCTTTGCCTGCAAGGTGAAGATCCCGTGAAATTTGAGCGTACTCGCCAGACATGCGGTCAAAGCCAATGCCTCAGCTTGTATCTTCGCAATGGCAGGAGGATAGGCATGGCGCTGCAGAATAGTCGTGGCTGGCTGGCCAACCGAAGCAATTCGTCCCCTGATCAGAGCAACATTTTCCGCGCCACTGGTGAGGTAAAAGGGAATGATCTGCGCATCTGACAACGGCGTTACGGTCATGCAAACTATCCTTGAGCTTCTCTGGTTATCTGGAATTTTCTGCACAGCTCCAGACATGCGTCCACCAAAACCATCAATTGGCAGCAAAACACCATGCCAGCACAGCCTTTTGCGCGTGCAATCTGTTTTCAGCTTCGTCAAAGACCACGGACTGCGGCCCATCGATGACCTCTGCGGCAACCTCCTGACCACGGATGGCGGGAAGACAGTGTAGGAAGACCGCATCACCCGCAGCCACTTTCATCAGATCGGCATTCACCTGATAGGGCGCAAAATCCTGCATCCGCGTACCTTCGTCATCACCCATTGAAATCCACACATCCGTAACCAGCGTCTGGCTGTTTCGCGCTGCCTCGATTGGGTCATCATGCAGGGTGATGTCACCTCCCTGCGCCTGGGCCCAAGTAAGCAGCTCAGTTGATGGTGAATAGCCATCAGGACAGGCGATTCTCAGTTCAAATTTAAACAGCACAGCCGCCTCGATCAAACTCACAAGAACATTGTTGCCATCACCAAACCAGGTGACACTCTGCCCTTCTAATGGACCATGGCAGTCAATCATGGTCTGCAGATCGGCCATTATCTGACAGGGATGAGACCGTTCCGTCAGACCGTTGATCACGGGAACAGTGGCATGCGATGCCAAATCTAGTAGCTGCTGATGACTGAAACATCGTATCATGATCGCATCGACATAGCGCGACAGCACTCGCGCCGTATCCTCTATCGTCTCGCCACGCCCCGACTGCATGTCACCGGTTGACAGAATTATCGGTGAGCCGCCAAGCTGGGAAATACCAACCTCAAAGGAAACGCGGGTCCGAGTCGATGGTTTTTCAAAGATCATAGCGACAGATCTTCCAGCAAGGGGCTGCGGGTGTTTTCCGCCTGACCGCAGCGTCGTTTTCAGGGAGCGCGAATCATCAAGAATGGCCTGCAATGTTTTGGCATCAAAATCCTTGATATCGAGAAAATGTCGCATCTGAATGTTCCGTCTTCCTTTTTATTGTCTTATGTAGCCGTCATGCACAATCCGCCAGCGCCAGCGCCATGAGATCAAGGGCAATGCCAATTTCCTCATCGCTAATCACCAATGGCGGCAACAATCTTAAAGTATTTTCTGCCGCGGGAACGGTTAGCATCCCACGCTCACGAAGCGCCGCAACGAGCACCCCAACTTCTGAGGTCTGGTGAAGGCGCATCCCGCGCAGAAATCCACGGCCCCTTATTTCGGCAATCTTGTCTGGATGCTGTCCAGCTATAGCCATCAACCCTTCTTCGAGGCGGTCGGCCCGCCGGCGAACGTCTTCCATAAAGCCGGGTAAAGACAGCGTTTCAAGAATAACCTCCGCTGCTGCCATAGCCAGCGGATTGCCGCCAAATGTGGAACCATGCGTGCCTGGTGTCATGGCGTCACCCACCATCTTGCTGGCAATCACGGCACCAACAGGAAAGCCACCGCCAAGACCCTTGGCAAGCGCAATGATATCCGGCCTGACACCATAGGGCTCAAACGAAAACAGGGTACCTGTCCGGCCGATGCCAGCCTGAACCTCATCGGCAATCACCAGGGCACCAAATTCATCAGCGGCCGCACGCACACCCTCGATATAGCCCTCCGGCACATTGCGGGCACCACCCTCGCCTTGAACTGGCTCAATCATCACCGCGGCGATATGCGATCCCAGCGCATCGCGCAGGGCTTTCAAGTCGCCGAAAGCGACATGTTCAAACCCATCAGGTATCGGCCCAAAGCCGGTCCGAAATGCAGGCCTGTCAGTAGCTGCAAGCATTCCAATGGTGCGCCCATGAAACGCGCCAGAAGCGCAGAGAACGGTCATTCTGTCAGACTCACCCCGCTCATACGAGGCACGTCGCGCAATCTTCACCGCAGCTTCTGTTGCCTCAACACCTGAATTGCAGAAAAAAACCTGATCCAGCCCTGACAGCTCTGCCAGTTTCTTAGCAACGCGCTCCTGACCAGGAATACGGTAGAGGTTTGACGTGTGCCATAATTTGCCAGCTTGATCACGCAAACCTTCAACAAGAGCGGGATGTGAATGACCAAGCGTATTCACCGCAATCCCACTGGCGCAGTCCAGATAGCGGTCGCCCGCCTCGCTTATCAGCCAGCATCCCTCACCTTTGGTAAAGGCGATTTCAGCGCGACCATAAGTCTCCATGACCGCACTATCGGCAGAATAGTCAGTGGAGGTTCTCTGGGGTTTAGTGGAATAAGTGGTCATCATCTGATTTGGCGTTGTGCTGGCTCTTTGGCGGTCGAGTTAAACCGGATAACGGGTCAAAAAGGCATAACCACCAACCCGTCAATTGACAGCGCCGGTGGTTATGCGTAAATCCAAAATTATAGAAAATCCTTGGCCTTTCTGACATGAAATGTCAAGAAGGATGGTGCTTTGAACAAATCAATGGTCAGTGCCTCAATACAAGGCCGAGTCAATGCTGAATGAAATGTTTGGCGAGACGAAGCCCCTGCGACTGGTAGTTCGATGTTAAACTGGCATCGCCATAAAGGGCAACGGGGCGTTCTGCCATCGGTTCATAAACCAACCGACACACCGTTTGCCCCTGCTCAATGAGAAAAGGTACGTCATGCGAGCGCACCTCTAACACCGCACGGGTCTGGCCAGCGCCAAGCTCCTCCATGCCAAAACCAGGGTCAAAGAAGCCCGCATAATGCGCCCGGAATTCGCCAACGCGCGTATCATAGGCGCGCATCTCGGCGGCATATCCATGCGGCACAGTGACAAATTCACGACTTGCCAAAATGTAGAATTCATCCGGATTTAGCACCAACCCACCAGCGACCAGATCAGTCTCAGTCAACCGTTCCCAAAAGGCGTTGACAGCACAGCTGTGAGGGGCGTCGATGTCGATTAGACCGGCATGTTTGCGCGCGCGCCATCCGATCATTCCGCTTTTCTCATCAGGCAGCAGATTGACACTCAACCCCACCCCATCACGGATATCCGGCGTCTCGCTGCCATGCACCAGACCGGTGGTCTCCTGCAACTGCTGCATGGCATTGTCGGAAATCATAGCAGGTCCACGGCGAAGGCGCAGCTGCGACAGACGCGAACCAGCGCGAACCAGAACAGAGAAGGTGCGCGGTGAAATCTCAGCATAGAGCGGCCCCTCATACCCATTTTCCACAGCCTCAAACTCACCGGCACCATCGGTGATCAGGCGCGTGAAAATATCAAGCCGGCCAGTCGAGCTTTTAGGGTTGGCCGTTGCCGACAGATCGGCGGGGAGGAAGAGCGCTTCCTGGAGCTTGACAATATAGACACAGCCGCGTTCCAGCACTGCACCATCACTGAGGTCAATTTGGTGCATGGCAAATTTCTCAAGCTTATCAGTCACACCCATGCCGCGCCCGGGCAAAAAGGAAGCCTGCACCCGCCAAGCATCCTTGCCGAGGCGCAAGTCAAGACTGGCCGGTTGAATTTGCGCTGCTTCGATGTCATTTTCGGATGCAATGATTCCAGCCTCTATCGCCTGTCGGAGTTGCTGGACAGGTAAAATGCCGATTGTCTGCTCATTGCCACTCATTTTTTTCCCTATTCACATTCAAAGCCCCCTCTTTGGGGATCGCGCTCAATCAGCTTTTAAGCCGCCATCCACTGCACAGCACTCGGTAACAGACGTAACCCAGAACAAGATTCAGAAGAGTCAGGCTTATCAAGCCGATCACGATTGATCTGTCAGCGACGCCGATCATGCCATAACGAAACCCATCAATCATATAAAATACGGGATTGAGGGTGGCAATGGTGTCAAAAGGTGCTGGCAATCTATTGATGGAGTAGAAGGTGCCAGACAGAAAGGCCAGCGGCTGGATGATGAAATTCGTAATGGCTGCCATTTCATCAAACTTATTCGCCCTGATGCCCGCCAAAATTCCAACAAGCGCCATCAGAAGTGAACCCAGAAATAGAAAGGCCATCGCGACAAAGGGCTGACTCGGCAAACCTAGACCACCCAAAACGGCAAGACAAATCGCCGCACAAACACCGACCAAGATACCACGCGTCATTCCGCCTGCGGCAAGACCGAATAGTAGCTCTCCTGGGCCCAGCGGAGGCATCAATAGATCCACGATATTACCCTGAACCTTTGATACCACGATAGATGAAGACGTGTTGGCAAAGGCATTCTGCAGCACCGTCATCATCACAAGACCCGGGATCAGAAATGAGACGAAATCAACCCCACCCGACAGGCCGGCACGATCACCTATAGCGACGGAAAAGACCATCAGGAAAAGAATCGAGGTAATCACCGGTGCTGCAAGAGTTTGCGTGGCAACCTTCAAGAACCGCTGAACTTCCCGCAAATAAAGTGTTTGCAGACCGATCCAGTTAATTTTATCAATTTGTATTGGCCTAATGAAACGTTGGTCATCGCGGGTTGGCGCCGCTGCGCTGTTGGATGGAGATGATTTAGTAATATAATGTTTTTCGATCATTGCCGCTAACATAGGAAGAAGCGCAAAAAAGCGCAATGGCTCCAGATCGGTTGGCAACCGGCCTTGCGGCTTCGCAAAACAGCCCGCATACTAGATCTCGCTATCTCTGCAAAATAACCAACCCAGCTGGACCCATGAACATTGAGAAAACCGAGACACGCCTAATGAACAAGGCCGTTCATTATCTCGGACGCTACAGCGCATCCGAGCACCGGCTTCGTGAGGTGCTGAACCGGTTTGCCAAGAGAAAACTTGCAAACACCGAAACCGCAGAGGTTGTGGGTGCGATGACCCGCGTCATTGAAAAATGTCAGCGTCTCGGCTACATCGACGATGTCGCCTTTGCTGCAAGCCAGGCACGCAGCCAGCGCCAACAGGGGAAATCGACCATGGCGATACGCCAGCGACTGCGCCAGCATGCTCTTGATGACGCTGCGATTGCGACAGCACTCCGCACCGCGGACGCCGATCATCAAAATGCCGAACTAGCGGCAGCTATCCATTTTGCCAGACGCCGCCGGCTCGGACCATTTTTTCAGGGAGTGGCTGACGAGAGAACGCGTCACCGGCATATGGGATCGCTCGCACGGGCAGGGTTTTCCAGTGCGCTTTGCCGCGCCATCCTAGACACCAGCGGCATTTACGATCTTAAGATAATAGAAAACAAGGCCATCCAAACGAGACAGCCAGACGATATAGACTAACACCGACTGGCTTGCCGACAGACACTCTGGCAGTCTAAAATGTTTCCGCCATTAAGAGAATGGACCAGGACGCAATGGACGTCCACCATCATCACCGGAGGATTAGGGAATGAGTCAAAACGTTGTTTTCGAGCCGAGCAAGGCATTGGCTAGAAATGCCCATATTGACAATGAGGGATACGAGGCACTTTACGAAAAATCACTTGCCGATCCTGACGCCTTCTGGGCCGAACAGGGCCAGCGCATTGACTGGATGAAGCCCTACAGCCAAATCAGTGACGTCTCCTTTGACGCTACCGATCTCCACATCCGCTGGTATGCTGATGGTACTTTAAATGCTGCGGCGAATTGCCTTGACCGGCACCTTGCCACCCGTGGGGATCAGACAGCAATCATCTGGGAAGGTGACAATCCCAAGGACCACCGCGCTATCACTTATCGGCAACTCCATGAAGAGGTGTGTAAATTTTCAAATGTTCTCAAGGCCAATGGAGCCTCCAAGGGTGACCGCATAACCATATACATGCCGATGATTCCTGAAGCAGCAGTTGCCATGCTGGCCTGTGCGCGGATTGGGGCTGTTCATTCGGTCGTTTTTGGCGGCTTCTCGCCTGACGCGCTGGCAGGACGTATTCTCGATTGTGAATCAACCATGGTGATCACAGCCGATGAAGGCGTTCGCGGCGGCAAGGTCATTCCTCTAAAACAGTTCACCGACAAAGCATTGCAGAACTGCCCTGACTGCGCAAAGTCAATCATTGTCAAGCGAACGGGTGGGTCTGTCGAATGGGTTGAGGGCCGCGATGTCTGGTATCATGAAGCGATGGCAGTCGCCTCGGCGGATTGTCCGGCTGAGGAGATGAATGCGGAAGACCCGATGTTTATTCTGTACACCTCTGGATCGACAGGAAAGCCCAAGGGGGTTCTGCACACCACCGGAGGTTACATGGTGTACGCATCGATGACACATAAGTATGTCTTTGACTATCATGATGGTGAAATCTACTGGTGTTCGGCAGATGTTGGATGGATCACCGGCCACAGCTACATCGTTTATGGACCGCTGGCAAATGGTGCCATTACCATGATTTTTGAAGGAGTTCCTACCCACCCTAACAGCTCACGATTCTGGCAGGTTGTTGACAAGCACAAAGTCAACATATTTTACACGGCGCCAACCGCTATACGCGCGCTAATGCGTGAGGGAGACGCCCCAGTCAAGACCTGTGACAGGTCTTCACTAAGACTGCTTGGTACAGTTGGGGAGCCCATAAATCCAGAAGCTTGGATGTGGTATCATGAAGTCGTTGGCGATGGTCGTTGCCCAATTGTGGATACTTGGTTCCAAACTGAGACCGGCGGCATCCTGATCACGCCATTACCTGGGGCAACAGTGACAAAACCCGGCTCGGCAACCCGGCCCTTTTTCGGAATCAAACCTTTGCTGGTTGATGGAGAAAACAACGAGCTCACGGGGGCGACTGACGGGAACCTGTGTCTCCAAAATTCCTGGCCCGGCCAAATGCGCACAGTGTACCGCGACCATCAGCGATTCATCGAGACCTATTTCACTACCTTTCCCGGCCGCTATTTTACTGGTGATGGGGCACGGCGTGACGAAGATGGCTATTACTGGATCACCGGTCGCGTTGATGATGTTTTGAATGTCTCCGGGCATCGAATGGGAACTGCCGAGATAGAATCTGCGCTGGTGGCGCACCCACAGGTCGCCGAGGCCGCGGTTGTGGGCTATCCTCACGACATCAAGGGTCAGGGCATTTATGCTTATGTTACTTTGGTTGAAAGTGTTAGTGCCACCAATGAGCTGGCTGCAGACCTAAGGCAGTGGACGCGCAAAGAAATTGGGCCAATCGCCACACCGGATCTGCTGCAGTGGGCACCGCAATTGCCAAAAACCAGGTCAGGCAAAATCATGCGACGCATCCTAAGAAAGATCGCCGCGAATGAATATGATCAGCTGGGCGATACTTCAACACTGCAAGATCCTGCTGTTGTTGATCATCTGGTGGACAATCGACAGAACCGCTAACAATTCAGCTCTGGCTAAGCTGTCCTGTAATTTCGCGATTGCTCTGGCAAGTCAGAACGTTTGTCAGCAGTTTTTACTAATACGTTGAACTTCTTGGTACCTCACCGCTTACCAGTACCACTCCAACGAGTACAAGAATTTTGTCTCTGGTAATCAATTTAGAAGGCTTTGGAGCTTCTCGCGAATGAACTCTTTGGGTTCGTTGAAAACAATTGTCCCAGCAAAGCTTCCATCCGACCGATAAAGATAAACTGCCGCCGAATGGTCATAGGTAAAATAACCGTCTTCGCTCTCAATTTTCTGAGCAAATGCGCCAAACGCGGTGCGGCTATCAGCTAGCGCTTGTGCTTCGCCAGTCAAGCCCACTACATTCATTTCAAATAATGTCAAATAGTCATGCACTTGTTGCGGTGTATCGCGCTCGGCATCTACTGAGATAAAAATGATTTGCAGCCGATCCGCATCCACACCAGAATCGCTTAACGCATCAAGTGAATTGGCCAGCGACATCAAGGTTGTAGGACAAACATCAGGGCAATAAGTAAAGCCAAAGAATAGCGCAATTGGATTGCCAACAAAATCTGCATTGCTGCGTAGATCGCCGTTCTGGTCGATCAAGACAAATGAACTATCAGCAAAGTTGGGAAACCCTACTAGTGATTTCTGGGCCTGCTTCTCAAAGACAGTGAACAAACCAATAGCAAGAGACAGGAACAGGATTATGGCGAAAATGACTGGCGCGTGTTTGCGGCCTAGGCCGCGGGTCATCTGCGCTTCGAGCTGATTACTATGTTGATGCTTCTTCGTCATATGCCAAGACTTAACAGTCACCGCTATCGATGATCAAATAAAATAAGGATCGGAAAAGCTATTTTTACATCATCTGTCATTGTGATAAGGAATCCTTGAGAAGTACCAACGAGAAGATTGTATGCGCCGTTAAGATGGGTGTATGGTCTGGCATCAGAACCAATCAGTCATCTTAACCGGGGACCTGGAATGAATGCATTCATCATCCTGATTGACCAGATTGTTAACCTCTATATCTGGACCTTACTCGCCTACATCATAGTAGGGTGGTTGATCGCCTTTCGCATCGTCAATCCATGGCAGCCAATAGTGCGGGCGGCTGTTTCCGTACTCGGCCGGATACATGAACCAATTTTGAGCCGCATCCGGCAATTCTTGCCTGATCTTGGTGGCATTGATTTTAGTCCAATTGTTGTTTTCCTGGTTGCACAATTCCTGCGGAATTTGCTGATTGACGTGATGACAGCTTAGTATTGAAACAGTTGACCGCGACAATGTCGTGTAAAGGTGAATTTGGGGCGCAAAACAGGTGTCACCTGTTTTGACTGACACTGATCATAGGGCTCTTCTGTGACGTGTAAGGGGATAGTAATGACGCAAGCTTCAGTAATTGACGGCAAAGCTTTTTCAGAAAAATTGGTACAGATGGTTGCTGTCGAGGCGAAGTCTATCGAGGCCGCCATTGGGAGGGCACCAGCGCTCGCCGTCATTCTGGTTGGCGAGCATCCGGCCAGCGCCGTTTATGTTCGCAACAAAATTGAACGTACGACAACAGCTGGCATGCGTTCAATCGAACACCGCTTGCCCTCAACCACCGATCAGGCAACTCTGCTGGCACTGATCGACGAGATGAACGCGGATAACACTGTTGACGGCATCCTTGTCCAATTGCCTCTACCAGATCAGATTGATGAGGACGCGGTGATCAACGCGATCGCCCCTGAAAAGGATGTTGACGGATTTCATGTGGTCAATGCCGGTCTTCTGGCAACAGGTCAGCAATCGCTAGTGCCCTGCACACCCTACGGATGTTTGCTGCTGCTGCGCGACCAGCTTGAATCCCTGTCAGGATTAAATGCAGTTGTTGTCGGGCGCTCGAACATTGTTGGCAAACCAATGGCACAGCTGCTGTTGCGTGAGAGCTGCACCGTAACTATTGCCCACTCACAGACAAAGGATTTACCAGCTGTCTGTGCCAATGCTGATATTCTTGTCGCTGCCGTGGGACGGCCGGAGATGATTACCAGTGATTATGTGAAACCAGGGGCCACAGTGATTGATGTCGGCATCAATCGCGTGCTGGCACCTGAACGCGGTTCAGGCAAATTTCGTCTCACAGGTGATGTCAATTACGCGACAGCGGCAGAAAAAGCCGGGGCTATTACTCCTGTTCCTGGCGGTGTTGGCCCAATGACCATCGGCTGCCTGCTCCGCAACACGGCGGTTGCTGCCGCGCGTCGGTTCAATGTTTCGATTGGTAACATATAGTTTTTTGCCAGTCCGATATCTATTTAAGAATCAGGTATGACAATTGGGGCAGGAGCCCAGAAAATGACGATAGACCAAACCATTTTGGTGGCCTCCCTTGTGATTGTTGCGGGCATTCTGGGCTGGGGCGTTCTGACAATGGCACGTGGTGGCACCTACAACGTAAAGAACTCCAACCGGATCATGCGCTATCGGATCATCTTTCAGGCGTTGGCGCTTGTTGTCATTCTGGTTCTGATGTGGCTGCGCAAAGACGGCAACGCCTAGGCAGAAATGAAATCAAAATTTGATGTGAACATGGTAAAACTTAATAAAATTTATACTCGAATGGGTGATGGTGGTAAAACAAGCCTAGTCAATGGCATGCGGGTCGCAAAACATGCACAGCGTCCGTCTGCTTTCGGGGAAGTTGACGAGGCCAATTCCGTAATTGGCCTTGCCAGGCTTCATTGCAAGACCGAAGCCCGACAAGCAGCAGATGCGATGCTAGGTCGCATCCAGAATGATCTGTTTGACCTTGGCGCTGATCTGGCGACACCCGATACTGGTGAACCAGCGCTTAGGGTAACATCCGTTCAGGTTGAGCGGCTGGAAGCAGAGATAGACATGATGAACGCCGAGTTGGAATCGCTGAACTCGTTCATCCTGCCTGGTGGATCAGACGTGTCGGCTTGGCTCCACCTGGCGCGCACCGTGACACGTCGCGCCGAAAGACAGATTACCGAACTGGCGACTAAAGAAGAGGTGAATGATGCTGCGATGCAATATATAAATCGGCTTTCAGATCATCTGTTCGTGCTGGCACGAAATCTCAATGAAAATGGCAAAACAGATGTATTATGGCGGCCCGGAGAAAATTCAGGCCAGTAATGAAGCAGTTTTCCCGTCCACAGTACTGAACCTAGAGGCAGAAACAAAGTATCATGTTGGAGGATACAAACATGAAAGTGCTCGTACCAATCAAGCGGGTCATCGACTACAACGTAAAAGTCAGGGTCAAAGCTGATAACTCAGGCGTTGAGCTCGCCAACGTCAAAATGGCGATGAACCCTTTTGACGAAATTGCCGTTGAGCAGGCACTCCGCCTTAAGGAAAGCGGCGGCGCAGACGAGATAGTTGTCGTGTCAATCGGCCCGTCACAGAATCAGGAAACGATCCGCACCGGGCTCGCCATGGGCGCAGACCGCGGCATTCATATCGACGCGTCGCATAATATTGAGCCTCTAGCAGTGGCAAAGCTGCTGAAGGAGGTTGTTGCCCGTGAAAAGCCGAGCCTCGTTTTTGTTGGCAAGCAAGCGATCGATGATGATTGCAACCAGACAGGTCAGATGTTGGCTGCCCTTCTGGGCTGGGCTCAGGGAACTTTTGTTTCCGACATCAAAATTGGCCATGACAAAGCAATTGTGATCCGTGAAGTTGATGGTGGTCTTGAGCATTTGGAAATCAGCATGCCAGCAGTGGTAACGGTTGATCTGCGCCTGAATGAGCCGAGATACGCGTCGCTGCCAAATATCATGAAAGCGAAGAAAAAGCCGCTGGACTCGATCACCGTTGAAGAGCTTGGCGTTGACGTGTCTCCGCGCTTGACCGTTGTCAAGGTCGAAGAGCCGGTAGCACGCTCAGCCGGGATCAAGGTTGCCGATGTCAGCGAACTTGTTAACAAACTGAAAAACGAAGCAAAGGTGATATAGCTATGAGTGTTCTTGTCCTTGCAGATCATGACAATGGTCAACTGGCCGGCGCTACTCTGAACACAGTGACCGCCGCATCGCAAATCGGTGGTGACATCCATGTTCTGGTGGCTGGCGACACTAGCGGTGACGTTGCCAGAGCGGCGGCGGCTGTTGCCGGCGTGGCCAAGGTGCTAATCGCTAATGGTAACAGTCTGGACCACGGCATTGCAGAGAATGTCGCTCCACTGATTCAGAAAATGGCGTCTAGCTATTCACATCTTCTCGCACCGGCGACAACAACCGGTAAAAACATAATGCCGCGTGTTGCCGCGCTTCTTGATGTGATGCAAATCTCCGACATTGTGCAAGTCATCGACGCCAACACTTTCCAACGTCCGATCTATGCGGGCAATGCACTTGCCACGGTCACATCAGACGAGGCGATCAAGATTGTGACCGTTCGCAGCACTGCATTTGACGCAGCTGCAGAAGATGGTAGTGGCGCCAGCATTGAGGACGCCGCAGTGGGCAGTGATGCGGGTCTTTCAAGCTATGTGAAGTCTGAACTGTCCAGCTCCGAGCGCCCTGAACTGACCTCTGCACCGATCGTCATTTCTGGTGGCCGTGGTATGCAGGATGGCTCCAATTTTGCAATGTTGGAAAAGGTCGCCGACAAGCTGGGCGCAGCCGTTGGTGCATCACGTGCTGCCGTCGATGCCGGGTTTGTGCCAAATGACTATCAGGTTGGCCAGACCGGCAAGGTTGTTGCCCCCGATCTATATGTTGCCGTTGGCATTTCCGGCGCCATCCAGCATCTTGCCGGCATGAAAGACAGCAAGGTGATCGTGGCCATCAACAAGGATGATGAAGCACCGATTTTTCAGGTTGCTGATTTCGGGTTGGTCGCCGATCTGTTTGAAGCTGTTCCAGAGTTTGAAAAAGAACTGGGCTAGGCGGATATTGCCAGCTGGATATTGAAAAAAATACGGTCCGTGGGTCTGCCTTTTTCTACTCTCGCACGTCATTGTGACAGAAGCGCCTGGAGGTCCTGCTGCACCTGCGGCATGTCCCACTCGAACGGGCCAACAAATGCCCAAGATTTTGTCTGGTCAGCTGACAGCAGAAAGGTCGTTGGCAGGCCCCTTACCGCTAGATGGCGTGGGAGAGCGCCCATTGGATCAAAGGCCAGTTCAGGACTGCTGACGCCATGTTTTTCCAGAAATGGAACAGCTTTTTTAGCACCGCCCCGATCAACTGAAACCAATAACACCCTGACGGATTGTGCCTCGAGGGGTGCAATGGCGCGTTCGAGAGCTGGCAGTTCAGCGACGCAGGGCGGACACCATGTAGCCCAGAAATTTACCAATAAAGGCGCCCCGTGATAGTCAGCCAGCGTCACCGGCCGGCCATCCATATTCATGATCTCAACCTTAAGACCCTGTACGCTCTGCGGGGCCACATCCGGCAGCCCGGACGCTGCGGCAGACCCGCCCATCAGCACACAAACCACAAAGATAGCAAGCACTGCCGATCTGACAGTCGTTTTTAGACCAACAAAAAGTTCCGTTTTTGGCTGAAAGTTCAAGAAAAGCTGCGTATAAAGCATGGGGTTTCAAATCCGGGTGATTGAGGCGATGACGAAAAAACAAAAATCACTGACAGCTGTGACAGCACAGAATCATGCAACGAAGTCTAGCATCTGGGGCGGCCGCTTCTCAAGCGGGCCATCGCAGCTGATGCAGGATATCAACGCGTCAATCGGCTATGACCAGCGTCTTTACCAACAGGATATCGCAGGATCACAGGCGCATGCCGCCATGCTCGCCCATTGCGGAATAATCAGCGCTCAAGATCTGAAGGCAATCAATCAAGGCCTTGAGCAGATCGGCGCAGAGATCCGGGCCGGCGCATTCACCTTTAGCCCAGAGCTTGAAGACATTCATATGAATATCGAGACCCGGCTCGCCGAAATTGTTGGAGAGCCTGCCCGAAGGCTTCATACAGCACGGTCGCGCAATGATCAGGTGGCAACTGATTTCAAGATGTGGGTGCGGATGCTCCTGGAGACGCTTGATGCGGCACTTGCCAATCTACAGGCTGCCCTGCTTGCCCAGGCAGAGGCGCATGCTGAAACATTGATGCCCGGCTACACCCATTTGCAGACGGCCCAGCCGGTGACCTTTGGCTTTCACCTCATGGCCTATGTCGAAATGATTGGCCGTGACAGATCACGGTTTGCCGATGCCCATCGGCGGCTGAATGAGTCGCCGCTTGGCGCAGCAGCACTCGCAGGCACATCCTTTCCAATCGATCGTCACATGACGGCCGAAATGCTCGGTTTTGACAGGCCGGCGGCGAATGCCATGGACGCTGTGTCTGACCGTGATTTTGCCCTCGACTTCCTAGCTAGCGGTGCCATTTGCTCGGTGCATCTATCGCGTCTGGCAGAGGAGATCGTTATCTGGTCATCAGACAGGTTTGGCTTTGTGAAACTGTCGGACGCCTATACCACCGGCTCGTCAATCATGCCGCAAAAGCGTAATCCGGACGCCGCCGAGCTTATCAGGGCCAAGCCTGGACGAATCATCGGTGCGTTGAACGGGCTGCTGATTGTCCTTAAGGGGCTGCCACTTGCCTATGGTAAGGACATGCAGGAGGACAAGGAGGGTGTTTTCGACGCCGCCGACGCGCTCGGTATTGCGATTGCCGCTATGGCTGGCATGGTCTCGGACATGCAGCCCAATCCAAATGCCATGCGTCAGGCCCTGACCAACGGTTTTCCGACAGCCACCGATCTTGCCGATTATCTTGTACGCGAGCTTGGAATTCCATTCCGTGAAGCGCATCACATCAGCGGTAGCATCGTCGCACTTGCGGCACAGCGCGGCGTCGACCTTGACGCTGTACCGCTTGCCGACATGCAGGCAATCGAGCCATTGATCACCGCAGAGGTGATCGGCATTCTGAAAGTGGAAAATGCAGTGGCGGCGCGCCGCAGCTTTGGTGGCACGGCACCCGCCGAGGTCAGCGCCCGCATTGCGGATGCAAAAAAACGCTTTCACATTGGATGATGCGTCACCTAACCTAGAGCATAGCAGTGGAGTAACGATATGATGCGGCAATTTGCAATCACCTTTTTGATTATCATGGCTGGGCTTGGCGGACTGTCTGCCTGCGGTAAGGCAGGTGATCCTTATCGCCCTTCAGAAATTCCCGAGAAATCATCCGCAAGCTGATCAGCAATGGTCACCAACCCCATCTGCTAACAGGACCGTCCCATGTGTGCCTTTCATCGTGATGCCAATGGCCATCTGCTGGTTGATTCAACACCATTGGCAGAGATCGCTGACAAACTCGGCACCCCACTTTATGTTTATTCCGGCAATGGCATCCGTGATGCTTTCACCAGTTTTGCGTCGGCCGTTGCGCCAGTTGCTGGCAATGTTCATTTCGCGTTGAAGGCGAATTCAGCACTTGGTGTCATTGCCCTGTTAGCACGTCATGGTGCCGGTGCCGACATTGTATCGGGTGGAGAGCTTGACCGGGCTCTGGCAGCAGGCATTGCACCTGCCGATATTGTCTTTTCGGGCGTTGGTAAAAGCCGGACCGAGATTGCGCAGGCGCTGACCGCCGGCATTGGCCAGATCAATGCCGAATCTCCAGCTGAACTCGATTCCATTTCATCAATTGCCAACGAGTTGGGTGTTGTCGCACCTGTTGCCCTGCGGGTAAATGTCGATGTCGAGCCGGGCACCCACGCGAAGATATCAACTGGCCAGCGGTCAACCAAATTTGGCATCTCGACCGATCAACGCGAGGCGGCAGACCTCTATCACCGGCTACATGATGACCCAAATATTGCACCAGCTGGGTTGGCTGTTCACATCGGCTCGCAGATCCAGAATCTTGCACCTTTTGAAAAGGCCTATTGTGCATTGCTTGATCTTGGGCAATCGCTGCGCAGTGAGGGCATGCCAGTACCAACACTTGATCTGGGCGGCGGAGTCGGTGTGGATTATGATGGAGGCACAGCAACGGATTTCACCGATTATGGGGCACTTGTTCAGCGCATTTTCAAAAATACGGGATTCACTCTTGGTTTTGAACCGGGCCGCGCGATTGTTGCCAATAACGGCGTTCTGCTGACTGAGGTGATTTTCGTCAAGCAAGGAGACAACAAGCGTTTCATCATTGTTGACGCCGCGATGAATGATCTACTCCGCCCAACCCTCTATGAAGCGCATCACAATATCGAGCCACTAAGCAACCTTGGGCCAGCAATCGGCCTTGCCGACATTGTTGGCCCTGTCTGTGAAACAGGTGACTATCTTGGCAGAGAAAGACAGATGCCAAATCTGCAGACAGGTGATCGCCTCGCCGTGATGTCAGCAGGTGCCTATGGTGCTGTGATGGCCTCCAGCTACAACACAAGACCACCGGCAGGCGAGGTCATGGTTCTTGACGGTAAGGTAAATGTTTTGCGTCAACAGCGATCAGTAAAAAGTCTTCTGGACGAGGAGTCCATTCCCAACTTTTGATCTTTTGGAAGAGGTCAGTGGTCAGCTAGCGAGTAATCCGCTTGGCAATCGGCACAACCGTGACAACAGCCTCAGCTGATTTCTCGACGTTGAGCTGCAGGAAAAACGGTGTTGATCCGCCAGCCTTGATAATACGGTCGTCCGGCATGACCATCTGTTCATTTATGATCGTACCATCGGTGGTAGCAACCGTGACAAGCAGATCAGCGGCATGTGTATCGAACTCGCTATTATTTTGCAAACTGCCACTCAAGCGCAACGTATCACCAGTGTGCGCGGCTTTCAGATTAATAACCTCGAGCTTGTCAATGTTTGCGCGTATTGTCATCCCAAGAAGATCATAGCCGGGTACAAGACCGGGCAGATAGGCGGTCAGCACTACCCGCTGGTGAACCACTCCACCGACAAGCGCGCCAAGCAATAGCAGGAGCACCAAAAGCACACGCAGACCCTTCGAGCCTCTAGTTGGGACCCGCTTTGGTTTTTTTAGACTAATACCAGCGCTTCTGGGCGGCACGGCAAACCACAAGTGCGAACAGACCGAGCAACGAACAGTCTGGCCATCTGCGTTCAAATTCTGGCTGTCTACTCGAAAGATCGTCTCACAGCTGGGGCATGTCAAAAGCATCCGAATTAGTCCAAACTCGTTAAGATTATTCAATCGATACCTCAATGCGGAAAATTGATAAAGGCCAACGGGTGAAATTGCGCCATAGTCATGCTAAAAATATGCTTTGATCCCGTATTAAGGCCTGTTTTGCAATCAACAACCATTTAGCCGCAAGCGGGAAAGCCATGAGGTGGTTCCAACTATGACACAGTCAACAAAGCGTCCAAACTTGCAAAAACGCATGTCGGCAAGCCGGAAAATGACCAGAGGCAAAGCGACCGACATCCCCGATATTAGTGGGTCCAAGACGCATTACCAGCCGCCAAGCCAAGGTACCGCAACCAACCGACGCAGATATCCACTCGTGGTAGTGGCCGTTCTTTTGGCGACGCTGATTGCCAGTTTCCAGCATTTTGTTCTCACCCTACCTAAGGCAACAACCGGCCAGATACAGTTTACTGATGGCATCGTTGTGATGACAGGTGGCCAGCAACGGCTGGATGACGGTGTCAGGCTCCTGACACAGGGATTTGCCGATAAGATGCTAATTTCTGGTGTAGGAAAGGGTGTAAACAGGGCCATTCTCGTGCAGGCGCTGGGTTTGAGTGAGGCGCAGATCAACACATTATTCTGCTGTGTGGAGCTGGATCACGCCGCACAGGACACATTTGGCAATGCCAAAAGTACCCGCGAATGGTCGCACTCGCATGGCATGCAATCACTCCGGCTTGTCACAGCAAATTATCACATGCCTCGCGCTCTGCTTATCTTCAGCCGTGAACTGCCGAATGTTGACCTTTATCAATGGCCCGTAAACCCAGACGATCTTGATCTTTCCAATTGGTGGTGGGATCCGGCATCACTCCGGCTATTAGCCCGTGAATATGCCAAATATCTGACTGTCTATTTCAGCGTTTGAGACAGGCTAGGACTGGCCGGCATCAATGATCGACCGCCTGATTTCACGCGTGCGGTGAAACAACTCTTCAAGCTTGTCACCTTCCTGCCAGCGGATTGCTCTTTGTAGATAGGACAGATCTTCTGAAAATCGCTGCAGCATCTCAAGGACCGCCGTATCATTGTTCAGGAAAACATCACGCCACATCACTGGATCAGACGATGCCAGTCTGGTGAAATCGCGGAAGCCAGATGCCGAAAATCTGATCACATCATTCTTTAATTGCTGTTCCAGATCAACAGCGGTACTGACGATGGTATAGGCGATCAAATGCGGCAGATGGGAAGTCAACGCTGTCACTTTATCATGATAATCGGCATCCATCCGCTCGCATACGGACCCCAGACCTGTCACGAAGGACTCGAATTTCGCCACCATTTCCTCGGGTGCGTCAAGCGGCAGGACAAGCCAATAGCGCCCATTAAACAGATCCACGACCCCCGCCTCAGGACCAGAATATTCCGTTCCTGCAAGTGGATGCGAGGGAACCCAATGGATAGAGTCACTCACATGCGGGCTGACATCACGGACAACAGACCGTTTTGTTGAACCGGTATCGGTCAGAACCGCTCCATCCTTCATGTGAGGAACGATCTTCGCACTGAGGTCGGCCATGGCACCAACTGGCACCGCCATGATCACAAGATCAGCATCCGCTACGGCGAGGCTGGGATCGGCCTCGAATCGGTCAACCAAAGCCAGCTTGGTTACGCGCTGTCCAATATCCAGCCCGGCATCACAGCCGCATATGGAGGCGGCCAGGGCCGCCCGGCGGGTCGCTAGAGCGATCGATGATCCGATAAGTCCCATGCCAATAATGGTGATTTTTTCAAAAATAGGGGCCATTCTGGCGCTTTCTGTCTGAGGGATGCCCTCACCGGTGCGGCGACAACCAGTCTGCAACCTTACCAATGAATTTTGTCTTGTCACCTTTTACCTCGAGTGTAGCATCGCCAGCAACCTCGACAATCGAACAGCGATCACCGTCAGCCACTGCATATAGATTGATATCGGCGCCAGAGGCATCCGCCTCATTCGATCCGATGATAAAACAGGGGCTGATACCGGAGACATCAACAAGCGGTGTGCGAGCAACAATCATCGCCCCCTGATTGACCAGAAGGTGATTTGCAATCCTGGCTGTCGCAGTGCAGGGCACCACGATATAGTCAGCCTGCCCCGGCACCGCATCAAAGAGCCTGTCCACATCATCAATGACATCAAACGTCGCACCATTGGCAAAATGCCAATGCGCGGTGACCAGCGAGTCTTGATGCGTGGCGATGCGCAAACTGCCCTGCTGTTGGGCAACACTCGCGGAAAATATGTGACGCCAGACACCGGCAAGAACTGCCGGGTCCAAATCAGGAGCAGCGCTCTGCAGCCTGCGCATGATGGCGGCCTCTCGTCCTGGTCTGACAGTTTCGCTGCCATTTTTTGCAGCAGCCACACGTCTGGATATTTCAAAACGTCTTTCCAGCAGCGCTATGATTTCATCATCAAGGCTGTCGAGCGCGGTGCGAAGTTCGGTCAACTTGTCAGTCATCAATAATCCAGAAATAGAAGCAACGATAGTCCTGTGCAAGTGTAATGCGACAATGCCCAACGCCTACACCCAAATACTGACCGAGTTTGACCCGTGTCCAGATTTAACCTCAAAGCCGCCGCGTGACCTGGCTGGTCTGCAGCGCAAGACGTGGTCTGGCACGCGGTCTGGAGCTGCGCAGTTTACTGGTCTTTCCAGCTGGTGCATAGAGTATTTTATCCGCCTCAGCAAGCAGCACACCACCCAGCGCCGGCCACCAGCGTGCGCCAACGCGTTCCATGCTGTGCGATAGTTTCAGCGTCCAGCCTGTCGCCATTGGCGGCATGAAAAGCATGGTCGTTATCGGCCGAGGCTCGAAACCATGATGCTGCAGCAACTGGCGCAGCTGGCGCCGTGAATAGGGGCGGCCATGCCCGAATGGCGTCCCTTCCGCCCGCGTCCACATGCCGTGTCGATTTGGTACAATCACCAGCAACCGGCCAGCTCCATCAAGGATCCGCCAGCATTCATCCAGCATCCTGCCGGGGTCCGAGTTAAACTCAAGTGCATGCACCAGAAGCAGGCGGTCGGTTTGCACGTCGGGAACCGGAAGTGCGTGCGGATCGACAAGCGTCGAGCGCACCGGCTGGTTACGCGGCCAAACGAGGACACCCTGACTTTGTGGCATCAGCATGGAATCAACATCATCCTGCCGCAGAAACGGCGTGGCAAAGCCGATGGCAATGTTACAGCACCCCTTAGACCGCTCCCAGAAATCAGTCACCCTAGGCCGTAGCCGCGCCGCCACCTGTCGGCCCTGACGCGCCTTATAGAAAGTCTTGATTTCCAATATGTCGTCATACATGGCAGTCAGTTACACCCCGGTCACCCCCTCAAAGATCAGATAGCTGATAGGCAATCTGCTTGCAGTCGGGATAAGCATCCGGCTTGGCAGTTCGCACGCGCAGTCCAATCACCCCGTCCAACATCCGCAGGGCATCAAACAATTCACGAGCCAATGTTTCCTGCAAGTCAAAATGGCGGGAGGCAACAATCTTCACAATGGTTTCGCGAATCACATCATAATTGAGCGAATCATCAACATCATCAGACATCGGCTCACTGACCGGCGACAGCAGCAGCTCAGCGTCAATCAGCACACGCTGTGGTGTAGCGCGCTCATGGTCGTAAATGCCAATACGGCTCATGCACTCCAACCCCTCGAGAATAAAACGTCTGTTTATCATGCCACCCCATCTGCATATGAGTTGAAAGTCGGGATCCCGTTACAGCCGATTGACAATCCAGTCAGGATAGATGCCACAGGAATTAATCATCTGGATGGCCCCGCCATCGCGGAACAATCCATAATCTGTCAGCAACACGCTGCGCAAACCGAATGCCGAGCCGCCGATGATATCAGTATGCAGACTATCACCAACCATTGCCACACGCGACTTCTCAAAACGCTGCTTAGTGACAGCCTCAAGCCGGGCAAAGGCCATTTCAAATGAGGCGACGTGGGGCTTGCCATACCAGGAAACGGGAACACCCGTGTTTTTCATCGCCCGCATCGCCCAATAACCGGGCTCGATGGAAAAACCACTGGCCTGCGGTGACACCACATCGGGATTGGCAACATGGATCCGCCGTTCGCGTTGGCGCATCGCAGCCTCGAATTGATCCTGATCATCGCTGTTCCAGTCAATCGTGCCAAGAAATACAAATTCATCAGCCTGTTCAAAAAAATCAGCATCTCTGCCATAGCGCAGCTCATCCTCATAGCCAAGTGGCGTCGAGGTGCCACTGAGCGAGCCATACACAATCCCAGCGGGGCGGTCCTGCAGAGCAGCCTCAAGCGCATCTCGGCTTGAGACAACGTGATTACGGGCGATCGCCAGACCCCATTTCCGGTATTTCTGCCACGCCATCTCGGCGCCAAAGCTGGCACCATTGGTCAACACAATGATCGGCACTTGCCGTTTCGTGGCCTGATCAAACAACTCATCAATACCTGCAATCAGCCCGTCACCAACATTGATCACGCCATATCCATCAAGGATCAGGGCATCGACCTCAGGGAGCACGTCAACCAGGCGTGATAGATGCGTTGGCGTTACACTGCGTGGCTTTGGCATTATCGGCCGAAGGCTCTCATAGATATTGATCACATCCGACAACCGCATTGTCTCTGCGCCCGGTAGGTCCACATTTTTCAGGTCTAGCAGGATTTCTTCCGCTGGCATCGCCTGCAACGCCTTTCATGAAACTCTGATGGAAAGCTTTCGTCACCGAAACCATCACGACAATTCAGCTGCCGTAATAAGTTTTAAAAATGCCTCACACCAGATCACCTCTGCCAGAAATTCATCCACATTCACACTATCCGGCAGCTGCAGCGTGAAATTGGTAAGGGCCTTGACCGACCCAACCTCGACGGACTGTGATTTTATAGCCAGGAAAATCTCTTCTGTCTCAACAAAGATTAGTGCAACATAACACCGGTAGTCAGGGCCAGGTGACAAGCTGCCGTCCCGCCAGACAGCATTGTTGCCAACCATGATTGTTTCCTCAGCCCAATGCAGACTGTCAGAACCTTTGAGGTTGCGATGAAATTCACCCCCGTCGCTCGATGGTGGATTGGCGGGCGGTGATCGCAGCATTTTTCAGACCTGTTTCCGCGGTAAGAATTGGCAAACTATAGACGCCGAAACTGAATCCACTTGTCAAACCAAGAACATCATTGAAAACACGAAACAAAATTAGATTCCTACGGCATATTTCCATAATTTTCCGTAGCATTTTTTCCTCATATTGATGTCATGTGTCAGTTGTGTAAGCATACACCTGTAACAGTTGGTTACAATGGTAGATTAGGGTTAGATCCAGCACCAGCAATACGCCAGCGTTCCACGGCTAAATTGAAAACGAAAATAACTCAGAATGAAACTTGCTTCGCTTGAAACATTCACTGTTGGCAACCCACCACCCGGTTTTGGTGGCAGATATTTCATCTTTGTTCGCCTGCGTACAGCATGTGGCCTCAGTGGTGTCGGTGAAATCTACAGTGCTGCATTCAGTCCTGTTGTCGTCTGCGCCATGGCACGGGATGTTTTTGATCGCTATCTTGCCGATCGCTCACCCAGCCATATCGAGCGTTTCTGGCACCGCGCCCACGGATCAGGCTTCACCCACCGGCCAGACAGCGTCATGCAGGCCGTGATCAGCGGGTTAGAAATGGCTTGCTGGGACATCGTTGGTAAGGCTTGCGATCAACCTGTATATGAATTATTAGGCGGCAAGGTGCATGCGAGGCTGCGCAGCTACACCTATCTCTATCCCACCGCAGATCAGGACCCGGGCACCTTCTACAATGACGCCCATGCGAGCGCCGAAGCCGCGGCCGCCTATGTGGAGGAGGGCTTTACCGCAGTCAAATTTGATCCTGCAGGCCAATATACCGTTTTCGATGGCCGCATGCCTGATCTTGAAGCGATTGAGCGGTCTGCTGAGTTCTGTCGCCTGATCAGGCAGGCTGTTGGTACCCGGGCTGATCTGCTGTTTGGCACGCATGGCCAATTCACTGCGGCTGGTGCCATACGGCTGGCAAAGCAGCTTGAGGCTTTTGATCCTCTTTGGTTTGAAGAACCAACGCCACCCGACATGCCGGAAGAAATGGCAAAAGTCGCCCGCGCCACATCCATCCCCGTTGCCACCGGTGAGCGGCTGTGCAGCAAATTTGAGTTTGCCCGGGTGCTAAATTATGGGGCAGCGGCAATTCTGCAACCCAATCTTGGGCGCGCAGGCGGCATTCTTGAGGCGAAGAAGATTGCTGCGCTGGCAGAGGCAAGCTACGCGCAAATTGCTCCGCATTTATATTGCGGACCCGTTGTCGCCGCCGCCAACATCCAGCTAGCCACCTGCACACCCAATTTCCTGATTGCCGAATCTATCGGCAGGATGGACGGGTTTCACGCTTCACTGTTGAAAGCACCCCTGCAGTGGGAAGATGGGTATCTGATTCCGCCAACGACGGCCGGGCTTGGTGTCGAATTGGATGATTCGGTTGTGGCGGCACACCCGTTGGATGGCGATCAACTGCATCTGGAAATGGGCCAGGACCCCTATGACCCGGTCCGTGACCGGCTTTTCCCAGGTGGATGATCATACCGGCAACCGACAGGTTTTTATGGCCAGCCTTATCGGCTGTTGAGTGAACCCACTTTAATGATGGTTTTTGCAAGCAGTTGCTTGGCTTTTCAGATGATTGTTCACTTGACAGATGATGCGCTTAGCGTATATTTCACGCCTATTTCCGCTCTGTGACGCAGAGCGAATAGTTTTTTGCCTGTATTACACACCGGTTGCCAAGCCAACTGGCACAGGAAAAGCGGTAAAAACAGGACCCGGTGGCAGTTTCGCGTGAAGGCGCATGTGTCACTAGCAGGACAGTATAGATAGGACACATTGCTATGTATGCGTTGGTGAAAACAGGCGGCAAGCAATACCGAGTTGCAAAAGATGACACGATCCTGGTTGAGCGCATTGCCGCTGATGAGGGCGCCCAAGTGATACTCGACAATGTAGTCATGCTTGGTGACGGGGACGAGGTGACAATCGGCACACCTACCGTCGCAGGGGCAGCCGTCAGTGCGACTGTAATACGCCAGACCCGTGGCCCGAAGATAATCATCTTCCGGCGCAAGCGACGCAAAAATCATCGCCGCACACAAGGACACCGTCAGGATTTGACGCTTCTCAGGATCACCGATATCGCCGAAGACGCGAAAAAACTGGCAAAGCCGGCAGCGCCAAAACCCGCAGCATCGAAAAAGCCGGCCGCTCCGAAGAAAGCGGCAGCCAAGAAAGCGAAAGCCAAGGCAACAATCAAAAAAGCTGCTCCAGAAGCCGCTGCACCGAAAAAAGCTTCGGCAAAGAAGACAGCTTCAAAGAAAGCAGCCGCTAAAAAATAGATCTGCCTCGACAGTGAGGAAAAGCTGGAAGGAATAGGATAAGATGGCACATAAAAAAGCAGGTGGTAGTTCCCGTAATGGTCGCGACTCAGCCGGTCGCAGGCTCGGCGTAAAGAAATATGGTGGCGAATCAGTGCTTGCCGGTAATATTATTGTCCGCCAGCGTGGCACCAAGGTTAAGCCGGGTGCAAATGTTGGTATGGGCAAGGATCACACATTGTTCGCGCTCGTCGGAGGCAAGGTGGCTTTCAAGGAAAAGTCTGGCGGCAAGATGTTTGTGAATGTGGTGCCAATGGCAGAGGCTGCTGAGTAAATCGCAATCTGAAAAGCCGATTACATGAAAGCAGCGCTTTGATTGGGGGAATGCCGACCAGGTAGTTCCCCCTTTTCGTAGGCAGACAGATGAAATTCCTCGATCAAGCCAAAATCTATACGCGATCAGGCCATGGTGGCCCAGGTTCGGTCAGCTTCAGGCGGGAGGCCCATGTGCCCTTTGGCGGCCCTGACGGCGGTAATGGTGGCCGTGGCGGCGATGTGATTGCGCACGCAGTCAACGGCCTGAACACACTGATCGACTATCGATATCAACAGCATTTCAGGGCATCCTCGGGCCGCCCGGGCGCCGGCCGCGACCGCAGTGGTGCGTCTGGCGAAGATATTATCCTGCGGCTTCCTGTAGGCACGCAGATTTTGTCAGATGATAAGCATACTGTGCTGGCCGATTTAACCTTCGAGGGACAGGAGATCATCCTTGCAAAGGGGGGTACTGGCGGCAAGGGCAACGCATTTTTCAAATCATCGACCAATCGAGCACCGCGCAAATCCCAGCCCGGTGAGCCGGGCCAGGAAATGTGGGTCTGGTTAAGGCTGAAACTCATTGCCGATGCAGGTCTGCTCGGTCTGCCAAATGCGGGCAAATCGACCTTTTTGAGCGCTGTATCCGCCGCCCAGCCAAAGATCGCGGATTATCCCTTCACGACCCTGCACCCCAATCTTGGGGTAGTTGGCGTTGATGGCAAAGAATTTGTCATGGCGGATATTCCCGGGGTCATTGAAGGGGCGCATCAAGGCGCTGGCCTCGGGCATCGGTTTCTCGGCCATGTCGAGAGATGCTGCGTTCTGCTGCATCTTGTCGATGCGACCGGTGAAGATCCCGTCGAGGCCTGGAAAATCTTGCGCAGGGAGCTGCTGGAATATGGTGGCGGGCTGAACGAAAAACCCGAAATCATTGGCCTGACCAAGCTGGACGCGACCCCCAAGGATTATGCTGAGGATGTGGCGACCGCGCTGCGCGCTGCAGGTGCCGAGGCCGTTTTCAGCCTGTCATCGGTTACCGGCGCTGGCGTCACCCAGGTGCTCCGACGTCTGATCGGCATCATCGAGGACGCTTTCGCCGAAGAAAACCGGCCAGAAGAAGAAGAGCTATGGTCGCCATGAATCGAGCCAGGGATAAGCTGAAAATGGCGCAGATCATCATCATCAAGGTGGGGTCGGCGCTTTTGGTGAATGAGCAGCAGAGTCGAATCAACGGGGAATGGCTTGCCGGCATGGCCGCTGACATTGCCAGCCTGCATTCTGCGGGCAAGAGTGTGGTCGTTGTATCAAGCGGCGCCATCGCGCTTGGGCAGAAGGGGCTTGGTCTTCCAGGCACCAGCCTGCGGCTTGAGGAAAAGCAGGCGGCGGCAGCAACCGGGCAGGTGATTCTTGCGAATGCCTGGATGATGGCTTTGGCCCAGCATTGCATCAGCACCGCGCAGATTCTCCTGTCTCCAGACGATACCGAGACCCGGCGAAGGCATCTCAATGCCCGTGCCACGATGAAAACCCTGCTGGAACTGAAATCAGTTCCTGTCGTAAACGAGAATGACACGGTGACCACCGCGGAAATCAGATATGGTGACAATGACCGCCTTGCCGCGCGCGTTGCCGCCATGCTGAGCGCTGACATGCTGTGTCTGCTCTCTGATGTGGATGGGCTCTACACGGAAAATCCAGCGCAAAACAGCGCTGCAACACATCTGGGCGAGGTTGATGCACTCACTCCTGAGGTTCTGAAGATGGCTGGAAGCGCCAATGCCACCTACGCATCGGGTGGCATGGTCACAAAATTGGAAGCTGCCCGTATCGCTACCAAGGCTGGCTGTGACATGGTGATTTGCGACGGACGGCCGCTTGGACCTCTCTCCAGATTGCGCGAGGGTGCGCGCTCAACCCTGTTTCACGCTGGTGCATCGCCACTCACGGCCCGCAAGCAATGGATTGCCGGCGCGCTCTCACCCAAGGGAAGTCTGACCGTTGATGCCGGTGCCCTTGGTGCCCTGCGCAAAGGCCGCTCACTCCTGCCAGCCGGCATTTTAGCTGTCGAGGGACAGTTTGAACGCGGAGATCTGATTGCCATTCACAATCAGGACGGCGCGGTCATTGGCCATGGCCTGTCTGCCTATTCAGCAGATGATGCCAATATCATCTGTGGCCATAAAAGCCGTGAAATTGAGACTTTGCTGGGGTACCGTGGCCGGGATGAGATTATTCACGCAGACAATCTGGTAATGGTAGATACATCCTCTTAGCGGCAAAGTGCTAAGAGAATCCTAAGTCGGGGATCAGGACTAATGACAGACCAAAATATAAAACACAACGCGAGCAAGCAATTAGTAAGCGATATGGTTGACACGGCACGAAACGCGCAACGAAGTTTGGCTTTCAGTGATTATGACATGAGGTGTTATGCACTTCTCTATGCAGCCAAATTAATAAGGTCAAACACCCGTAACTTAATCCAAGAGAATTTAAAGGATCTCAAAGCTGCCCAGAAAAAAGGAGCAAATACAGCCTATATCGATCGCCTAACACTGAACGAATCCAGGGTGGAATCCATGGCCCACAGTCTAGAAGCTATCGCCAATTTACCAGACCCACTGGGTGTAAAACTTGCGCAATGGCGGCAGCCAAACGGCTTAGAAATCACCCGTGTTTCTACGCCCCTTGGCATCATCGGTATAATTTTTGAGTCCCGTCCAAACGTAACAGTTGACGCGGGCGGGCTGTGCCTAATGTCCGGCAATGCAGCAATATTACGTAGCGGGTCAGATAGTCATAGTTCTGCAACGGCACTTCAGACCATATTGAAAGACGCCATGTCATCAGCGGGACTGCCCATTGGCGCCATTCAGGTTGTTCCCACAACAGACCGGGATGTTGTATCAGCTATGCTTCAAGCATCCGGTGAGATAGACGTTATCATTCCTCGCGGAGGAAAATCTCTCGTTCAACTTGTTCAGACTGAGGCACGAGTGCCTGTATTCGCACATTTGGAGGGCATTTGTCACATCTTTGTGAGCGCGGATGCAGACCTAAAAAAAGCATGCGAAATTATCGAAAATGCAAAAATGCGACGCACAGGAATTTGTGGTGCAGCAGAAACCTTGTTGATTCAAAAATCCATTGCCCAAACCTTTCTTCCAAAAATATCAAAACGGTTGCGCGATGCAGGATGCAGATTGAAAGGGGACGAAATCGCGAGAGGCATATTTGCTGAGATTGAACTTGCAACGGAGGAAGACTGGGCCACCGAATATCTGGACAGCATCATTTCAATCAAAATCATAGACGACTTAAATTCGGCAATTTCACACATAGCCAAATTTGGCTCTAACCACACAGATTGCATAATTACTGAAAAAGTAAGTGAAGCCGAAATTTTCATCAACCAAGTTGATAGTGCAATTGTCATGGTTAATGCCTCAACTCAATTTGCAGATGGCGGCGAATTTGGAATGGGCGCTGAAATCGGCATTGCAACAGGGCGGCTGCATGCACGTGGCCCTGTTGGCGCAGCCCAGTTGACTAGCTTTAAATATATTGTTAGAGGCGATGGACAAACCCGTCCAGCTTGAGGGTGCCAACGTGGTGCACCGTCGACATCTGACACCTTGTTTGTTTCATGATACGCGGCGGCGGTCTGTCGGGTTGATTGGTGGGTCCTTCAACCCAGCTCATGATGGTCACCTTCATATGGCGGAATTGGCCAGAAAGACGCTTGGCCTTGATGAGATATGGTGGATGGTGACCCCACAAAACCCGCTGAAACCGTCGGTGGATATGGCCCTTCTAAAGCACCGGTTGGCGCATGCCCGGAAATTTGTTGGCAAGAGGAACTATATCAGGGTGATTGCTCCAGAATTAGAATCGCGCGAAAACTATACTCTCAACACACTGATTTTACTACAGAAAATTGCACCCAGAATAAATTTTTTCTGGATTATGGGAGCTGACAATTTGGTGCAGTTTGGCAAATGGTACCGGCATCGCGACATTGTAGGCCGGATCCCCATTGCTGTAATTGACCGACCGGGCTATTCTTATAAGGCGTTAAGCGTCGGACGGTATATTTTATCCGGTCGCGTTCCGGCAAGACGGCTGGGAAAACTGGAACGTGGAAACTGGGCGAAACCACCAATCTGGTGCTTCATATCGGAACGCCGACACTATGCGTCGGCAACTGCGCTTCGTGCGCTGGGTCTGAAATTATAGGCGTGTTTTCATTATGTGAAGACGTTCTTTCACTAGCCCAGCAATCAAGCAAACTTTTGGAGAAACATCATTACTAAAGTGCTTTCGCTACCAAACGCTGATCAGATTCTTGATTTGATAACATCATCACTTGATGCTGATAAAGCCAAAAACATCCTGACAATTCCCCTGCAAGGCAAATCCTCAATGGCTGATTATATGGTCATTGCAAGTGGGACGTCCTCGCGTCAGGTTGCTTCAATGGCAGAGCATATTGAGTTCAAGCTCAAAATGGCTGGGGTTAGCTTGCTGGGGCTTGAAGGCATGCGGCAAGCAGATTGGGTTCTACTTGATGCGAACGATGTGATCGTCCATCTTTTCCGCCCTGAGGTTCGCGACTTCTACGGGCTGGAACGAATGTGGATGAATAATTCGGACGAAGAAGTGATCACAGTGGGACGCGATTAGACCAGAACAACGGATAACGAGCCCGTTCGCTGCCGGCATGGACCTAGAGTGCCAGGAAAGTCTCTGCCGGATACCGAACCGATGACCTAGTTCCAGCCAGAGAGGCTTGACAATGAAGTTGGTTATTCTTGCGGTGGGAAAGGGAAAAAATTCCCGCGAACATGAACTCGCCACCAGCTACATCAAACGCCTACCAGAAGGTGGCGAGATCCAAGAAATTGATTCGAAACTCCCTCCTGGTCCCAAGCGCCAGAAGGATGAGACTAGGCTTTTGTTGCAGCTGGTACCAGACAACGCCATACTTGTTTGCCTCGATCCCCTCGGCAAGGATATCTCCTCGGAGCTGCTTGCCAGCAAAATTGGCATCTGGCGAGAAGAAGGTCAGAAAGCGGTCTTTTTTGCCATAGGCGGTGCAGATGGCCATAATCGCGAGATACACAAACAAGCAGACCTGCTGATGTCCTTTGGCAGCGCAATCTGGCCGCATATGCTGTTCCGCGCAATGCTCGCAGAACAGCTTTACAGGGCAAGTGCTATTCTCTCAGGCCACCCTTATCATCGCGGCAATTGACCTGCATTCCATAGCTGCCACAAGACAGCCATCTGTACTTTAACCGACAGCGTGATTATAAAACTGGAATGTCACAGAAAAACAAGAAAACAGGCCCTGTGGTTCTATGTATCATGGACGGGTGGGGTCATAGCGAATCCATCAGCAACAATGCTGTTGCACTTGCCAAAACGCCAAATTTTGACCGGCTACGCGGTGAATATCCAAACAGTTTTCTTGCTGCAGCTGGCCCTGATGTAGGCCTGCCAGAAGGCCAAGTTGGTAATTCTGAGGTCGGTCATATTAATATTGGCGCTGGCAGAATAGTCATGCAAGATCTGCCAAGAATAAACAAAGCGACCTTTGAAGGTTCGCTTAAAACACACCCATTGCTGTTAACCCTTGCCACACAACTGGCTGCAACCGGCTGTACCGCCCATGTCATGGGGCTGCTCTCCGACGGCGGTGTGCATTCGCATCAGGACCATATGCTGGCGATCACTAACGGCCTGTGTGACGCAGGCGCCAATGTAGCGATCCATGGTTTTACTGATGGTCGCGATGTTCTGCCAAGAATTGCCGGACAGAGCGTCGCAGATTTTACCCTGGCATTGCCAAAAAACAGCAAAATTACCACAATTATTGGCCGCTATTATGCGATGGACCGCGACAACCGGTGGGATCGGACAAAATGCGCCTTTGATGCGATCATTTCCGCCAAGACCAAGCAAGAGTCCTTTGCATCAGCCACCGATGCCATCATTAATGCCTATAACGCTGGTGAGAGCGATGAATTCATCCACCCACGCATAGTTGGAAATTATGCCGGTATGCAGGATGGCGATGCGCTAATCTTTATTAATTTTCGGGCTGATCGGGCGCGGCAACTATTGAATTCCATGCTGCTGCCAGAAACAGTTGGCTTTGATGCCGCCCCACCCAAGATATCCACAGCCGTCGGCATGACAACCTACTCCAATACTCTTGCTAACTGCATGCAGACGTTGTTTCCCCCACCGGAACTAACAAAGACACTTGGCGAGGTTGTTGCGGCAGCAGGCAAGTGCCAATTGCGGCTTGCTGAAACTGAAAAATATCCGCATGTGACATATTTCTTAAATGGCGGTGATGAAAGGAGCCAGCCTAACGAGGATAGGTGCATGGTGCAATCACCGATGGTGGCAACCTATGACCGGCGACCGGAAATGAATGCCAGAGGCGTTCTGGGCGCAGCTCTGGACAGCATTAGCACCCATCGGCATGATCTGATCATTGTTAATTTTGCCAATCCAGACATGGTTGGGCACACGGGTAACTTGCAGGCAGCGATCACAGCGGTTGAAACAGTAGATGACTGTGTCGGGCAAATTGCCGACGCACTAATATCGGCTGGTGGCGAGATGCTCCTCACAGCCGATCACGGCAATTGCGAGGTGATGTGGGACGATCACGCTGACTCGCCGCATACCTCACACACCACTAACCCTGTACCGCTAATCCTGATCAGCGGCAGATCCGCCGCCACTATTGTTGACGGGCGGCTTGCTGATCTTGCACCAAGCCTATTAGAAATGCTCGGCATTAACAAACCCTCTGAGATGACTGGCACCTCGTTGTTGCGATAGGACCCATGACAGAACACTTGCGTCATCTCAAGCGCGCTGGCACCATGTTGCAATATTTGATTTAAACACTAAATGTCATATTGGACCGCTGTATGGTGGCGTCGTGCTGAAATGACGAGTGGAGTTGAAATAGATGCAACTGAGATTATCATTTCGACACATTCGCCTGTGGCAAATTCTAGCGCTCGGCGGCCTACTTTTTATTGGTGGTATGGCAGTACCGTCACTGACCACTGCGCAATCGGATGAGCAACAGGAAACCTATCGTCAACTCGGACTGTTTGGTGACGTGTTCCAAAGGATCCGGGAATCTTATGTAGATGAGGTTGAAGACAAAGACCTTGTCGAGGCTGCTATCACAGGCATGCTGTCTTCACTTGATCCACACTCAGGTTACCTTGATACCGACAATTATAACTCGATGCAGGTCCAGACAAAAGGCCGTTTTGGCGGACTTGGCATCGAAATTACCCTTGAAAAAGGAATGGTCAAGGTTGTATCGCCAATTGATGATACACCAGCCGCCAAGGCCGGGTTGCAGCCTGAGGACTACATTATCGCGGTTGATGATGAATCGATTATCGGTCTGCAACTCTCGCAAGCCGTTGAAAAACTGCGGGGCAAGGTCGGCTCCAAAGTCACCGTTAAAGTACAGCGTAATCAGGGTGAACCTTTTGACGTCACGCTCGTTCGGGATTTCGTTAAAATCAAATCTGTGCGCTCAGAAATTTTTGACGGTATCGGTTATGTTCGGCTGACAACCTTTTCAGAACAGACGAGCCCTGGCCTACAGGATGCGGTCGGCAATTTCTTTGCCAGTGAAGGTGACAATCTAAAGGGTATCGTTTTGGATCTCAGGAACAACCCAGGTGGGTTATTGAATGAGGCTGTAGCGGTCAGCGACGCCTTCCTTGAGGAGGGCGAGATTGTATCAACGCGCGGCCGCAACGCAGACGAAGGCAGTCATATCTATGCACGAGCCGGTGATATTGCGCGTGGATTGCCTCTCGTTGTGCTGATTAATTCCGGTTCAGCATCTGCATCAGAGATTGTGGCTGGAGCCCTAAAAGACCACAAACGGGCGATCCTCCTTGGCACACGCACTTTTGGCAAGGGGTCTGTTCAGTCAGTTATACCTGTATCTAACACCGCCGCAATCCGCCTGACTACGGCCCGTTATTACACACCCTCGGGCGAATCCATCCAGGGCAAGGGTATCACTCCCGACATCGAGGTGGCGCTGGCCCGAATCGAGAAACTTGATGGTGGAAATTTCCGCGAGGAAAATTTAAAGGGCGCTCTAGATGGTAGCGAGGACTTAGGCGTCGAAACGTCAAATGAGGACGAGGATAAGGAACCGTTTGACCAATCGAAAATCGATTTCCAACTCGCCCGAGCCCTTGATCTAATTCGTGGCATTAGCGTTTTTGAATCAATTAAGGCATCATCATGACGGCGCCAGTTATTCCCTATGACGAGCGGCCCTATCGGCCCTGTGTTGGTATTTTCCTGATCAATGACAATGGCTTGGTCTTTGCCGGTCGGCGGATCGACAGTAGGGCCGAGGCCTGGCAGATGCCACAGGGTGGAATCGACCTTGGTGAAACACCACATGAGGCCTGTTTGCGGGAAATGGAAGAAGAAATTGGCACCTGCAAAGCCACCGTGCTTCATGAGATTGAAGAATGGCTTAACTATGACATCCCCATAGCGCTTGCAGAACGGCTTTGGCACGGCCAATATAAAGGCCAAAAGCAGAAATGGCTGCTATTTCGCTACAATGGTGCCGATGCCGAAATCAATATTGAAACTGCCGAGCCTGAATTCTGTGAATGGAAATGGCTATCACCAAACAGGCTGCTTGATCTGGCGGTACCGTTCAAACGTGATGTCTATCGCCATGTGCTCACCGCCTTCACGCCACATATCGAAAAAGCGCAGATCGCCACCCCCAGATAGAAAGGCCCGGCATTGCCAGACCTCTCTATTCATTCTTTTTTAACCTTTTACAGGGCCGCAGCTACGGCCCGCAGAAAATCTGCCTCTACTTCAGGCGCCGCATCAGCGCGTGTGTTGAGATCAGCAGCATCTGCCGCGTCAAGATCCTCAGCACGTTCAGCCAGAATGGTGACGGCTTCAGGCGTGACATCCGCAAAGCCACCATCAATCATGTAGCGGTTAACGATTTTCCCATTTTCATGCACTTCAATAACACCGCGTGCCAACTCCGCAAGTAGCGGCGCATGCCGTGGAAGCACACCAAACAACCCTTCAACACCAGGCGCGACAACCATTTCGACCGCCTTTTGCACCATAACTCTAGCGGGTGTGACCAATTCAAGTTGCGTTGTTTTAGCCATTAGCACCTACCTTCTGCCAAACGCTCTGCCAAAAAGCAAGGTTAAGCAGCTTCTTGAACCAGTTTTTTGCCCTTTTCGATCGCTTCGTCAATCGTGCCAACCATGTAGAAGGCTGCCTCTGGCAGGTGGTCATACTCCCCATTAATGATGCCAGCAAAGCCCTTGATAGTTTCTTCCAGTCCGACCAGCTTGCCAGGTGAACCTGTGAACACTTCAGCGACAAAGAATGGCTGCGATAGGAAACGTTGGATCTTCCGCGCGCGTGCAACGGTCAGCTTGTCTTCTTCGGACAGTTCGTCCATTCCAAGAATGGCGATGATATCCTGAAGCGACTTATACTGCTGCAGGACCTCCTGAACATTACGAGCGACTTCATAATGCGCATCACCGACAATTCTTGGGTCAAGCATGCGAGAGGATGAGTCCAACGGGTCTACCGCAGGATAGATACCAAGCTCAGCAATCTGACGTGACAAAACTGTTGTCGCATCCAAATGCGCAAATGATGTAGCTGGTGCCGGGTCAGTTAGATCGTCAGCAGGTACATAAATCGCCTGAACCGATGTTATCGAACCCTTGGTCGTTGTCGTGATTCGCTCTTGCAACGCACCCATGTCGGTCGCCAATGTTGGTTGGTAACCCACCGCGGATGGAATGCGGCCAAGTAGCGCTGACACTTCCGAACCAGCCTGTGTGAAGCGGAAGATATTATCCACGAAAAAAAGCACGTCCTGGCCTTCTTCATCACGAAAATATTCAGCCAGTGTCAAGCCTGTTAGGGCCACACGTGAACGAGCACCTGGAGGCTCATTCATCTGACCATACACAAGAGCGGCCTTGGAACCTCCGCCGTCTGTCTTTATAACGCCGGATTCAACCATTTCGTGGTACAGGTCGTTTCCTTCGCGTGTACGCTCACCCACACCAGCAAAGACCGAAAAGCCTCCATGCGCCTTTGCCACGTTATTGATCAATTCCATAATCAAAACCGTTTTACCAACACCGGCACCGCCGAAAAGGCCGATTTTTCCACCTTTTGCATAAGGTGCAAGAAGATCGACAACTTTGATACCTGTCACCAAAATTTCCGCCTCGGTTGACTGTTCAACATATTCAGGCGCAGGACGGTGGATTGGGTAATGTTTCTTGGATTTGACCGGTTTGCCCTCATCAACTGGCTCACCAATAACATTAAGGATACGTCCGAGCGTTTCTGGGCCAACGGGCACGGTGATCGGTGCACCTGTATCGGCCGCTTCAGCACCACGAACCAACCCCTCAGTAGAGTCCATCGCGATGGTACGGACTGACGACTCACCAAGATGCTGAGCAACTTCGAGGACTAGACGCTGGCCATTATTGTCGACTTCGAGCGCGTTCTGAATCTCTGGCAGATTGCCATCAAACTCAACATCGACAACCGCGCCGATGACCTGACTGATTTTGCCAATTGCATTTTTTGCCATAGTTCATTCACTCCAAGCTAAGTCGTTTTTGGGCCCAAACCGTCCCATCAGTGCTTCAATTTCCAATTATGTCTAGACCGCCTCGGCACCCGAGATGATCTCAATCAATTCTTTAGTAATCGTTGCCTGCCGTGAACGATTATAAACAAGCGTCAACCTGTCTATAAGATCGCCTGCATTCCGCGTGGCATTATCCATTGCTGTCATACGCGCCGCCAGCTCAGAAGCCGAAGATTCTAGTAGCGCATTAAAAAGCTGCGTAGAGATGTTGCGAGGCAACAGGTTGGCAAGCAATTCGTCTTCTTCCGGCTCATAGTCATAGTTCACCGTTGATGCTTCGTTAGCGCTAGCAGCCTCACCGGGTCCAACCTCCGCAGGAATCAGCCGCGCAAGTGTCACTTCCTGGGTAATCGCGCTAACAAATTTATTATAAATGACGGTGCAAACGTCAAATTCACCAGCCTCAAATCCATTTCGGATGATTTTGCCAATCGAAACGGCATCAGCAAAGGACACGCTTGTTCCTTGGATGCCCTCGAGCTGGTCAAGATACACTTCCCCTAGTTCACGCCGCAACGCATCTGCTGATTTACGGCCAACCATTAGCAGCTTGACTGTCTTGCCTTCTGACCGCAAAAGGCTAACCTCAGAACGGGTTTGTCTTGTAATCGATCCGTTAAACCCACCACACAAACCGCGGTCAGCAGACATTACAACGAGCAGATGTATATCAGATTTACCGTTACCAACGAGCAGCGCTGGACCGTCTACACCGTGGGATTTCGTTACAAGGTTGGCCATTACCTGGCGCATTCTATCGGCATACGGACGGCCCTGTTCAGCCGCTTCCTGCGCCCGCCGCAGCTTCGCAGCCGCCACCATTTTCATGGCAGAGGTGATTTTCTGCGTAGACTTGACACTATTGATACGCGTCTTGAGGTCCTTCAACGATGGCATTCACCAAACTCCATTTTTTGGTTGCCGGTGCGCCACAGACGCACTCCACCAGCCCTATGCAAAATTCTTGGCAAAGGCCTCAATTGCTGCAGAGAGCTTGCTTTCGGTTTCCTCAGACAGCTTCTGCTCATCACGGATGGTGTCCAAAACGTCCTGAGCCGCGCTGCGCAAATGGTCCATCAAACCAGCCTCGAATCGGCCGACATCAGCTACCTGGATCACATCTAGGTAACCCTTCACCCCTGAAAAAATTACAGCAACTTGCTCCTCAACTTTCATAGGACTGTACTGTGGCTGCTTCAGGAGCTCGGTCAAACGTGCGCCACGATCAAGCAAAGCGCGTGTTGACGCATCCATGTCAGACGCAAACTGGGCAAAGGCTGCCATCTCACGATACTGTGCGAGCTCTAGCTTGACCGAACCGGCAACCTGTTTCATTGCCTTGATCTGCGCCGAAGACCCCACACGCGAAACTGACAGACCAACGTTCACTGCCGGACGGATGCCTTTGTAAAACAATTCTGTCTCAAGAAAAATTTGGCCGTCCGTGATTGAAATCACGTTTGTTGGAATATAAGCGGAGACGTCACCAGCCTGCGTTTCGATGACAGGAAGTGCGGTCAGTGATCCAGATCCGTTTTCCGCATTCATCTTTGCAGCGCGTTCCAGCAGACGTGAGTGCAGATAGAAAACGTCACCCGGATAGGCTTCACGCCCGGGGGGGCGGCGGAGTAGGAGGCTCATCTGGCGATAGGCCACAGCTTGCTTAGAAAGATCGTCAAACACCACCAACGCATGCATACCGTTGTCACGGAAATATTCACCCATTGCACTTGCCGTGTATGGGGCCAGGAACTGCATCGGAGCCGGATCAGACGCTGTCGCCGCAATCACGATTGAGTATTCAAGCGCACCCTGCTCCTCAAGCGACCGAACAATTTGTGCAACAGTCGAGCGTTTCTGGCCAACGGCAACATAAATGCAGAACAGCTTTTTAGAGTCATCTTTTCCGGCTGCTTTATTCACCGGCTTTTGGTTGATGAATGTGTCAACAGCAATGGCTGTTTTGCCTGTCTGGCGGTCACCGATAATCAGCTCACGCTGGCCACGGCCAATCGGGATCAGGCTGTCGATTGCCTTAAGGCCAGTCTGCATCGGCTCATGCACCGACTGACGTGGCATAATGCCCGGGGCTTTGACCTCAACACGGCTACGCTTGACATTTTTTAGTGGACCCTTGCCGTCGATAGGGTTACCGAGAGCGTCAACGACGCGGCCAAGCAGCCCCATGCCAACCGGTGAGTCAACAATCGAGGCCGTCCGACGCACGACATCACCTTCTTTGATGGCACGGTCATCGCCAAAAATAACGATTCCGACGTTGTCAGCCTCAAGGTTCAGCGCCATGCCTTTGACACCACCCTCAAACTCGACCATCTCACCAGCCTGAACCTCGTCCAAACCGTAGACACGGGCGATGCCGTCACCAACAGACAATACCCGACCTACCTCAGCAATTTCGGCCTCGCTGCCAAAATTTGCAATTTGTTCTTTTAGGATCGCCGAAATTTCAGCCGCACGAATATCCATCACGCAACACCCTTCATAGCTGTTTTCAGCCGGTTAAGTTTTGTTCTGATTGACGTATCAATCATTCGGGAGCCAATGCGCACAACCACACCACCAATTAGGGACGGGTCAACGCGCATTGAGAGAGAAAGTTTGTCATTGCCAGCGAGGCTACCAACGACTTTTGCTAGAGACGCCGCCCGCGACTTGTCAAGCGCGACAGCCGAAATCACCTCGGCAGAGATTTCTCCACGTCGACGGGCATGTAACTCGAGAAATGCGCTGATTATTCGTTCCATGGCATGCAGCCGCCCGTTCGCGGCAACCGTACCAGCGAATTTGACGGTCAGCGCGTCCGCACCAGCCTTTTCAAGGATCGCTGTGATTGCATTCATCTGCTCAATCCACGTAATGGCTGGAGAGCCAACCATGAACTTAACATCCGCATTTTCCATTATAAGTGCGGACAAATTCGTCAGATCCGCCACAACCGACTCTACTTTACCAGCATTATTTGCCAATGCGTACAACGCACTTGCATAACGACCAGCAAGACCTTTCGCGCCTGAACTCAACGACCAATCCTCATCCTTTGAAACGTGATTCCACAGGTGAAATGTTCGGCGGCCACAGGACGGTGCGCCCATGGCGAATACACGCAGACGGGGTATCATAGCCACGGCCGAAAGGCAAGCGTTCAGCAGGTTAAAAATTGGCTTTCCGATCGTCAGGTAGAATTCTTAGTTGCTTAATCAGCAAAGCCTAAATAAACGAACACGCTCATAAAAAGCTATAAGGGTCAATATCTATATTGAGTCGTACAGACGTTGGCAGCTTAACATCCTCCAACCAGCTTTTAACAACCTGTTGTATATCAACTGATTTTTCTACCCTTATCAAAATACGGGTGCGGTGCTTGCCCCGCAGAAATGACAGTGGCGCCACTGTAGGGCCGAAGATGTCAACTCCTTTAAAGCGGGGAGCTGCGCGCGCAAGGGTGTCTGAGGCAGTGTGCAATCTCTCCTGATCCGACGCTGAAAGGACGATTGACGCTAGGCGCTTGAAAGGCGGCATACCAGCAGCTTGACGCGCGGCAACCTCATATGCCAGAAATTCGTCCCTGTCTCCGTCTAGAAGCGCTGAAATCACCGGATTTTCGGGCTGTAGCGTTTGCAAAATGGCTACTCCTGGAAGCGATTCGCGACCTGCTCGACCTGCAACCTGCATCAACATCTGAAACGTGCGTTCTGCTGCCCGGAGATCACCGCCAGCAAGCCCAAGATCGGCATCAACCACCCCGACCAATGTCAGCTTGGGAAAATGATGGCCCTTCGCAGCCATCTGCGTGCCTATAATGATATCAACATCACCATCAATCACCGATTGCACAAACATCTCGCTCGCCTTCAGGCTTCCCATCGTATCACTAGAAAGAACAGCAAATCGGGCGCTTGGAAAGCGGTGCAGCACTTCTTCGGCAAGTCGTTCCACTCCGGGACCACAAGCAAGCATGCTGTCGCTTTCTCCACAAGCCGAACATTCATTCGGTGGCCGCATCTCATACCCACAATGATGACAGCGCAACCGGCCAGCGAGACGGTGAGCTACCATCCAGCTGTCACAATTTAAACAGGCCAGTTGATGGCCGCAGGCACCACACATAGTGAGTGGCGCATAACCACGCCTGTTGAGAAACAATAAGCTCTGCTCACCAACGTCAAGCCGGGCCTGTAGAGCCTCAATCAATGGCGGCGCAAGCCAGCGGCCACGGTCTGGCGGTGTTGTCCGCAGATCTATGGCGCTGATTTCAGGCAGCGCCGCTGCCATGACCCGGTTTGGCAAAACCAGCCGCTGATAACGTTGTTTCTCGCCCGTCATTCCTGCATTTACCCAACTTTCCAGCGAAGGGGTTGCACTTGCCAGAATGATTGGACAACCCTCCTGACTGGCGCGCAGAACAGCCATGTCACGCGCCTGATAGATGACCTGATCCTCCTGTTTGAAAGACTGTTCATGCTCCTCATCGACAATGATTAGGCCAAGATCGGCAAAAGGTAAAAACAGGGCCGATCTGGCACCGACCACAACCTGCACCTCACCCTTTTGGATCGCCCGCCAAGCCCGGCGCTTACTAGCTGGACCAATTTCAGAATGCCACTCAGTTGGCGGTACACCAAATCGGGCTTTAAACCGGTTTCGCCAGCTTGTCGACATCCCAATTTCTGGCAGCAAGATCAGCACCTGCTGCCCAACGGCAAGCGCACTTCGAACGGCCTCTAGATAAGTTTCGGTCTTGCCAGACCCGGTCACTCCATCAAGTAGAAAGGCGGCAAAACCTGAGCCAATTGAACTACACATAACCGATGCTGCACGTCGCTGATCTTCTGTCAGCTCCGGTCCGGCAAGCTCCAGATCAGGGTTTGCCACCGGCGTCATTAGGTTGACTTTTGCTGCCTCAAGTAACCCCTGATTCACCATTGTCGTAATGACCGACGCGCTGACGCCAGCGCTTTTCCGAATTTCAGCCGCGCTCAGGCCACCAGCCTTTTGCAGCAGGTCAAGAACTCGCTCGCGAGCCTTTGTCGGACGGGCCGCATCTGGCTGCGGCATGACAGGGCGATAGATCGTTTGCAGTGGCGGTGGCAGCAGGGCGTCTGGCTGGCTGAGAACCATCTTGACCACGCTTCCGAGTGGGGCCAACGTCCAGGCTGACATTTTCTCAAGAAAATCGACAAAGCGCGGTACGAGGGGTGCCAACCGCGAGACCGACTTGATTGGACGGAGCTTGGTTCGCGGAATTTCGTTAATTCCGGGTCCAAGAATGATACCATAGACAAAATTTCTGCCAAGCGGAACCAATACGATTGTGCCGCGGGCCAGCTGTCCAAAATCACCAACATGATAGTCATAGGCAGCGAGCAGAGGCATGGCTAGCGCAACGCTCACACTATCATTTACCATATCATTTACTCTTTTCACGCTCACTCTGGTCACCCTATCCCTGATGGGCGCCTCGCCTCTCTGTTTCAGCCACTATCCGAGAGATGTCAAAGATACCTCCCGCGCCGGTGGATTTGCTGATGTGGTTCGGATAAACTAGCGCAATCACCAACATGATACCGGCTCAGATTATGGCCGAATAGCGAGAGACCCAAATGAAAATTTTCCTCGATAGTGCAGATATTAACGAGATCAAAACCCATCAGAGCAGCGGTTTTGTCGATGGCGTGACAACCAACCCGTCGCTGATAGCCAAATCAGGCCGTAATATTATTGAGACGATTGCTGAAATCTGCACCCTTATTGACGGACCAGTCAGCGCGGAGGTAACCGCCACCGATTTTGAAACAATGCTGACGGAGGGCAAAAAACTTGCCGCTATCGCGCCTAACGTCGCGGTCAAGGTGCCATTGACGGAAGTTGGACTGCAGACCTGCCGGGCGCTCGCCGATACAGGAACAAAGGTCAATGTAACTCTGTGCTTTACCGCCGGTCAGGCGCTGCTCGCAGCAAAGGCAGGCGCAAGTTTCATCTCGCCCTTTGTTGGCCGTCTTGATGACATCGGCAAGAATGGCATGGGGCTGATCGAGAATATATGCGCTATATATGCAAATTTTGATTTCGACACGAAAGTGCTGGTGGCGTCAGTACGCAGCACACAGCATGTCATTGATGCCGCCCTGTTAGGTGCGGATGTTGTCACTCTTCCACCAAAAATCCTTTCGTCCCTATACAAACACCCATTGACCGACAGTGGGCTGGAAGCCTTCATCGCCGACTGGAAACAAACAGGGCAAACAATTCTATGAAATCCAATCAGATCAGGGCATGCCACAGGCAGGCTTCAGAGACAAGCAGCATGACAAAAAAGAAAGATGATATGATCCCCACTGCTGAACAGGTCTTGCGGTTCCTCGCTGAAAATCCAGATTTCCTTAACCAGGTTGCGGCCAAAGGCCCCAAAAAAGGCATTGCAGACGGCAAAATTGTTGATTTGACTCCAGCCATTGCGCGGCGGGCCCGCAACGAGGCGCGGCAGATAGGTCTACAGAACAGATCAATCCTGAGCCTGGCATCGGAAAACATGGTCAATTGGCAGCGGCTACATCACGCGGCACTAGCCCTGCTTGCTGCTGGTGACATCAACCAGCTTTTTCATGTGGTCAACAATGAGTTTCCGCCTATCTTTGACCTTGTTTCTTGCCGCCTGATAAGCGCAAGCAAACAATTCCAGCATGCCGCTAGTGGAGACGGGCCCATTTTTTGCCCGGATGAGATCCTGACCGCACTCACTGGCGGTAAATCAATCGTTCTTGGTGCGCCGAAATCACCGCTATGCACGCTGCTTGGCATGGTCCCTGCCAGCGTTGCCACAATCGCGCTGCCAGACCAGCTTGCGGATCCTGTTGCCAAGACGCTTCTCGTCCTATGCGGGCAAGAAAAATCCAGCTTCACTCCTGACCTTTCTAGCGATTTATTGGTTCTGCTTGCAGAATTAGTTGGGGTAACGCTGACTGCGCGGCTAGAAACGAGCAGAGAGGTGGACATCCTTTGATTGCTGCAACTCACCGCAAGGCCTGGCTTGACTGGCTCAGCATCGAAAAGCGGTATGGCGATAACACGCTCTCGGCCTACGGATCTGATTTGGATGATTTCTGTACCTTCATTAGAAATTCTGGTACATCTACCGTCACCAACTATGCGATGAGCCGGCTAGAAATTCGGGCTTGGCTTGCCGATATGGCGGCGCGTGGCCTTGCGAGAACAACTATTGCCCGCCGCGTCTCATCACTTCGCAGCTTTTATCGCTTTTGTGGGCAGACCGGCCTTGCTAACATCGACGATATAAATTGGCTGAAAGCACCCCGACCGCCCCTTGCGGTGCCAAAATCTGTATCGCATGACGACGCCCTTGCCATGTTAAGCGCCATTTTTACCCGACGCGGACCTGACTGGAGTAAAAAAAGAGATTTCGGTCTGTTGATGTTGCTTTATGGAGTTGGCTTGCGGATTTCTGAAGCGCTCAGCTTAAAACAGGGCGACGCACCACTTGTCAACTGGCTGCGTATTACAGGGAAGGGTGGAAAAATTCGCGAGGTGCCAGTGCTGCCAGCTGTCACAAAGGCAATAAACGATTATCTGGCCGTATGTCCCTTTGATGTCGGTAACGACGGTGCTCTGTTCGTCACCAATCGGGGCAACCCTTACGGGCCACGGGCGGCACAGCGGTTAGTGGAAGGGTTGCGCCATGAACTTGGCTTGCCAACGCATGTCACACCGCATGCACTGCGGCATGCCTTTGCAACGCATTTATTGGGTAACGGGGGTGATTTGCGGGCCATTCAGGAATTGTTGGGGCATGCCAGCCTGTCAACCACACAACGCTACACCAGCATCGACGAAGCGCATCTAAAGCGCGTCCATAACCAGACACATCCGCGGGCACGTTGACTAGTCATCGCTTAACGATACGTGTTGGTTAGATATGAATGGCTCTGCCATTGACAGCCAACGAAGCTTCCTTAACCGCCTCATTTAATGTTGGATGGCCGTGACAGGTGCGGGCGATATCTTCAGCAGTTGCACCAAAGGCCATCGCTGTTGCACATTCATGAATAACCGTGCCAGCCTCATGCCCGATAATATGCACGCCAAGCACCCGATCAGTTTTGGCGCAAGCCAGAATTTTGACAAAACCATCAGTATGTCCGATGGACCTGGCCCGGCTGTTTGCCTGAAAAGGAAAGATACCTTTTGCATAGCTGCGACCTTCAGCTTTCAGGTTTTCCTCGTTCTTGCCCAGCGTTGCCACCTCAGGTGCGGTGTAGACAATTCCTGGCACGGCATCATAATCGACATGGCCTGCAACGCCAGCCATCAATTCGACCGCTGCAAAGGCATCTTCTTCCGCTTTATGCGCCAGCATCGGCCCATCAATGACATCGCCGATGGCGAAGATGTCCTCAACAGATGTTTCAAATCTAGCATCAACCTTGATCCGACCACGGTCACTGACAGCAACACCAACCTCTGCCAACCCGAGACCATCAATTGCAGGACGACGGCCAACTGAGACCAGAACCACATCCGCGTCGATTTGTTCAAAATTGCCACCATCGGCAGGGGCAACCGTAAGCGAAACTCCCGTCTTTTCAATCTTGGCCGATTTTACAGCGGTGTTAAGGCGGAACATTAAGCCCTGTCTAGTGGCAATGGCCTTGAATTTCTTCGCCACCTCCTCATCCATACCCGGCAAAATCCTAGGCAGAAAATCGATTACCTCAACCTCAGCGCCAAGACGCGCCCAGACTGTGCCAAGTTCCAAACCAATATATCCAGCGCCGATCACAACCAATTTCTTGGGCAGCTTTGCCAAAGCAAGAGCGCCGGTGGAACTCACAATCCGCTTTTCATCAATTTCTACATTCGGCAAGCCTATGGCATGGCTGCCGGTGGCAATCAGAATACGGTCGCACTGATAGCTGTCTTTGTCCGGGCCATCGACGAGGCTGATCGTCCCCGCCTGATCAATCCGCGCGGTACCTTCGAGCCGGGTAATCTTGTTTTTCTTGAACAGATAGTCGATGCCATCTGTCAAGCTGGCTACAATTTCATCCTTAAAAGCCTGCATCCTGCCCAGATCAAGTTTTGGCGTACCAACGGAAATGCCTAGATCAGCAAGCGTGCCATCCTTTGCTTTAGCAAATTGTTCAGATGCATTGAGGAGAGCCTTCGAGGGTATGCAGCCTACATTCAGACATGTCCCGCCCAGCGTCGAGCGTCTGTCAACACAGGCAACTTTCATTCCAAGCTGCGATGCCCTGATGGAAGCTACATACCCTCCAGGGCCTGCCCCTATAACAACCAGATCAAATTTTTTTGCCGCCATGCTCTTGTCCCGCTTTAAACTCTGCCGCTGCCAAGATGATCAAATACCCATGATCAAGCGACGTGGGTCCTCAATGGTTTCCTTGATACGCGCCAAAAATGAGACTGCCTCGCGGCCATCAATAATCCGATGGTCATAGGACAATGCCAGATACATCATCGGACGAATGACAATCTGGTCATCAACCACGACAGCCCGTTTCTCGATTTTATGCATTCCCAGAATACCGCTTTGTGGCGGGTTCAAAATCGGCGTCGACATCAACGAGCCATAAACGCCGCCATTTGAAATTGTAAAGGTGCCATCGGCCATCTCATCCGGCTTGATTTTGCCGTCCCGCGCGCGCACGCCAAAATCACTAATCGTGCGCTCAAGGTCAACCAATGACATGTCACCAGCATCCTTCACTACCGGTACAACAAGCCCCTGCTGAGTGCCAACAGCAACACCAATATGGTAGTAATTCTTGTAAATGATATCGTTGCCTTCGATTTCTGCATTGACCGCAGGAAAATCACGCAACGCCTGAATGGCGGCAAGGGTGAACATGCCCATGAAACCAAGGCGGACCCCATGCACAGTCTCAAATTTCTGCTTGTACTCTGCCCGCATCGCCATCACCTGTGCCATATCAACCTCGTTGAAGGTTGTCAGCATGGCTGCATTATTCTGCGCGATTTTTAGACGACCAGCAATAACCTGGCGTAGCTTTGACATTTGAACGCGTTCCTCACGCAATGCGTCAATTTCACGCGGCATCTGCCGTGCCGGTGAGGCCACAACAAGTTCTGGTGATGCTGCTGCGGACGTTGACATTCCTTCGGTCAAAGCAGCCATCACATCGGCTTTGGTCAGACGGCCATCCACCCCGGTTCCCCTGATTTTGAAGGGATCAATGCTATTTTCCTCCACAAGGCGACGAACAGAGGGGGACAGAGGGTGCTTAAGGCCAGAGGGAACAGCAACAGGAGCTGACGGTTCTTGTGGGGCAGGAGCCACAGCTTTCCTCGCGGCGGTCGTGGCATCTTTTGGCGCAGGCACCACCAGTGCGCTAATTTCCTCAACCCGCGCTAACAGCGCGCCAACCTCAACCGTCACCCCCTCATCGGCAATGATTTCCGATAGGGTGCCCGCAACAGGTGAAGGTACCTCCAGCGTCACCTTGTCAGTTTCTAATTCGACGATGGGTTCATCCTGCGCGATGGTCTCACCGGCCTGCTTCATCCAACGAGCGATTGTTGCATCGCTCACAGATTCGCCAAGTGTGGGAACAACGATGTCAATAGCCATGTTCAGCACCCTCCTCCGGTGCCATATTCAAATGGGCGGCGCATTTCTAAACACATCACCTGGAACAGGGCATCCTCATTAGGAGGCAGCTTAATCACCAGCATCCAACCCCAGGGCAGCGGCGACTAACCCCTGCTGTTCCTTGTTGTGACGTGATAGCGAACCCGTTGCCGGAGAGGCCGCCGCGACACGCCCGGCATAGGCAAGCCGTTGCTGCTTAGTGCCAGCCTCAGCCATTATGTCCTCAATGAAGTCACGGACCACTGTCCATGCGCCCATGTTTTTTGGCTCTTCCTGACACCAGACGAAAGTTGCTTTAGGGGTCATAGCGATCACTTCCTTGAGGGCCTTACTTGGAAATGGATATAGTTGTTCGAACCGGATGATCTCTGTATCCCAGGCACGCTGCTCATCACGTTTTGCCGCAAGGTCAAAATAGACCTTGCCGCTGCACATCACGACGCGCTTCGCTTTACCATGGTTTACGTTTGTATCGCGTTCATCAAGAACTCGGTGAAAACTTGTTTCAGGCCCCATCTCCTCGATGTTGGAAACACAGGCTTTGTGCCGCAACAGCGATTTTGGAGTCATCACGACAAGCGGCTTGCGAAAATCACGGCGGAGCTGCCGGCGCAGAACATGAAAATAATTGGCTGGGGTGGTGCAATTAACCACCTGCATATTATCCTCGGCGCATAACTGGAGATATCTCTCCAAACGTGCCGATGAATGTTCTGGTCCCTGCCCCTCATAGCCATGTGGCAAGAGCAAAACAAGCGCATTCATCCGCAGCCATTTTGCTTCACCAGAGGAAATGAACTGGTCGATGACAACCTGGGCACCATTTGCAAAATCACCAAATTGTGCTTCCCACATGACAAGAGCGTTCGGCTCCACCTGCGAGAAACCATACTCAAAACCCATAACTGATGCCTCAGATAGCGGAGAGTCGATTACCTCAAAAATCGCCTGATCTGGGTCAAGATGCATAAGCGGCGCGTAGCGTTCCTCGGTATTCTGATCAATCAGAACAGCATGGCGCTGGCTAAAAGTGCCACGACAAGAATCCTGACCGGAAAGACGTACAACATCACCTTCAAGTAGCAGCGAGCCAAAGGCAAGATGCTCGGCAGTCGCCCAGTCAATATTGGTGCCAGCCTTAATATTCGCACCACGCGTTTTCAGAATACGGATCAGTTTTGAATTGAGAGTCATATGCTCTGGCGGAGTCGTTATGGCCTTGCCAATCCGCCGCAACACATCGAGATCAACCGCTGTTTCGCCGCGTCGCTCAATTCCATGCGCCCTGCGCATGCCTGACCAACTTCCCTCCAACCAATCGGCCTTATTAGGTCGGTAATTTGATCCAGCTTCAAATTCTCTATTCATAAAAGCCAACCGATCATCGATGACCTTTTTAGCTTCTGTATGATCAAATACACCCTCATGGATGAGTTTCTTGGCGTAGATCTCTCTGGTGCGTGGATGTGTCTCGATAGCTCTATACATTAACGGCTGCGTGAATGCTGGTTCATCTCCTTCGTTATGCCCAAATCGACGGTAGCAAAACATGTCAATGACCACATCTGTTCCAAAAGCTTGCCGGAATTCAGTGGCAATACGAGCAACGTGTACAACCGCTTCGGGGTCATCTCCATTCACATGGAAAATTGGTGCCATTACCATTTTCGCTACGTCAGTTGGATAAGGTGATGATCGCGAGTAATTTGGGCTTGTAGTAAAGCCAATCTGGTTGTTAACGATGATGTGGATTGTTCCACCCGTGCGATACCCGCGAAGGGCAGAAAAGGCAAAGGTTTCGCCAACTACACCTTGTCCGGCAAAAGCGGCATCGCCATGGAGCAAAATGCCAAGAACCTTGGTTCGATCAGAATCTAATCGTTGTTGCTGTTTAGCGCGTACCCGTCCAACAACAATCGGATTGACGATCTCTAGATGAGATGGATTTGGCGCTAAACTGAGGTGAACTTGCTTTCCATCGAATTCTCGATCAGCTGAGGCACCCATATGATATTTTACGTCTCCAGAACCACCAGCTTCTTCTGGGTTGGAGGAGTTCCCGTAGAATTCAGAGATAATTGCTCGAAAGGGCTTGCTCAAGACGTTGTGCAAAATATTGAGCCTGCCTCGATGAGCCATCCCAAGAACAACTTCAACGAGGCCTAGTTGACTACCGCGTTTTAATATCTGTTCAAGTGCTGGGATAATAGCTTCACCGCCGTCAAGCCCAAAGCGTTTCGTACCAGGAAACTTCCGGTGTAAGAACCTGCCGAACTCATCTGCGTCAACGAGACGCTCATAAATTGCTTTTTTACCACGTAGCGTGAAGTCGGTTTTATTGCCTATAGCCTCAATGCGCTCCTGGATCCATGCCTTTTGCGCTGGATCCTGAATATGCATAAATTCAACACCGATCGTGCCACAATAAGTTTTGCGAAGCTGAGCAACGATCTCACGCAGGGTGGCGGTTTCCAGACCCAGCACATAATTGATGAAAATGGGACGATCCCAATCATCATCAACAAAACCATAAGTCTGCGGATCAAGTTCCGGATGGAGGGGCTTTTCCTCCAATGCCAGAGGATCAAGATCAGCAATCAGGTGACCCCTGATGCGGTATGCCCGGATCAACATCACAGCTCGCAGTGAGTCGAGCGTTGCAGCGCGGATGTCACCTGCATTCACATGCCGGCCCGCAACATGCCCTTCGGCCACGGCGCGGATCGATTCCTCTGGGTCGATAGCACCGACAACACGGCTTGCGGTGCGCCCCCAGCTTGGCCCGGTTTCTACAAAATCATTTTCCGTCATGACTTTATCAAGATGTTTGAAATAGGCAGCCCAGCTATTGTCTACCGAATTGGGATCGCGCACCCATGATGCTTTCATTTCCGCAATAAAAGTAGCATTGGCACCCGATAGCAGACTATAGTTCGGTTCGGTGGTTTTTGTGTTTCTGTAACTTTCAAAACTTGGGGCTTGCCTGGAGTCGTCCATCAGAAGTCTTCCTTCACAGGATTACAAAATTGAGCACAGTGTATGCGCTATGCTAGCTTATTCAAGTCTTTACGTTCTAATCACTAAAGTCGGCAATGGCTTTTATTACGGCCTCAACAAGTCCAGCAGGTGAGGCGGCCATAACAAACCCTGATGCCTCCATCGCAGCAATCTTGTCTACAGCGGCTCCACTGCCACCACTGACGATGGCCCCCGCATGCCCCATCCGCCGTCCTGGAGGTGCGGTTCGGCCAGCAATGAAACCGGCGATAGGCTTTCTAGCTGGCTTGTTGGCATAGAAGGCAGCTGCCTCTTCCTCAGCCGAACCACCAATCTCGCCAATCATCACGATTGCTTCGGTTTGCTCATCCTCAAGGAACATTTCCAGACAATCGATGAAATTGGTTCCGTTTATTGGATCGCCACCAATACCAATACAGGTTGACTGGCCTAGTCCGGCAGCTGTTGTCTGCGCGACAGCCTCATAAGTCAAGGTTCCGGAACGCGACACGATGCCAACCTTGCCGGGCTGATGAATGTGCCCAGGCATAATGCCGATCTTGCATTCACCTGGTGTGATGATGCCCGGACAGTTGGGACCAATCAGACGGCTTTTGCTGGCATCAAGAGCACGCCTCACCCTCACCATGTCCAACACCGGAATGCCCTCGGTGATACAGATTATCAGCGGGATTTCCGCGTCTATTGCCTCAAGAATCGAGTCGGCGGCAAATGGCGGCGGAACATAGATGACCGACGCATTTGCCTCGGTCTTCGCCATAGCTTCAGCGACTGAATTGAAAACTGGCAGATTGAGATGTTTTTGCCCACCTTTGCCCGGCGTCACCCCTCCAACCATCTTAGTGCCGTAGGCGATTGCCTGTTCGGAATGAAAAGTGCCTTGTGAACCCGTGAGGCCCTGACAGATGACTCGTGTCTGACTGTTTACAAGAACGGACATGGTTTTCCCCAGTTACTTGATGGCCGCAACAATTTTTGTCGCGGCATCGGCAAGATTGTCAGCTGGAATAATTGAAATTCGGGACTTGGCCATGATTCTTTTACCCTCCTCGACGTTTGTTCCCTCTAGCCGGACTACAAGGGGTTTGTTCAGACCAAGAGTCCGCGCTGCTAAGACAACACCCTCGGCAATGATATCGCACCGCATGATGCCACCAAAAATGTTGACCAGGATGCCCTTAACATTGTTATCCGAGAGAATAATCTTGAAGGCCTCAGTCACGCGTTCAGTTGTGGCGCTGCCACCCACATCAAGGAAATTTGCCGGTGAAGCACCATTCAACTCAATGATATCCATCGTCGCCATAGCCAGACCCGCACCGTTGACCATACAGCCAATCTCACCATCCAGCTTGATATAATTGAGATCGAATTCGCTGGCACGCACCTCGGCCGGGTCCTCCTCACCAAGGTCGCGCAGTTCCATCACATCAGGATGGCGGTACAGCGCATTGTCATCAAAACTCATCTTCGCATCGAGCGCCAGCAGATCACCCGTTCCAGTCACCACGAGAGGATTGATCTCAATAAGCGAAGCATCAAGTGCATTGAACGCCGTGAAAATTCCATGTAGGAACTTTGTCAGCTGCTTGGCGGTGCCACCAGATAGACAAAGAATATCAGCGAGTCTGCGCATATGATGTGGTTGTAGGCCAGTAGCGGGGTCAATCGCCAGAGAAAGAATCTTTTCTGGCTGACTGGCTGCCACCTCCTCGATATCCATTCCGCCCTCGCTTGAAGCAATTATTGTAATACGGCCGGTGCTACGATCGACAAGCATCGAGAGATAGAGTTCATCAGCAATGTCGCAGCCATCCTCAACATACAGACGGCGAACTGCGCGCCCATTAGGACCAGTCTGGTGCGTGATCAGCGTTTTACCAAGGATTTCACCAGCTACGTCAGCAACCTCGTCAAGTGATTTGACAACTTTCACGCCCCCAGCCTTGCCACGGCCGCCTGCATGAATCTGTGCCTTTACAACATAGACCGGACCGCCCAGCTCTTTTGCTGCCGACACCGCCTCATCAACCGAGAAAGCAGCCTGTCCACGTGGAACCGACACGCCATATTCAGCAAGCAGGGCCTTTGCCTGATGCTCATGAATATTCATTGAAACATTTCCCCCAAAAGAAAAAGGCAAGCATCAGCCCGCTAGCCGTTATTCGAGTCCAGCCACCACCTCGTTCAAAGCCTTCACAGCGGAAACTGAGTTTTCAAACATTGCCTGCTCTTCTTCATTGAGACCGATCTCGACAATACGCTCGACGCCACCGGCTCCGATGATCACTGGCACCCCGACATACAGCCCATTCAATCCATAGGCACCATCAACATAGGCCGCGCAGGGAAGCAGACGCTTCTTATCCTTGAGAAAGGCATCAGCCATTTCAATCGCCGACGAAGCAGGCGCGTGGAAGGCAGACCCGGTTTTCAGAAGCCCAACAATCTCAGCCCCACCATCGCGCGTACGCTGCACAATCTGGTCGATCTTATCAGTAGTGGACCACCCCATTTCAACAAGGTCAGGCACTGGAATGCCGGCCACAGCCGAATAGCGCACAAGCGGCACCATAGTATCGCCATGTCCACCAAGGACAAAGGCGGTGACATCTTGAACCGATACGTTGAATTCCTCTGCAAGGAAATAACGAAAGCGGGCTGAATCCAGAACACCTGCCATACCGACGACATGGGATTTTGGAAGGCCGGAGGCTTCCTGCAGAACGCCAACCATGACATCAAGAGGATTTGTGATACAGATCACAAAGGAATTTGGGCAGTTATCCCGGATGCCGGCACCAACCTGCTTCATCACGCTCGTATTGATGCCGATCAGATCATCACGGCTCATGCCCGGCTTGCGCGCGACACCAGCTGTTACGATCACAACATCGCTTTCAGTGAGTACAGCATAATCATTCGCGCCAGACACATCCGCGTTGAAACCCTCGATCGGGCTTGCCTGTGCAATATCGAGCGCCTTGCCCTGTGGCATTCCCTCTGTGATATCAAAAAGCATAACATCACCCAGCTCTTTCAAACCGGCGAGCAGCGCTAATGTGCCGCCGATATTGCCAGCGCCGACGAGAGAGATTTTATTTCGTGCCATGATCTAAAATCCAAAAAGATAACGAGAAAGAAGGCCTTTAAAAACCAACTGGTTTAGCAACAGATTTCTTTGGCGTATTTACAAAATTATACTCGATTACACAAGTGCCAAGCCGTGAAAAGAGGGATGATGATATTTCTAAATGTCGGTTTGAATCAACTTTCCGCGATGGGTCATTTCACCCAGCCGCGACATCGTGCGGGAAAACTCAAACGCAAAATGTTGTCCCTTGTAGAGAGCGCTAATATCCGTAGCGGCTGAGACGATGAGGAAACGTGACCGGTCATAGAGCGCGTCGACAAGCCACATGAAACGCCGTGCAGATGCTTCGTTCTGGTCATCGAACCTGGGAACCCCACGCATCACAATACCAGCATATTTTCCAGCAACCGCCAGATAGTCGCGTGCAGCAAGCGGTGCTTCACACAGTTCAGCAAAAGTAACCAGCGCAACATCACCCGCACTGCTTTCAATTACAATATCACGACCCGCCACACGCAAGGCACCGGCAGTTGCTGCGGTCATTCCCCGCAGCGCATCAAATGCTCTTTCCAATGCCACTGCGGCGCGGCTGTCATCGGGCGTATACCAGGCCTGCATTTCGGCCAGCACCGACCCACGCCAGTCCGGCCCATTGGCAATTTCAACCAATTTGCAGCGTTGCGTGAGTAGGCAGATAAAGGGCAGGAATCGGTCCCTGTGCAACCCACCCTTATAGAGATCATTAGGTCGCCGGTTAGACGTGGTAACCAGAGTGACGCCTTCGTCAAAGATTGCCGTGAACAATCGTGCGATAATCATCGCATCGGCTATGTCACGCACTTCCAACTCATCAAAACAAAGCACACTTCCCCTGCTAGCCAGCTCCAAAGCAGCCTCTCCGATTGGGTCGGCCTTTCCGGCCTCGCGGGCAGCGTGGATTAAATCCTGCGCCAACACCATGAAATCGTGAAAATGCAGACGCCAGCCAATCGGACCACCATTGCCACAAGGCAGAGAGGCAAAGAACATGTCCATCAACATGGTTTTGCCGCGACCAACCCCGCCGTAAATGTAAAGACCGGTTACCGGTTTCGTCCGGCTAATTAATTTCTTTAGGAAACCGCGTGATTGGCATTCGATAATCGCAGTGTGCAATTTGTCTAGTTCTTGCGCGGTCGCCAGCTGCCCCTCGTCTTCCTCCAGATCACCGACGGCGATTTTCTCTGCCAGAGCCTCGGTCAGTGTCAAGATTTGTTCGGCCATTTGCTCATCTCTGTCTTATACAGCTGCGTCGTATCAGATCAGTAAATACGCAGCTAGTCAAAACTGGCGCACTAGACTAGCGGCTCGCAAGCTCCGACTTGATACTGGCAATGGCCTTGCCTGGGTTCAGCCCCTTTGGACAAGTCTTTGCGCAATTCATAATGGTATGACAGCGATAGAGAGCGAAACTGTCATCAAGCGCATCAAGACGTTCGCTTGTGTGGTCATCACGGCTATCAGCGACCCAACGATAAGCCTGCAGCAGCACCGCCGGTCCCAAATATTCGTCGCTGTTCCACCAATAGCTCGGGCATGCGGTTGAACAACTAAAACACAGCACACATTCCCACAGCCCGTCCAGCTTTTCGCGTTCCTCCGGCGATTGCCGCCGCTCCTCACCCTTGGGCGCAACTTTGTCGGATTTCAACCAGGGTTCAATCGATGTCAGCTGCCGGTAGGCGTTACTAAGATCTGGCACGAGATCCTTGACCACTGGCATGTGGGGCAGGGGAAAAATCTTCACATCTCCCTTTACCTCATCGATGCTTTTCAAACAGGCCAGCGTGTTTGTGCCATCAATATTCATCGAACAGGATCCGCAGATGCCCTCACGGCATGACCGGCGAAATGTCAAGCTGCTGTCCTGTTCACTCTTGATCTTGATTAACGCATCCAGGACCATAGGCCCACATGCATCGAGATCAATATTGAAAACGTCAACTCGAGGATTAGCATCATCATCCGGCGACCAGCGATAGATCTGGAATGTTTTCACATTCTTCGCGCTGGCTGGCGCGGAATGCGACTGGCCCTTGGTCATTTTGGAGTTTGCAGGAAGCGCGAATTCAGCCATTGATGCCTCGCCATTTACCCCTAGTAAACACGGGGTGCCGGTGGAATGGGCGCCACATCGTTACTCAGGGTGTTCATGATTACATTGCGGTATGAAAGTTCGGATTTATTGTTGTCATCAAGACGCATGACGGTATGTTTCATCCATTTTTCGTCATCACGCTCCGGCCAGTCCTCATGCGCATGGGCGCCGCGTGACTCCAAACGCTGCTCAGCCGACCGGATTGTAACTAGAGCCTGACCGACAAGGTTCTCCAGTTCCAGCGCCTCAACCAGATCAGTGTTCCAGATCAGTGATTTGTCCTTGACCCCAATATGCGCCATCCTTGCAGCCACACTGTCCATGTTCTGCACACCATTGGCGAGGCTGTCGCTGGATCTGAAAACAGCGGCGTGCCGCTGCATCACATGCTGCATTTCAAGACGGATTGAGGCGGCGCTCTCGCTGCCACCGGCATTGCGCATCCGATCGAAGCGATCAAGCGCCTTTTCGGTTGCTATTTTAGGCGCACCGCGCCCAGCAGCACCCGGTGTTACTGTTTCCGCCGCCCTGTGCGCTGCCGCCCGGCCAAATACCACGATGTCGAGCAACGAATTGGTTCCTAAGCGGTTGGCACCATGCACTGAAACACAGGCTGCCTCACCAATCGCCATCAGTCCAGGGACAACTGCATTTTCATCTTTGCTGTTCGGTGAGATCACCTCACCATGATAATTTGTCGGGATACCACCCATATTGTAATGCACTGTCGGCAACACCGGTATTGGTTCACGGGTAACATCTACGCCGCAAAAAATTCGCGCCGTTTCAGTGATCCCCGGTAACCGTTGGTGAAGCGTATCGGAGTCGATGTGTTCAAGGTGCAGCATGATGTGATCTTTGTTCGGACCCACACCTCGGCCTTCATTGATTTCGATCGTCATTGCCCGGCTAACGACATCCCGGCTGGCAAGATCCTTGGCGGTTGGTGCAAACCGCTCCATGAAACGCTCCCCCTGGGAATTTGTCAGATAGCCGCCCTCACCGCGCGCGCCTTCCGTGATCAGCACGCCTGCGCCATAGACACCGGTAGGGTGAAACTGGACAAATTCCATATCCTGTAATGGTAGCCCTGCGCGCAGCGCCATTGCATTGCCATCGCCGGTACAGGTATGTGCCGAGGTGCATGAAAAATAAACCCGGCCGTAGCCACCGGTCGCTAGAACCGTTTCCTGGCCCCAAAAACGATGCAAAGTGCCATCTTCCATGCAAAGCGCAATGATGCCCGCGCATTCACCCTCATCACTCATCAGCAAATCAAGAGCAAAAAATTCAATATGAAAATGCGCCTGATGCTTCAGACATTGCTGATAGAGCGTATGCAAAATGGCGTGCCCTGTCCGATCAGCCGCAGCACAGGCACGCCGTGCCATGGACTTGCCGTAATCAAGCGTATGGCCACCAAAGGGCCGCTGGTAGATCTTGCCCTCGTCCGTACGTGAGAACGGCACGCCGTAATTTTCCAGCTCGATCACCGATGGGATTGCGTTTCGGCACATATATTCGATGGCATCCTGATCGCCGAGCCAGTCCGACCCCTTGACAGTGTCATACATGTGATATTGCCAGTTGTCTCCCTCTCCCATGTTGTTTAGGGCCGCGCCGATGCCGCCCTGGGCGGCGACCGTGTGCGAGCGCGTTGGAAACACCTTGGTGATACAGGCCGTTTTCAAACCAGATGCCGCCATACCTAACGTCGCTCGCAACCCAGCGCCACCTGCACCAACAACCACAACATCATAATGGTGATCATTAATTTCGTATAAGGACATTGGCTCCACTTTCCATCTCAAAAAGCCGTTACGACGAGGGACCAGATGCTGGTCAAACCGACAACGAGCAGTATTGACTTTACTGTATAAATAAGAGGTCTGCGGCCTTTTTTCAAAGGCACATAATCCTCAATTATAATTTCCAGACCCAACGATGCGTGAAACAGACCAATCACAACAAGGCAGGCAAGACCCAACAGATTCAGAGGCGCCCTGACAAATGCAACTGCCTGCGCATGGTCCAGCGTACCAAGCTTTGAGACGACAAAAACAAAATACGCCATCACGACAAAAAGGGCGATGGCGCTGAGCCGCTGCCAACGCCAGTGCTGAACACCAGAAACGCGGGGCCGGTGGTCAGTGCCTGCGGAGTAATCAGCCATCTTTATTTAACCTTTTTCTAAAACCAGACAGAGAACCAGAGCAACGCTGTGAGAACACAGGTCGCGCCAAGCACAAAATATCCACTTCGATAGACTTCCGGAAGGGTCAGGCCAAAACCGAGATCCCAGCTGAGATGCCGTATTCCATTGGTTCCATGATAGAATAGTGCAACAGTATACCCGAATAGGACAAATTGACCCAATGGGTGGCCGACGACCGACGCCATGACGGCAAAGGCTTCAGGGCCACGGGCGACGGAAGTGAGCCACAAGGCTAGAGTGATCGTGCCTGTCGTTAAAACCACCCCGCTCGCCCGATGGGTAATCGACAGGACGGATGTCAGTTGCGGACGATAAACCTGCAAATGCGGTGACAATGGTCGTGGCTTGGCCATGACATACCTCATCGGACATAACTACTGTGAAATTGAGTTGTGTTTATGATTTAACGGCCAGTGATAGTCAATGCGAAACACCCGAACGAACAATTCGACATCGTGAAACTTGTCATTTCAAATTGCCTTTTTGACATTTTGGCGGCACAACGCTTGCCATGAAACAGATTCTATCCATACAATCGTCAGTCACACTTGGTTTTGTGGGAAACCGTGTCGCAGCACCGGTGTTGACAGCAATGGGGCATCACCCCCTTGCCGTGGACACCATCGCACTCGCTGCCCATCCTGGATATGGCAGCCGAAGCGGCGGCGTCCCTGCAAATGATGATTTCACCGAAATTCTGAGAGCGCTGTCACTGTTTGATGCGCTCGGTGGGATTGATTTCGTGATCACCGGCTATCTGGGTGCGGCACATCAGGCGAGTCCCATTAAGGAAACACTCAATAGCTGGCGGCGGCAGGTAAGCGGAGGCGTCTACATTCTAGATCCAGTTCTGGGCGATTACGACAACCTCTATGTCAAACCGCAAGTAGCAGAGTCCCTGCAGGCAGAATTGCTGCCTCTTGCCGACATCATAACGCCCAACCGGTTTGAACTCGGCTTTCTGGCCAAATGCAACGTCACCGATCTTGACAGCGCTATCGATGCCGGCCAGACGCTGATAACAACGCACCCAAGGCTGGGCGCAGTAATCGCCACTGGGATTAGCCGCGATACAGGCAGGTCTGGTAACATCGGCGATCTGCTGATTACCAGAAATGATCCTCCGTTGTGGCTGCCAGCCTCAGATGGTGGACCGCTATCGCCAAAAAACATTCCGGGTGGTGGCGATCTTATGACTGCCATCATGACTGGCAATCTTGCCCTCGGCATGGATCTTGTTCAGGCAGCAGGCAATGCCAGCCAGATGACACAGCGCATCATCGCCAACAGCGATGGGACACGTGATCTCGCACTAATGGAACAGCTGCATCTGTTAAGCGAACAGGTGCCAGTCGACTGACAGTATCCTACCGTCCAGAAATGCCGCGCTCGACCACCAGTTCGGCAATCTGTACCGAATTCAGGGCAGCCCCTTTTCGAAGATTATCCGAAACACACCAGAAAATCAGACCATTATCAACCGTTGGGTCCTTGCGGATCCGGCTGATATAGACAGCGTCCTCACCGGCAGCCTCATGTGGTGTTACGTAACCCTCATTGGCTCGATGATCGACCACGATACAGCCCTCGGCATCCTGCAGAAGCTTGCGCGCCTCCTCTTCGGGGATTGGCCGATCAGTTTCAATGAACACGGCTTCACTATGGCCGATAAAAACCGGAATACGCACACAATGCGCTACAAGCTCGATCGACGGGTCTAGAATCTTTTTGGTCTCCGCTGACATCTTCCATTCTTCCTTGGTGAAACCATCATCAAGAAAGACGTCGATATGCGGGATCGCGTTAAAGGCAATCTGTTTGGTGAACTGCTCAGGCTGGACCGGGTCATTGACGAAAATGCCACGCGTCTGATTGAATAGTTCATCCATTGCCGGACGACCAGCACCCGAAACCGCCTGATAGGTTGAAACCACGACGCGACGCACACAATAGGCCTCGTGCAGCGGCTTTAATGCCACAGCAAGCTGGGCCGTTGAACAATTTGGATTGGCAATGATGTTGCGCCCACCATTGGCACGGGTCACTCCAGAGACCGCATCGGAATTGACCTCAGGGACAATTAGCGGCACATCCTCATCCATACGGAATGCGGACGAATTGTCGATCACCAGGCACCCGGCCTCACAAGCCTTTGGTGCAAATGCCTTTGACGTCTCACCCCCGGCTGAGAACAGCGCAATATCGGCTGCGGCGAAGTCAAATTTACCAAGCGCTTCAACAGTCAGCGTTACATCATCACCGTAGGAGAGCTCCCGCCCAGCTGATTTTGATGACGCCAAGGCATGCACCTTGTCGGCTGGAAAATTGCGTTCAGCCAATGTCTGCAGCATTTCACGGCCAACAGCGCCACTGGCACCAACAACAGCTACTCTATATCCCATTTCATCCTCGTTCACCGTGGCGCATCATCCACCACCTCTGATTCCCTATCAGCCCTAACGCGCCAGATGATCAAGCGCATCAATTACAGCGGCTGTCATGCCATCCGTACCGGTCTGTTCACAGCCGGCGGCCATGATATCACCGGTGCGCTTTTTCGACAGCGCGTCATTGACCGCCTGATCAAGCAGATCGGCCTCGGCAGCCTGGTCAAAGCTATAGCGCAGCATCATTGAAAAGCTCATGAACTGGGCCAGTGGATTGGCCAGATCCTGCCCGGCAATATCAGGTGCGGAGCCGTGCACCGGCTCATACATTGCCTTTGGTAAGCCGGTATCCGGATCTTGCTCACCAAGCGAGGCTGATGGCAGCATACCAAGCGAACCCGTCAACATCGCCGCGCAATCCGAGAGCAGATCACCGAATAGATTGTCTGTTACAATCACATCAAACTGCTTTGGGCTCCGAACCAGCTGCATCGCGCAATTGTCGGCATACATATGACTGAGTTCGATGCCATTACCCTCGGCGGCATGCAGCTCTGTCATAACCTCACGCCATAGAACACCAGAATGCATGACATTAGCCTTTTCAACGGAAGTTAGGCGGCCATGTCTCTTTCGCGCGAGATCAATGCCGACACGCCCGATGCGTTCGATCTCCGGGGTGGTGTAAGCGTTGGTATCATAGCCCTTGCGAATGCCATCGCCCAAATCATCAATGCCGCGTGGCTCGGCAAAATAGGAGCCGCCACAGAGTTCACGCAGTATCATGATATCAAGACCCGAAACAACCTCACGCTTCAGCGTCGAAGCATCGACGAGCGCAGGAAAGACAAGCGCAGGACGTAGATTTGCGAACAGGTCCATTTCCTTGCGCAGCGTCAGAAGACCGCGCTCAGGCTTTAAATCAAAGGCAAGATTGTCATATTGCGGACCACCAACAGCGCCAAACAAAACAGCATCAGAGGCAACACAATCGGCCAGAACCTCATCAGTCAGCGGTGTGCCATGCGCATCGTAGGACGCGCCACCGACGAGGCCCTCCGACAAGTCAAAATCAAGACTGCGATGTTTGGCCAGCCAATCGATGATTTTCATGTTGGCCTGCATCACCTCGGTGCCGATGCCATCACCTGGCAATACCATGACCTTTCGATTTGACGCCATAACCTATCCCCTTTTTAGATATTACCGCAGCAACGACGGCAAAACTCAACCTGCATGTTTCTGCAACCAGCTTTGGTCCCTAGAGCCAGGGTTGACTGGCCTGGCGAGCTTCTTCAAAACTGGAAATGTCCTCTGATTTCTCCAGCGTCAGTCCAATGTCATCCAGCCCTTCAAGCAGACATTTCTTGCGGAATGGATCAATCTGGAACGAGATGGTCACGCCATTTGGACGGCGGATGGTCTGCGCAACCAGATCAACAGACACTTCAGGGTTCTCGCTGTCCGACGCATCAGCCATCAATGCGTCACGGTCATCGGATGAAACAACAATCGGCAGAATACCGTTCTTGAAACAATTGTTAAAAAAGATATCAGCAAAGCTTGTCGAAATAACACAGCGCACGCCAAAATCCAAAAGCGCCCATGGGGCATGCTCGCGACTCGAGCCACAGCCAAAATTATCGCCAGCAACGATGATTTTGGCCTGCCTGTATGGATCTCGGTTCAGAACGAAATCCAAAATCTCCGCGCCATCTCTGGTGTAACGCATCTCGTCAAAAAGATTTTTGCCAAGGCCCGAGCGCTTGATGGTCTTCAGGAACTGCTTAGGGATGATCATATCTGTGTCAATGTTCAGGATGTTGAGCGGCGCAGCCACACCCGTAAGCTGATCAAATTTCTGCATTGTTCATATCCCCTTGGCTCAGAAATCCCGCACATCTGTCAGATGTCCGGTCACGGCGGCGGCAACTGCCATTTGTGGGCTGACGAGATGAGTGCGGCCTCCGCGACCCTGCCGGCCCTCAAAATTCCGGTTCGAGGTGGAGGCACAGCGTTCACCCTCATCCAGCTTGTCGGCATTCATTGCAAGACACATTGAACAGCCCGGTTCACGCCAGTCAAAGCCAGCATCACGGAAAATCTGGTCAAGGCCTTCTGCTTCCGCCTGTTCCTTGACAAGACCAGACCCCGGAACAACCAACGCCCGCATCCCATCGGCGATCTTGCGCCCCTTAGCTAGGCTGGCAGCAGCGCGCAGGTCCTCAATCCGACTGTTTGTGCAGGAGCCAATGAACACTGTGTCAATCTTTACATCAGTCAGTTTCTGACCGGCGGCAAGGCCCATATATTCAATCGCCCGCAAAACCTTCGCGCGCTTCATGTCATCCTTCTCGGCATCGGGATCCGGAATAGAGGCGGTGATCGCCAACGCATCCTCCGGGCTTGTGCCCCATGTTACTGTTGGCGCAATCTCGGCCGCCGGCAGCACAACTTCGGTGTCATATTTTGCGCCCGCATCGGATGGTAAGCTGCGCCAATAGGTAACTGCCTGGTCCCAGATCTCGCCTTTTGGTGCCATCGGCTTGTCGGCAAGATAGGCAAAAGTTGCCTCATCCGGTGCAATCATACCAGCCCTTGCACCTGCTTCGATGGCCATATTGCAGACTGTCATGCGCCCTTCGACCGACAGACCCTCAATAGCCGATCCAGCAAATTCAATGACATGGCCAGTACCACCAGCGGTACCTATCTTGCCGATGATTGCCAAAATGACGTCCTTGGCTGTCACGCCCGGAGCAAGATCGCCGTCAACCGTGATCCGCATGTTCTTAGCTGGCTTCTGGATCAATGTCTGCGTCGCCAGCACATGCTCGACTTCGGATGTGCCAATACCAAAGGCAAGTGCTCCGAAAGCACCATGTGTCGCCGTGTGCGAGTCACCACAAACAATGGTCATGCCCGGTTGGGTGAATCCCTGCTCCGGTCCAATCACATGGACAATGCCCTGGCGGATATCGTTCATGGCAAAATAGGGAACGCCGAAATCGGCTGCATTCTGCGCCAGCGTTTCAACCTGGATGCGTGACTCTTCATCGGTAATGCCCCGCGACCTGTCGGTTGTCGGTACATTATGGTCTGCCACTGCGAGTGTCCGCTCAGGTGAACGGACAGCGCGCCCAGTATTGCGCAGACCCTCAAATGCTTGTGGGCTTGTCACTTCGTGAACAAGGTGCCGGTCGATATATATCAAACACGTACCATCGCCCTGCTGATGCACAACATGCGCATCCCAGATTTTATCAAACAGTGTTTTTGGAGCCGACATGATTTTCTCCTGTTGTCTGCCGGCGAGGAAATCCTCCCCTTGCCGGTCAGGCCACTCAGGAAGGAGATGCCTCGCGGTATGTTGTCTTTTCCACAATCCTAGCTGCCTTACCGGTGCGACCACGGAGATAATATAGCTTGGCGCGGCGCACACGGCCACGACGCACAACCGTCAAGCCTGCGACCTGTGGTGCATGCAGCGGAAAAACTCGCTCAACACCCTCACCATAGGACAGTTTGCGAACTGTAAATGAGGAATTTACCCCCTTGTTCTTACGGGCGATACATACGCCTTCAAAGGCCTGAATACGCTCGCGCGAGCCTTCTACCACTTTAACATCAACCCGCACTGTGTCGCCGGGCGCAAACTCGGGGATTTCGCGTTGGGACAACGCATTTCCTATCTGTTTCTTGCCAATACGGTAAAGGATATTCATCGCTCGCGTCCCTTCGTTATCTCGTTCCAATTTCACGCCTTCGTCTGCACTTTAGCAGACAAATCACCTAGGTTTTTGTTTTCTACTCTTGCTGCGCCCTTAGATATTGTTCCCACAAATCTGGACGCCGTTCCTGCGTTTCTCTTTCAGCCTCCGCTAACCGCCATTGGGCAATCTTTTGGTGATGGCCTGACGCCAGAACCGCCGGCGCCTCAATCCCGTGCCAGACTCTGGGTTGCGTGTATTGCGCATGCTCCAGCAATCCGTTCTCAAAACTCTCGTCGCGATGGCCCCTTTCCTTTCCCATCACCCCGGGCAAAAGCCTGACGACTGAATCAATCACTATCATAGCGGCAGGCTCACCGCCAGACAGGATATAGTCACCAATACTGACCTCCATCATACTGGCCTCGTCAATCACCCGCTGATCGACACCCTCATATCGCCCGCACAGAAAAACAGCACCGGGCTGTCCTGCCAGGTCACGGACCGTCTGCTGATCCAGAAGCCTGCCCCGAGGGGTGAGGTATATTCTGGGCCCGGGTGCCTCCGCGACATGTGCCAAGGCGGCGGCAACAATGTCGGCCTTCAACACCATACCACCCCCACCTCCAAAAGGGGTTCCATCGACGGTTTGGTGCTTATCGCTTGCGAAATCCCGAATGTCCAGCGTTTTCAGCGTCCAGATACCCTGATTCAGCGATTTTCCTGCCAGCGACGAAGCCAGTGGTCCTGGAAACATCTGCGGAAACAGGGTTAAAACAGTCGCATCCCATCGCGAGACCGCCATCTAACTACTCCAATACGCCCTTATTTCGGGTATCTTGCGCTTCTCCCCGGTCCGATCGTCTATGCGGCGTGTCCTTCTTGCCCTTCAGACATGCCAGCTCAATCATGCCAAGCGGTGGTGACAGCGTCACAAACCCTACCTCAGGCCTCACCTCGTGCCGGTATTCGGGCGTAAAAGGTAACATCATCGTCGGCCCTGAAGGTGGTTTTACCTCAATAATGTCGCCCGCACCAAAATCATGAAGCCCGACGATGACACCAATTGCCTCACCATCCATGCCGCGCGCATCAAGGCCGATAAGGTCTGAATGATAGACTTCGTCATTCGCAATTGCCGGCAGGGCGTCACGACTGATGAACAGCTCGAGACCTCGCATGAGTTCGGCCTCTTCGCGGTCTTTTACATCCCGCGCCATGACAATGACCGAACCTTTTGCGGACACAGATTTGACGTTGAGATGCAAAACCCTTCCGTCGTCCAGGGATACCGGTCCGTATTGGTCAAGCGCGGCTGGGTTGCCCGTGTAGGCTTTGATTTTAAGATGTCCACGAACACCGTGAACGCCAACGATCATGCCAAGACATATCCGGCCAGTAGCCATTATCCCTCTGCCTTTTCCTCTTCGTCAGCAGCTTCTTGAGCTGGGGCGTCCTCGGCAGGAGCAGTATCTTCCAAAGTAGAAGCTTCTTCAGCCGGGACTTCCTCGACAGCAGCAGCAGCAGCGGCCTCGGCAGCCTCAGCCTCGCGTTCCACACGCTTTTTGCCCGGGGCTGATTTCTTTGGCTGTTCACGAATCAATGGCGCCTTGGCAAGACCGACACTCGCCAGCATTTTCTGCACCCGCTCGGTAGGTTGCGCACCCTTACCTATCCAGTAGGTAATCCGTTCGCCATTCAGGGTCAAACGCTGATCATGATCCTTTGGCACCATCGGGTTATATGTTCCTACCCGTTCCACATAGCGGCCATCACGCGGGGCTGACGCCTCGGCAACAACGATCCGGTAAAACGGACGCTTCTTCGCTCCACCGCGTGCCAGTCTGATTTTCAGAGCCATGTTTTAATTCCTCTCATTGGCAAATGAAACCGTTTATTTCTTCTTTCCCAATGGCTTTCCACCGAGACCGGGTAATCCCTTCGGCAATCCGCCCATCAGGCCACCGGGCATTCCCGACATGTTGGGTAACTTTCCCATTCCCTTCGACAACACATCCATGTCAGGCATGCCGCCACCCATCATCGCCTTCATTGCTGCAGCGCCAGATTTACCACCCAGCTTTTTCATCATGCGCGACATGTCCTGATATTGTTTGACGACCTTATTAACTTCTTGAACCGAGGTTCCCGAGCCGGCAGCGATACGTTTGCGCCGAGATGCGTTCAACAGGCCGACCGACACCCGCTCCTTTTTCGTCATCGACAGGATTATGGCCTCCTGGCGCTTGATCATCGAGTCGTCAATGCCAGCAGCAGCAATTTTTTTCTGCAGCTTGCCAATGCCTGGCAACATGCCCATCAAACCACCAAGACCACCCATTTTCTGCAACTGGCGAATCTGTGCCAAAAAATCATTCATATCAAATTGGCCTTTGGCCATCCGTTTGGCGATGCGCTCGGCCTCATCTGCCTCAATGGTCTCGGCTGCCTTTTCCACAAGCGCGACAACGTCGCCCATGTCTAAAATGCGGCCAGCCATACGTGCTGGGTCAAAATCCTCGAGCGCATCCTGCTTTTCACCAACACCCACAAGTTTGATGGGGCAGCCCGTTATGTGACGCATCGAAAGCGCCGCACCACCGCGTGCGTCACCATCAAGGCGGGTCAGAACAATTCCGGTTACTCCAATCGCATTGTGGAATGACTCGGCGGTGTTGACCGCGTCCTGACCGGTAAGCGCGTCCGCAACAAGCAGAATTTCATGCGGTTCGGTCAGTTTTTTGATGTCGCGCAATTCAGCCATCAGCGCCTCATCGATGCTGATCCGGCCAGCCGTGTCGAGAATCAGCAAATCAAAGGCCTGCAATTTAGCGGCCTGTAATGCGCGCTTGGCAATCTGTCCCGGAGTTTCGTGGTCGACCTCCGGCAGGACACCAACCTCTGCCTGTTCGCCCAGCAAGCGCAGCTGTTCTCGTGCCGCAGGGCGGGTGACGTCAAGCGACGCCAACATCACCTTTTTCCGCTCGCGCGAGCGCAGGCGGAACGCCAATTTACCGGCCGTCGTGGTCTTGCCAGAACCCTGCAGGCCGACCATCAAAATCACTAATGGCGGATTTGTCGCAATATTCAGCGGCGCCGCATCACCCCCAAGAACCTCAGTCAGCGCATCATTGACCAGCTTGATGACCTGCTGGTCCGGGCGGACTGATTTCAGCACGTCCGAACCAACGGCTCCGTCACGGACTTTTGCAATGAAGGATTTAACCACAGGCAGAGCCACGTCAGCATCAAGCAGTGCAAGACGAACCTCGCGCAGCGCTGCGTCAACATCGGCCTCGCTAAGCGCGCCGCGCCTGGCAAGGCCGCTGAAAACGTCCTGAAGCTTGTCTTTCAAGCTGTCAAACATCGTGCCGATCAGTCCTCTTTCTATTCCGCTAAGCCGTCACCTTGCGCACCGCTTCCTGTCAGCAGCCAACCTGATTACTGGAATTGCGAAGTAGCACCCGTGCTCGAAAACTTCAAGGACGGATGGAACCCACTAGGGTCAGATCGGTCGGCAATGGCCGGAAATGAGAGACGTATTGCGCCATCCAGAATAAATTGTCAAGAATTGGGCTATGTTTTTTGTTCTCTCAAAGGCTCTGTCGCTGGTTCTCGAACCGCTAGTTCACCCCTTCTTCCTGCTGATTGTCGCGTGGCTCGCCAGATGGCGGCGGCGGCGGCGTTTACAAAGCACCTGCATTGCGCTTGCTGTTGGCCTGCCGCTCCTATACGGGTTTCTTCCTTTCTCGCAGGCGGGGCTGAAGCTGCTTGAGAACCGCTTTCCCATTCCAACAATGGATGAGCGCCCGGTTGACGGTGTCATCGTGCTTGGCGGCCATACCGGATCTGGTCTTGTCTCGCAACAGCGTGGCCAGCCACAGCAGAACCAGAGTGCCGAACGACTTACGATGGGCTTACGCCTGCATCGGCAACACCCTGATGTTCCACTTGTCTTTTCAGGCTTTTCAGGCAAGCTGTTTCACCGGGGCTGGAGTGAGGCGGATATCATCCAGCAATTACTGTCTGATCTGAATGTATCCACGGCACGTGTTCTGTTCGAACGGACAAGCCGCAACACCTACGAAAATGCCCTGAACAGCCGGCAGATGCTTCTACCCCAGCCCGGGTCGCGCTGGATCCTGGTGACGTCCGCCGCGCATATGCCGCGGTCAATTGGGACCTTCAAGGCGGCAGGATGGACTGGGGTCATCCCGTATCCAGTCGATTACACCACGGGAACAGATTTCGATCAGCTTTACAGTCTTCGACTTGGCTTTAACTCAATGCGGCAAACGCTTCATGAAATTGCCGGACTGGTGGTTTACCGGCTTACAGGACGCAGCAGCGAGCTGCTGCCCGGCGCGACACTGCAGGTGAGCGCTAGTCGCCAGCACCGGTAAGGGCATTAGCAAAATCACGCGCCGCGAATGCCTGCAAATCATCCACACCCTCACCAACGCCAACGGCGTGGACGGGGATACCAAATTCCTCGGCAAGCGCAATCACGATGCCACCTTTAGCTGAGCCATCAAGTTTGGTGACAATCAGACCACTGACATCAGCGACCGTCCGGAAAGCTTCAACCTGGCTAATCGCATTCTGCCCGACCGTACCATCGAGGACGATGATGGAATTATGCGGCGCTGTAACATCTAGCTTGCGAATCACCCGAACGATCTTTGCCAGCTCATCCATCAGCTCAGCCCGATTCTGCAATCGGCCTGCCGTGTCGATAATCAGCACATCCGTTCCCGTCGCCGCAGCCTTTTCCATCGCCGTATGGGCGAGCGCCGCGGCATCACCACCCTGAGCGCCCGCGATTACCTCGGTTCCGGTGCGTTCACCCCAGATCTGCAACTGCTCGATGGCGGCAGCGCGAAACGTATCACCAGCAGCCAGCATCACGCTTTTGCCATCGGCCCGCCATTGCTGAGCAAGTTTGCCGGCAGTCGTTGTCTTTCCCGACCCATTGACCCCAACCAGCAGGATAACATGCGGCTTGACCTCATCACGTATGGCGATCGGGGTAGCGACCGGTTCCAGAATTTCGGTGATCCCATCTGACAGCGCCGCAGCCAGCAACTCACTGGTTACAGGTCCATCAAATTTGTATTTGCGCATTGACGCCGCCAAACGCATTGCTGACTGCGTGCCGAGATCCGCAGCGATCAGCGCATCCTCAACTTCCTCAAGAGAGGCCGCGTCAATTTTCGGCCTGCCAAGCAGGGATGACAGTTGGCTTGTGACCTTGGCGCTGGTCTTGCCAAGCCCATTTTTAAGTTTTTGAAGCCAGCTCATATCAGCACCTTTTAACTACCAAAAGATCACTCTGCGACTCTTGGACTGTCACATCCACAAGGCTTCCCGCGGCCACATAATCACCAATAAGCTGCATCCTGCTGTAATTGCGGCCATGACCCATATTACCTGTCTCAACAAGAATCTGATCACGACTGCCAACCGCATTTGAAAAGAAAACCGATTGCCTGGTCCTGCCACAATCACGCAATGCGGCAGCACGTTCACGAATGAGGCCACCATCAAGCTGTGGCATTAACGCTGCCGGCGTTCCCTTACGGGGCGAGAACGGAAACACATGCAAAAAGGTAATCCCTGCCTGGTTGATCAGATCAAGACTGGATTCGTGCGCCGACATTGTCTCGGTTGGAAAACCAGCAATCATGTCGGCACCAAAGACAATATCCGGACGCCGGCGGCGGGCCTCGTCACAGAATCTGATCACATCACGCGCCAGATGCCGCCGCTTCATGCGTTTGAGAATCAGATCATCACCATGCTGGATGGATAGGTGCAGATGCGGCATCAGCCTCTCCTCGCACTCCAGCATTTCCATTAGATCATGATCGGGTTCAGCCGGATCAACCGATGAAAGGCGAAGCCGGGGCAGATCAGGCAAAGCAACAAGCATATGACGGACAAGCTGGCCAAGGCGCGGGCGACCGAGGATATCTGCTCCCCAGGATGTTATGTCCACGCCGGTCAACACAATCTCGGCGCAGCCATCATCGATAAGCTTTCTGGCCGACTGGACAATCTGGTCGCGCGGCACAGACCGATTGTTCCCACGGCCATACGGGATTATGCAGAAGGTACAGCGATGATCACATCCCTGCTGGATCTGCAAGAACCCCCTTGTGTGACCATGGAAGCCGTCAACCATGTGAGATGCCGTCTCTCGCAGACTCATCACATCACCAACCATGATGTCACCGACATTTTCGCCAGCGCCAAGCGCCTGCCACTGGTCGGGGTGTAGCTTCTCGTGATTGCCGATAACATGATCTACTTCGGGCATATCCGCCCAGTTCTGCGGGGCGATCTGTGCCGCGCATCCGGTTACGACAATACGTGCATTCGGATTTTCCCTGCGCGCGCGGCGTATGGCCTGTCTCGCCTGCCGCTCAGCCTCTGAGGTGACGGCGCAGGTGTTGAAGATGATAGCATCATTCAGCCCAGCATCTGCCGCCTGATTGCGCATAACTTCTGATTCCCAGATATTGAGGCGGCAGCCGAATGTCTGCAGTTTTGGTGCATTGCGTTCAGCCATTGGCGGCCTTCAGCGCCTGCGCCAACGCCCCCTCCATCACACCATGACAGGTATAGGCAAACGGTCCGGTCATCACCACCCGTCCACCCACGCTGCCATTATCCTGCCAGTCGATTGTGATCAGGCCGCCGTCCATCATGATTCCGTTTTTGCGCCCACCAAGGCCTCGTCTGGCAATCGCGACACCGGCAGCACAGGCACCGCTGCCACATGCCAGCGTAATGCCGGCACCGCGTTCCCAGACTCGCACCCGGAACAGATCCTCCTCTTGCCGGTGGACAATCGAAAGATTGACCCGATCGGGAAACAGATCATCATGTTCAATGGCCGGGCCAATCCGTTCCAAATCGACCGCTTCCACATCATCGACAAACACAACCGCATGTGGATTGCCCATCGAATGGCAGACCGCTGGCCCAGGGGCCGCCGCCAGCTCAACCGCAACTGTGTCCATTTCACAGGCAAGCGGCACCTCCTGCCAGCCCATCTGAACCGGTCCCATATCGACCGACACCAGACCGCTCTCACCATTCCAGGCCTTTAACACGCCGCCATCCGTATTAATCTGCAGCGATTCCCTATCTGTCTCGCGCATGACCATCGCGGCAACACAGCGCGTTCCATTGCCGCAGGCCTGCGCGCGGCTGCCATCACTATTCAGGATTTCCATGAAAAAATCAGCGTCTGCAGCATCGCGCAGGATCAGAATTTGATCACAGCCAATGCCATGTCGCCGGTCCGCGATAGCATACGCCGCCGCCGCATCAACGCGCAAAGGGGTGCTGCCGCGTGCATCAAGAATGACGAAGTCATTTCCAAGGCCATGCATTTTCACAAACTCTGTCATGCCGTGCATATACGCCAAATTGCCAAACGTGAAAAGAGTTAAGCCACCGGCCGGCGAGGCGCTGCCTAAAGTTCGACAATCACCGGCACATGGTCTGACGGTTTTTCTACGCCGCGGTAATCAGCCTTTATATCCACCTCCTTTACCGAGGGTGCAAGGTCATGGCTGATCCAGATATGATCAAGCCTGCGCCCCCGATTGCTCGCCGCCCAATCCCGGGCGCGGTAGGACCACCATGAATAGAGCTTTTCATCAGTACCGAAGTGCTCGCGCACAGCATCAACCCACCCACCGTTACTTATCAGCCTTTTCAGCGCCTCCGTCTCAACCGGAGTGTGGCTAACCACTTTCAGCAGATGTTTTGAGGACCAGACATCCTCGGCGAGCGGCGCGATGTTTAGATCGCCAACCAGAATCTCATTATGGGGCTTTTGATCCATGAAATAACGGGTCATCTCTGCGATGAAATCTAGCTTATGGCCGAATTTCGGATTCTCATAGCGGTCAGGCACGTCACCGCCTGCTGGAACGTAGAAGTTATGAATCGACGGACCATTCTCAATTTGCACACAAATATGCCGGCAGTCAGTCTTTTCAGCCCAATTCTCATGGTAAGTCTGATCAATGGGAAGGCGGGAAACTATTGCCACGCCATTGTAAGATTTCTCACCACGGAAGGCGTGATGCCTCCAACCCGCCTCCGCCAGCGTCGCCGCCGGAAAAAATTTATCCTCAGTTTTCGTTTCTTGCAGGCAAATCACGTCGATGTCATGCTTTTGCAAAAAATTTATAACTAACTGAATTCGCAATCTAATTGAATTGATATTCCAGGTTGCTAGTCGCATTTTTTTTAATCCAATTTTATCTCTTGCTCACGAGCATTATTGCTCTCTAGAATTGCAAGGAGTATTCCTGCTGCTATTTGTCAGCACTTTCTATCTTGACGTAACTCAACCAGTATGGATAAAGCAAATCTTGAATACGATCACTACGTTATATGAAATATGACTCAACAACGGACGAACATCGGCAGCAATTCAAGGGTTTCTGCGATGGATGGGACTGAAACTCTTGAGTTTCAATGAAAACGTCTTAAGAAAACCGTTTTTTGCTTCAGTGCGAAATAAGATATTAATTAAACTTTAGAAATGACTTTAGAAAAGATCTTCTGCCATGATGCCACTTTAATCTTTTACATGTTGAACTCAATTATCCGGTGAATCTATTTAAGGGAATCAAGCTGATGAACAAAAGGGAAAATACTATTGGTGTTTTTACGGCGATTGTTCTTGCGTTTGCTAATCATCAGGCTCTCGCGTTGACCCTTAAGAGTGGAGAAGTGCTTGGTGGTGATGGAAAAGTATACAAGGGAGCAAGTCCCCAGAACCTTGAGAATATTAAAAAACGAGATGCTCAAACGGGGAAAAAACTTGGTACAGTCAATGGAAACCTCTATTTCAATCAACAAGATACGACCGTCTTCGTACCCTTGTCCGAAATTAAAGCCCTTCCAAAGGAGCAAAGAGGCGCATACGTTAAAGAAAAAATTGTGGTCGGCCTTAAGAACGCACAATCTAACGCTCGCTTGGAAAACAGCCTCGAAGCTGTAAAGTCATCAAGTGAAGAAATCAAAGAACGATTCAATGGACAGAGATCACAAGCCCTTATTGAGATAGTTTCAAATGAAAGTGATGAAATATCATCGGTACAGCAAGAGATTGCTGATATCCGTGATCAAATCGAAGGGAATATTTCGGAAGAGCTTAGAGGTCAACTCAATGATAGACTGCAAGAGTTAGGTGATGAATTAGAAAACCTGGAACAGGGATTTGTTCAACTTCAAAATGATTTGGAAGAAATAACAAGTGTTCAGAATGAAATTTCTGATATTGAAATCAAGCTGGCTAGTGAACTCGATGAAGCCGTAAAAGCAGAACTTCAGGTTGAGTTAGAAGACTTGGAAGAAGAATTAGGAGACTTTTACGATGAACTAAACAACAAATTGGAAGACGAGATCACACAGATTGAGGATGAAATTGAAGATATTGAAGCAAGATTAGCGAGTAATATTAGTACCGATTTAAGATCAGTGCTAGAGAGCGAATTAAAGGAGCTCTCCACAGAGTTAGTGGAGCTTGATGCAAACTTAAACGAGGAGCTGGAAGAAGAATTTGAGGCTCTAGAAAGTGAAATTAAAGATGTTGAAGAGGCCTTAGCAAAAGAGTTGGATGAGACGCTTCGGTCAGACCTTGAAGAAGAACTGGAAGAGCTGTCAAGTGCTTTAAAAGGATTAAATGAAGAACTCGACAGTCAACTAGCAGGCGAATTGGAAGAACTTGAAGCAGAAATTGAAACGCTTGAAGAGCAACTAGCCGGTGAAATTGATGAATCTTTACGCGCGGAGCTTGAAGACGAGTTAGCAGATCTCAACAATGATCTAGACAGCATTGAAATTGAGCTTGGAAATAGCCTTGATGCCGAACTCGAACAGGAAGTTGAAGGTCTTGAGAGTGAAATCGAAAACATTGAAGCTCGCTTGGCTGGTGATCTTGACGACGAACTCAGAAATAATTTAGAGCAGGATCTTGAAACGCTCGAACAAAATCTTGAAGAAATCGAAAAAAGCATAGAGGAGGAATTAGAAGAAGAGCTTGAGAACGAATTGCAAGATTTGGAGGAAGAGCTTGAGGAGGAATTAGAAGAAGAGCTGGAAGATTTGGAAGAAGAATTAGAAGAAGAGCTGGAAGATTTGGAAGAAGAACTAGAAGAAGAGCTGGAAGAAGAGGAGGAAGAAGAGGAGGAGTGATGTTTGTTCTGATGTTATTACAAGGCAACGGATGTACTAACGCTCGAGTATAATGCATAAGCAATGATATATTTTTGGGTCTGTCAATCCAGCCCTATCACACTCGCCATAACGACTTTAGGCGTTACTCAAAACTTGAAAATAAATTTTGGCGGCGATGCTTGCTCACGTAGTTACTCATTCTTTTACTTTTTGATTTTGCAACTCTGAAGATATCAGCGCAGTTATCTATTTACGTTATTTTTTAGTTTGTCCCATCGAATTCTGTATTTGGAATATTGTTTTGACAGCAGTTGTGGGCATCGCACCGCTAGGTTTGTGAAATGCGATACAAAGTGTCAATTCACCATAGCGATGCTAATCAAAGCTCTATAGTTTTATTTCGGATCCTTACATTAACTTTAAACTGATTTTTGTGGTGATGAATCTATCATTTACAATGTTTTGCGTAAGAGTCTTTGTCCCCTACATACACAAGGTCAATGTAATGATTTTACAAAAAATAGATAGAAAATTATTTTATTAGTCACCTGATTCCGGTGCCGACTTTTTGAATTGTCTTAATCAAAACAGTACCAGACTGCAAAAGACCACTTAAGTATGTATCTACCCGATAAATGCTATTTACTTTTTATACATCTATTCTGAAACTACTATGATTATGCAAAATTAATTTCTCTAAGTTTCTACAATGTTTTTCGTTAACACTGCCAAACACAGTTTTGTACCGCTCGCGAACAAAATTTCATTACAAGTTACAGAATTTTGGCGGAGATAACAATTGTTTCAGGTTGCTATTTTCGTGTTTCTTCAAATCTCACTGCGGATGCGTAATCGTATTTGATGTTAGGCTGGATGAGGACGCTACCGCTGATAATTGGATGGTGTGAAAAATTTATTTTCATATTTATGACCAAAGCGCATGTTCTGCAAGGTAACGGTAGTTGTGATGTCTGCCGCATCAACAATTGTCCAGCGTCGCAGTTCAAACGGCCTTTCGGTAAATTCCAGCGTCAAAACTCCTGCCGCCTTGCCAGTTCTCTTTTCCATGACAATGGTGATGATACCGTCCCTAAGAAAACTCTTAGTCTTGAATTCGTCCGAACGCAGTTTGACCTGCTCCTGCAAGATCAGCGAGAGCGGTGTCTCACTGATGGGGTAGCTGGTCAGCGTCTTCTCCTCTGGCCGGTCAACATGCAACCACACTGGCGTAGTCAGCAGCACCAGCGGTTCATCCAGATCATAAATGATCTTCATACGATGCGGACGGCGTAGATGAAGTTCACCCTCGGCCATTGTGCCATCGGATACGATCTGGATAAAATCAGCTTTCATCGTAGTAATTTTGGCAAACCAGCTCTCAGCCTCATCGATGTAATTCATGGCGCGCCCCGGCACCGCAATCAGCAAAAACAGCGCGGATAAAAAAAACAATAGACTCTTTCCAAATCTGTACCTTGATTTGCCCATCATCAAAATCCGTCCGCTGCATCATCATTAATCAGAACTTCGCGTTTGCCTACATGATTGGCCGCGCTAATGATGCCGCTGCTTTCCATCTCTTCAATAATTGTCGCCGCACGATTATAGCCGATTTTAAGATGGCGCTGCACGAAACTAGTTGACGCCTTTTGTTCCCGAACAACAAGCTGAACTGCCTGATCATAGAGGCTGTTTCCATTTCCGACAATATTACCAGCGACTGACTTATCATCCTGATCCGCCTGTTCATCCGCCACCACACGCTCATCATATTCCGGTGCACCCTGCTGCCGCAGGAAATTTGCCACCGCCTCAACCTCGCCATCCTCGACAAAAGGGCCATGAACACGCAACAGCCGTCCACCACCTTCCATGAATAGCATGTCACCGCGCCCAAGAAGTTGCTCAGCACCCTGTTCTCCGAGGATGGTTCGGCTGTCAATGCGTGAGGTCACTTGAAAGCTCATCCGTGTTGGAAAATTGGCTTTGATCGTTCCAGTGATTACGTCAACTGATGGCCGCTGTGTCGCCATGATCACATGAATGCCAGCGGCGCGTGCCATCTGTGCAAGGCGCTGCACGGCCGCTTCGATCTCCTTGCCGGCGACCAGCATCAAATCAGCCACCTCGTCAATCACTACGACAATGAATGGCAACGGGGCCAAATCCAGCACCTCTTCTTCATGAACAGGCTTGCCCGTCTCTTGATCAAAGCCAGTCTGTACGCGCCTCGTCAGAACCTCGTTGGCAGCGCGAACCTCAGCCAGCCGCTCATTGTAGCCGGTGATGTTCCTGACACCCATTTTGGCCATGTTGCGGTACCGGCTTTCCATTTCCCGGACAGCCCATTTCAGCGCCGTCACCGCCTTGGATGGATCGGTAACGACTGGACTTAACAGATGTGGGATGCCATCGTATACTGACAATTCAAGCATTTTTGGATCGATCATGATCATCCGGCAGGTCTCAGGCGTGTGCCGATAGAGCATTGAGATGATCATCGCGTTAATGCCAACCGATTTACCCGACCCAGTCGTTCCTGCGACAAGCAAATGCGGCATCCGCGCCAGATCAACCACCACCGGCGTGCCGGCAATGTCCTTGCCAAGTGCCATTGGCAGATCGCTCTGATCCTTACGCCAAATGCCATGGTCGAGAATTTCGCGAAGCAGAACAGTCTGCCGATTCTCATTCGGCAGTTCAATGCCAATGACATTCTGCCCGGGGACAACAGCCACGCGAACTGATACGGCGCTCATGGAACGCGCAATGTCATCCGCAAGCGCGATAACACGCTGCGATTTTGTGCCTGGTGCTGGGTTAAGGTCATAGCGTGTTACGACTGGGCCGAAGCGCGAGTCGCCAATGCTGCCATTGACGGAAAAATCAGAGAGTACAATTTCCAGATCGGCAGCTCGTTTTGCAAGCTCCTGCCTCGATGGCCCAGCTGCTGCCTTTGCCGGCGTCTTCAAAAGACTTTTTGCAGGCAGCTTGAAAGCTGTACCCAATCCAAAATCCAAACTTCCCTGCATGCTAGCTGAACGTTTTTGAGCCTCAGCTACATTGCTTTCAAGAGGCGTTGCACCAGCTACAAGAATCGGTTCCTGGCGTTGCTTCTTATGGCCAGACATCAGGCGCTTACGCTTTGGTTTTGTTAATAGTTGCTGGTCAGTAGCCTTAACAGGTTCGGCAGCAAAAGGGAGTAGCAATGTCACGAGTTTTCTCGCTCCGCTGAAACACCAGCCTATTGGCGCGGCGACAAGAATTATTTGGGCTCGTGACAGCGCCGCCGACCAGGCCCAGACGACGAGTCCCAACAGCCCAAGACCGATACCGACGTAATGCGTTTTCGTCAGCCCTGCAACCCCAGGAAAATCAGGAATAAGCGATGCAACGAAATCAAAGAAAATCTTGCCAAGAGCACCACCATCAGTGGTTTCACCGCCACCCTCAATTCCGGCATCACCGCCACCTATGCCATAAAAGCCAATAGCCAAAAGCACCATGGCGATTGGCGCGGCAATCAGCCGGAAGCGCTTTTGACTGATTTTCTGCTTGCGAATCAGTCTGTATCCCCAGCAGACCGGGAAGAAAGCAACTCCATAGGCGGCATAGCCCAGCATCTGCTCGAGAAAATTGGCAATATTAGCGCCGGTGACGCCCAGGAAATTGGCGGTTTCATTCATTGACGCAACGCCTATCGAGGGGTCACCCGGACTGGCAGACACAAGCGAAATGAGCAAAACAGCGCCAAACAGCAGTAGCAGGACACCAAGGAGCTCCATGAAACGCCGGCACAGAAATTTTGAGAGCATCGGCGAAAGGATCGGTTTTTTGATTTCAGAATTAACCATGCCGCTGTCAGACCATCTTCTGATCATCTTTTCGCCAAAGTTGAGCAACCCTGGACATGGCATCCTCAATCGTCGGATGATCATGAACAAGCGCCAACCGCACGAAGCCGGCAGCAGGGTTTGACCCAGCACCGGGCGCGCCCATGAACTGGCCCGGCAACGCCCGAACGCCCTGCTCGGCCATCAATTGGCGAACAAATGCAACGTCATCACCAACCTCAAGCCACAGGAAAAAACCACCTGGAGGTGGATCAATGCCGAGATAGTGTCTAGCGATGGAAAAGGATTTATCATAATGCGCCCGAATCACCTCGACATGACAGTCATCTGAATAGAGGTCTGCCGCAACCGCCAATAGTGGTGTAGGAACAAGCGATCCCCCATTTGCGACAATGTTGCCATATTGGGTGATTACGCTGGCGTCACCGATGATGAAACCAGCCCGCAATCCAGCCGCACTCGACCGCTTAGAGAGCGAGTTCACCACAACAAGATTTCGCAGCGGATCCCCGTCATCCTCTGCAAGGCTGATGGCCGCCTCAAGCATGCCAGGTGGCGCTCTATCCGCACGCCAGATATCCGCGTAGCATTCGTCCATCACCAGTAGGAAATCATGTCGACGTGCCAAGCCAAGCGCATAGCGCAGATACTCCAGACTCATAACACGTCCCTGTGGATTTGTTGGGCTGCACAGATACATCAATATTGTCCGGTCCAGCATGCCAGGCGCTATGGCCGAGAGATCAGGAATAAAATCATTGTTCTTGTGACTGTCGATAAAGGCAATCTCTGCCCCGCTTGCTAGCGCCCCCGCGCGCCAGGCGTGATAGAATGGGTTTGTAACCAGCGCCACAGCATCTGGCTTTGTGTTGCGAACCAGACCGCCGAGCAATGCAAGCGGTTCGCGAGTACCGGGTACCGGTAAAATCTGCGTGCGCAGTCTGGCAAGACCTGCTGCAGCAGGCCAGCGGCGTCTGATATAACCACATACAGCGTCGATGAAGGCAGGCGTACCCCACACTTTGGGATAGAACTGCCAATTTCCATTGTGAACGGCAACGCTATCAGTCAACAATTGTCCGCTCGATAACTGTGGCTCACCGATCGACAAATCAAGTATGTCCATGCCAGCCGGCGCAGGAATGCCCTCAAGTGCGGCCCGAAGCTGCATGAACATGTTGGCGTCGAATATGTGATAGTCAGGGTTAAGTCTCATTGAGTTAAAACCCATGCGTGGCGAGGACAAAGAAAGCGTACCATGATGATCAAATAATTTACCAATGCGGCAATAAAGTGACTGTGACAATTGTTACCGCATCTATAGAATCTGAGCAATGCGAGTAAGAAAATCAGTTCATTGATCGGCCATATCATTGACTGACATAGCAATGCAGGTGTTGTGTTAGGTTTTCAAACAGAGACGAGATGATAAACAAACCAGCGATATTTCTTGATCGGGACGACACATTGAACGTCGATGTGGGGTACACTTATAAACTGGCCGATTTTCGATGGGTGCCTGGCGCACCTGAAGCATTGCGGCTGTTCAGCGATGCCGGGCTCGATGTCTTTATCGTCACTAATCAGGGCGGTATTGGTCAAGGCCTTTTCACGGAAAATGACATGCACCGCTTCAATAATCATCTGATTTCTGAAGCAGCAACGCACGGCGGTCACATAAAGGATGTTGCGTTCTGTCCTCATCACCCAGAAGCTGTCATCAGCACTCTCTTGACGCCCTGCCCATACCGTAAACCTGGACACCTTATGATTATGGATCTAGCAAAGAGATGGTCGCTTGATCTTGCAAATTCGGTAATGATTGGTGACCGCGACAGCGATGTTGCCGCCGGCAGAGCAGCTGGCTGCCATGCCTATCTTTTCGACGGGACAGACCTACATGCGCTTGCAAGACATGTTTTGGACCAGCATTTTCCTCACTTGCTGATGGAGCGTTTCTGATGGCAGACATCGTGGTTGTTGGTGGGGGGTTAACAGGCCTGATAACAGCCCTGACACTTTCACATAGCCCCTTTCAGGTAGCACATGTCCAGTGCCAACAAAGAGATGGTGATGGCGAGACAATCCGCACTACGACAATTAGTGCTTCCGGCAAGCGCATGCTGGAGACGCTTGGTGTCTGGCAGCATCTTACCGCGGTACCAACACCCATTGAGGCGTTGAAAGTTGCCGATGGCGAGCCGTCAGCTGGCTCAAAGGCGCGCCGTGGCAATGCCTTTGATCTTGAATGGCAAGACCAGGATGAGCCAATGGCCTTCGTTGTGCCAAACGCCGCTTTGTTGGCAGCGCTCGAGCGTCATATGCGGAATGCGGATGTCGAACGCCTGACCAACAGAACGGTGGCTGGTTCCACCATCGTCAACAAGCAGGCAGAGCTGACACTTGTCAATGACAAGGGACTTATTGAGAGTGTTATTTGTGATCTTGTTGTGGGATGCGATGGCCCCAACAGCCTACTGCGCAAATCCGCCGGAATCAGGCAACATAAGCTGCCACACAGGCAAACAGCAGTGGTTGCGCTCATCTCCACCGAACAACCCCACAGTAACGCGGCGTTTCAGAGGTTTCTGGCCTCCGGCCCGATCGCGCTGATGCCACTGGCTAACAATCTGATGTCACTTGTCTGGACCCTGCCAAAACAGGAAGCATCACGATATCAGGCATGTGATGTCAATGAATTCAATATGGCAATCACCGCGGCGATTGGTGATGAGCTGGGGTTCCTCAACCTGCAATCAGACCGCCTTGTCTGGCCACTGAAGCCAGCCTTCATTGCCAATCCGACAGCCGACAATCTGATCCTTGCAGGCGATGCTGCGCATGTCATTCATCCGCTTGCTGGCCAGGGATATAATCTGGCTTTGGGCGATGCGGCGGTACTACTTGATATTCTGTGTACAGCCAGCGCACGGGGTCTGCCGGCAAGCCATCTCTCGGTGTTAGCCGACTATAGGCACAAACGCCAGTTTGAGGTGGGGGCAATGAGCCTTGCGACAACAAGCCTGAACGCGTTGTTCACCACAATGCCTTCCGGCATAGCAAGGATTGCTGGGCTAGGGATGAGCCTGCTCAACCGATCACCAGCAAAATCTGTTTTTTCAGCAATTGCACGTGGTGGAATACTTGCCCAGGCCAACCTTCTTGCCGGTAAATTACCGCAAAGGGATGAGCGTTGGAGGTAAAATCTAGCCGCGGCTCTGGCCCAAGTCATTTAGGCGCCTCTCATAATTGGCCATCAGGCTGTCATGGCGCTGGCCATAATCATGAAGAATGTCCCAAGTAAATAGGCCCGTGTCATGACCGTCGCTGAAGGCTAGGCGGACGGCGTAATTACCAACCGGATCAATGCGGCTAATCGTTACATTTCGCTTTCCAGCCGGCGTTGTCTTCTGTCCAACGCCATGTCCCTGAACCTCTGCCGAGGGTGATTCAACCCGCAACAACTCAGCTTTTATTGATGTAACTGTTCCATCATCAAAACTGACATTCAGGCGGCGTTTATCGCTGCTCAGGCGGATTTCGGTCGGCCAGCGCCGGCTGGCAATCTGGCCTGCTAAGGCATCCATCTTACTGGCTACCCTTCGCATTGAGATCCCGTGCCTCATCAACAAGCATGATCGGCACACCGCCGCGAATAGGAAATGCCTTGCCGAGCTGGTGGCTAATTAACTCATTGTTTTGCACATCATATTCAAGCGGACCCTTGGTAACCGGACAAACGAGGACAGCAAGTAGACGGCTGTCAACAAGCTGCGTCGGGTCATCCTTGACATTTCTATCATCAATGCCGTGCGTCATTGCCACTTTCCTCTTCATGTAGCGCCATTTCCATGATGGCGATCAAGAGATCAGCCCGCTTGGCCAGCCCTTGCGCCTCCAGCAATGCCTGTTTTTCTGCAACGTCAAATGGACAGACCGCAGCCAGCGTGTTCATAATCTGCTCATTGCCAGACTGTTCAATCTGCGTCCAGTCCGCCTCAAAACCCATGACACCAAAATACTGTTTCATCACGTCCAACAACTTTTCTCGATCGGCGACACTGTCATCTTTCGATTTCAGATCATCGGAAAAGCTACCCCAGTCAATAGTCGCCCTGCGATACCCACGATCAGTCAGTTGTTCTGCCTGCAGCGTAAATCGGCAGATACCAGTCAGGGCAATCATGTACCGTCCGTCTCCACTTTCCTGAAAATAGGTAATTCGACCAGAACAGCCCACATCAAACAAGGTACCCTCATCATTAAGCGGTTGCACCATGCCAATCATGCGTTCAGACGTCTGCAACGCATCCTCAACCATTGCAAGATAACGTGGTTCAAAAATGTTCAGTGGCAGCTGTGATCCCGGCAACAGCAAGGCACTCGGCAATGGAAACAACGGCAAGGTTGGCGGCAGGTCGCGAAATTCAAATGTAAGTGGATTCATTAAAAAACCTCATTGTAACCAATTAACCCCCCGCGTGACCTCAAGCAAACAGAACCGTTGACAGCCTGCGGCGCGCTTTCATCACATCGGAGTTAGCAGCTCCCAGAGACTTAAAAAACTCAAGAAGCTGCTTGCGAGCAGCCTCATCATTCCAGGCGCGATCAGCCCTGATCGATTCAAGCAGCTGGTCCATGGCTTCGGCGTGCTGGCCGCCGGCATAGAGTGCCATCGCCAGTGTCTGCCGCGCTTCCAGATCATTGCTATCAGCTTTGACCGCCGCCCTTGCGGCATCCAGTCCATCCGCAGACGCCGATGCCTTTTCTGTAAGGTCAAGTGCGCTTATTGCCAACTGCATTGCCTCATGTTCGCGATACTCATCATTGAGCTGATCGATTACCTCGCGCGCTCCGGCCACATCACCCATTCCGGTTAGGCATCTAACAACACCCGCAAGCGCCACAATTGATTCGGGCTCGAGGCCCTTGGCTTGTTGGAAATGCCCCATGGCGGCATCAAAATCCCGCATCGCCAGAGCTGTTTCTCCTGCAGTCAGCATTTCTGCCACATCAGCCCCAGTACCACCCATTGATGCTAGCTTTTCAACGAATTGTGTAACCGCTGACTCAGGCTGTGCACCTGAAAAACCATCGACTGGCTGTCCATCAACAAAACCATAAACCGTGGGAACTGACTGTACCCGCATCTGTTGGGCGATCTGCTGGTTGTCATCAATATTGATACGGACGAGCTTGACCTTACCTCCGTTGCCGGCAACCACCTTTTCAAGAACCGGCCCTAGCTGTTTGCAGGGACCACACCATGGTGCCCAAAATTGTACTACGACCGGCGAGATGGACGATCCTTCAATCACCTCAGCCATGAAGTTGTTCATGTCCACATCGACAGACGTGTTGCTTGCGCCCGAGAGTAATTGTTCCATTTTCCCCTCAAAATCTGAATCTTGGCGGATGTCGATTTCCCGTGCAACTAGTGGGAACCATTAAAAGCTGAAATTGAGCACATCGCCTGTGGATACCATGACTACAATTTAGGTGTCCAAAATGACGAAACAAGGGTTTTGGAAAGACAAAGAAGTGTCTGGTAGATATCCAGCGTATATCTATTTCATGAACAGATTTCCAGAGCACGATGTAACGTTCAGAAGTTGATCAGCTGCGGCTGGTGTCCTGTAGCCGCGAGGAAGCGCGACAACCCCTCGGGCGTTACTCCCAAGGTTATGTCATTGACCAGCGGATGAAAATAAAGTCTTTTCGCCATCATCAACTCTGCATCGATCACAAGGCTAACAAAGTGTTTGGGATCATTAATCAGGGTAAACGGGCTCACCGCACCCGGGCAGACGCCAAGCATCTCAAAAAGGCGGTCAGCACTGGCAAAGGACAGTCGGTCTGAGCCGATGATGGCATGCAGCGATTTCAGATCAATCACGCGATCCTCATCGGCAACAATCAGATAGTTGCGCTTCTTCTTGTCACGCAGGTAGAGATTCTTCACATGCATACCCGGCATGTTGTCGCGATACACTTTTGACTCCTCAACTGTTCGCAACGGCGGATGATGGTGCGAGGTAAATACAATATTGAGGGATTCGAGTTTGCCAATCAGCGACTCCGGTGTTGTTGGCAGGCTATCTTTGAATGCGGATGAAGCGTCCATCTTTGGTTCCTTAATTTTGATGGATACAAAAGGCAGCAGGATGCTAAAGCCAACACCCATCCTCAACCGAATGTTACAAAATGCAACTATTGACGCGATTTAAGTGCCGCCGTACACCTCTTGTAGCATTAAATATTGCGGTTTCACATGGCAAATATAGGTTTAATTGGCTGCGGCATGTGGGGTCGCAATCTTGCGCGCAATCTTGCGCAGCTGGGGGTTTTGGCTGGTGTTGCGGACAGAGTGCGATCCAGCGCCCAGGAATTCGCCGCCCAATTCAACGTTACAGCCAAATCCATTAACGCTTTGCTTGGGGATGTGGATATAAACGGTATAGTGCTTGCCACCTCAACGCCAAGCCATGTGGATCTTGCGACTCGCATTCTCGATTCTGGCAAGCATGTCTTTGTTGAAAAACCACTGGCTCTGACACTTGCCGGTGCGCAGAAAATCGCTGCCGCCTCCAAAAGGAACAGCCGACAGGTGATGGTCGGTCACCTGATTCGCTATCATGCCGCCTTCATTGAATTGCAAGCACAGGTTCGTGCGGGTGCCATTGGAACATTAAGACATATCCAGGCAAATAGGCTGGCGATGGGGCGGATCCGTAACACTGAATCCGTCCTTTTTGATTTATGTCCCCATGACCTCTCACTAATTCAGGCGCTGACTGGTTCTGAGCCGACAAAGATCAGTTGTGCAGGTGCCAGCCATGTCACCCCTGGAGTCGTTGATACTCTAGCAACAATGCTTGGTTTTGCGGACAGTGTCTCGGCGAGCCTACAGACCTGCTGGATATCACCCTACAAAGAACATCGTCTCATAGTCAGCGGCACGGCCGGATCACTTGTTTTTGATGACACCAAAGCGTGGCCAGAAAAGCTAGTGCTTTTTCAGGATCACATTCGCCCTGACAATGAGAGCTTCATTATCGAGCGTGCCAGTCCAGTAGCGCTTCCGGTTGCTGAGGGCGAACCACTAAAGGATGAAATGCGCGCCTTCATAGACAGCTGTTTGACGGGCAAACCGGGTGCCAGCAATATCAACGAGGCGTTGGCGGTGCAGCGCACCTTGGAGGCCATGCAGGCAACCTTGCTTGACATGGGCAAAACCGAAACACCCAAACGCCCCAACAGGACTAGTTAAATGAGCATTCCCTTCATTGATCTGAAATCACAGCAGGCCCGCATTCGTGACAAGATTGACACCGGCTTAGCTGCTGTGTTGGATCATGGCGCCTATATCATGGGGCCAGAAATCACAGCACTGGAGGAAAGGCTTGCAAAATGGTCTGGAGCCAAAAACAATATTTCCTGTTCTTCGGGAACGGATGCGCTAATACTTGCGTTGAAGGGGCTTGGCTTGGAACCTGGGCAGGGTGTCATCGTGCCCTCCTTTACCTACACCGCAACCGCCGAGGTCATGCCTGTCATGGGGGCCATTCCGGTTTTCGCTGAAGTAGACCCGGTGACGTTCAACATCGATCCAACCCAACTCGATGCTGCCTACGCAGCGGCAAGAGATGCTGATGTAAACATTGTCGGTATTATAGGCGTCGGCCTGTTTGGGCAGCCCGCTAATTATGAAGCATTAATGCAATATGCAGAGGCAAATAAGTTATGGCTTATCGATGATGCCGCACAGAGTTTTGGCGCGAGCATGAACCGTCACAAGGTTGGAACACTGGCGCATGTGACATGCACCAGCTTTTTCCCTGCAAAACCACTTGGCTGCTACGGCGATGGTGGGGCTGTCTTCACCGACGATGATGGCATCGCTGAGATCATCCGGTCCTGCCGAGTTCACGGCATGGGCGTTAATAAATATCAGAATGTCCGTATCGGCATGACCGGCAGGCTCGATACAATGCAGGCTGTGGTGCTTGACGCCAAGTTGGATATTTTTGCCGAGGAGCTGGCGCTGCGCCAGCTGGTCGCTGACAGATATCAGGACAAAATTGGCAACAGCGTTGAAACGCCCCGCCTCGCCGTCGGCGCATCATCAAGCTGGGCCCAATATACAATCAAACTTCCGGATGGTGTTGACCGTGATGCTGTCAGCAGAAACATGCAAGCAGCTGGTGTGCCGACCGCCATCTATTACCCTGTGCCGATGCATTGCCAACCACCCTACAGTCATTTTCCGGTTGCTGGCGGTACGCTGCAGACCACCAACAGGCTCAGCAAATGCGTAATGTCATTGCCAATGCACCCTTATCTAGATGCGGACACACAAAATACAATTGTTTCCGCCTTGAAGGATGCGCTCCAGAGCGCAGGATAAATCCGCTTTCTGTATGACCACATTGTGGTGGTTCTGCGTAAAGTGTAAATTTAGTACCTAAAGGTCACCCTGCGGCTCTGGGCGACCAGAAATGACAGACAAGCAAAAAATAGATCGGGCCAGTGTTGACAGCTCGGTGTCACCAGCAGAAATAGGCGCGGCTGGCTTTTAGTGCATCACTAAACAGCAAGCCATTTGTCGCTTGCAAGGTTTCGGCGCTTGGATTATACCATCGAATAGTGGTCTGCAATAACCGTAACACGCCACAAATAGCAGATGCGACGCGGGTGTAGCTCAGTGGTAGAGCACAACCTTGCCAAGGTTGGGGTCGAGGGTTCGAATCCCTTCACCCGCTCCAAATCTCAATCGAGTGTAGTCAATAGATTAAAGCGCAATTCCGCCTTGGTCTGATAGCCTGGTGCTTTCGGATTTTGGACAACTTTCACAGTGTTTGTCACAGAGCAGTCTAAAATGGCTACAATTCGAAAACGCGGCAAACTTTGGCAAGCTCAAATCTACATTGCTGACCACCCATCAATGTCCAAGAGTTTCGCACCAAAAGAGGCGCCGAGAGTTGGGCACGGAATGCCGAATACCAATTTATCAATAGGCAAGACGAACACAGGCCAACCGTTACAACTTTACGTGACATTTTAGAACGGTACAAATACACCGTGATCGCGTTTAAAATATCGAAGTCGATAGAAACCGGGATTGTCGATCGCTTCCTCCAGGAAAACATTGCCGACCGTCAGTTGCATAATGTCACCCAGGAAGCCGCGTGCACCTACTGTGATTTGAGGCTAGCAAAGGTAAAGGCTAGTAAACTTGTGCGTGATATTGGAATTTTACAGCATTACTGAGATGTTGCTTCTAACGAATGGGTTGTGGCGCCGGAGCCAAATCTTCAGCAAAATGTGTATGCCTAGGAAAAGTGGACGACGCGAACGCCATTTGCAGGCTGGCGAATTCGACCTAATCCCCGATGCTGCAAGACAACAGAGCAACTATTACGCCCTGCCAACGATAATTTTTGCGATGGAAACAGCTCTGCGCGGCAAAGAAATACTAGCATTGGAACCAATGATTATTCACTTTCTGGCCTTGTTTGATCGTCATTAATGATCTTTTTCTTCCTGAAAAGGATAAATTTTTGTAACGTGAGGATTGGTGGTTTTGATTTAAAAAATAAAGTCATTAAAATCAATGTTAAGAAATAAGATACTTGCAAGTTTGGTAAAGATAAAATGGAACTAACCATCGAACAAACACTGCAACGCGGAATTGAGGCTCATCAAAAAGGAAATCTTGGAGAAGCCGAGAAGCTGTATAAATCTGTACTGCGTTCCAAGCCAAAACATCCTCAAGCAAACCATAATCTGGGTTTAATAGCAGTTTCATTAAATAAAAATGAAGACGCTATTGCCTTGTTAAAAAATGCATTAGACGAAGACCCAAAATCTGAGCAGTTCTGGTTAAATTATGTGAACGCACTAGTTAAAATCGAGCGTTTCACACAGGCAAAAGAAGCAATATCAGAGGTTGAAAATAATAGTATTGCTTCAAAGGAATTTGCGACCCAATGGAATCAGTTGAAAAATGTGGCTGATGGAATATATCCTTCTCAATTTGACATTTCAAATTTATTGAATTTTTTCAACACTGGACAATTTGAATCCGCTGAAAAACAAGCAATATCTATGACAAAAAAGTTTCCAGAGCATGAGCTCGCATGGAAGGTCCTAGGTGCAGTGATGAAACGAACGGGCCGGCTAAAGGAATCTTTGATACCCAATGAAAAAGCCGTTGAATTGGCCCCTGACGACTCGGAGGCCCATACAAATTTAGGTATTACTCTTCAAGAATTGGGACGGCTAAACGTCGCCGCCAAGAGTTATGAGCGGGCGATAAAACTGAAATCGAAATCCGCAAAACCATTCAATAATTTAGGCGTTATCAAAAAACAACTGGGTCAAATAAACGAAGCCGAGGAAAATTACCGCCAGGCGATAGAGTTGCAACCGACTTTTGCTGAAGCTCATAACAATCTGGGCATAATTTATCAAAAAAAAGGACAGTTACAGGAGGCCGAGACAAGTTATCGGCGAGCATTAGAGTTGCAGCCAAAGTACGCCGAAGCTCATAATAATCTTGGTATTACTCTTCAAGAAATGGGTAGGTTGCGTGATGCTGAAACAAGCCTTAAACAAGCCCTATCGCTCAAATCTAGTTATACAAATGCCCATCTTAATTTAAGCAGGGTTTTAGAAGAATTAGGTGACATTGATGCTGCATTTACAAGTTGCAAAAATGCAATTTTATCTAGAGATGACCTACCAGAGGCTCATCAGCATCTGGGGGCTTTATTCAAGCAGATTGGCAATTTAACTGAGGCTAAATCCTGTTTTGAAAAAGCCATCCTTTTAAAGCCTGATTATGCAGGTGCGTATGACGATTTGGGTGTTGTTCTTCAGGAATTGAGTCTGACTGAGGAAGCTGAGGATTGTTATAGGCAATATGCGTCACTTGAACCAATACACTCTCCAAAAATGATCAGCAAAGCCGGTATTTTTTACAGGCAAAAAAAATATGAACAGGCCCTCAAACTTTACGACACTTATAACACCTTTTATAGTCGATTGCATTCGCTAGAATGCCTGTTCTCCCTTGGAAAAACTGCTGAAATTTATCAGCGTCTTGAGGAAACGGCAGATGTGGACGCTCACAATCTGGGAGTGGCAGCATTCGCATCATTTATGGAGGGAACTCAGAAAAAAGCTTTTCAAAATAAATTCTGTGGTAATTCGCTTGACTACTTATATTTCTCAAACATTTCAGAACATGTGAGAAATACAAAATCTTTTGTTACAAGGGTGATTGATGATTTGCATTCTGTTCCAAAAGTTTGGCAACCAAACGCGCAATCGGTTCGGGGAGGGTTTCAGACATCGAGTAACTTATTTAATTTTCCAAAAGAAAACGTGATGGCCTTAAGAACAATCATTTTTAATGAAATCGACATTTACTACGAAAAATTTAGGGAGCAGGACTGCACATTTGTGAACGACTGGCCAAATCAAAAAAGAATAAAAGGCTGGCACGTCGTGCTAAAGGAACAAGGCTACAATACGATGCACATTCATCAAGACGGTTGGTTAAGCGGTGTCATTTATTTAAAAGTAGTTCCCCCATTGGATAAAGATGAAGGCGCTATAAAGTTCAGTCTTGGTAATCCAAAATTCCCCAATATAGTTGCGCCTGAGGTAATTTATAATCCAAATGTGGGGGACATAGTTCTTTTTCCATCATCGCTGTATCACGAGACGATTCCCTTCTCAACAAACGATGAAAGAATCATCGTGTCATTCGATTTAATGCCTGGATAAATCCAAAAAAACATCACATAAAATTATACTAAAAAATCACATTTCATGAGAAATCATCCAGAAATTTTGATATTAGAAGCGCGAGTTTGGATGGTGCAATCGAAATCTTGCCAGCTAGACAAACCAAACAGGTGGCAGAGATAAGTTCAAGTGTCCACCCAAATATTAGAAGCCTTGTTCCAGCGATATGCTATACCAAAACCAATTAATGACAACACCCACAACCCCGGCGTGATTGACAAAAAGACTTCAGTAAAAGCGAATTATTAAATAATTTTAACGTTTAGTGGCAAGCAGTTAGACGTATGTTCAAACGTGAGAAGTGGGTAAAACTTCACGATAAAATACCAAACCAAAATGCCTTTCATATATATCCTTTAAATTCAACAACAGAACTCAAAATAACTTTTTGATGAACGATTTTAATCGCTGAAATGTCCAGCGCAATTTGGGCTAAGTTTCGTGTAATTGGCTGTGTTTTCTATCGGATTACATGGAAGAAGCAAAAGATGGATAAAATAACCCGTCATTTTACAGTGGTTAATGGGTACTGGTATTAATTTTATTTGAGCTTCCTGATCTCTTTTAGGGGCGCGTAGAAATACTCAATTAAGCAAAAAGCTGATGTTCTATTTCAGTGATCATAGAGTCACCCAAGTGGATGCCATCGATGTGGTGTTTGAGGTTGGAGAACCCGAGATTATTATTCGTTCCACTGTAAACATCAATCAATCGCAAATGATTTTTTCCTAAATTAGAAACCAACCTGTCATTGAAAATCGTTACAACTTCCGCTACTGCCTCGTTGTCGTCTGATGATCGATCATTACGGAAAACTGGTGCGGGGACATTAAAGAACCAAAATGAATGGTTATTTTTGGTGTTGGAATCTAAAAACCACTTCACGTAACCATCAACTGTTTTCTCAACTAGCGTTTTAATTTTTGCGTTTGTCTTTTTTTGCGCTGGTAGAATGCCTTCGCTAAACCTGCAATCAATTTCTCCAAAAGATAAAAAGACGTCTGATTTTCTTGGGATTCTGTTCAGGTTTTGCAAGGTTATTGCTTTGAAATTGTTGTTTTCTTGCGTGGAAAAATGAAATGCTTTCGCGCCAAAAGTGATCACCGGTGTAATGTATTTTTGGAGACCGTTTTTTGTGATCAAACGATGTGCAAAACTGAGGCAATGGCTCTCTCCAAAGTGAAATACCTCATTATTCGTTTTCAAGTCATCTGATGATATTTTTTTGACCAAGCGAGACAGTATGCCGTAAAAAGCATTACAAAATTGACGATTTTTATCTGATAGGCTAATTGCTTCATTCATCGACTGTATATGAGCGTATCTTTCTAAATGGTATTTACAAGATTCCAGGTCCTTAACTAAAAAATCGAAAATGGATTTATAAATTTGAAATCGAGGGTGGTTTTCAAGCTTTTCAGCTAATGATGGGGAGACGTGAAATATCAACGCAGTGTTAATTGCTGAAAAGTCACCCAACTGAACCTTAAGACTCATCCAGCGAGCAAATGACTCCACATGATCGGTATTATTTTCTCGAATTTTCTCGTAACATTTTAACGATTGGCGAAGTTCCCCCGTATCCTTATGCACTCCACCCAAACTCAATAAGATATCAGTGTCATTTGGTGAATATTCTAAGGCTGATCTAAATATATTAGCAGCGTCTGTTTTGCGTCCCATTTTCAAATACGTAGCACCAAGATTTTGTGATGCTTGGGTAAACCTTGGATTTATTTCCAAGGCGAACTTGTAATTAATCTCCGCCTGCGAAAAGTCAGAAATTTGCAAATAAAGATTTGCCAAATTGAAAAATGCCTCTAAGTAATCAGGTTTAAGTATGATTGACTTTTTGAATGCATTAATCGCCACCTGATAATTTCCCAGCAGTCTTTCTACCATTCCAAGATTATTTAGCGGATCAGGGAAGTTTGGCTTAAGCTCTATTGCTTTGTAATAGTTTTGTTTTGAACATTCATAATCTTTTAGATTGTAATCAATTAAACCAAGAACATTAAAAAGAAGAGCAGAATTTGGGTAATGTGGGAGAATGGCCAAAATATAATTTTTTGCATCGGCAAATTTTTTTTCGCTAAATAAATCGTGTATATTTTTTAGCTCAGCTAAATCAGGATCAATTTTTTTTGTTGGAATTTGCATTGTCAACCCACGCCTCAAAGCTTTACATTTTTCACGTGTAGTTCAAATCAAAATTTCGTGATAATCACACTAATATTCACAAATTGTTCAACTCCTAATACAAATATCGTACGCAGAATAAGTTGACTGTAACTGTTTTGTAAGCGCAATCACAAAAATTTTGTAAAGCTTAATTATTTTCTCTTAATTCACCAAGTTTAGAGAAAATAAAGGAGTTTGCTCCCTAAACCTGTCATTTTTTGATAACCCAAATGAATTTGGCCATCAATAGTATATATCTGAAAAATAATGTAAATTTTTAACGGCTAGAAGCATATGCAAAGGTGGTTTTGTCTTTATCCTTAAGGTATACAGTTGTAAGAAATGACGCCTTTTCAGAATAAGCTTTAGTTTCTCGTATCACAGAAAGTATCCACAAACATGAGCTTTATTTTTGAAAAGTTGCTGGCAAAAATTGGAATTGAAGCTCCAATTCGTTCAAAACAGCGTCCATTCAACCCGCGCTATTATAGAGGGTTCGCTCTCGAAAATACTAAAGACTATGCCCTTTTGATGATTGGTGCTCACAACGGTGTAAAAACAAAATACTTTGTTAAAGAGGCCGCAGAGTATGGGAAAGTGTGCCTTGTTGAACCGGTGCCACATTTATTTCAAACACTAATCAAAACCCACTCTGAATTGAAAAATGTTTTCCTAGTAAACAAATGTGTAACAAATGCCACAGCGGATATGGTCGACTTCTTTGCTCCTACGCAGAATGCAAATAGGCTGCAACATTATGGTGATCAGCTTGGCTCCCTAAACAAAGAACATGCAACAAATCACGACAAAAGGATGATTGGATACATTGAAAAAATAAGAGTGCCATGTATTTCCGCAGAGAGTCTGCTAAACGCGATGAAGTGTGTGGATATAAACTTGCTGTATTTAGATACGGAAGGTCACGACGTTGAGATAATTAAAAATTTTCCATTCAATAAAATACAACCCAAAGCGATTTTATTTGAGCACAAACACACCGACGGCACCCATAATTTAGGTCCCAAATTTGCAAGCACAATCAAACTTCTTAACAACCTTGGATATCGCATCCAATGCGTTGACCGAGAAAATTGCCTAGCAATTCATGAGAGTTAGAGTTGCCAGAGATCAGTTACAAAAGACAGCGAGGTATTCGAGACGTGTCACAAATATGTCAAAATATTGCTTTCCTAAAATACTTTACTGTTTCTTCTAAACCCTCTTCCAACGAAACCTTTGGTGTCCAGCCAGTCTGATCACGTATTGCACTTATATCTGGTTGACGTCTGGAAGGGTCATCAGACGGTAAGGGTCTAAAAACAACTCTGCTTTTTGAATTTGAGACTTTGCAAATCAATTTAGCCAAATCGCCTACCGAAGTCTCACAGGGGTTGCCGATATTAAACGGACTCGCAACGGGATCACAATCAACAAAAGCTAAGATCCCCTCAATTAGATCGTCAACGTAACAAAAGGATCTCGTTTGCTTACCATCACCATAGATCGTTATGTCCTCTCCCTTTAGCGCTTGGACTATGAAATTACTTACGACACGACCATCATCGATTTGCATTTTTGGGCCGTAGGTATTGAATATCCTCGCAACCTTGATGTTCGTTCCAAATTGTCTATTATGATCAAAGAAAAGTGTTTCTGCGCACCGCTTTCCTTCATCATAACATGCGCGGAGACCAATGGGATTAACATGACCCCAGTATGTTTCTTTCTGGGGATGCACTTCAGGATCACCATAAACTTCAGAAGTTGAAGCCTGAAAAATACTCGCTTTTGTCTCACCAGCCAAATCGAGCATATTAAGTGCACCAAGGATTGCTGTTTTTGTGGTGGATAAAGGGTCTTGTTGATAAGCGACTGGACTGGCAGGACAAGCCAGATTATAAATTTGGTGTAAATGTGTATTAATAGGCTCGAAAATCCGGACGTGAATTGGCTCCCAAACATCATGCTCAATTAAGTGAAAATCTTTGTTTCTGAGAAGATGAGCAATGTTTTCTTTTCGTCCCGTCAGGAAATTATCCAAGCAAATTACTTTTTTTCTCTGCCGCAAAAGACGATCACAAAGGTGAGAGCCAAGGAAACCTGCTCCACCAGCAACTAAAATTGACGAATCCATTTTCTATTTCTCATTTATTTTGTTCAATTTAAAAATCATATTTTCGAAGTTGGTAGCAAATGACTTAGCGTCAAAAATACAGCTTTTCAAAACCTGCTCACGTCGCTTTGCTCTGGTTTTGCTCAAATATGAAATGTCTTTTACCAACTCCACTGCGTTCGACACATACTCTTCATTGTTTCTGGCACAAAGATCTCCATTTCCAGTGTTATGGAGGATGGTTTCGCCCATTCTGGAGAGGAAGTTAAACCCCTTTTTTGTGATTACGGGCACCCCCATCCAAAGTGCCTCACAGGTCGAAGTACCTCCAGGGTATGGGAAGGGGTCTAGCGCAACATCTATCTGATTATAGGACGAAAGAAATCTCTTGCGACTCGTTTTTTCCGCAAATTTCAAACGGTTTTTTTCTACCCCAAAACTCTCAAAATTATCAATGATGCTACTGCTGACTTTGCCACTGTATCCCCCGCCTCTGAAAAAAAGCTGGGATTTTGGGACCTTTTTTAAAACTTGGCTCCAAACACTTATTACTTCTTTTGATATTTTATCTGCTCTATTTAAACAACCAAAAGTAATATTTTTATTTTTTATGGAAGGAGTCGGTCCAACTTCAATATCGAATTCAGGTTTGGAAAAACACAAATAGCAACCTGGCAGTTGAATAATTTTTTCTGTAAATTCACATTGCGAATCATGCGGCGTGACAAATTTATCACCTATAATATAGTCCATAGCTTCTATGCCCGTTGATGCAAAATATCCAAGCCAGGTCGCTTGAATTGGGGCCGGCCGTAAAGCAAAAACAGGCAGTCTGTTTCCACCAGTGTGGCCAGAAAGATCTATCAGAACATCAGTTCTTGCCTCGTAAATTAGCGAAGCCGCATCCTTATCTCTCATTCCATATATCGAATGCCATTCTGTAAAGTGGGTTTTGATTCTTTGTGTCAAGTTCGTCTCTTCAGGAGAATTGCTAAATGCCAAACAATCTAGCTTATCCTTGTTCAAGTTTTTGATAAGACTCTCTAAAAAATAACCAACGGGATGATCTCGCAAATCTCCTGAAACAAATCCCAATCTGACTTTGTCATCAACGACGCGTTTCTTCTCAAAAACAAATGGGGTGGCCAAATTTTCTTTTATTCTTCGATTTAATCGCTTCACCTCATCAAGATAGCACTTCGTGCCACAAATATTTTTACTAGCTAAATAATATGCTTTTTTGCTAGCTGCACCAAACAAACTAGGCTTCAACGTCAAAGCCTTCTCGAGAGCTTCGATGGCTTCTTCTCCTCTTCCTAAATCCCACAAAACATTGCTCATGTTGTTATATGCCTCAGGGTAATCCGGTTTTGAGCTTATGGACTTTTCAAAATTACTTAATGCCAAATCCATAGCACCTTTTTTGTGGTAAATTTGAGCCAATAAATGAAATGCTTCAGCATAATTTTCATCCAGCTCTATTGCTGTTTGTAGATCGTTTTCAGCTGTTTCAATTTTGCCTTGTTGGTTATGGACATGTGCTAAATTAAAGAAGTTTTTGGCGTTTTTTGGTTGAAGCTTTGCTGCCTTTAAAAATGCTTTTTCAGCCTCTTCAAATAAGCCCTGATGGAAGAGAGAAATACCCATATTAAAGTATGCCTCAGCATAATCTGGATTAATCAACAACGCATTGTGATAGGCATCTGATGATTTTTTTTTCTCTCCAATTTTTTTGTACAAAATACCCAACAAATTCCACACAAAGAATGAATATGGAAAACTCTCAAGCAAGCGCTCAGATTTTTTGACAGCAAGCAAAAATTCACTGCGTTTTTGGCATGTAATGATTTCATCAATTGCGGCTTTTGGAGGGTGAGAAACTTGGTTGTGGTCTGCGTTTACAAATAATTTTGTCACACCATTTTGAGCTCTTTTATTTGAAGGATATTTAGCCAACACTTGTCTTAATAATGTCACGGCTTTTTCCGTCTCACCTTTTTTAGATAACGACATTGCTTTTTGTATAAATTGATCAGCGTTCATTCTTTAACTTCCTAAATAGAGAGCGAAAAATTGTTTCCCTTGAATATTCCAATTGAACCATCAATTATTATCGCCAAAGATTTTGGCAAGAAAGTTCAAGAGAAACTAAAAAGGGCGCTAAACATGGTTTCCATAAAGATTACTTTTATTTTAGCGTTCTCAGCATTTATTATTTTGTTTGCAATAAATGTCCAAGCTCACCTTCAAGGTAGCCACCCAAATGGAGACCAATGCCAATGTGCACAGATTAACGAGTCATGGCATTTCCATTTTCTTCAAAAAACATCCAAACATAAAACAGAGAAAAGGAGCGATTTCGACCTTCTCTCTGACGCTGATTGTAATGAAAGAAGACATCAGCGACTTAAATGGGACGTTTTTATTTGCCCCTAAAAAATATCGAGAACTTTCCTTATCATACCATGTTTTTTATGCGGGACGGCCAATGGAAAAATAATCCAAACCTGATCTAGTCATTTCTTCTGGGGAATATACATTCCTCAGATCTACCATAACACTGCCCCTCAACAAGGTAATGTAGCGCTTTGGGGTCAAAGCCCTAAACTCATTCCATTCCGTCACCAAAACAACGGCATCAGCATCGGCGATACAGTCTTCGGCATTCTCAGCAAAATGAACCGAGCTTGGCAAGAGAGGCTTTGCCTCCTCCATTGCTTTTGGATCATAAGCGCGGATGTCTGCGCCTGCCGCCAACAGGTGCGGAATGATATCTAGTGAGGGACTGTCCCGCATGTCATCTGTCTCCGGTTTGAAGGCAAGGCCTAAAATCGCAATGCTCTTGCCCTCAACCTCGCCATGAAGCGCCTTAATGACCCGTCTCGACATGGATTGTTTGCGCGCATCATTATAGGCAACAACCTCATTGACGATGCCTATGCGGACATCATGAGCCTGTGCAGTTCTAACTAGGGCCAATGTATCCTTTGGAAAACATGAACCACCATAACCCGGCCCCGGGTGTAGAAATTTACTGCCAATACGTTTATCGAGTCCGATGCCCTTGGCAACATCATGCACATTCGCACCAACTGCTTCGCAAAGATCTGCCATCTGGTTGATGTAGGAAATTTTTACGGCAAGAAACGCATTGCCTGCATATTTGATCAACTCTGAGGTCTCGAGACCGGTGAACATAATAGGGGTCTCAATCAGAAAGAGTGGCCGGTAAAGCGCCCGCAGAACGTCTTTGGCGCGGTCGCCTTCAGTGCCAACCACCACCCGGTCCGGTCGCATGAAGTCACCAATCGCTGCACCCTCACGCAGAAATTCAGGGTTTGAGGCAACGTCAAAATCAGCGTCGGCATTGGCCTTGCGAATGATTGCGCTTACCTCTCTGCCAGTGCCAACAGGAACCGTCGATTTGGTGATCACAACAGTATAGCCCCTAAGGTGGGATGCAATCTCCTCGGCAACAGCATAGACATAGGTCAGGTCAGCATGTCCATCACCACGGCGCGTGGGGGTGCCAACAGCGATAAAAACTACATCTGCGGCCGCCACTGCCGGGCCAATATCGATAGAAAAATGCAACCTGTCAGCATCCACATTGCGCGTGACCAGATCTTCCAGTCCAGGCTCATAAATCGGCATCACGCCAGCGGCAAGTCTTGCAATTTTGTCAGCATCATTGTCGAGGCAGGTAACATGAAAACCAAACTCTGAAAAACACGCACCAGATACAAGGCCGACATAACCAGTACCTATAATCGCAATTTTCATGTTACCATTCCCTAAAGATTAATGATCAGTTTCCGTGCCATATCTGCCGCACCACTTTGGGGTCAGCCGTGACCAAGAAGCTGTTCAACGATAAGTGTGATGACATGGCCAAGTGCTATGTGAGCTTCTTGAATATGCATCGTCGTTTGGCTAGGAACGCAGATGGCAATATCGGCATAATCACAAATCTCACCGCCTGCTTCACCACTAAAGGCAATTGTACTGATGCCGCCGACCCGTGCAGCATTCATCGCAGCAACGACATTTTTTGAATTCCCACTCGTTGAAATACCAACAAGAACGTCATCTTTCCGGCCGAGCGTTTCCACCTGACGTGAAAAAATGCCGTCAAAGCCAAAATCATTTGAATAGGCCGTGATGAAAGAGGTGTCAGTGGTCAGAGCAATCGCGGTGAGTCCCGCACGCGGTCGCTGGTGATCAAGTGTCGCGACAAATTCAGCTGCCAGATGTTGCGCATCACCAGCAGAGCCACCGTTACCACAGATCATTAATTTACCACCACTCTTAAGAGCAGTCGCGATCATCCTGCTTGCCTCAAAAGCGGCATCGCTGCACTGCTCTGCCGTCGCTAGCTTGACGGAAGCGGATTGTGCCAAAATATCGGAAATTGCTTTTGCGGACATTGATTTCACTCTTGTCGCCCGGTGTTGCTTGACCATCTCTTTATGGAGCGGTAATTCATGTTTATCAATAGCCGAACTTCCTCCTTGCCAATGAAAGTTGTTTGATGATCAAAAAAGCGATTTTTCCAGTTGGTGGTCTGGGCACCAGGTTCCTGCCCGCAACAAAGGCCCTGCCCAAGGAAATGCTACCTGTAGTGGACAAACCCCTAATCCAATATGCCGTAGAAGAGGCAGCCGCGGCTGGTATAGACGAATTTATCTTTGTAACGGGTCGGAACAAGAGCGCCATCGAGGATCATTTTGATCATTCCTTCGAGTTAGAAAAAACTCTCATCACCAAAGGCAAGGCTGACGCGCTTGCAATGGTCCATGACATGATCCACAAACCAGGATCGGTGAGTTATGTTAGACAGCAGGACCCAGCGGGCCTTGGACATGCTGTCTGGTGCGCCCGAAATATGGTCCATGATGAGCCCGTGGCCATTTTGCTGGCAGACGATCTAATTCTTGGCCAAAGCTGTATTGCGGAAATGGTAGCGCATTACCGAGGTGGAAATATGGTTGCCGCGATGAATGTTCCAAAAGATCAGACCCAATCCTATGGCATCATCACACCTGGCAAAGATGATGGAAAACTGGTCGAGGTCAAAGGGCTTGTTGAAAAACCGAAGCCCAAAGACGCCCCATCAACCATTGCCGTTGTTGGCCGCTATATAATCGAGCCGGCGGTTTTTCAGACCCTGTCCAATGGTGAGCGAAGTGTAGGTGACGAAATCCAGCTGACAGATGCGCTAGCCCAGCAAATCGGAAAATCCACCTTTTATGGTTTGCGATTTTCTGGAGAACGCTTCGACTGCGGATCAAAGGTTGGATTTTTGCAAGCAAATATTGCATTTGGCATGGCGAATGAGAAACTTGCTCCTGAACTGGTGAGCTGGATCAGGGGTCGGCTCTCATGAATACCGTTACCCTTCACCCTAGCATCCTGCGTGCCTATGATATTCGTGGCATTTACAATCAAACCCTCAGCCCCGCGGACGCAACAGCAATTGGCCGTGCTTTCGCCGCATGCCTTGCCAGCAAGTCGTTGGGAAACAAAGTCGTTGTCGGCCGAGATGGTCGCCTCTCATCCCCACAGCTTTCCACTGCCCTGATCGACGGGCTCGTTGATGGCGGCGCCAATGTAACGGATATAGGCTGTGGGCCGACACCAATGCTATATTTTGCCGCAACGCATCTTGATGCAAATGGCGCGATCCAAGTGACTGGCAGCCACAATCCGCCAACACACAATGGTTTCAAGATGGTTTTGGACGGGAAGTCATTTTTTGGTGAGGAAATTACTGAGCTCGGTGCCCAATGCGCCGCAGGCGTTCCCTCGAAAAAAGGTGGAAAATCTGAAAAGCGGTCGGTTTTTGATGAATACATAAACCGACTTTTGAAGTCTACTGATGCCGGAAATCTGTCGGTTGTATGGGATTGTGGCAATGGTGCCAGTGGGCCGGTCACCGAGGCGGTGGTCGGACGTCTGACAGGAAAACATCAGGTTCTGTTTTCCGAGGTTGATGGCACCTTTCCCAACCATCATCCCAATCCGGTGGATCCTGAAACACTCGAAATCCTGCGTTCAGCGGTCAAATCAGAAAAGGCCGATCTGGGCATAGGTTTTGATGGAGATGGTGACCGCATTGGCGTCGTTGATGCCCGAGGCCGACAAGTGCCGGGCGATCTTTTGACAGCCTACCTTGCTCAAGATGTTGCCAAGCGGCACCCGGGAAAGACCTTTCTACTTGATATAAAATCATCACAGCTAGCTTTGGATATGCTAAATGCTGCAGGCGGGGATGCCGCAATATGGAAAACCGGCCACAGCCATATGAAAAGGAAAATGGCTGAAACCGGTTCGCCTCTGGCCGGCGAAATGTCGGGTCATATATTCATTGCAGATGATTATTTTGGATTCGACGACGCCATTTATGTAGCGCTGCGCATCCTTACCCAGATGGTTCGCACAAGCCAATCCATCACCGCCTTCATGGATGGTTTGCCCCAACAGTATGCAACACCAGAACTGCGGATTGATTGTGCCGATGACAGAAAATTTACCGTAATCGAAAAAATGCAAGCTGTTATCGCACAGAGTCATCCGCCAGAGGCATTTACTACAATTGATGGCGTTCGCGTGACCGGCAACACCGGATGGTGGCTGATCCGAGCCTCGAATACTGAAGCTATGCTTGTCGCCCGGGCCGAGGCCATCAGCCCAGAAGCACTAACACAGCTTGTCTCGGAGATTGAGGCCGTATTGGCCAATGCCGGCCTGAGCTGGTCGTTTGTTTAGGCCGCGTGAAACCTTAAGTGATAAATCTGCTATGCCTCCAACATTCGCAATGCAGGAGTGGATGTTGAATTCAACATTTTTTCGCTATTCAAAGGTTGAAAATGCTTGTTCAATGGTTCTTTTTGCCTGTATTTAGACATGCTTTTTTGGACCCTTTAACTGCGTCTATCACTTTGGAGTGAACTCATGACCAATTTCACAAACTGTGGAAACCTGACCGTCAACACGGATCTGTATAACTTCGTCAATGATGAGCTTCTGGAAGGCGCCTCGATATCGGCTAACCATTTCTGGGCAGGGTTTGACAAATCAGTTCACAAGCTGGCGCCACGCAATCGAGAATTGCTGGCCATCAGACAGACAATGCAAAATCAGATCGACGCCTGGCTGAAGGAAAATGCGCAGAACGGCATCGATCAGAATGCCTATGAGGTTTTTTTAAAAGACATCGGCTATTTGCTCGATGAGGGGCCTGATTTTCAGGTGGCGATAGCAAATGTGGACGCTGAGATTGCCCATGTGGCGGGACCCCAACTGGTTGTGCCGATCACCAATGCCCGCTATGCGCTGAATGCCGCAAATGCTCGCTTTGGTAGCCTTTATGACGCACTCTACGGAACCGATGTGATTCCGCAGACTGACCACCAAGCTCAGACATCAGGGTACGATGCAACACGCGGACAAAAGGTCATTGCGTATGTGCGCAAAACTCTTGACAAAGCGACACCGCTGGCCAACGCCTCATGGGCTGATGTCACCAATCTCGCGATTGCCGATGGCGTACTTGAAATCGAATGCAGGGGAGGCAGAACAACGCTCGCAAATACTAACACATTTGCCGGCTATATAGGCAATGCAGCCAACCCAAAATCGATCATTCTGATCAACAATGAATTGCATCTGGAGATTATGATAGATCACAATGGTGTTATTGGCCAGGATGATCCAGCTGGCATCAATGATGTGCGCGCCGAGGCGGCGATTTCAAGCATCATGGATTGCGAGGACTCAATCGCCGCAGTGGATGCGACGGACAAAATTCTTGCATATGGCAACTGGAACAAGTTGATGCGGGGGACACTTCAGGACACCTTTGAAAAAATGGGTAAGACTGTCACACGCAAGCTGGTTGATGATATTTCCTTTACAAGGCCGGATGGAAGCGAAGCAGTGCTTCACGGACGTGCTTTGATGCTAGTTCGCAATGTTGGCCATTTGATGACCAATCCCGCCATTCGTCTTGCCGATGGCAGCGACGTGCCTGAGGGCATCATGGACGCTTTCATGACGGTTGCCGGAGCACTTCCCGATTTGCAGCGAAAGGCGAACTCGGCGACCGGCTCAGTATACATCGTAAAGCCCAAAATGCATGGGCCAGATGAGGTGAACTTTGCTACAGAAATCTTTGCCGCTGTCGAGGATGTTCTGGGTCTTGATGCCAACACCGTTAAGATGGGAATCATGGATGAAGAGCGCCGCACAACCATTAATTTGAAAGAATGTATCCGTATTGCACGCAAGCGTGTCGTATTCATCAATACTGGATTTCTTGATCGAACAGGTGACGAGATACACACGTCGATGGAAGCTGGCGCTATGATCCGCAAGGGTGAAATGAAAAATTCGGCGTGGATCAGGGCTTATGAAGATAGAAATGTTGATATCGGTCTTGCGTGTGGCCTTGGTGGCAAGGCGCAGATCGGCAAGGGAATGTGGGCGATGCCCGATCTGATGGCCGATATGATGGAACAGAAAATCAACCATCCTCTGGAGGGTGCCAATTGTGCCTGGGTACCCTCACCCACCGCGGCAACACTGCATGCACTGCACTACCATGATGTGAATGTTCGTGACCGACAGCAATCGCTGTCTACACGCACACCGGCAAGCCGCTCAGAAATCCTATCAGTGCCCACCGCATCCCATCCAAACTGGTCAGATGATGATATTCGCCAGGAACTGCGTAACAATGCCCAGAGCATTCTTGGCTATGTCGTGCGATGGGTTGACCAGGGTGTAGGCTGCTCGAAAGTTCCCGACATTCATTATATCGGGCTGATGGAGGACCGAGCAACCTTGCGAATTTCCTCTCAACATATTGCCAACTGGATTCATCATGGTGTCTGCTCACAGCAGCTTGCTATGGAAGTCATGAAGGAAATGGCCGCGATTGTTGACCAGCAGAATGAGGACGATCCCCACTACCAGCCAATGGCGAATGATTTTGACGCATCCATTGCCTTCCAGGCTGCCTGCGATCTTGTTTTTGAGGGGCGGGCGCAACCATCAGGATACACCGAGCCTATTTTGCATCGCCGGCGCCTCGAACGAAAGACCCTGGATGCCAACGCCCGTTAATTTTGTTAGTTTCATTTCGAAAGCACTAGGTTCCCAAGATAGGGCGTCATCTTTTATTACATTAGCCCAATTCTGGAAGACCAGGTGATAGTAAAGGCCACAGTGTCAGCCCTACGTGACCTCGTGCCTCCGATTAAGCCAGACATTATCGCCGGCATTGGTGCGCTTAGCTTTATTTTTGCCCTGCAATTGGCCATGAAACTGGAATTTGGAGCCACTATGGTTCGCAAAGCTGGTAAATTGTCCGGCGAAATGCTGGAACAATTCTATGCACTTGAATTCAACGAAGCGTGACTTGCTTGTCTACTCAGTTGCCTCTGTGAAGACATATGAATATTAGCGCGAACCAAAGCCCGTTAGCAAAATCCTAATCGTTCGTATGACAATCGTCATATCAAGCAGGAAAGACAGGTTTTTAATGTAAAACAGATCATAGGTGATTTTTTCGCTACTGCTGTCAATATCATAGGCATAGCCCTGACAAACCTGCGCCCATCCGGTAATCCCAGGCCTTACCGAGTGGCGAAAAGGAAAAAGCGGGACACTCTCAACGAGCCCTTCAAGCAAGTCCATCTGCTCAGGACGGGGCCCGATCAAGCTCATATCACCACGCAACACATTGTAAAGCTGAGGCAATTCATCAATACGGTATTTCCTTATGAATTTGCCAATATGCGTCACACGCTTGTCGCCTTTTGATGCAAATTGAGCGCCTTCGTTTTCGGCATTAGCCACCATCGATCTGAATTTATACATATCAAAGGAAACGCCCCCCAAACCAACGCGTTGCTGCACAAATATAGCTGGGCCAACAGTCTCGAGCTTAATAAGCGCCGCCAACAAGATCATGGGAATACCAAAAACTAGCAGAAATAGAACGCTACACCCCACATCAAAAACCCGTTTCAGAAACAAGTAGGTATCAGATGTTCTGACTCGCAAAAGATCGGTAAAACTAAAGTTTTTAAGATCTACGCGACCAGACTCTGCTTCGAGGTAATCTCTCAGCATGATCACAGGTACAGCATTCATGGCACACCAAGAAAGAAAGGGCGTCCAACCAGAGTCAGATAGTTGCTTGTTAGAAACGAGCACTGCATCAATCGCGGCCTCCGGAAGTGACACACTTTCCATACGAATGAAGGTACCAGCCCGGTTATCAAGCTGTTGGAAAAGCTGCGCTGGAACGCCAATCCGCATGCTTGAACGCTGTGATAGTCCTTTTCCAAACAGCAAAAGAATAGCCGTTGCCGTTGGGTAAATCAGCGCCAAGAACGTCACCGAATAGGGAAGGCGGAACATCATTAGGCAAAGTATGCCACAAAGGCCCAAGATTAACCACACTGATAAAAGCTGTTCCCCAGTGCGGAATCTTATCCATCTCGATAAACGCAGGGCAACTACAAATATAATCAGGTAAGTACCCGTGATCAGTAGAGCGGACCATCTGATCGTGTCAGACGCGTTGAACAGATATTGGCCTTCCATAGATAAGGATAAGATTGTTTCAAACACAACAAGGCAAACAAGCGACAGAAACATTCGGCCAATATTTGTTATTTGTCGCCGACCTGCTCGGTGGCGAATCTGTTTTACCTGTTCACCCATATCAGAAGAAAAGGCAGAGATATACATTACTATCCTGGTAGAAAATTCGTAGCTCTTAAGTACACTAACAGAGTTTTCCAATTAGTGGAAAACAAACAGCACGCGTTTGCGTTATACTTTAAGGACTGGTTGAGCGTCACATCTGACAACACCAAACCTTTATTCGGCGAACCTCACCGCTATTCAGATTTGTTGGGAAAATCTCCCGATTCCCGCAGCTCTTCGCGAAAACTGTCAATCGATACATCCGTGCCGTTACGCTCCACATGCCAGAATGTCCAGCCGTTACACGATGGCAGCGATTGCAGCTTCGCACCCAATGAATGGATCGAGCCAATCTCTTGTTTGGCGGTGACAAGCGAACCATCGACCCGAACCTGAGCTGAAAAGCGCCTCTGCACGTCAAACAGCCGGTCACCCGGGCGCAGAATTCCCCTCTCGATCAAAGTGCCAAACGGCACTTTCCGCTTGGCCCGTTTTGGTAGTGTCGCCAGCAGATCGGGTGGGACGATTGATGAGATAGCGGCTATCCGCTCTCTCGCCAGCTTGACATAGGATGAGTCCTGCTCAATGCCAATAAATTTACGGCGCAGCCTCTTGGCAACGGCACCGGTCGTCCCGGTACCAAAAAAAGGGTCAAGGATGACATCATCGCGGTTTGTGGAGGCGAGGATAATGCGGGCCAGAAGTGATTCAGGCTTTTGCGTCGGGTGCGCCTTCTTACCAGCGTTCTTCAAACGCTCAGCACCTGTGCAGATTGGCAATTCCCAATCCGAACGCATCTGCACATCATCATTTAAGGATTTCATTGCTTCATAATTAAAGGTGTAACGTGACTTTTGTGATTTTGCCGCCCAGATCAGCGTTTCATGCGCATTGGTAAACCGTCGCCCACGGAAATTAGGCATCGGATTGGTTTTTCGCCAGATCACGTCATTCAGTATCCAGAAATCCAAATCCTGAAGGATGGCACCTATCCGAAAAATATTGTGATAACTGCCAATAACCCAGATGGCCCCATCAGCCTTGAGAACGCGCCGTGCCTCGGTCAGCCAGGCACGGCTGAACCTATCATAGGCGGCGAAGGACTCAAACTGATCCCAATCTTTATCAACCGCGTCGACATGCGTATGATCAGGGCGTGATAGAGTACCACCCAACTGAAGGTTATAGGGCGGATCGGCAAATACGAGATCAACCGAGCCGCTATCGAGTCTTGCCAGCCTCGCAATACATTCACCGCATTCGATTACATTCGTTTTCACTGTCTGCGTTCCCATCCCTTACCAGAAGGTTGGTCCATCACTGTGACTCAACCCTGTCCACTGTATATCAAACCAACTAGTTTCCACGTAAATCCAAACCTAAAACAATCACATTATGGCGCAAAGTCAATATGTTAACTGACAAAGTTAAAGTAATCACCACATATTGTGGTATTTTTTGACGAACAGCATTCATCTAGTGGGTCACCATCGAACAGGATGCCTATTCACCTATTCAGGACTTCTCCAACCCGTTCCATTAACGGGTGTGTCGCAAGATATAATGCTATCATCCGCCAGCATGGACGGTTAGGATTGCAAAAAGCGCTTTATTGGTGCGAAACAGCGGCGATGATGCTCGCTGATACCATGTGCCTGAAGAGCATCTGAATGACTTTTTGTCCCGTAGCCCATATTTCTGTTCCAGCCGTAAACAGCGTGATCACGGGCAAGATCGCGCATCAGATTATCTCGGGTTTCCTTGGCAATGATAGATGCCGCTGCAATGGAGCACGATACCGTATCCCCCTTGATCACCGTCTTGATCGGCATACCCAGATCAGGGTCAATATTACCATCAACAAGGCATAGGCTGATGGCAGCATTCCGGCGGCTTATCAAGAGCGCCTGCAATTCTTTAGCTGCCTGCCGCATTGCCAGAAAGGTGGCACCATTAATGCCAATTTGGTCAATTTCAGCAGCTGCTATCGACACCACACTAAAAGCATGTTCACCACCTGTGAGCGCAGCGAATATTAAGGCACGTTTTGCCGGACTGAGCTTTTTCGAATCATCAAGCTCTGGCGGAAGCTGGTCAAAGCAATTCGGATTTATCCAGAAAGCAGCAGCTGTCACAGGGCCTGCCCATGGTCCGCGGCCAGCCTCATCAATACCAATCACAGCGCCGCTGCTCGCCGCAAGGTGCCGCTTTTCGAGCTTAAGATCGGGCATTATCCCCGACGTCGCTGGGTTACCGACTCGGTCAGTCGCGGCATGATTTCGACAAAATTACAGGGCTTATGACGTATATCAAGCTGATAGCGGAGGATCTCATCCCAGCCATCACGGCACCCCGATGGTGACCCCGGCAGGGCAAACAGATATGTGCCGCCAGCAACACCTGCAAGCGCCCGTGACTGCACCGTCGAGGTTCCAATCTTCTGAAAGGAGAGATCACGGAATAATTCGCCAAACCCCTCGATCTCCTTGTCAAAAACAGCCCGGAAAGCCTCCGGCGTTACATCGCGCCCAGTAAGGCCAGTTCCACCTGTCGCTACCACCACATCAATCGCTGGATCGTCAATCCATTCCGCTAACCTGGCTATGATCTTTGGTTGATCATCGGTAACAATGGTTCGGGCCACCAAGATATGACCGTCCTGATTGATGCGTGACGCGAGCAAATCACCCGAACGGTCATCATCACTCTTGCGCGTATCGGAAACTGTCATCACGGCAATATTTACCGGTTGGAAGGTAATGGATTTATCGATCCGGTCATCACTGCTGAACATGGTTCTCTCTTCCTTAGTCACTGCCTCTATTTGGCGTCCAACTGCGCGGTCTTGACGGTAGTCTGATCAATCAACGGAGTAAAAGTGCCACGTCGGCCAGCTGCCAACGCTTTCAGGGCTGGTGCTGATTGGCCGAACTGCATCCGGTACATCGCCAGATTCGTGACCACACTCTTTATATAGGACCGTGTTTCACGGGAGGGAATGGACTCGATTAACAAAAACGGATCATCCTGGTGGTCTACCTTGCGCAACCATTTGCTCAGGTTGCCCGGGCCTCCATTATAAGCTGCTAGCAATTTGACAAGTGAGCCATCAATGACTGGTTCCTCAAGAAGGTGACGAATGTAGCGCTGGCCTATCTCAAGATTAATTACGGGATTGAGCAAAAGATGGCGGTCACGTGAGCGATAGGAGCGTTTGCGCATAATGAAGGATGCCGTCGACGGCATAATCTGCATCAAACCAGCAGCATTTGCCCGGCTTTTTGCAAGCGGGTTGAAACCTGACTCTTGACGTGCAATAGCCCAGACGAGCGCTTGGTCAACGGTGAATTCAGCTATAAATTTTGGCACTGGATAGAGCGCTCCGTACCAGGTTTTTCCTTCATTTTTGTCCATCAGGGCGCCAGCACGGTAGGCTAGACCGGCCATGCCATTATCAACCGCAAAGCGTAACGCAGACGGCCGCATGTGAACCGGAATGTCAGTCCAAAGATAACGCATTTCACGCTCGGCATCATTGATCAGGCCAATCTGCATCAGGGCATAGAGCCGTTGGCCGCCCTTCTGCTCACCAAGCCAAGTCAGGAAGGCCGGGTCACGCGCCGGCAGATTGAATGAAATATCAATTTTCTGGCCGCTGGCCTGTCGAGCAATGACACCATAAAACCCATGCTCTACACTAGCCGAAAGAACAAGATATCGCGCAGCCTCCTCGGGTTTGCCCTGACGCAACGCCACCCGCTGCGCCCAGAAGGCCGCTGCACCCCGCAGCTCATCAAAGGCACTCTCCTGTTCCGCAAGCGATCTGAAATATTGCCCAGCCAGATCATATTGTCCGCTGCGCCATGCCGCCAACCCCCCAGCCCAATAACCCAAAAAAGCAGCCCCTCGACCAGCACCAATTGCATGACGAGCTTCTCGAATTGCTTTTTGATCGAGACCAAAAATAAAATAAGCATGAGCAATTTCACCGCGCAGCTGGGCCTCTTCGACTTTCGTCAGATAGCGCCTGTTTTTTGGGTCGTCGACAACTTTTAACGCACCTGTTGGCCAACCACGGCGAATGGCCCGGCGGACTTCACGGGCGATGCGCCTTGTTGTCCGCGGCGACGCCCTGCCCGCAGTACTGAGCGGCAAGCTAGGCCGGTATTCATTCTGTGAGATTAATCCAAATCCATTGAGATATCCGGCCTTGGGTGCTGTCGGTGGCATGGCATTTCCTGGCCGACGGCGTTTGGCGAGCCAAAAGATGCGGCTTGCGTCTGGATGGTCATTGTAAATGCGAAGCCAGCGATAGAGCTGCTTGTAGGTAGATCGCCAGGCCGTTGGATGCAGATAGCGCTTAGACAGGAGATGGCCAATCAGAATATCATTCTCGACACGGCCCGCCTCGCGGACAGCCTGTTTCATCCGACCAACTTCCTGCAGATGGAAAAGCCGCTGATACTGGCCAACATCAAAATCGCTAAGCGGTTGTGGTAGCGATTCGCCTGCCTCCCGCGCGGCTGATGGTTGCGCCAGCAAAAAAAGAATGGCGGCAAACAAACAGCTGATGCCAATGATCATAATGGCTTCAAACAGGCGTAGATGGGACGAATCGTGATAATTACGGTTTTGCATGGAAATAAATCCTAGGCAAGTCTTGCGCGCAGCGAAAGCAAATCATCAAAAGACAGGCGTTTTTGTGCCGGCGAGCGGAGCAAATAGGCCGGATGCAAGCTGGGAAGGGTTGGCAGGACAACACCATTACCAAAATCAACGTCACGCCAAACGCCACGCAGTTTCAATATTCCATCCTTTGTCCCAAGGAGCGCTTTCGCTGACGAACCACCTAGAATTAATAGATATTCCGACTTGGCCAGTTGAATATGACGGCGCAGATAGGGAAGAAGAAGCCGAGTTTCCTCAGCAGTCGGCGTCCGATTCCCTGGCGGGCGCCATGGCAGCAAATTAGTGATATAGACCGTCGACCTGTCGAGCCCGATGCTTGCCAGCATCCTGTCAAGCAGCTGGCCTGCAGCGCCGACAAAGGGCAGGCCGACACGGTCCTCATCACGACCGGGAGCTTCACCAACGATCATCACACGCGCTCCCGGATTACCATCACAAAAGACCAGGTTTCCAGCCGTGTTCTTTAGTGCGCAGCCATCAAGCTGATCGAGTGCATTACGAAGGTCGGTGAGCGTTGTGATGGCGTTCAGCTGATTTGTGGCAGGCTCAACCAGAGATAGTGTCGAATCTGGCGGCGACGATGGAGCAGGCTGGACCGGATCTGTTTTTGCCCCGTCAGCCTTAGCGGCAAGCGGGTCTGCAAGGAAGGATTTCAGAGGAATAAAAGTCTGATCATGCGTCGGCCGATCGCCAAGCGCTTCATCAGCACCGCAGGCAACATGCCAGGCAAGACAGGCAATTAATTCGTCACGGGTCGGACCGTTCGCAGACATATGAAACACCGTCGAATTTCGTTTACTTGGGTTGTGGCAAAAAAGCCAGTATGAAGTCTTCGTCATATATACTAAAAACTAACAACATTTGCAGCGGAAAGCGAAATAGAAGAGTTAGAGGTTGGGGAAATGGAACGCGAAACCATGGAATTCGATGTTTTGATTGTTGGCGGAGGCCCTTCTGGCCTTTCTGCGGCAATCAAACTCAAGCAGCTCGCCGCAGAGGCCAACCGCGACATCGAGGTTTGTCTGATCGAAAAAGGCAGTGAGGTCGGCGCCCACATCCTGTCGGGTGCTGTTCTGGAACCGCGGTCACTCAATGAGCTGATCCCAGATTGGCAGGAGCGGGGCGCCCCACTCGACACTCCGGTGACTAATGACAAATTCATGTTCCTCACCAAAACAGGCGCCTGGCGGATGCCAACGCCGCCAAGCATGAACAATCATGGCAACTACATCATCTCGCTAGGCAATTTCTGCCGTTGGTTGGCTGCACAGGCTGAGGCGCTTGGCGTTGAGATTTATCCCGGCTTTCCAGCCGCCGAAATCCTCTATGATGAGTCCGGCGCGGTTCGCGGCATCGCCACCGGCGATATGGGGGTCGGCAAGGATGGTGAACCGACAGATAGCTATATGCGGGGAATGGAGCTGGTTGGCAAACAGACCATTTTTGCTGAGGGCTGTCGTGGACATCTGACCAAGACGCTGTTTGAAAAATTCGATTTGCGCGAAGGCAAGGACCCGCAAACCTTTGCTATTGGCATCAAAGAATTGTGGGATATTGACCCGGAGAAGGCAAAGCCGGGCCTAGCCTGGCACTCAGTTGGCTGGCCACTTGCCTCAGATACCTACGGAGGCTCGTTCCTCTATCATCTCAATGGCAATCAGGTTGCCGTTGGCTATGTCGTGGCACTAGATTATTGCAACCCTCATCTTTCGCCTTTCGAAGAGTTCCAGCGTTTCAAGACCCATTCAGCCGTACGCTCCGTTTTTGAAGGTGGCCGCCGTGTTTCCTATGGTGCACGAGCACTCAATGAGGGCGGATTTCAATCCGTACCGAAGCTGACATTTCCTGGCGGTTGTCTTGTCGGATGCACAGCCGGCTTCCTCAATGTGCCAAAGATTAAGGGCACCCATACCGCGATGAAATCAGGGATGACTGCCGCAGAAGCGATTTTTGAGGCACTTGAAACAATGGCCCCCGGTCATGAGCCAGTATCCTACCCAGACAGGCTGCAGCAATCCTGGCTGTGGCCAGAGCTTTACAAAGTGCGAAATATTCGCCCTGGTTTTGGTAAAGGGCTTTGGCTGGGCCTTGCCCATGCCGCGATCGATACCTATTTATTGCGAGGTCGCGCGCCATGGACGCTGAAAAACCATCATGACCATAAGGCCCTCAAAAAGGCGTCCGAGGCACCGAAGATTAGTTATCCAAAGCCAGATAATGTGGTTAGTTTTGATCGTAATTCATCGGTTTACTTGTCAGGAACAAACCATGAAGAGAATCAGCCGGCGCATCTGACGCTCAAAGATACGTCAATACCAATCTCCCACAATCTTGTTCTATATGACGCACCAGAACAGCGCTACTGTCCCGCGGGAGTCTATGAGGTCGTCAAAGGTGATGATGATGGTGAAGCCAGGTTGCAAATCAACGCACAAAACTGTGTCCATTGCAAAACCTGTGATATCAAAGATCCAACGCAGAATATCGTGTGGGTAACGCCTGAAGGTGGTGGTGGACCGAATTACCCGAATATGTAAAGGGCGGGAACATGCAACGATGGCGAACTTTGGGACACTTTTTTAATATCAGTGCGCCCGTTTTAAGGCTTGTGTCTGTCTCGCACAACTCGGCTGGTTTTGGACTTGCATTTGTTCTGGTGATTGGTTTTGCCGGCTGTACAGGCACTTATCTGGGCGATGATGTTCTTGACGGCACCGCCAAGGCAAGCCATGTCCAGTCAAAAACGGAAAGCAGCGCTGGTCATTTTCTGGCGGCCCGCCAGGCACTCTATTTCAACGATATTGACCAGTCGGCGAATTTCTTCCTCGAAACGCTGCGCAATGACAGTGATAATGCTGACCTGCTTCGCCAAACCTTCATGACACAATATCATCAGGGAAACATCAAAGAGGCAGCCGCGCTTGGCAGGCAGATGGAGCAGCTCAACATCTCATCCGCCTTCAGTGCCGAGCCAGCAACGGCCATTGCCATCCGGGACCAAGACTGGCAAGCGGTAATGGTGCTTGCCGACACGATGAGCGAACATTCCCCCTCGCGCCAACTTGCGGCATTAATAAAGGCCTGGGCCCTTGTCGCCAATGGTCAGGGTGATGCTGGCATTACACATTTGACAAAAATACAGGCTGGTGGCGAAGAGACCAGCACACCGCCTGATCTCTTCGTCGAGCTTAATGCTGCCCTGATGGCCGAACATTTGGGACGGACGGATGAAGCCACCAGACACGCTTTGCAGCTTATGGATGAACCAATGTCACCGCTAGCCGCAATACGTCTGGCGGGGTTGCTTGCTCGCAATAGTGAACACAGGGCAGCGAAGAAACTTATTGACCTCCGCCTGGACGCCAATTTCAACCACACGACCATTGCCGCATTGCTGACTTTGGAGGCGCAAAACGAGCCGCCATCACTGCGCACCAATATTGTGCACGGCATCATCGATTTTTCGCTGTTGGCACAGGGCCGGTCTGAGAAACAAATCCTTGTTGCCAGGCTGCAGCTTGCGCGGTTCCTTGATCCTGACAACGATGTTGCGCATCTGCTTCTCGCCCAGCAGCAGGTAAAAAGCTCAAACTACCGCGACGCGATCGACAATCTGTCTGCCATTGCCAGCGACGGCCCCCTTGGCCAACCAGCAATGATCGCTCTGTCTGACATCGCCCATGAAAACCAACAGTTTTCAAAGGCCGTCTCGATTCTGCGAAACGCCATCACTATCAATCCTGAAGATGGCTATCTCTACAAACTTCTTGGTGACAGCCATCGCCGCAATGCTGATTACGGAAACAGTCAGGATGCATATGAAACCGCCTACGAGAAGGGTTACAGCACCAGCAATCTGCATCGCAATCTTGGCGTCACTCTTGAACGTCTTGATCAGACACAGGCTGCGGAAAAACATCTGAAACTGGCGCTTGAGATGAACCCTGACGATGCATTTGCGCTGAACTATTTAGGTTACTGGTGGGCTGATCAGGGTCGAAATCTTGACGAGGCGATTGCGCTGATAGAACGGGCCGTGAAACTGAGGCCAAACAGTGGCTATTTTATTGATTCTCTGGGCTGGGTGCATTTTCGCCTTGGTGACGCAGAAACAGCGGTGCGATATCTGGAACAGGCAACCGGGCTCGAACCAGCCGACTCCGAGATAACAGGCCATCTTGGCGATGTCTATTGGTATCTTGGTCGGCGCGACGAGGCGCGATTTAAATGGCGGCTGGCTATATCCCTGGCTGAAACAGACATAGAAAGGGAAAAATTTCGCACCCGCATCAAAGACGGGTTACCATCATCAGAAATCGTTGGCTTCCCTCAATGATTCCGACAGACCGCATCTTTCCAGCCTCACTCCATGCCGCTGCCAAGGTCAATCTGTTTCTACGCATTACTGGTAAGCGGGATGACGGCTTTCATACGCTAGAGTCCGGGGTGGTGTTCACCGCGTTTGGTGATCGGATTACCATCGACCACGCCGCGGCAGATGAAATCTGCGTTACCGGTCCTTTTGCCAAAATCCTCAGTGAGGATGAAAATACCAATATCTGCGCTACCTGTCTGGACTGGTTCCGCCAAGAAGGTGGAGCTTTTGAGCCGATACGAATCATGATTGAGAAAAACATTCCGGTCGGTTCCGGCCTTGGTGGTGGTTCCGCCGATGCCGCCGCATTGCTGCGCTATCTCAATCAACACACCCTCTCGCCACTCTCATCTGGTGCGCTTCACCAGCTCGCATTTCGTCTGGGAGCAGATGTGCCCGTCTGTCTGAATATGACACCGGCGCGCATGGAGGGGGTGGGTGAAATAATTTCGCCGCTGACCGTCAAAAATGCCGGACCCATCCTGCTTGCCAATCCGGGAATGGCGCTGGCAACGGGCAATGTATACAGATCCCTGACTAGCGCCAAGGTGACCGGGACGCACCAGAAACCCTTTCAAGCACTTGACGGTGCAAGCGCGTGTAAGTTGACGCAATATGGCAATGACCTTCAGGCACCTGCCTGCCAGTTGATGCCCGAGATCGCCGACTTACTCACCATCCTTGAGTCGCAGGACGGCGCAGATGCCGTTGGCATGTCGGGTAGTGGAGCAACGTGTTTTGCCATTTATTCATCGCAGAAAGCTTGTATGATAGCAGCCAGTGAGCTTCTTGCGAAAAACATCTGGGCGGTTGCAACGAAGATTATCTAGCGTCATTCAGCTAATTGTGACCATTATTCCAAGTAGTGCCTGCTCCGGCAACTATGATGGGAACGATGCCTGATCATGTTGGGGGCGTAACAGTTGTTTGTTCGTGCATATCTGCAAAGGTTGAAAACATGGCACCAGCGTGTCACGGACAGACCCTGGCTTGAAGTGCCCACACATCGACTGACCTTTGTCACCAGCGCGGTCTTGATCTGCCTCGCCCTGTTTGCATCGGCACATATGCGGGTCTGGCAATATGACCAATGGGACGATGCGCAGGATACCTACTATGTTGAGGATTTTCCAGCTTTTTCAACAACGGATGCTGCCTATTTCCTGCTGGTGGCGCAGCAAATCAAAACCCATGGTAGTAGCGAAAATCTAATCAAAAAGCGCAGCTATCCCGATTTTATTGACAATGTTCCCACTGAACGGCGTTCGTTCTTTAATGAACCTCTGCTGGCGGTTCTTATCAGCCATCTCTCTCCTGATGCATCACTCAAATCACTCTCGGTAACGGCGCATCAAATGCTCCCCTTTTCGGTAGCGCTGACAGCATTGGCGGTCATTCTCGCCTTTGGTGCGGCCAATTTCTGGACCGAAGGTGCGATCGCAGCAGTTGGCAGCTCGCTGTCCAGCGCCTTTCTCGGGCGAACCTCGGCGGGACGGCTGGATACCGACCAACTTAATCTTGGATTCTTCTATCTGATCATTGCCTTGATTATCTGGGCGGGCAGGGCCAAAAACATCTGGTTGGCGTTGGCACTTTGTGGCGCGATGGCGGCGGCAACACATATGTTTCATTGGTGGTGGCCAAAACCCATTTTGAACTGGTTTTATCTGCTTGCTCTTGTCTGGCTTACCTATTGTTTTAGCCGTTCATTGACACGCGCCGCCCTTTTGGGCGCCGTCTATCTTACCTTGATTGGAACTCTCAATTTTGGCCAGTCCATTCATATCACTGATTTCACTAGCGCCATAACCTCATTCGGCCACATGAGGCTGCCAAACACGCTCAACACCATCACCGAACTGGAAGCACTGTCAGCTGGCGACTTTCTAAACGCGCTTATCGGAAATATCTGGCTTGCCGGGCTTTCGGTTGTTGGAGTTGTTGGGTGGGCATTTCTCACGCCAGTCTACGCCGTAGTGTTCCTACCGGCAATTAGTCTCGCGGCAATGAATATTGTCTTTGGCAACCGGGTGGTGTTTTTCGCAGCGCCTATTTTCTGGTTTGGCTTTGCCTGGCTAGGGCTGACTCTTGGCAGATATGTTTTGGACCGGCTGATGGTGGTAGGGGCCAAAACATACAAAACAGGACTCGCCAGCGCACAAGCTTGTTTTGCTGCTATCATGTTTGCCATGACCTATTTTGTATCGTTCAACCCCCTTTCAAAACCCTATGTTCCAGACGTTGCCTTTTCCCGTGAGGTCGTTGAGGGATTTAGGTTTCTGGGTGACCATGTCCGGCAAAGCAACCGCGACCGCACCCCAGTGATCGCCACATGGTGGGATTATGGCTATACCGCAAGTTTGTTCAGCCAGCTTCCTACCCTTGTCGATGGAGGAACGCAGCGCGGACCCAAGACACATCTTTTGGCACGCGCATTGATGTCGGGCGATCAGAGCGAAAGCGCGCGTATCCTAAAATATATTGGTAATGATGGGACAACTAAACTCGCTCAGAAAAGCGTGAGTAACGCCAAGCTTGCCAACGCCTTTTTGCAGGGTCCAACACATAACCGATCGGATATCTATCTAGTGCTGACCAATAAAATGGTGCAGTGGACGCCCTCCATTAGCGCACTGGGACTATGGGACAGCGAAGCCGGCACGCCATTGCCCATTCATCGTGGCACGAACCAGCTCGAATACAGGGAAATTGCCTGCACTGGAAATGGCTCCCTTATAAACTGTAGCGGCAGGCAAATTAATCTTAAGGACGGAACAGTTGATGGCAGAGCCGTTCTTTCTGGTGTAGTAGAGACAGATGATGGCATGCGCGGTAACAGCACTGATTACCCCAACCCAAGCGGCTTTTTCCTGCAGTTCAACAGGGTTGACGGCGCGGCCAGGGCAAACCACCTAATTCACCAAAGGCTATATCACTCGACCTTCAACAGGCTGTTCTATCACGGTGATTCCGACCCAGATCATTTCACCCTGCTGATCAATGCCTACCCCTACTACCGTGTTTACAGGATCAACTGATCCGACTGGTCAAATTAATGGGTTGATTGACGGAAAAATGGCGGCTAGATTTCCCCACGATTAAATTGGGGCGTGGCCAAGTGGTAAGGCATCGGTTTTTGGTATCGTGTATCGTAGGTTCGAATCCTACCGCCCCAGCCACACTATTTAGTGTCCCCACATAGACAGTGCAAAACGGCCTGCTGGACATCAAGGAACGGATGCCAGCAAATAGCCTGTCTGCGTTGTTAGGATGAATGGCTTTTTACAGATGCGGCAAACTTTCTGTCGCAGGCGGTAGATATGCGTTTCAACCGTGTGGGTGCTCAATCCATTCTGGAACCCCCAAACCTCTGTCAGCAGCTCCTTCTTAGTCACACCAACTGGGTGCGCCTGGTAGAGATATTTGAGGATCGTTGCCTCCTTTTCGGTAAGGATGACTTTCTTTGTGTCATCAGCTGATTTCAGCAATTTATTAGCTGGAACAAAGCTGAGGCCAGAAATTGAGAACTTTGTGGTATCCGAGGCCTTGTAATTTGAGAGCTGCGAGCGAACCCTCGCCAGCAATTCACCCATCCGCATTGGCTTGACGATGTAATCATTCGCATCCGCTTCGAGGGCAACAGCCATATCATTTTCCGCATTCTGGGCCGTAAGCATGATAATTGGCTTAGTGAAGCCGCGCTCGCGCAGCTTTCGGCAGGTTTCCACACCATTTCCATCGGGAAGGCAGACATCAAGAAGGATCAAATCAGGTTTGGCCTCTGGCAATTTTTCGAAAACCTCAAGCAGGGTCGAAGCTTCAAAAACTTCATTGAATCCCTCACCCTCCAATTGCTGACGCAATGTCGTTCGCAGAAAAGCATCATTATCAACGATCAACAACCGTGCACTAATTAGCGAATTCAAGGTCACCTCATTTAACAAACCTTGCATTTTCATAAGCAACTCAATAAATGAAGGATCCGGTGAAAAACCATGATTATCATATTAACTAAATTGAACGAAACTAACACGATTTTTCTAAACCACCGATAGGCTGACACCGTGACAAAACCCATAAATGGCCAAGCCTACATGAAAATTGACCGGGCATCAGCTGAGTTGCGACGGGGTGGAATCATCATGTTGCGTCTTACCAATGGCGAGTCAGGTCTATTCCGTGCCGTTGAATTAATTCGTGATGGTGATGCTGACACGCTGGCGCAACTGAGCGGGTCCGGGGCCATGTTGGTGCTGACTGACAACCGCATTTCTAGCCTTGGACGGTCGCTGCGAGAGGCACATAGCTGTGCGACTGTCCCGGTTGCAAACCGCACCATCTCTACCCTAGTTGACATCGCAATCAGCGTTCCAGATGCGGATATTCTGGGGGCGCAAGCCTCAATTGTCGGTGAGCGGCCGGGCTCTCTTGCTGACATGACCACACGCCTGCTGCGAATTGCCAAGTTAATTCCCAGCGCAGTTCTCGCCCGCATTCCGTCACGTGACCGCATTTTTCAGGAACGGCTGGCACGTGACCAAAATATCCTTGTCATCGAGGCACGTGACATTGAGCAATATGGCAGACAGGCCGCGGAAAGCCTAAAGATTGCCGCACGTGCTAGCGTGCCACTGGCTATTGATGCCAAGGCGGAGATAGTGATGTTCCGCGCTGATGTCGGCGGTGAAGAGCATTTTGCCGTTCTTGTCGGGGGCGAGGTGCCAACGACAGCCCCGCTGGTTCGCCTGCATTCGCAATGTATCACCGGCGATGTTCTTGGCAGCCTGAAATGTGATTGCGGCGACCAGTTAAACGCGGCGCTTATCTTTATGGCTCAAAATGGGGGCGGTGTTCTTGTCTATCTAGCGCAAGAGGGACGCAACATCGGGCTGCTCAACAAAATGCGCGCCTATGCTCTGCAGGATATTGGTCTGGATACTGTCGAAGCAAATCATGCGCTTGGGTTCAAGTCCGATGAACGACTGTTCCTACCTGCAAGCAAAATTCTACGCGAGCTGGGGATCAATGAGGTGCGGCTGATCACCAACAACCCCGACAAAATCTCACAGCTTGATGACGCTGGGATCATAGTGCGTGAGCGCGTGCCATTAACAAGCCCTATCAACACATATAACCAGCGTTATCTGAACACCAAACGGGATCGTTCTGGCCACTTGATCGACTAGCGGACTATTTATTACTGCTTTTCACGCGCACCAAAAATGGCTGAGCCGACCCGCACTGATGTGGCTCCAAAAGCTATTGCCACCTCGAAATCCGAGCTCATTCCCATCGACAATTCGGACAGTTCGTTGCGTTTCGCCATCTCTCGCAACAACGCGAAATGAATTGCCGACTCCTCATCTGCGGGTGGTATACACATCAAGCCGACAATATCGAGACTGCAATCCTCTTGGCAAAAATGGATGAATTCATCAACTTCGCTAGGCATCACACCCGACTTCTGCGGCTCCTCACCGGTATTAACTTGAACAAGACATGGCAGATGCCGGTTCTGGCGCCGCATTTCAGCTGCCATGATTTTGGCCAGTTTTTCCCTATCAACCACCTCAATGACATCGAACAACGCGACAGCGTCAGCCACTTTGTTCGTCTGCAGAGGCCCAATAAGGTGAAGTTCCAAATCAGGATGCTTGACTTTTCTGGCTTCCCACCGCTGCTTTGCTTCTTGAACACGGTTTTCACCAAAAACACGATGGCCAGCTAGAATACTTTGATCAACTTTGTTGTCTGGTTGTTGCTTGCTAACGGCGACTAGCTTTGGAATACTCAAAGGCCCTTGGGCTGATTTATGCATCTCAGCTCTGATCCTTTGTTTTGTTACTTGGATATTGTACTGAACTGAACTCATTAAAGCCTCTATCGCAATCTGATTAGTTGATCTTAAGTGCATAGAAGTTGGCGATATCCCATAAATTATCTTTTTGTTCAACCATGTTCATTTTAATGATGTATGGAGTCGAATATGCAGCAAATTGAATTCATGAACAAAAATTATTTGTTTTCGTGCCCGATATTAAAATTTACAGTTAGCGATCATAAACAGTTAAACAAGCTAATTGCTAGCGAGGCAAGATCATGGCGCAAAGATGCGCATGGAGTGAACGTTTCAAATAAAGGCGACAGTTGGCATTCTCCCGACGGTTTAATGTCGAGGCCAGAGCCTGGATTTTCCGCGATATCAAAATTGTTTCCAATTGCAGCAAGCACCTATGCGCAACAAATAGGGGCCAAAATAAACATCGCCAATTATGAGTTTGAAGCAAATGCCTGGGTAAACATAAATAAAAAAGGCGGCTTTAACTCCATTCACACACATGGCAGATTCCACATATCAGGAGTTTATTATGTAAATCAACCCGCTGTGAAAAGCGGTCAAAGTGGTATGATAGAGTTCATAAATTCAAGGTTCGATCATCACATCTACCAAGAATTAAACGCCGATGCCTTTGCACCAAAGGTATCAATGCGACCGAAAGCTGGCGAAATGATTGTTTTCCCATCTACCTTATTACATTCAGTTTATCCTAACGATACGGAAGAAGAGAGGATTACTATTGCGTGGAATTTGATTTTTCGAAAAAAATCCCAAGCCACAGTTCCGTCAGCAATTGCCCCAAAATTTATACAACCCAAAAGGCCTACTCTGAAAATATGAAACAGAGCCTGTCCTCTCAGATTTTTTACAATAAATCGAATCAAAAGTTCAACTCGATAAACCTAGATTTCATACCTGAATTTCTGCACCCATTTCTCCAAAACTGGTTTACAGTCCTCCAACTCATCAGAATAATTAACCCATCTGTAGGCCGCGTTCTTGTATAAAGGCTGAATCACTTGAGCATAACTTGGTGTCCGAATGTCATCTCTCGTCAACGCAGTTTTTTGATATTGGAGGACCCCCTCATCCCACTGTAAATCCATAAATTTGAGAATGTTTGAAACCACGGTTTCCATGTTTCCTATAAGTTCCTCATACTTCACAACGAGGATATCAAGTGAATACCTATCTACTGCCATGAAAAAAATATCCATAACTTGGTCATACAAAGTCACAATATCTGCCAATTCCAACATATTTGACATAGCTTCATTAAGTTTAAAGTTTTGCATAAAGCAACTTAAGATCGCATCCAAAGGATGTCTGGATACAAAAAGATATTTTGACTTTGGAAAAACCTTGGAGATTAGCGGGACCTCAGCAAGATTAAGCGGTAGCTTATCCACAACAATTTTTGATTTTTTAAAATCAACATGTTTTCGTGCTTCACTAAAATAGGCATCCCGGGCGGCCTGTATGGTTCCTTCTTTCATCCCCTCAATTTTTGCTATGGTGTTTATTTTTGGAATAGCGGCCTCCATCTCGCTGACCATCGGTAGTTCCTCAAGGACCTGTACGTCCTTATGTGATCTTAAGATTGTATCAAGAAGTGTCGTGCCAGACCTAGGAAAACCAACCATAAATAGCAAATTTTTGCCATCGTCACACTTGCGTGCTTTGCGGTTGATTTTTTTAACAAGCAACTCATCTCGTCTGCCCTGCATCTTTTTTTGATAAGCTAGTTTAGCCTTCTCATCATAATCGATAGAGGATTTAAAAAATTGGTTCATTTCGTTAAATGCAATAAATGCCTGGGAAAATTGGCCAACATTCTCAAACACTTTTCCCTTCAGATGCAAAAATCCGCTGACTCGTTTTTTGGAAAGGTTTCTTATATCCACTTCTAAACACGCATCTTTACATTCACCAAATTTCTTTTCTCGAAAGAGGATTAATGCACTGTAATATTTTGCGTCTTCTAAATTCAGAAAAATTGAGTAAGTAGAAGAATTTAAAAGAGCCTTTAATTCGGTTAATGAATTTTTCTTTTCAAGTGTTTCACACAAATTAAAGAAAGCCTGTTTAAAATTTGGTGTTATCTCCAACGCGTCCTTGTAAAGCTTTACTGCCTCATTCGTTTTTCCAAGATCACGTAATAAGGTAGCAAGATTATTTAGAGCTTCGGGATATCGTGGCCGAATAGCTAGCGCGTTTTTATAAGCGGCTTCTGCCTTATCTAATTTATTTAATTGTCTCTGAATGACAGCGTAATTGTAATGTGGGTCAGCGAAACGATTGTCAATTTTAATTGCCATTAAGTAGAATTTCTCTGCTGTTTTTAGGTCACCCATTTCTTTAAACGCAGTTCCCAGATTGTTTGCTGCCTGCTGGTTCCTTGGATTGAGCCGCAATGCCTTCTGGTAATTCTTTTTTGCAAGATTAAAAGCGCCCCTTTTGAAATTTAGATTGCCAAGGTTGAGGCAGGTGTAGTCAACATCTGGAGATTTTTTCATTGCCGTGTCAAAGCAGCGTTCTGCCAAGTCATACTCATTACAATTTAAGTGTGCGACACCTTTAATGTTCAAAACTATTACCGAGTTGGGGTGTGTTTTGAGCAAATCGTTTGAACCAGAAATCACGGTGGCAAAGTCGCCGCGGCGAAGATCCTCAAGAAGGGGTTTAATCAATTCATTCGGAATGTGTGGCAAAAAACCCTCCAAAAGGTCTCATTATGGCGAGTGATTTGATTCGCAACAATAGTTCGACACCATGTATAAATTGGCTCAATCTAAAGAATTATTCAATGTGTCGAAGCAAGGGTCGGAACATGATGTTTCTATCGCAAAGGTTAATGACCCAGTTTATACCTTCAATGATCTGATCTTTTTCTTTCACCTCAATTTGACTTATTTTTTGCTGCCTTGACGCATACCCACCCTGGGAAAGCCCTTTTGAATTTTTCTCCCAAATTGGAGCACCTTCTATGTTTGCGATCTGGCTCTTCAAGATTGGAATGTTAAACGCATTCGAGAGAATGTTTACCATTTCACTTTTGGATTCAGAGGACATTACTTCGTCGAAATTAAAAAGTTGATCATTGCGTTCTTCATCGAATCTGGCCAGAACTTTAATCATCTCTGCAACCCAAATGAGAGAAATTTGCTGGATTTTACTCATTTGACTGAGAGCCACCGTATCGAGCGTGGATGTTGAATTGAAAAACTTTATGCGCGCATCCGCACCATTTACGGCGTCAGATTGCAACCCTGGTGAAACTAAACCATGACATAAGAATTTCTTAAGGGACGTATAAACAAACAAAGCAGGTTTAAGGTCAACCCTCGTTGCAGCATTGAAATCTGGGATAACCAGATTTTGACTTGAATGTTTTATAATTGTCGTTTTGTTTCCTCTCATCATAAGCTTGCAAAGTAGCTTGTATAAACGAGACAGTTCTTCGGGACCAAATGGCGTCACGCCGTTTTTTGTTTCACGACACAAAAATGCCAAACCCTTGAAGGCCGTTGGCTCCCTGTAAACAGTGGCAGCAAAAAATTCATCATAAAGCTTCGCAATAAATGTCGATCCAACATGTGATATGTGAAAAATATGATTAATTGATCCACTAGCATCGATTAAATGACAATTGTCTAAGAGGTGGCGAATAGGAATTTTTACAGACTTGCCAGTTTTTCCCACGGCGCGTTGGTCAAGAAATGACGATTGTTTTAGCGTATGCTCTGAAATTTCTTCAAAAAATATTTCTTCAAAACTTAGACTGCTTGGCATCCAATATGGGTTCGACAAAATTTCATAAATTTTCATAACATTGACCGTTTTCTAGATTAATTGCACATGTCTTTCCGTGCAACAGGAGCTATGCCGTAACTCTTTAGAGCATTAATAATGCATCGAATTAACACAATGCAAAAAATCCTTTGTCATTTTTGTGTTGCAAATATGCAACACCCTTCAAAAAACAGCCAGCCAACTTACACAAATGATTGGCAACCGCGGATTTCAGAGGTCTATGTTCATCGCACAACAATATTGTTGATTAATCTCTATTAAAAGGGAGAATATAATGCGTAAGGTACTTCTTGCGACGACCGCACTTGTAGCGGTTGGTGGCGTGTCTGCAGCGTCTGCAGACGTGTCAATTTCCGGTGGATACGAAGCAGCATATGTTTCAACTGATGTTTCAGGTGGAACAAGCGTGAACTCACTCTCAACAGAGAACTTCGATTACTCAATCGCTTTCTCTAACACGCTGGATAATGGAATGGCTGTTGCAGGTACTGTCAACACCAGCCAAACCGGTGTGGAAGAGACGGGTGCCACTATCACCGGTGATTTTGGTACAATCGGCTTCGGTCCACTTGGCGAAAGCATGACAGGTTTTGCAACTGCAGTTGATGTGACACCGGACGAAGGAACAGTGACATGGGTGTCAGGCAACAACGCGACCCAAAACGCGCTTCAATACCAGGTGCTTCCAGCAGACGAGTCAATTGGTGACCCGGATGTTACTTACACATCACCAGCCATGGGCGGATTTTCATTTGCGCTTGGTCGTGGTGACAGTGGCACTGCTGAGGAAACATATTATGGTTTGAAGTTTGCTACAGACGCAGCTGGTGCATCAGTCACTCTTAAGTATGCCACGATGGAGAACGATACAGGAGTAGCCACAACGGAAGTGGATGCCTCTTCTCTGGGCGTAGTGATTGGTATCGGAAACGCTACTGTCACAATGGCTCAAAACGAGAAAGATACTGGTAACACTGTAACAGAATCTATGGTTGGTACCGGTGTTGGAATTGCTTATACGGTATCAGATTCTGTAAAATTGACAGCCTATTCTGCCTCGGGTGATGATGACAAGGATTCTGCGTACGAGATGACTGACACTGGTGTTGGTATTTCCTACACCGTCACACCTGGCATGGTGTTGCATGTCACGCACAACGATCAAGATCTCAAAAACTCATTGGGCGTTACAACCAGTACATCTGCTAGCCGCACAAGTGTGAATCTGAACATCAGTTTCTAATTTGTGCAAAATCGACTATTGTAAGGGGGCTGGAAACGGCCCCCTTTTTTTGGAGTGCTTATAAAATGACGAATAATTGGTACTTTTTGGTTGCTTTTGCCATCTTTTCTTATGGATGTAGTGGATTTGAAAACCCCAAACCAGTAGAAGACGAAGGACCAGTATCAATAATTACTGGTAAAGCCGGTGGGACAAAACTATCAAAGTTTTTTAGCGAAACTCAACAAAGCGATGGTATGCCAGTAAATGCGCTCTTGTGGCGGGCCTCATTAGATGTCGTATCATTCGTTCCACTAGAAGACGTTGATACTTTTGGCGGTTCAATCGTTACCGATTGGTATTCGCTACCAAACAATACATCGCAACGAATTAAAATAGTCGTTTTCATAGTTGGGCGAGAGCTAAGGTCGGATGCTGTATCAGCGAGAGTTTACGTGCAAAATTTCAAAAACAACGTATGGATCCAATCCGGAAGAGATGAAGAACTCGAGACGAACCTTGAGGATTTAATACTAACTCGTGCTCGCGAATTACGGTCTTCAATGATTGAAGCCACCGTGGAATAGCTTGAAATTAGCAGGGAATTATGTAGGCAACTCATTGTAGGAGCTTCCTTTTTGGGGTGATGAATATGGTTCAATACGATGCACCTGCCATCGAAAAGAAATGGCAGGCCCGCTGGGCGATGGCAAATTCATTCGCTGCCTCATCCGACAGAACGAAGCCGAAATATTATGTTCTGGAAATGTTTCCCTACCCGTCAGGGCGGATTCATATGGGGCATGTCCGCAATTATACACTGGGTGACGTCGTTGCTCGGTTCCGCCGCGCCAAAGGTTTCAATGTACTGCACCCAATGGGATGGGATGCCTTTGGCCTGCCAGCGGAAAACGCCGCTATCGAGCGCGGCGCCCATCCGGGAAGCTGGACGCGCGACAACATTGCTTCCATGAGGTCTCAGTTGAAGAGCATGGGGCTGGCCTATGATTGGGACCGAGAATTTGCCACCTGTGATCCAAATTATTATCAGCATGAACAATTAATGTTCCTTAAATTCTTTGAAAAAGGCCTCGCCTATCGTAAGGAAAGTTGGGTAAATTGGGACCCAGAAGAAAATACTGTTCTTGCTAATGAGCAAGTTGTCGATGGGCGAGGATGGCGCTCTGGCGCCATCGTTGAACGTCGGCGGCTCTCGCAATGGTTTCTGAAGATCACGAAATATGCCGATGAACTTCTCGCCGCGATTGAAACTCTGGAGCGCTGGCCTGATCGCGTGCGCTTGATGCAGCACAACTGGATTGGAAAATCAGAGGGCGCCCGTGTTAAATTCAGACTCAGCAGTGACACCGTGCCAATAGACGCCATTGAAGTTTTCACCACCCGTCCTGATACTTTGTTTGGCGCATCTTTCATTGCCGTTGCGGCGAATCATCCACTCGCCCTTTTCCTTGGAGAGAGCAACAGAGACGCCGCCGACTTCCTTGTAGAATGTGCCAGGCTTGGAACTTCGCAAGCATTGGTCGAAACAGCCGAAAAACGAGGTTTTGATACCGGACTTTCCGCTGAGCATCCACTGCTTGCCGGCAGAAAACTACCCATCCATATCGCTAACTTCGTTCTTATGGAATATGGAACCGGTGCCATATTCGGATGTCCAGCCCATGACCAGCGAGATCTTGATTTTGCTAGGGCTTATAATCTGCCGGTGACACCTGTCGTTTTGCCTCCGGACGTGAATCAAAATGAGTTTAAAATCATCCAAGAAGCCTATACCGGCCCAGGAAAATTGATCAATTCCGGTGATTGGGACGGCCTTGATCTCGAGGCCGGCAAGCAAGCGGCCATTAACGCCCTTGAGGCAGTTGGAGCCGGCAGTGCTGAAACCACATTCCGGCTTCGTGACTGGGGCGTATCACGGCAGCGTTATTGGGGCTGTCCGATCCCCATCATCTATTGTGATAATTGTGGCGCGGTGCCGGTGCCGGTGAAAGATCTGCCGGTTACCCTGCCCGAGGACGTTGATTTCTCAAAACCAGGGAACCCGTTGGCCAATCATCCCAGCTGGAAAAACACTAGTTGTCCATCTTGTGGCAACGCGGCGATACGAGAACAGGACACTTTTGATACATTCTTTGAGAGTTCCTGGTATTTCCTGCGCTATGCCGACCCAAAAAGCGCCCTTGGTTTTAGCAAAGAGGCAGCCGCGTATTGGTTGCCTGTCGATCAATATATCGGCGGCGTTGAACATGCTGTTCTGCACCTTCTCTATTCGCGCTTTTTCACCCGCGCTCTGAGTGAGGTCGGCTATCTTGACCTTGGCGAGCCTTTCGCCGGACTTATGACCCAGGGGATGGTTTGTCATCAGACGTATCAGGACAGAAATGGCAAATGGCTGTTCCCCACTGAGGTCACACGTAATGGTAACGATTGGCGGCATTGCAAAACCGGCGAGACCGTCAAAGCTGGTCGAATTGAGAAGATGAGCAAGTCAAAGCGCAATGTCGTTGACCCCGAAATCATCATTGAGTCGTATGGTGCCGACACGGCACGGCTTTTTATGTTATCAGATTCGCCGCCAGAACGCGATATGGAATGGACTGAAGCCGGCGTCGAGGGCGCGTCACGTTTTCTCAAACGTGTCTATCGCATGGCCAATGACAATACCCTTCCAACTATCGGCACGCCGCCGCCAACCGACGGAGAAGGAATGGAGTTAGTTCGCACCACCCACAAAGCAATTTATGGCATGTCTCAGGACATCGAGGGTTTCCGCTTAAACCGCGCCGTTGCCCAGTTGCATACATTGGCCAATGCCATCGCCAACACCAAGGGTGAATCACCCTCAATCGCGGCGGCGCGGCGCTTCGCCGTCGAGACACTGGTGCAGCTGATCGCGCCACTTACACCCCACATTGCAGAAGAATTATGGGAAACGCTAGGGCATCAGACTATGCTGGCCGATAGTACCTGGCCGACAGCCAACGAACGCCTGATTGCCGATAACATTATTGAAATTGGTGTGCAAGTTAATGGCAAACTGCGGGACACGATCCTACTAGCTCGTGATTGCACCAAGCAGGAAGCCGAGGGTGCGGCACTGGCATCACCCACGATAATACGATATCTTGAAGACCGGGTGCCTAAGCGCGTGATCGTTGTACCCAATAGGATTATAAATGTTGTGGTTTAAAACACTATCCCTGCTTCTGCTGCTTACGGTAACCGCCTGCAGTGATTTTAGAATTCGTTCACTCTCGGACAGCGAATACAACCAGATCACTAGCATTCAGGTAATCTCCTCAACAGGGCGCTTAGGACAGATTTACACCCGCCAGCTTAAGGATAAGTTAATGATGAACCCCGGGATCACACCCACCCATACGTTGGAATCAGATCTCTCGGTCAGTTCAGTCAGCACCCTGTCAGTTGTCGGTTCATCGTCAACGCTGAAAAAAATGACGATGTCGGTATCGTTCAAGCTGACCAACATTATGACCGGTGAGACCGAGTTGAAGGATGCAATTTCAACAAATGCGACGCTTGGTGCCGTTTCCTCCTATTATGGGCAAGATGAAGCAGAAACACAGGGGCAAGAAAGGCTTGCTGGACTTCTCGCAGATCGCGTCGCCAATCGAATGCAACTATTTTTCATAACGCGTAATAATTAATGAAAGTGCCACCACGGCAAATCTCGGCCTTTCTCAGACAACCACCAGCAGAAATCCGCGCGGCTCTGTTTCATGGAACAGATGCTGGCCTAATAGCCGAACGTAGCAAGACACTTGCACTTCTTTACACCGCCGATCCCGATGATGTTTTTTCGGTCACCCGCCTTGATGGCGATCAGCTTGTACGTGACCCTAGCCTCGTTACAGATGCTGCGGCCTCGATCGCAATGTTCAGCGATGTCCGCCTTATCATGGTAAGAGGGCGGGGCAGTGATCTGCTCGAAACCTGCAAATTGGCTCTGGGCAGTGATCTCAGCGCGTCATTCGTGTTGGTCGAGGCATACGATACGACGACGAGACATGCCTTGGTCAAGCTCTTTGAAGGGGCGGACAATGCCGCGGCGATAGGCTGCTATGAGGACAGTGATGCCGATATCGCCACCCTTGTGCAGCAGATCATGGCACGCGAGCAAATCACCATCGCCGAAGACGCCATTCGATTCATTACCTCTCGACTGGGCAGCAACCGCATGGTTTCAAGAATGGAAATCGAGAAGCTGGCGCTATTCGCCGGACAGGGTAGATCTTTATCACTTGATGATGTGTCGCTGGCTCTTGGTGACAGCGCAACACTTACCATCACCGATATCGCCAGCGCCGCTGCTGATGGCGACAGCAACGCACTGAACCAGGCGCTTACCAAGGCATGGCATGAAGATATGAGTGCTGTCATGGTGTTGCGGGGTTGCCAGGGCTATTTTCGACAAATCAAGATGGCGGCATTGGCGATGGCTAACGGTGCCACAGCCACAGCAGCCATCCGCATCTTGCGTCCTCCGGTGCATTTTAAATTACACGGCAAGATGACCTCGCATGTGAAATTCTGGCGTGAGGTCTATGGAGGTGAAGCGTTGAACCGGCTTCAAGATGCCGAGCTGACAATCAAGTCTGGTTGTTTCGATGATCGGGTGATCTGTTCACAATGTCTGTTGGGGTTGGCGCTGCGGGCAAAAAACCTTCGTTGACGCATCTCGTCGTTACATCACACCCAACCTGACAAGAATGCTCTCCAGCTGATCGTGCGAGCAATTCCTCAGGTGCATTGAGACATTATCCTTGTTCTCATCCCACTCAATCGTCACCTTCACACCTGTGGCGATGCTGGCTTTTTCCTCAAGATCTCGGATATTGGCAGTTTTGGCCGGCCGACTTGCCTGCACACGTGATCTATCGCTCTTTTTCACCAATGCCTCAACCTGGCGAGCTGAAAGGCCTTTTTTCACGATTTGCTGAGCCAAGGCCATACAATCCTTGTGATTTATGATCGGGCGAACCTGGCCCATCGACAGAAGACCTTCCATCACCATATTTTGAACTCTTTCAGGCAATATCAGAAGCCGCAGAAGATTGGCAACATGGCTTCTTGATTTTCCAATCATTTCAGATAACTGTTCTTGTGTGTAGTTATGGTGAGCCAACAATTTCTGATAGCCCTGCGCCTCTTCAATCGCCGATAGATCAGCTCGCTGGACATTTTCAATCAGCGCAATTTCGTAGGCTTGTGTATCCGTGAAATCTCGCACGATGGCAGGCACCATATGGATTTGCGCCAACTGCGCGGCGCGCCAGCGCCGCTCCCCAGCGATCAGCTCAAACCTTGTAGGTTCGTCGATTCTAGGGCGAACTAGAATTGGTTGGACAACCCCCTTCTGGCGGATGGAGCCAGCCAGTTCGTTGAGAGCATCCTTGCCAAAAATACGCCGCGGCTGCCATGGCCCAGTGTTGATCCATTCGATTGGAATTTCCCTCAAGCCGAGCAGTCTGTCCGGAACCGGAGCTTCACTTTTTGGCACGGCAATACCGGCGGCGGCGGCTACTCCTACATCCCCCAGCAAGGATGATAAACCCCGCCCCAATCCACGATTAGGGGTAGGTTTACCGCTTTTTGTACTTAGCGTCCGACTTTCTTTCTTGTCGCTCATGCTGCTTGCCTTTCCTGGGTTAACACCTCAGCAGCCAACGCAGCGTAGGCTTGTGATCCTGGGCATTTCAGATCATACATTAGCACAGGCTGACCAAAGGACGGGGCCTCCGACACCCGCACGTTACGAGGTATGACCGTGTTATAAACCAGATTCCCTAGATGGCCGCGCACATCGTTTGCCACCATTAACGACAATCTGTTGCGCGTGTCATACATCGTCAGAACGATGCCCTGCATCAACAGATCCGGGTTGAGTCTGGCGCGAACAGCCTCAATCGTATGCATCAGCTGCGTCAAACCTTCAAGCGCATAGAATTCACATTGCAGCGGAACCAGAACGGAAGTGGCTGCCGTCAGTGAATTCACCGTGAGCATTCCCAAGGATGGAGGACAATCAATAATAACATATTGATAATCAACACAAATTCCATTTATCCCTTCCGCAAGCTGATATTCGCGGCGTTCCATATCCGTCAACTCGACCTCAGCTGCTGATAAATCAACTACAGCAGGGATGATGTCCAATCGTGGTACCAGAGTCGATTGTACCGCCTTCCGCGCCGTGCAGCCATATGTGACCAGCCGATAACTGTTGAATTCACGGTCGCCAATGCCGAGCCCGGTGCTTGCATTGCCCTGTGGGTCGAAATCAATCAACAAAACCTTGCGCCCACAGGCGGCAAGTGCTGTCGCTAGATTGACAGATGTTGTTGTTTTTCCAACGCCACCTTTTTGATTGGCAATAGCGACAATTCGCGGCGAGGCAGCCATGTTACAACTCCAGATCCGGGTGGCGAGTCGTGTTGAGTTCAAGTATCGACCCATCTTGACTCGTTACACTTGGGTAAATTCTATGCTCTATATTGGGGAAGCTTTGCAAAGCGGTCAATTCCTCTTGTAGTGAAGCACCCTTTAAAAACAAGCATTTCTCAACAGAGGGCAGTTGTTTGTCCAGCAGTTGGAGCAGTCGCTTGATGGAGGCGAGCGCTCGCGCTGTCACAATGTTGGCACCCATTGCTGGGATCACCTCAACCCGCTCGTTTCTAACAGTAGTCGACAAACGCAATTCGCGAATGACTGTCTGCAGAAAAACTGATTTGCGCTGGTCTGACTCGACCAAAGTTACCTGGTTGTCAGTGATGATTGACAACACAAGCCCAGGAAAACCCGCGCCACTGCCAATGTCCAGGATATGGGCGCCAGTCATTGGGAGAAAAACCGCCAGCTGCGCCGAATCGAGGATATGCCGGTGCCAGGCATCGGCTAGCGTCGCCGAGGAAATGAGATTGATCCGGGGCTGCCATTTCGACAAAAGAGCTAGAAAGGCAGCTAGCTGGTCGATTGTTTCACGTGAAACATTAAGTTGATCGACCACCTTGTGATCAAGCGGGATTTGCCCAAGATTACCTAAAGTCACTGTACCCTGCCAGCCAGCTGCGCTTTACGGTCACCCTTGATTGTTGTTTCTGCATAGGATCGCTTTAAATGCCTTAGCACCGCCAAAACAGCTGCCGGCGTCATCCCGGGTAACCGATTGGCCTGAGCAACTGTATCGGGACGGTAGCGTGTGAGTAAGTCACGGGCCTCAGCCGACAAGCCCCCAACAGCCGAAAAATCCATATCCACCGGGATTTTCATCGCTTCGTCACGTTTCAATGCATCAATATCCACCCGTTGACGCCGTACATAGCTGGCATACCGACAATCCGCCTCCAGCTGTTGATGCAACTGACGGGGGATATGCCCCAGTTCCGGCCACACTGCCCGCAGCCGGGTTAGCGTGATCCCCTCAACCGAGAGAAGTTCCGCAGCGGTGCGTGCCGCGCCATCACGTGGCACTGGCAAATCATGTGAGCGCAGCGTCATTGGGGTTGCTGACAGTGAGGCAAGCTTATCACGCGCATTGGCAAGGTGGGTAGATTTCTCCTTCCATGCCGCCAAACGCCGTGGGCCAACACAGCCAAGCGCAATGCCACGCTCAGTTAATCGCTGATCAGCATTGTCTGCCCGCAGCAACAGCCTGTATTCGGCACGTGATGTAAACATCCGGTAGGGTTCGGGCGCGCCCTTCGTTGTTAGATCATCAAGCATCACCCCAATATAAGCATCAGCGCGATCAAGCACAAAATCAGCGTCACCACCGGCAGCCATCAGGCTGGCATTAACGCCAGCAACTAGCCCCTGCGCGGCAGCCTCCTCATAACCTGTTGTGCCATTGATCTGACCGGCCAGAAACAGACCCGGCATTTGACGCAGACCAAGTGTACGGGTGAGTGCCCTCGGGTCAATAAAATCATATTCAATAGCATAGCCATATTGCATGATCTTTGCTGTTTCCAGCCCAGGAATCGATGCCACCAGCGCATCCTGAACATCCCTCGGCAGACTCGTCGAGATACCGTTCGGATAAACCGTAGGATCATCCAGTCCCTCGGGCTCCAGAAACAATTGATGCGAAGTTTTATCAGCAAAACGGTGAACCTTATCCTCGATTGAGGGGCAATAGCGTGGCCCCTGACCAGAGATTTGTCCGCTATAGACCGCTGATAAGTGGATCGAGGTTTCAATGACTCGATGAGTCTCAGCTGACGTTCTGGTGATACCACATTTTATCTGTGGTACGGTAATCTGACTTGTTAGCGTAGAAAATGGGATAGGCGGGTCATCTGCTGGCTGCATTTCCAGCATATCCCAAGCAATGGTTCGGCCATCCAAACGTGGTGGAGTTCCAGTTTTCAGCCGGCCCACAGGTAAATTGAGCGCCCGTAGCCGGGTGGCCAGCGCTTTAGAGGGGGATTCGTCAATCCGCCCAGCCGGTGTCTTTTCCATTCCTAAATGGATCAGCCCATTAAGAAAGGTCCCTGTTGTCAGAACAACAGCACCCGAGCAAATGATGTCTCCAGTTTCAGTTACAATGCCACGGCAGCAACCAGCCTCTATATGAAGATCACCAACCGCTGCCTCAATAAGAGAAATACCAGTCTGCTCGCCAAGAAGCGCTTGAATGGCAGAGCGATAGAGCTTTCTGTCCGCTTGCGCCCGGGGGCCTTGTACCGCTGGACCTCGGGATTTGTTAAGCATGCGGAATTGAATGCCAGCGCGGTCGATTGCCTGTCCCATCAACCCATCAAGCGCATCGATCTCACGGACGAGATGCCCTTTACCAAGCCCTCCAATCGCAGGATTGCAAGACATTTCACCAATTTTTGAAATCTGCATCGTGACCAGTGCTACGCGCGCACCCATCCGCGCAGCAGCAGAAGCGGCCTCACTGCCAGCATGGCCTCCTCCAACAACAATCACATCGTAGGTCATCACTATGTCCGATCGGCTACCACATGCAGTGTTATGCCCTGCTTTGGATTATTTTCCAATGCAAAAGGATGAAAAAATCGCGTCAAGAAGATCCTCAGTATCAATTTCACCCGTGATGCGGCCAAGAGCAGTGGCAGCCGAACGAAACTCCTCAGCTACAATTTCAGGAGCCTTTTCAAGATTCCCCCTCAACCCCGCCTCAAGTCCATGCAATGTTGCCTCCAACGCCCAACGGTGACGCGCTCTAGTGATAATGGAGCTGCTCTGAGCGCTATTTGCCTGTACAATTTTTTCGGCGAGCTGATTAAGGAATCCGTCAACACCATAATTATCAGTAAGCGATATCAAAAGTGCATTTTCAGGTGGTGTTCCAGTAGTACCGCGGTCTGTTTTATTCACCACCAAAAAATGTTTTTCCCCAACACTCGTGGCCAGGTTCGCGTAATCCTTTTGCCAGTCATCACGTGAACCATCGACCACAATGATGGTATAATCGGCCTCTTCAGCAGCAGACAGCGCGCGAGAAATACCTTCTTTCTCAACCGGTCCCACATTCTGCCGTATCCCCGCCGTATCGATGAGCGTTACTGGCACTCCACCCACATCAAGACTGACTGATACAAGGTCACGTGTGGTCCCTGCCTCATTCGAAACAATGGCCACAGACCGCTTGGCAATCCGATTCAACAATGTTGATTTACCGGCATTGACAGGACCCAAAAGCGTTATCTGCACACCATCGCGCAAGCGTTCGCCAATTCTGTTATCATGCAAACAATCTGAGATTTCCGCAATCAATGCGTCTACCCTCTCGCCAATCGACGCCACCACGGACGCCGGTATATCCTCGTCAGGAAAGTCAATAACGGCTTCTAACTCAGCCGCAATTTTGATGATTGCCTGCCGCCACCGGGTCACCGGGTTGCGCAGCGCGCCGTGCATTTGTGACCAGGCCTGTGCCAATTGCTGGCCTGTATCAGCCTCAATTATATCACTGAGACTCTCAACACCCAGTAGATCTATCTTGCCATTGTGAAACATCCGATGTGTAAACTCACCTGCGGTGGCAGGACGCAACCCAACTACATTAGCTAGCGAACTAAGCAGTGTCTGAATGACAGCTACACCGCCATGACAGTGGATTTCAACAACATCCTCACCTGTACTCGAGTACGGCGCTGCCATAAACAACAACAACGCCTGATCAATTACAGCACCAGTCCCGTCAACCAATGTCTGTAGCGAGAAACAGCCTGGCTGAGGGCATTTAGCAACAAATTCCCCAGGGACGTCAGCGGCCCGATCGCCACTAATTCGGATCACAGCAATGGCCGATCTTCCAGGTGGTGTTGCCAGGGCATAAATGGTGTCGGTCTCGCTAGCCATCAGGACTGCTCCTTATTTTCTTTCACCAAACTGAGCTTCTGCCTAGAATTATAATCAATCTGACCTTTCAGCAAGTTTGTCTATTTGGATGCTGTTTCTACATTAGTGACCACCACCAAACAAAAAAGGAAGTTGTGATGACCCCTCATTTTCAAGTGACTTTTCATACCCCACTTGGCTGGATCCGTGCTGTGAGCGATGGCACGGCCCTCATTCGCCTTGACTGGGAACAAAGCCGTTGGGATGAGCCAGACAAGCCCGATGATGTTTCATGTGAAACAATAAGCCAGCTGAAGGCATATTTCATTGGCGACAGGCGGTTTTTTGATTTGCCAATTAATCTCAAAGGAAGATCAGAAATCGCCAGGCATTGGCTGAATATTATGATGCAGATCCCGTATGGCACCACTGTCACCTATAAGGAGTTTGCAGCAGCAGCAGGAAGGCCGGGCGCTCCACGTGCAGCCGGCACTGCGTGTGCCTCAAACCCGATCCCTATCATTTATCCCTGTCACCGGGTGGTAAAATCAGACGGCACAATAGGGTATTATGGGGGAGGCAGCTCTCTTCGATCCGACAATGAAAAAAATGTGACCCACAAAATAGCTCTGATTTCCCTCGAACGGCAATTTTCTTAGCTGTTCATCTGATCAAAGAAATCGTCATTGCTCTTAGAGTTCTTTAGCTTATCAATGAGGAATTCCATCGCATCAACTGGTCCCATCTGCATCAGGATACGGCGCAAGACCCACATTTTGGCAAGTGTTCCCTTGTTGACAAGAAGTTCTTCCTTACGCGTTCCAGACCGGGTGATGTCAATGGCTGGAAAGGTCCGCTTGTCTGACAGTTTGCGGTCAAGAATAACTTCGCTATTGCCGGTCCCCTTGAATTCCTCAAATATCACCTCATCCATCCGCGACCCGGTTTCGATTAGGGCAGTGGCGATGATCGTTAATGACCCGCCTTCCTCAACATTTCGCGCCGCCCCGAAGAATCGTTTTGGCCGCTGAAGTGCATTGGCGTCCACACCACCGGTCAGAACCTTACCCGATGATGGCACAACTGTGTTGTAGGCCCGTGCGAGGCGCGTGATGGAGTCAAGAAGAATTACAACATCGCGCTTATGTTCAACCAGTCTTTTAGCTTTTTCTATAACCATTTCAGTGACTTGAACATGTCTTGACGCAGGTTCATCGAAGGTTGAGGAAATCACCTCACCCCGGACTGAACGTTGCATGTCAGTTACTTCCTCAGGCCGTTCGTCAATCAGTAGCACTATCAGATAAACCTCAGGATGATTTTCCGAGATAGCATGCGCGATGCTCTGCAGCATCATTGTTTTACCGGTTCGCGGTGGCGCAACAATCAGTCCGCGTTGACCCTTACCCATGGGCGATACCAGATCAATAACGCGCGGTGTGTTGTCTTTCTTTTCAGGATTGAACGCCATCTCCAGCGTCAGCTTTTCCTCGGGGTATAGCGGCGTTAGATTGTCGAAATTAATCCGGTGTCGGACCGCGTTAGGTTCCTCAAAATTAATTGTCTCAATTTTCAGCAGAGCAAAATAGCGTTCACCATCCTTGGGTGCGCGGATTTCTCCCTCAACTGTGTCTCCTGTCCGCAGACTAAAACGCCGCACCTGGCTCGGTGACACATAAATATCATCGGGCCCGGGGAGATAATTCGACTCCGGCGCCCTCAGAAAGCCAAATCCATCCGAAAGGACCTCAAGCACACCGCTGCCATAAATCGCCACCTCATTGGCAGCGAGCTGTTTCAAAATGGTAAACATCATATCCTGCTTGCGCAGTGTGCTTGCATTTTCGACTTCTAACTCTTCAGCATATGCCAAAAGGTCAGCCGGTGACTTTTGTTTAAGTTCCTGAAGATGCATTACATCAACTCAACAGATAATGGATATGAATGAAGAAAAAGGACAGAACCGAATGGCTATCCACGAAGACTACTCTATCTCGTAGGTCTTCCAGTATTAGTCTTTGCGGCGCGTATGTCAACAAACCAAAATCAAATTGGTTTTGCTACTGCCATAATCACAATGATCACCATTAAACCAGTTGGGACCTCGTTCCAAACCCGGTACTTTTTTGAGGAAAGTGGCTTTTCATTATTTTCCAAGAGACGCCGCATTTGTGCAAATTTACCATGGCAAGCGGCCATCAGCAGAACACAGAAAATCTTAACATGCATCCAACCTTCGAATACCAGATAGGGATTGAGGACAAGGAGCCAGATACCAAAACCGAATGTTAAAATCATTGCTGGGTTCATGATTGCCCTTAGCAACCGCCGTTCCATGACCTTGAAAGTTTCAGCTCGCACTGATCCTATATCAGTATCTGCGTGATAAACATAAAGGCGTGGCAGATAAAGTAACCCAATCATCCAGCTTATCACTGAAATCAGATGGAGCGCCTTGATATATTCATAACCCATTTTACGACTTTCTTACCTGTTGAACCATCTGTTCAACGTTTGCGATGGGCGTAAGCGGTGTGATCCCATGGCCGAGATTGAAGATATGCGGCCGATCCTTGAAACTATCAAGTATGTAGTCAATTGAATTCATCATTTGAGAGCCACCGGTCAGTAAACTCAAAGGGTCTAGATTACCTTGAACCGGCATGTTTTCCGGCAGAACTTTGTCAACCCATTCTGCGTCAGCCATGTGATCTATTGCTAGGGCGTCAATTTCTGCCTTTTCTGAATAGGCAATGATCCCTTCACCAATACCTTTTGGAAAACCTATGATTGGTTGTTTGTTACCTTGCTCCCGCAAAGCACGCACAATCTTTCGGACTGGTGCGACGATAAACTGGTCACGTCGTTCTGCCGGTACTGCACTTGCCCAGCTATCAAATAACATTAAAACATCAGCACCGGATCTTGCTTGTATGCTCAGGAAATTTATTGTTGCCTGCGTCATATAATCAAAAAGTGCTTCAAATTCTTTTGGGTTTAACCAGAGCCACTGCCTTGTCTCAGCAAAATCGCGTGATGACCCACCCTCAATCATATAAGTGATTACTGTCCAGGGAGCGCCTGCAAAACCGATCAGGGGCTTGTTTACGGATAGACTTAATCTCGTTAGTTCAATGGCTCTACCCACCGGGCTAAGTCGTTTCTCAATTTGATCAAGCAATTTATCATCGAGATTTGTATCTAAAGATAGAGGTGTCAATCTCGGGCCAGCTCCTGTTATGAAATGGACATTTCTATCCAGGGCCCAAGGTAACATTAGGATATCAGAAAAAATGATTGCCGCATCAAAATCAAAGCGTTTAATTGGCTGTAAGGTTACTTCACTGGCTTTTTCGGGATTGAGGCAAAAGGAAATGAAATCTTTCTGGTTCTGTCTGACTGCACGATATTCAGTAAGATAGCGACCCGCCTGGCGCATTACCCAGATTGGTGTTTGTGTAGTCTTTTTACCAGCTAGAGTGTTCATGAATGCAGATGACGTCATTTCAATCTCACAAACTATATAAATATTAGTATAGATAAGTAGATGTATATGTAGTGCTTGTGGATAACATTGCTTGCCTTGTACATGGTTACTTATTCACAGCCTTATCCTCTTTTTTCAGCATTAAGTAGCGAAGTTTTTCAATGAGATAGGAAGTTTCCGTAAAATTACAAATTAGTCATGAAATTTTTTACCCACAATTTTGAAATTACTGTGCTGATGAGGATAAGTTGAGCGGCTTCCGAGCCACTGGAAATTCATCCCCGGAGGGCTGCGATTTATTCCCGGCTTTTACCGTTTTTGTTCGCGTACCGGTTGTGGCTCATAAAGGAGAAGAATTCTGTAGGTGATGAATTGGGATGACAAGGTGGTGTTGAGACGATAATTTTTGCGGATGAAAGCGTCACAAAAAATTCACATTCATCTCGTATCTGATTCAACAGGTGAGACAGTTCATCAGATCTCGCGGGCTTGTCTGGCGCAGTTCCCTGCCGTCAAAACGATTGAGCATGTCTGGACATTGGTGCGCAGTGAGCAGCATCTCGAAGTCATTTTTAATAGTCTTGAGCGAAACCTCGGAATTCTATTAATGAGCATTCTTGACGTTGAGTTGCGGAGTCGGATTGAAGAAAAATGTAGAACTCTGCAAGTACCACACGTTTCAGTACTCGATCCGGTGGTCAATTTATTCGGCACCGTTCTCGGTCAGAACTCGCAGAACAAGCCTGGTAGCCAGCGGCAGCTGGATAGTGACTATTACCGACGAATATCAGCAATAGATTTTGCCGTCAGTCATGATGATGGGATTAATATGGGAGCCTTGAAGGATGCAGATATTCTACTTGTTGGCGTATCACGTACCTCAAAGACGCCAACTTCAATGTATCTTGCCCACCGCGGATACAAAGTTGCCAATTATGCGTTGGTTCCCGGAATTCCGTTCCCAATCCACCATCTTGATGGTTTGAACATACTTGTCGTTGGGCTGACCAATGATCCAAAACGGTTGAGTGTCATTCGACGTACCCGGCAGATTGCAATGTCTGACGCTGCCAATAAGGGTTATGCCGATTTACAGGCCATTACTGAGGAGGTGCGTCAGGCGCGCCGGCTCTTCACCCAAAACCAGTGGCCGGTGATTAATGTCACTCGACGGTCGGTTGAGGAAACCGCTGCAGCGATTATTCAGCTCCACACAACCTGGAACGAAGGTCAGCAATAGCGGCATGCAAGGAGATTTTTCATTGCCAAAGGGGGCGCTTGTTCTTGCGTCACAAAGCCCAACTCGCCAGAAGATGCTGGATAACGCCGGCATTTGTTTCATTGCACGTGCGGCACATGTTGATGAGGAAGGCTTACGCGCTTCGGCCACAGCCTCGTCGATGCTGACGGGGGATATAGCTGTCATGCTTGCAGATATGAAAGCGCGCAAGGTGTCGCATGACAATGGCGACCACCCATCGGGTTTTGTCCTTGGCGCTGATCAGGTTCTTGTGTGTGAGAACCAAATTCTGGGCAAACCAAGGGATCATGAGATGGCTGCGACGCAATTGCGGCTACTGTCTGGAAAGTTACATCAGCTGGTGACCGCCGCTGTGATCTATCGAGATGGAGAGCGGATCTGGCATCATATTGAAACATCGGCGATGACAATGCGGCAACTTTCAGATGAGTTCATCGATGATTATTTGCTAGCCATTGGTGATGTCGCGTTCTCCAGCCCCGGTTCTTACCAGATTGAGGGGTTGGGTGCTCATCTGTTTAGCAGCATCAAAGGTTGCTCTTATGTGGTGCTTGGCCTACCTCTTTTGCAGGTCCTGGCCTTCCTGCGTACTCACGGGCTGGCAATGCGGGGGCGGAAATGATTGTGGTTGGCCTAACCGGGGGAATTGCCACGGGAAAATCGACGACAGCTGATCTGTTTCGTGAGCGGGGCATCGTTGTTTTCGATGCCGACCGTAGCGTGCATCATCACATGAGTGGTGCGGGACCGGCAGTGGCCGAGATTTGCGCGATTTTTGGCGAAGAGGTTCTGCGTGAAGATGGATCCATCAACCGTAATTTGCTTGGGCACTATGTGTTCAGGAATGAGGTGGGCCGTCAGAAACTTGAGCAAATACTTCATCCCCTTGTCGCCCGAGACCGTGCGGCGTTTCTAGCGCGGCAGCGACAGAACTGTGCGCAGATGGTGGTACTTGACGTCCCTTTGCTGTTTGAGACTGGAGCAGATGATCTTTGTGATCTAGTTGTTGTTACCACTGTACCAGCTGAAATCCAGCAGGAACGGGCTCTCGCCAGAGACGGCATGACAGGTGAAAAATTGGCAGGAATTCTGAATAGTCAAATGTCACTCAGCGAAAAAGTAGACCGGGCTGATTTTGTCCTCGACACGGGAACGAATTTGGCTACAACGCGCCAAAAACTGTTTGTTTGGCTTGATCAGATACTGGACTGAGCGTGTGGTTTGGTGTTGTGATGAGAGGAAAGGTAGACATTGATGCGTGAGATTGTTCTTGATACAGAAACAACAGGAATAAGTGCGGCAGATGGCCATCGCATCATCGAGATCGGGGCATTGGAGCTGGTTAACCACACGCCTACCGGCAAAAAATTACATCTTTATATTAACCCGGAGCGTAGCATTGAGGAGGGCGCCTTTGCCGTCCATGGGATTAGCCTGGAGTTTCTTGCCGACAAGCCGGTCTTTGCCGACATTGCCGAACAATTTATGCAATTTGTTGGTGATGATAGGATGGTGATCCATAATGCCAGTTTCGACATCGCGTTTATCAACGCGGAGCTTGCGCGTCTCGCTTTGCCGGAATATCCGATGTCACGCGTTGTCGATACACTGGCCATTGCAAGAAAGAAATTTCCAGGGGCTCAGGTCAATTTAAATGCGCTTTGTCGACGCTTTGAAATCAACAACAGCCATCGGGATCTGCACGGTGCGCTTGTTGATGCTGATTTGCTGACCGAAGTCTATATCGAATTGCTTGGTGGCCGCCAGCAAAATTTGTCGCTTGATGAAGCGCGGACCAAACACCACGGGCGCCAGCCAGCCATTGATTCCCTCCCGGACCAGTCAGGCTTCAGTATTCAACGTGGTGCTGCCCGGTTCTCCAGACCCCACTTGCCGACAGAGGCTGAATCATCAGCGCATGAGAATTTTCTGAAAAAAATCGAAGACCCAATCTGGAAACGCTGAGCGCGAGCCGAGCAATCATCTCGTGATTAGCTGCCTATTGATTAGTCTTGGACGCGGCTTCTTGCTGCTTAGCAAGATTATGCTGATAGACGGCAACGAAATCGACAGGCTGGATGTTCAGTGGCATGAAACCACCATCGCGTGTGACATCGGAAACGATAGCGCGAGCGAATGGAAACAACAATCGTGGCGCCTCAATCATCACTATCGAGTTGACGTCTTCGGACGCACTATTCGGACAGGAAACGATGCCGGCATAGGTCAGTTCGACAAGAAATAGCGCCTTGTCATGGGCTTTGGCCTTTGCACCTATACTGAGCAGAACCTCGAATTGAGAGTCGCCAAGCGACTGTGCACCGACATTTACCGTAATCTCGACATCGGGCTGGTTTGGGGATTCCATGAGAATTTCTGGCGCGTTTGGACTCTCAAAAGAGAGATCCTTGATGTATTGGGCATGGACGACGAGCTGCCGGCTGGCAGCCGGCTCACCGTTCTGCTTCGTGTCAGACAATTTGCCCTCATTGTTATTTTCACTCATTAGACGGCCTCCTTCGGGCACCAGAACCTAATTGCCAGCGACATAGCATGGATTGGACTTTTGCGGCAAGCGCACAGCAATTCCCTGGACTGATGCTTGGGTTGATGACTACCTCGCCCGGGGTAGGCTGCTGGGGTCCTCTGGTTTCTCCTCTGCCTCACCTTCAATGATGGTGTCATCATAACTTTTTTGATAGGACCATCGAGGGCGGGCAAATCCAAAGTGAACGTTGGAACCACTGGTTCCCGCGAACTTGCGAAACTGTGCGCTTTTGAAGAGCTGACTCATTATTGCAAGCCCGACGACTGTCCGCAGCCCAGGCACAAATAACAACAGGCCAAGCCCGTCAGTGACATATCCGGGTATCAGCATTAAAACGCCACCGATGAGCAAAGACACGCTCTCAGCCACTGCAGCAAGAGGTGTCTCACCGCGCGTGACTTGCTGTTTGAGGCTGTCTAAGACAGTCGAAGCCTGACTTCTCATTAACGATAGTCCCACCACCGCAGTCAAAAATACGCCGATGAGAGCCAGAAGGCCGCCAATTTCACCGCCAATGATGATAAATGCCGTGACCTCTGCCCATCCCCAGAAGATGATAACGAGTAAAATGAGCAGGCCCATCAGGTTTCCTCTTTGTTGATATTTTTCAAGTATAAGTGGTGTATGATGGGGTGATGTTAAATTAAATAGGTCGAATGACCGTATTATGCTAGATATTTGTGTAAACAATAACCATATACCCTCATCTGAGTTAGTTGACGCAGGGGAACAACGTGCCGTTCATTGACATTCTAATTTTCGCGGTGATCGCAGTGTTGCTGGTCCTCAGGCTCCGGTCAGTTCTTGGACAGAAAACAGGTTATGAAGATTCGACCCGTGGTAAGGAAACGACCGAGAGATTTGGGCAGAAGCCAATACCGATTCGGTCCGATCCAAAGGCGGTGGCCAATGATGGCTACGGTATGGACGTGCTGCGACGGGCTGATCCCTCTTTCTCTGAAACTCAGTTTTTGGACGGGGCAAAGGCTGCGTTTGGCATGATCCTGTCTGCTTATGCTGAGGGTGATCTGGCGCAGCTTAAGCGTTTGCTGTCCTATGATTTATTACAGAGCTTCACCCAATCTATCCATCAGCGTGTGAGCGACCGTGAAACACTAACGATTAAGATCGAAGATATATCGCATGTTAGCATTCTTAACGTACAGGTTTCTGAAAACATCGCGTCAATCACAGTTGATTTTCATTCGGTCCAGACACGCACTATCACTGATGAGGGTGACAATGTGATAGAGGACGAGGGAACTGGAAAGCTGGATCTTGTTGATATTTGGACTTTTGAGCGCGATCTGACGCTGGCTGATCCCAATTGGAAACTTGCTGAAACCGAAATTCCAGAGGATGAGGCCTAGCAGTCGGGATGCAGAAAAACCATGCGAAAAAAGGATCATGGCAAGTCTGAGGATGATAAATGGCTCTGGGAGACTGTTACCAGCCAGATCAATCCGCTGAGATCTGTCCGCTACTCTGGTGGGATAAAAAAGCCTCCGATTAATCGCAAGAACTCACCACCGCGTAAGATGACAGGCGGGACAGTGTCATCAGAAATAGGTACAAGCCTGTCATTGTCTGCAAAAGCTTTGCCAATTGATCTGCGTGAGGGCGACCATGCCGGTCTCGACAAAACAACAAGGCGAAAACTTTCCAGAGGCGATCTACCGGTTGAGGCTAGACTTGATTTACATGGATATAATGCGGCGCAGGCCGAGATAAGACTGCGCGCGTTTATTCAGAGTTCTGCGAGCTTTGGTCATCGCTGTGTCCTTGTGATCACCGGCAAGGGTGTCCGCGGCGAGGGTGTCCTGCGCCGTCATGTGCCGGTTTGGTTAAAACAGCCGCCACTTGGTAACGTTGTCTTAGCCCTTTCAAACGCCACACCAAGGGATGGTGGCTCTGGAGCCATCTATGTTTTGCTGCGCCGTGCACGGCCATCAAAATGACGCCCTTTGGCTTGAAAATGCGGGTGCTACGCGAAGAACGAGGATTAACCCAGCAACAGCAAGCAGATTACCTTGGGGTATCAAAGGCCTATATCTCAGCTCTTGAAACTGGGTCACGTGGCCGCCCTTCCGGTCCCTTTGTCGATCAGATTTGTGCATGGCTTGGCCTGATCTGGGATGACGCTGAGGCCCTAAAGGCCCTGGCGGCCATGTCCCATCCAAAACCAACTATCGATGCCAGAAAATGTAGTGCCGATGCGGTGTATTTGGCGAATTTGCTTGCCCAAAACATTCGTTGGCTTAACCCTGACCAGTGCAATGAGGTGAGTAAGATGGTTGAGCGTCAATTGCAGTTATCCCAATCTCAAGATACGCCCAGTTAAACGATTGATGGACAGATCTTTTTTCAATATCTAATCATATTACGGAAACTGAGGTAGTGTAGACCTTGGAGAGTTGAGGATTATGTCGCGAGAAATAATGAAAGGCCATGTTCCTAAACTGTCGATCGAATCGGTGGAGCGGCTGTCGACTGGAGATTTGCATGAATTGTGTGAAGCGGCAGAAGCGGCGATCATGTCTGGGGGAGGTTTTGGCTGGCTGTCGCCACCGCCAAAATCTGTTATGGAGGATTACTGGCGCGGGGTTCTGATGATCCCGGAACGCCACCTCATTGTAGCGCGTCTGGACAAGGTTATTGCTGGCAGTTGCCAGATTCTACGACCACCCCGCAACAATGAGGCACAGGCCTTCACTTGCCAATTGACCACTTTCTTCATTGCGCCCTGGGCACGGGGTCATGGCCTTGCCCAGATGATCGTGGCTGAATCTGAGGCGCTCGCCAAGTCTGAGGGTTTTTCGATGATCAATCTTGATGTCCGGTCAACGCAGGATCGAGCCATTCAGTCTTTTGAGGCGCGCGGTTTTACCCGCTATGCCACCAATGATTTCTATGCGCGTGTCAATGGCTATTTTGTTTCTGGTTTCTATTACCGCAAGGAGTTGAAATAATGTCCTATGATCAGTCGAATATCTTTGCGCGTATCTTGCGCGGTGACCTGCCTTGCAAAAAGGTCGCTGAGGATCAATACACTCTCGCTTTTGAGGATATTAATCCACAAGCGCCCGTTCATATTCTAGTGATCCCAAAGGGTAGCTATGTCGACTGGTCTGACTTTTCCTGCAACGCTTCTGATGTTGAGCAAAGCGCCTTTATAAAAATGATTGGTCATGTTGCCAGCCTAGCGGAGATCACTGATAGCGGCTATCGGGTTATTTCCAACAGTGGTAATCATGGCCACCAGGAGGTGCCTCATCTTCATATGCATGTTCTCGGTGGTGCCGCAATCGGCCCTATGGTCAGCCGACGCTAAATTTTAACGCATTGAAAATACAGATGCTCTAATATACTCACAATTTCACTGATCTCTACCACCACGCTGTTTCCTACCAGTGTGTTGAAGAAAAGCACACATTTTCATTTGCTGATTGCGGTTGCACCGCTCGCGATGAGGAGTGTGCTGCTCGAGGATATTGTCAAAGATTGCCTGATTGTAGGTGTCCCCGCCTGTGCTTTTAGTCCCGCCCAGAATGCAGGCAAAATTATAGTTTTGGGATCTTAGACCTGCTAATGGTTAGATTTGAAATGATATCAATTTGCTGGAGGTAAGTGGCCAAATATTGTTTTTGAACTGATCGGCCGAAGCCTCATCCACTATTTTTGCATGGATCGCAAATACCTATTGGCGGAAGCCGTGAAGCTATCCCGAATAGCATTTGAAAAACGACGGCTGTCAGCAGGGCATTTAAATTAAGTGATTCGCGTAGCGCGGATAGTCACCAATCTTGGTCAACCGAAAAAGGTGGGGCGCTAAGAAGTGGCTGAGGCACCTGGCTATCGCATGATACTATTGCTGATGTAGGCGACCCGTTTTCTCTCGATTGCGTCCCAAGTCAGACTGGCGATATTTACCTTAGAAAGAAAGTCTATCTCCCGAATGCCCGTGGGTGAGGTAACATTGATTTCGGTCAGATAGTCACCGATTATGTCTATACCTACAAATAGTAGGCCACGTCGGCGCAGCTCGGGGCCGAGTGCTTTACAAATTTCAAGGTCGCGTGCTGTCAATGTAGTTGCATTGGCAATGCCGCCAACATGGAAATTTGACCTCGCCTCTCCTGCTTCAGGTACTCGATTGACCGCACCGACAGCCTCGCCGTCAACCAGAATAACCCGCTTGTCGCCTTGTCGGACCGCTGGGATATAGGCCTGAACTATAACCGGTTCTCGCGATTGAGTAAAAAACATCTCAAGAAGCGAGTTCAGATTCTCGTCATTGGGCGTAAGCCGAAAAACGCCAGCACCACCATTGCCAAAAAGTGGTTTGACGATGATGTCCTGGTGCCGCTGGCGAAAATCAGCGATGGCGGCAGGGTTGCGACTTATTAGCGTGGCTGGCATCAACTCGGGGTAGAGGGTGACCAGAAGTTTTTCTGGGGCATTGCGCACTTCTGCCGGATTGTTCACTACCATGGTTGAGGGCGGCAACATCTCAAGAATATGTGTCGCCGTAATATAGGCCATGTCAAAGGGTGGGTCCTGACGCATCAGAATGACGTCAAAATCGGACAATAATCGTTGTTCCATCGGGCCGGAGTCAAAATGGTTGCTAATTTCATCCCGGAAAGTGAGGCTTTCTCCGGTTGCTTGAATCTGACCTTCGGCAAGGGAAAGCATGTCAGGGGTATAGCACCATAGCTGATGTCCACGTTGTTGCGCCTCGAGGCCGAGTGCAAAGCTGGAGTCGCTGCGAATGTCGATTGTGGCAACAGGGTCCATCTGAATGGCAACGGACAGGCTCATCTTGTCTAGTCGCGCTTGTCAGTTTCAACGATGATGTAATTTACAACTTGCTGCGCAAAGCGTAGCTCCTGCGCATGTGCAACCACCCTATTCATTTCATTGGAGTCAGCGGCAACTCCGGAGAGATAAACGGTGCCGTTGACAACGTCAATACTGTAATTGAGTGAGGAGATGTCATTGTCTGCAATCAGCTTGCCGCGAAGCTGGGCGCTTGCGGCAAGGTCCTTTGCTATGTCCTTGATGGAAGATTGGTCGGTTACCTGTATTTCATTGACAACCTCGCTAACGCCTTTGATTTCCCATGCGAGCTTGGTCGAGAGGACTTTTTGCTCAGGTGTTTTGACTTTGCCAGTCAACAGCACTGCGCCATCATTTACGGTAACATCAACAGCCGTGGATAGGCTGGCATCGGTATGGATGAATTTGTCATGAAGCTTGGCGAAAATCATGCCGTCTGAAACTGATGTTGAAATCCCCTTCTCAGTGGTTGATGCAGCAACGGCTGCACTGCCAACACCAATAACTGCGCTAGCGCATCCCGACAAAGTAAAGCTGGCAAGCAACAACAGAATGAGGAAAAGTCGCCCGTTGTTTTGGCTGGGTTGGTTCATGGATGATTCCTGACCGACGAAAATAAAGTTGTTTCTAATTTGCCGTTTTGCGAATCACCGGTCAAGGGCTTTACAAAAACAACGGATTAGTCGCTATCAAACCGGCTTCTTAATTTACTATAACCAATTTGGCAACGCTGCAGGGTCTGCTTGCAGGAGAATTACGTCAAAACGCCAATCATAGTTGTTTGAGATTGATGTCCACTTGCAAACATTGCTGGTGCACGCGAAATGCGACACATTTGTTTTGTGATCAGACTACATCAACTTGCCGTCTCTGCTGGGTCTCACCTAGTCAAAGACCTGTGTTGATTCATGACAGGCAATAACTTCAGCTTGCCAGCGCTGTAGCGCCAGTGTCACGCAAGAATGCGGTAATCTGATAGTCTTAAAATCAAAGCAGAAAAAGGTTCAGTTATTCACCCAAACACATCTTCAGTTTTGCTATTAGGCACCACTCTTTACTATTCTGGTGTTGTAGCTTTGTTCACTTCCAATGCCAACCGATAGATGGTACTTTTTTGTAGTCCGGTTCTTTCAACAATGGTTTTCACGGCATCGCGTAGGCTATGGCGGCGCAATTCCCCCTGCAGCATAATCTTAATATCAATTTCGTCGAAAATGGAATCGCCGTGGTGCCGCCCCTCAACAAGGATGACAATCTCACCCCTGAGGCTTTTGCGCCTCTGAATCTGGGCAACCAAATCAGGCAATGGTGCTCGGATCACCTCTTCATGCATTTTGGTCAACTCACGCGCAACCACTGCCAATCTGGGGCCAAGAATATCTGACATCAAAGTCAGCGATTTCAGCAAACGCCTTGGTGTTTCAAACCAGATGATTGTCATTGAAAGGTCGCGGATATCTCTGATTGCGGCTTCGCACGCCCTCGTGGTTGGTGGCAGAAAGCCGGCAAAGACGAATTTGTCGCTCGGCAGCCCAGATACGGTGAGCGCAGCAAGCGGGGCACTCGGTCCGGGAACGGTTGCCACCTTAAACCCATTGTCATGACAGGCAGCAACCAGCTTGTATCCTGGGTCTGAAATCAACGGTGTTCCAGCATCGCTTACAAGCGCGACAATCTTGCCGGCACCGATATCTGCCAGCAGTTGTGGACGCATGGTTGCGCCGTTATGGTCATGGTAGGGCACCAGCTTGGCGGTGGATGTCCGCTCGGACAACGCCAAAAGCTTGCGTGTCATGCGCGTATCCTCGCAGGCAATGATGTCCGAGTCTTCAAGCGTACGTGCTGCACGTTTGGAAAAATCAGATAGATTGCCGATTGGCGTAGACACTATCACCAGACATCCAGACATTAACTAAGTTCCATTTTGGCGGGCCTGACCTTGACTGGCACTATCACTATATGGATTTACTCATAGCGCATTAATCAGATTGGCGCAAAAATGCCTGCGTGATATCATTATGCATAAGGAGATTTTTAGTGCGTAAGCTGATAGATCATTGGATTCTACTCTGCCTGCTTTTTGGTGTTGCTGCTTGTGGTAAAACATTGCCGTCCGCCCCTGTCTCGGTGGTCGGCAAATCTGCCTACCCATCAGCCATGAGCAAACAACAACTGGCTGTTCCAAATAGATCCCCCTCGGTTGAGAGCCAGACAGCCACCAGTGAGGAGCTGGCACTTGTAAGATCTCCGTCACCGCCACAGCCCAAACCACGAGCAGACCCGTCGTTGGTGATCAAATCCAGTGATGTCAGCGAAATCACGGCTGAGCCGGTGACAAAGAAACTGGCTCCTAACGACAAAGTAACTACTCTGGATGTCGTTGAGGCTACGGCGTCAGAAAAACCCTTCACTGAACAGAACACAGATGACGTAATCAACAACATCATCTGGAAAATCCAATCCGAGGTGACGCGCAAACCCAAGAAGCCAGAGGCAAAAGTGCCAGAGGGGCAGGACCCCTCACTTGCTGACGACGCTTTAGAGGCCGCCTTTGCGCTTCTCGCTCAGAAGTCTAAATTAGCCCCCGCCGCGCTGCCAGAGCGCGAATGGTCGGACAAGAAAGCTGAGGGCATAACACGCGTTGCGCTGTTGCTTCCAGTTACGGGTGTCTATCAAAAAATGGGTGAGGAGTTGCGTAAAGGTGCTGAACTGGCTCTATTCAATGCACTCAACCCCACTATAGAGCTGATGGTGTTCGACACGATGGGAGGTCAGCGGGGTCGCCGTGCCGCCGAGGAAGCGGTTGCGGCAGAAAGTGACCTAATGATAGGACCACTTTTTTCAGACGCGGTTGCCGAAGCGAGGTCAGTCGCCCATGCCGCAAGTATCCCCATGCTGCTTCTATCCAACAATGCGCGTGTCGCTTCCAGCGGTAGCTGGCTGATGGGTTATCTGCCAGAACAGCAGCTTGATCTGCTGCTTGGCTATGCCATCGCTGATGGAAGACAGCGCTTTGGCATCATTGCCGAGGACAGCGCTTTTGGAAAGCGTTTGGCGAAGCACGCTCAGCGCCTACTTTTGCAGTCGGGCCTTCCCGCGGTGGACAGTATGATTCTGCGGGAGCAGGCACTGGAAAGTGAGGATTTGCTGAAACGCGCGATAAGGAGTTTCTCGCGCTATGTTGCGCCTGTCGAGCATGAGATTGTTCCTGAAAGGCCGCCAGTTTTTGATGCTTTGATTTTTGCTGGTGGTGCCGAATTTGCATTACGAACGGCGCCTGTTCTTGCCTATTATGACCTCGGAAGTGATGCCGTCATGTATCTTGGAAATGCGCAATGGAATCAGCGCCAGATTTTGTCTGAACCATCTTTGCAAAAGGGATTTTTTGCTTTCCGCCCGAGCAACACCGACGATCAATTTGTGGCAAAGTGGACCGCTGTTTGGTCAGATAGGCCCGGACTTCTATCACGGTTGAGTTTTGATGCTGTTGCAATTGCTGAAGTCTTGGCTGGGAAGGACCGTGCTAATTGGCAAAAGGAATTGTTGTCAAGCGTGGGCTTCAACGGTTTCAGTGGGGCTTTCCGCTTCCTGCCGGGAGGTAGCAATGTGAGGGCCTTTGAATTACGCCAGATTACTGATGGTGCCGGTAAACTGCTGCAACCGGCCCCTAACAAGATTTAGTATTTACCTTGAAATGTCTGCTAGCAAGCTGTTCAAAAGAAGACGGCCACCGGCAGTTGTGGCGAGGCGTTCACTATTCTGATACTGAATGAAATGCACTAGCCCGGCATTGAGGTGAGTCTCGAGCCTTTCCAGATCAAGCCAAAGCTTGCGTGGCCCACACTTCCGCTCGATGAGATCAAGATCAACACCGGCTTTTAAGCGCAGCCCCATCATCAACATCTCGCTTGCCCATCCCGTTGGCGTTTCCAAACTCTCGACCTCGATGGCGTGGCCGTTAAGCGCTGTCATCTCCAGCCAAGATTTTGGGCTACGGCGCGTGACAAGCCCTATGCGCTGTCCCCAATAGTCAAAACGGCTATGTGCGCCAGGCCCGATACCAAGCCAATCTTGCGCCTGCCAATAGTTTAGGTTGTGTTGGCACTCATGTCCGTTTCGTGCATAGTTTGACACCTCATAAGCGCTGAGTCCGGCCTCCTCCATTATGGCGTTTGTCATCAAAAACAGATCTGCGACAAGATCATCTGATCCTGTCAATACATCACCACGGCGCCACCGCGTATGGAAGAGGGTGCCGGCTTCGATGGTCAATTGATAAAGCGACAGATGATCCAGCCCTAGCTCCAACAATTTCTGAAGTGTCATCTGCCAGCTGCCTAGCGTCTGTCCTGGCAGACCGTAAATAAGGTCGATCGATACCTTTGCAAAGGTGGTCTGCACCAGCGCTAATGCTTCTAGTGCCTCGGTTACGGAATGTTCCCGTCCAAGAAAGTGCAGCTGCGCTGGGTCAAGCGCCTGAATACCAAGAGAGACGCGATTCACACCGGCAGATTTGAAGCTGGCCAGTCCGGCGGCCTCAACCGAAGTTGGGTTGGCTTCGGCGGTGATTTCAATATCTGTGGAAAATCCGAAAATCTGTTCGGCCTCAGCAATGATGGCTGCGATCAGATCGGGCGGCATAAGGCTAGGAGTTCCTCCCCCAAAAAAAATGCTGCACAGTCTTGATGGCTGCTCAAGACGGTTCGCAAGATGGCGCATCTCGGCAAGCATTCCGGCTTGAAATGCTGGAAAATTGATCTGCTTACTGACATGCGAATTGAAATCACAATAGGGACATTTTGCTTTGCAGAAGGGCCAGTGAACATAAAGCCCAAATAACCGGTCCTCATGGCTCATCTTCTAAAGCTGGCGCGGAGCAATTGGCCAAAGGCATCGGCGCGGTGGTCAATGGCATGTTTCAGGTCGGGCTCCATTTCAGCAAAGGTGAGGTTACAGCCATCGGGAATGAAAATTGGATCATAGCCAAACCCCCGACTGCCACGCGGTGGCCAGACAATCTGGCCATCAACGCGACCTTCAACCGTGACATCGAAATTATCAGGCCAAGCCAGTGAGAGCGAACAGATGAAATGGGCCCGTCTGTCCGGTGATGCTATCTTGGAAAACTTGTTTTCGACTTTCTGCATAGCAACAGAAAAGTCCCTGTTTGGTCCGGCCCAACGTGCCGAAAAAATACCCGGTGCACCGCCCAGCGCATCGACGACTAGACCCGAGTCATCAGCAAGGGCAACAAACCCAGAAGCTCGGGATGCTGCGCTGGCCTTCAGACGCGCATTGCCTTTAAAGGTGTTTTCGGTTTCTTCAGGCTCGTCAAGGCCAATATCACCAGCCGAAAGCACCTCGATTTGCTGATCAACAAGCAACGCGCGTATTTCGCTTAGCTTTCCCTGATTGTGGGTTGCCACAACAAGCTTTTTTTCTGTGAATAGTCTAGTTTGCATGTTGTTAGGATACCATTTCCCGAACAGCGTTGGTCTGCAGGCAGAACAGCTCGGCACAGCCGTTGTCTGCCAGATCCAGCATACGGTTCAATTCACCGCGCGAATAGGGACGTTCTTCACCCGTGGCCTGTATCTCGACGATGCCCCGCTCGGCGCTAAGGATGAAATTGGCGTCAATTTCCGCATTGCTGTCCTCATCATAGTCTAGATCCAACACTGCTTCACCCTGATAGATGCCGCAGGAAATAGCGGCGACCTGATCGATCAGCGGCTGTTTTGTTATCGCCCCGCCGAGAAGCAGGCCGTCACAGGCAAGTCGCAGTGCCACCCATGCGCCGGTGATGGATGTGGTCCGGGTTCCACCATCGGCCTGCAAAACGTCACAGTCGATCTTTATCTGGCGTTCACCCAGTGCCGAAAGGTCAGTGATTGCACGGAGCGACCGGCCAATAAGACGTTGAATTTCAAGGCTGCGGCCACCTTGCTTGCCACGCGCAGCTTCGCGGTCGGTGCGTGTATGCGTTGAGCGTGGCAGCATTCCATATTCTGCGGTAATCCATCCCTTGCCAGAATTGCGAAGGAATGGGGGCACACGTTCATCAACTGATGCCGTACACAGGACATGTGTATTGCCGAATTTCGCTAGACAGGAGCCTTCAGCATGCAGGGAAAAACCAGGTTCGAGTTTGACATTGCGCAGCGCGTCGTTGGCACGGCCTGAGGGACGGGTCATAAAAGCCTCTTTAGGTGCGGTAACTATTAATGGAGCCAGCATGGGATGAGTGCGCTGGCAGGTTCTTACCTATTGGGTTACCTCTGTGGTTGGGCCAGCGCAAGAAGTTTTGTATTTTTGTATTGATTGCGGCAACCACCCCATTGACCGATTCCATTGGCCTTTCTAACATTGTGAGCATGTCTAATGTTTGTCAAAAGGGGCTCTCCTCACGGGCGATGGAAATTTTCAATACGCTTGTTGAAACATATATCGAGGGTGGCCAGCCTGTCGGTTCCAAAACCCTGTCGCAGATGACGACGCTTGACTTGTCGCCCGCCTCAATTCGCAACAATATGAGCGATCTTGAAGAGGCTGGCCTGTTATTTGCACCGCATACCTCGGCAGGGCGTATCCCTACGGAGTCGGGATTGCGGCTGTTCGTCGATGGGTTGATGGAGTTTAATCCTGACATCTCTGAAACGGAACGCCTGTCGATCGATGGTGAATGTGCGGCGCGTGGTATAAGCATCAATGAACTGCTGGACAAGACTAGCAAGACGCTCTCTGGACTTTCCAGCTGTGCCAGCTTGGTGCTGTCACCTGCAAGCAATGCTGAGCTGCAGCATTTCGAGTTTGTGCCAATTGGCGAGAGGCGCGCGCTTGCTGTTCTGGTGCGCACTGACGGACAGGTCGAAAACCGGATCATCGATTTGCCAGCCGGCCTTCCACAATCGGCTCTAATCCGCGCTGGAAACTACATGAGCGCCAGGTTGGCTGGACGCGACATGGAAACAGCCGCAAAACTGATTCGCTTGGAAATTGCTGAACGTCGTGCTGAGCTCGATGACTTGTCAGCTGAACTTGTTGAACGGGGTGTTGGCCTTTGGTCAGATGGCAAGGGTGATGAGGGTGCAGCACTCATTATGCGGGGCCAGGCGAACCTTCTCGATGAAGTCAATGTAGGCGAGCAACTAGACTTGATAAGGGGCTTGTTTGACGCTCTTGAAGCACGGGAAAACGCACTACGCCTGCTTGACGCGACAAGCGAAGGTAATGGTGTACAAATTTTCATTGGTGCTGAGAACAAGCTCTTCGCTAATACTGGCTGTTCAATTGTTATTGCTCCGTACCGAAATGCAGAGAGGTCTATTGTGGGAGCGATAGGTGTAATTGGCCCCAGATATATGAATTACGCGCGGATAATACCGATGGTTGATTACACAGGAAAAGCAATCGAAAAAGTGCTCGGACCCTGACAACTTACATCAGCGTAT